>JAKLHK010000030.1 GCA_022710185.1 Bacteroidota bacterium
TACTTCAACCGGTCCTTCTGAAACACCTGCTCCATCACTTGCTTGATGTGCTCCGGCATAATGGAAAGGTAGTGGCGGTCGATCACTGCCGGGCTGGAATGGGTAGTGATGGCCATAATCAGCTCCTTGGGCATTCCCAGGTAGAAGGCTATGCTCACAAAGGTCTTGCGGCCTACGTGCGTGGTCAGGCGCTCATACAGCGGAACCGGGCCTATGGTCACCCGTTCTTCGCCCCGGAAACGGGTGATTACCACGGGTTCTATTAATCCCGCTCTCTTACCCACTTCTTTCAGGGCAGTGTTCAATATGTGGTTCACCGGAACCGGAAAAACACGCCCGCCCTCCAGCATAAGGCCGCCATACTTCTCCAGGATCTCCCGGCTCAGAAAATTCAGCGGGATGGCCGTCGGCTTCTTGCCCTTGTGGGTTATCAAACGTATGATCCCGTCCTGTATGTCGGTATGCCTTAGCTCCCTTACATCGGAATAGCGCAAGGCCGTGGCCACCTGGAACAGGAAAATGTCACGGGCCAGGTCCAGCTCATTTTCCTCCAGCTCCACATTATAGATCTTCATCACCTGTTCCCAGTTGAGGGTGATAATGGGTACGCTGTCCTCTGGGGCGGGCAGCTGGCGGTATTTCTCGTTGGTATGCAAGCCGTCCTCCATCGCCCGGCGGATGACCGCCTTCACTACCTTGATCACCTTGGTGGCGGTATTGTTCACGTGGCCCTTCCTGGTCAGCAGGAAATCCCGCATCCCTTCCATCCAGGCCTTGTCAATATCCTCGAACTCTATGTCCTTCTTGTTCCCCCAGGTCCACCCGCAAGCCGGTATAATGGATCACACGCTTCCCTCCCCAGGTGACCGACATATGCACCAATACATCGCGCTGGGGGATGATGCCTGTTGTTTTGCTACGGATACAAGCAGGACGTATCAACCCTACAGCAACCCCCCCCGCTGGAAAATGGTGGCCTGGACCTCGTTGAATGGGTTCAGCCTGGCCTTGCGGCCATTGCCCAGGTGCTCGATGTCCCCGCTGAGGTAATCCACCCGGATACGGTCACCCGTTGCAAGCCCCAGGGCATCGATCAGCCCTGCCTCGTAGGTGAGGATAGGGAAGGCGGCGTTGATGGCATTGCGCTCGTATATGGCGCCGAACGACTCGGCCAGGATGCAATGCACTCCGAGGGATTGGAAGCAATCCACGGCCTGCTGGCGCGAGCTGCCGGCCCCGAAGTTCTTCGCCGTGATCACGATGTCGCCGGGCTGGGCCTTCTTCGCGAAATCTTCGTAACCGCTGAGGTTGTCGAAGGTGTACCTGCCCATCTCGGCAATGTCGGTGATGGTGAGGTAACGGTTGTGGAAGATCATATCGGTATCGATGTCGTCCTTCATGATCACCCAAACCCTGCCTTCAACCACCGTGGGACGCTGTGCATCCGTGCGCAGAGTGGCCGCTTTGTATTGGTCGAACTTTCCGATAGGGCCGAAGTTGGCTACCTCTTCAGGCATAGTGTCGGGCCCTGTGATCACCCCGGCCACGGCGGATGCCGCTACGGCGGCGGGGGAGGCCAGGTACACAAATCCCTTGCCCTGCTTTCCGCTGAAGTTGCGGTTGCCGGTGCTGATGGTCACCTCTTCCGGGCCATTCTGTCCAACCTGCCCTGCCGCGCACCCGGCACATCCGGCATTGGAAACCAAGGCGCCGGCATCCTTGAAGATGCGGATGAGCCCTTCGTCCAGGGCCTGCTGCCATATCCTGTCGGTGGCAGGCACGATCTTGAGAACCACACCCGGCGCCACTTTGCGGCCCTTAAGCACCTCTGCAGTAATGCGCAGGTCCTCGATGCGGCCGTTGGTACAACTGCCGATGAAGGCAGAGTCGATCTTGCGGCCCCTTACCTCCACCAAAGCGGTGTCGTCGTGCGGGTGCCCAGGCATAGCCACCATGGGTTTGAAATCGCTTACATCGATGGTCAGTTGCTGGGCATAGACGGCCCCGGGATCCGCGTTCACCCCGTCATAGCGCTTGCCGCTGAGGGCTTCAAGTTCATCAAGAACGGCATTGCTGGGAGGGAAGAGCAGGATGATGGCCCCCATCTCGGTAGCCATGGAGGCAATAGTAATGCGCTCGTCGAGGCTCAGGCCATCCACCACCGGGCCGTGCATTTCTATGCTGTACCCCAGGAGTTTGTTGGCTCCGAAAATGTTGAGCAGATTGAGCACGATGTCCTTGGCTGAAACGCCTCTCGGACGATCGCCGATGAGCACCAGCTTCACGCTTTCCGGCACCTTGAACCATACGGAACCCCGGGCCCAGGTGGCGGCGATGTCCTGATCGCCCATACCCTGTCCGAAGGCTCCTATGGCACCCATAATATTGGCGTGGGAGTCGGTAGACACGAACGTACTTCCCGGCCAGGCCAGGCCGTTCTCAATGGCCAGGTGGGTGCCGATGCCGGCATCGATATCATACACCCTGATGCCTTTCTCACGGGCATATTGCCGGCAGAAATGCTGGTTGGCGGCGTATTTCTGGTCTGAACCTCCGGGGTTGCAATCGAAGGTGAAGAAGGTCCTTGTGGCATCATCCACATCCAGGCCATTGTCCAGGATGTTTTTCACCACATTGGCCCCACCGAAATCGCGGGCGACACGGGCGTCGATGAGCACATCCACGATCTCCCCGGGTTTCACCACCGCCTGCTTGCTGTGGGCGGCGATGATCTTTTCTATCATATTCATCATCGCAGTATCAGATGATGAGCCTCTCCCTGAAGGGCTCAAAGGTCATAAAATCGGCGTGGTGCACCACATAGGCTTCAGTGGTGCGCTTCACCATATTGCCTTCCCCGGCATGGGTGGCGATGATATGGCAGACCTCGGGGGGTACGCCGCATTCCTCGGCCAGGGAGACCCCGGAGAAGGGATGGCGAAGGTATTTGCCATATCTGCCCTGCACCGACTTGCCTTCGGCATTCAGCTCGTATTCGAGCAATTTGCCCACGTCGGCAAGGATGGCCCCGGCGATGAGGACATCCATATTCACGGGCAGCTCATCCTTGAAGAACTCGTTCATCTTATTCCCGGCATCGCGGGCTACGTGCACCACGGCCCGTTTGTGGTCCATAAAACTCACCTTAAGGTTTGGTCCGCAAAGCAGGGTAAACGGGATGGTCCGGAGGTCGTCAGCACTAAGTACCGAGCGTTCCAGGGCGATCTCCCAGGTACGGGCGGTCTTCCCCCGCAGGTCCGGGTCGGATATCCACTCCAGCTCGGGCCAGAGGTGGAGTACTTGCTCCTGTATGGTCATAAAGCTTGTCCTTTTTGAATGACTATAATTTGGCAATGATGGCGTCGGCCATCTGACGGGTGGAGGCAGCGCCCTTTTCGATGACGTCGGGCCGTCCGGTCATCTTCATCATATCGTAGGTCCTCACCTTGCCTTCCTCGATCACTTCTGCGATGGCAGTACGGATACGGTCAGCGGTAGGCTTCTCGTCGATGAAGTCGAGCATCATGCAGGCCGAAGCGATCATGGCGATGGGGTTGACGATGCTCACGGGATAGTCGGCATATTTGGGAGCCGAGCCGTGGGTGGGCTCGAACACGGCCACCTGCTCGCCCATATTGGCGCTGCAGGCAAATCCCAGTCCGCCGATGAGTCCGGCGAAGCCGTCGGACACGATGTCACCGAACATATTGCCGGCCACGATCACGCCGTAATCTTCAGGGTTCTTGGTGAGCCACATCATCTGGGCGTCGATATTGGTGTTCCAGAGCTCGATCTCAGGATAGTCGTTTTTCTGCATCTGCTTGGCCATCTTGAACATCATCCCGCTGGTCTCGCGTATTACGTTGGGCTTTTCGCAGAGGGTCACCGAGCGGTATCCGTATTTGCGGGCATGCTCGAAAGCGGCCCTGAGGATGCGTTCCGTGGCATTCTTGGAGAAGATGCGGGTGGAGATGCTCAGCTCGTTCTTTGGAACGTGACTGAAGTTCTTCACGAATTTCGGGTGGGTCATCAGGGCATCGTACACCTGCTGGGGGGGATCGCTCCATTCCACGCCACCGTATAGTCCTTCGGTGTTCTGTCGGTAAATGACCACGTCCACCTCCGGTTCTTCGATGGTGTTGCCCACACCGCGGCGGACGAAATTCAAGGGGTTGCCCTTATAGGTCTTGCAGGGTCGGGCGCAGATGTCGAGGTTGAAATGCTGGCGCAAGCCTACAATGGGGGAGGAGTAGACGAACCCCTTGTCTCTCAGGGCGGGGTCGAGTTCGGCGGCGGCATCGTCCTTGGGCTTGGAAGTGATGGCGCCGAAGAGTCCGATCTTATGCTCTTCGAGCAGCTTGATGGTGCGGTCGGGCAGAGGGTTGCCTTCCTTGCACCAGAACTCCCAGCCGATGTCACCCTGAACATAGTCGGCTTCGAATCCGGCGGCATCGAGCACGCGGATCGCTTCATCAAGTACGGTCTTTCCAATGCCGTCACCGGGCATCGCAACAATGGTTCTTTTGGCCATAGCGGTCATTTTTTGGTTATCTCCCCTCCGGGGAGGGAGCTCCAAAATTACAACGCAGTCATTCACCTCCCTCCCCGTCCACGCTATATGGAATCGTTCAAAAGACGCACTCCTTTTCTTACTTTTGCCGAAAATCTGAAGGTGGACAAGGACTGGTCCAGATACCTGCTGCATCCGGTGTTTCGCGTGGTGGCCGATGCGGCTGCCGCGGCGGGCATGCCAGTCTATGTGATTGGGGGCTATGTGCGGGACCTTTTGCTTCAACGGGCTTCCAAGGACATCGATTTTGTGACCGTGGGCAGCGGCATTTCCCTGGCCCGTGAGGTGGCTACGCGCTTGCCCGGTAAGCCCAGGGTGCATGTGTTCAAAAACTTCGGTACCGCGATGCTGCACTGGCAGGACCTGGAACTGGAGTTTGTGGGGGCTAGGCGGGAGTCGTATCGTGCCGACAGCCGCAAACCATTGGTGGAGGACGGGAGCCTGAAGGATGACCAGGACCGCAGGGACTTCACCATCAACGCCCTGGCCCTCAGCCTGAACCCTGAGGATTTCGGCCGGTTGATCGATCCCTTCGGTGGCCTTGAGGACCTGGAGGCCCGGCTGATCCGGACCCCCCTGGACCCCGACACCACCTTCTCCGACGATCCCCTGCGCATGATGCGGGCCATCCGCTTCGCCTCCCAGCTCGGGTTCAGCATCGCCCCCGAGGCCTTCGCCTCCCTGGGCCGCAACCGCCAGCGCCTGGAGATCGTGTCGATGGAGCGCATAACGGAGGAGCTCAACAAGATCATCCTATCCCCTCAGCCCTCGCTGGGATTCAAGATCCTGATGAGCACCGGTATGCTGGAAATCTTCTTCCCTGAGATGGTGGCCCTCAAAGGGGCTGAATACAAGGAGGGCAGAGGACATAAGGACAATTTCTTCCACACTTTGCAGGTGCTCGACAACCTGTCGGAGCACAGCGATGACCTCTGGCTGCGCTGGTCGGCCATATTGCACGATATCGGGAAGCCGCCCACCAAACGCTATGAAGAGGGCACAGGCTGGACCTTCCACGGGCATGAAGTGAAGGGGATGCGCATGGTGCCTGGCATTTTCCGCAGGCTCAAGCTGCCGATGAACGAACCGATGAGGTTCGTGCAGAAGATGGTAGCCCTGCACCTGCGACCCATCGTGCTGAGCGAGGAGTTTGTGACGGATTCGGCTGTACGCAGGCTGTTATTCGAGGCAGGGGATGATATCGACCGGCTGATGATGCTTTGCGAGGCCGACATCACCTCAAAAAATCCTGACAAAGTACGCCGCTACCTTCGTAACTTTAAACTGGTACGGGAAAAGCTGGTGGAGATTGAAGCAAAGGACAGGGTAAGGAACTGGCAGCCCCCGCTTTCAGGAGAAGAGATTATGGATACCTTTGGTATACCGCCGTCGAAGGAAGTGGGCCTCATCAAAAACAGCATACGTGAGGCGATCCTCGACGGGCTGATTGCAAACGAACGGGAGGCAGCCTATGCCCTGATGCTGGAGACGGCGGCAGCATTGGGACTCAAGCCCCGCAGTGAACGTGAAGGAGATAAAGCACCCCAGGAGAAAAAACCATAACGATGATCTACAAGTACAGAATGCTTTCCGAAGCGAACGAGGACTTTCTGAGGGAGTTTGAGCTGAAGGCTTCGAACAGCTTCCTTGAATTCCATGAGTTGATCCAGCAGACCGTCAAGTTCAGCACCCTCGAGCTGGCTTCCTTCTTCATTTGCGATGGGGGATGGAACCGGATGACGGAGATCACCCTGCTCGATATGCAGGAGGCCAACCCGGACGAAGAGGGGTACGAACCCCCACTCATGATGAAGGACGCCCTGCTGCGCGATTACATGGAGGAGCCCCGGCAGCGCATCGTATACGAATATGACTTCCTTCGTCCCAAGACCTTCTACATCGAAATGAACGGCATCGCCAAGGCCGAGGAGGGGACAGCCTATCCCCGCTGCGTGTATTCCCGGGGAGAGCCTCTGGAGCCCCAGGTCCGGGATGAGGAGGATGATTTCGAGAACATCGAGATCGCAGATATTGAGGACCTGATGCTCGATGAATTGGACGAAGGCATAATCGAGGAAGGTCCCTCTGAGGTCGAATGATCCCTGCTCCCGAGCTCCCCCTGCTGCTGGTGATCGCAGGGCCAACGGCTTCCGGTAAGACGGAGTTGGCCATACATGCTGCCCGGCGATTCGGTACGCACATCCTATCTTTCGATTCCCGGCAGTTCTACAGGGAAATGCACATCGGTACCGCTGTGCCCGGCCCGGAACAGCTGCAGGCCGCACCCCATCACTTCATTCAGCATATCAGCATACACCAGGAATACAACATTGCCCGATATCGTGAGGAAGCCCTCGCCCTAACCAGCCGGCTGTTCCGCGAACACCGGGTCGTGGTAGCCGTGGGTGGATCGGGACTCTACCTCCAGGCCCTGGTGCAAGGCCTGGATGATCTCCCGGAGCCTGAACCCGGGATCAGGGCACAGATACACTTCCGCCTGAGCCATCATGGGCTCCAGGACCTGGTGAAGCAATTGCGCGAACTGGACCCGGAGGCCTGCCGGCGCATCGACCTTGCCAATCCCCGCAGGGTGCAGCGGGCGCTGGAGGTTTGCCTGCAGACCGGGCAACCGTATAGTACACTGCTGGGGAAACGCAGGATGGAAGTGCCCTTCCGCTGGCACCCCCTGGTAATCAGCATGCCTCGCCCCGAGCTATACCACCGGATCGATGCACGCGTATTGCGGATGATGGATGAAGGCCTGGAGGAGGAAGCCCGGTCACTGTATGCCTTTCGTGAACTGAGGGCCCTCAGTACGGTGGGTTATAAGGAGTTGTTCCATTATTTTGACGGCAACTGCAGTCGCGGGCAGGCGATGGAAGAGATCCAAAAAAACACCAGGCGGTTTGCCAAAAGGCAAACCACCTGGTTTGGAAGGTTCCCGGACTATTCACACATAGCCCCAGGCGAACTGGACGCGGCCCTGGACCGCTTGTCCCTGGATTAGGGCCTAGTTGCGGGTCAGCACCATGCGGTGGCTGAGCTGTACCGATTTACGGCCCGACTGGGCTTCCAGGCTGAGCATATACACCCCGGAGGCCATGTGTTCGCTGAGCCAGGTCACCTGATGCTCCCCGGCTTCCATGCGCTCATCGGCCAGTACGGCCACTTCTTCGCCCTGGGCGTTGTATACCCGGATGACGACGCGGGCCTTGTCGGGCAAACTGAAGCGCACTTCGGTCTGGTTGCTGAAGGGGTTGGGGTAGTTGCCCAGCACCTGGATACCGGCCAGGTTGTTCAGCTCGAGACGCGGAACTTCCAGCACCTCATGCGGGTATACCTTGGCCTGTGCATCGCTCAACTGTGTCTCTGGGTACAGGTTGAAGTCAAGGCTTTGACCATGTTCGAGGCCCTTGCACCTGACGCGCAGGGTGAAGAGGGCATCCCCGGCCTTGCCCTTGCGCCCCGAGGGGTCGAACCAGGCCAGGCGGAGCAATCCGCCCCGGTGCTGCCAGAACAGGTTGCGCTGGTCCACATCTTTCATGCTTACTCCAAGGATGGTAAGCCCTTCAGGATATTCGAGGACCAGAGAAACGGAACCCAGCTCCAGATCGCGGGTTAGCAGGATAGGCAGGTCGAATTCCATGCCTTCGAACACTTCCCTGGTGTTGGCCTGCCGCAGGTCGACGGTGGCGGTTGCTCCCTTGAAGCCCGGTGTGAATGAACCGTTCACATCCCCGTAGCAGAGGGCAGGGAGGTTGTAGGTGCTGTCAGAGGTGAGCATGAAGTGTAAGGGAGTGTGGAAGTACCAGTCCCCGGCAGGGAAGGTATCGACGAGGTCGACGAAACGTGTGGCTACAAGCTGTGCATCGGTGGAGTTGACATAGTCCGAGCCGTTCACGTCGGCGGCACCCAAGGCAACGGGGGAGAAGGCTTCCAGGTCGGCAAAGTAGCGGGCGATGAGCAGGGCATCCACCGCATTGCCCCCGCCCCAGGCGGATGAGATGCGGGCGTGCATGTCATACTGTCCTTCGAGGACTTCCGGGAAAGTATAGCGCCCGCTGCTGTTGCTGGTGGCGCTGTAGGCCGCTACCCCGCCGGTATCGATAAGTTCGGTCACAACGCCGGGCATAGGCGTAAGGGCCGGGTTCTGGTAGGTGATGTCGCCGTTCAGGCGCCAGAAACTGAGCGGGGTCTGGTGTAGGGTGGTGGTTGCCTCGGCCTGGTTCTTCATGGCCTCGGTATTCCCGGTATTGTCCACGGCCAGCGTGAAGAAGCCATAAGTCGTGTCGGCCGATCCGCTGAAATAGACCCCGGTGTCGGAGGGAAATTCCCCGTAATAGTTCCAGGGGCCGCCATTGGCCGAATAGTACAGCTTGTGGCTGCCCACCCCCGATCCTCCGGCATCGTCCCCGCTGTTGACGGGGATACGGATGGTGGTGGAATCGGAGTGGTTGCGCAGGGTGTCTACCCGGCTCCATGGGGCGACCGCATCAATGGTATTGAGCCAGGTATTGGTGGGAATCTCTTCGTTGATGTCGAAGATGATCACGGCCTGCTCGGTTAGGGTGTCCCCGGTAGTTGTCGTCGGTTTGGGGTTCATGCTGAAGGTAACGAAGCCTTCGCCCCGGTGTGTAACGCTATCATTTACAGGAAGGTAACCCAGGGTAGCATCCGTAGGCTCAAGGCCGGTGATGGGGTCGATGGAGTTGAAGATCCAGAACGCGTTGCTGGTAGCCACGTTTATCCCTGCGGTTACGTCCACCATCACGCCCAGGGAGTCGGAGACATCCAGGCGGTTGGTGTAGAAGGTGGTATTGGGCGGCACATTGAACACAAAGTCGCCGAAGCCGAAGTTCCCCAGCTTGAAGCTGAACATCTGGGCATTGGAGTGGAAGGGCATGGTAACCACGACCTTGAGGGCCGGAGCCGTGGCGAAGTCGGGATCGTTCTCGTAGCGGATGGTGTATTCCATATTGCTTTCCCTGGCCACAAAGCGCTGAGGGCCATAGCCCAGGGGCCCCGTAATGTCGTTGGGGTCGCTGGAGGATATGACCGGGATCTCCCATTCGGGCTCGTCCGGGTCATCACAATCCCTTTCCCAATAGGTTACGGTGGCGCTCCCGCTTCCTTTGCAATCGGTGAAGACGGTGGCTGTAACGGAATAGGTGCCGGAATTGGTCACAGTGATCGTTTTTCCGCTCGCTCCGGTACTCCAGAGGTAAGTACAGCTAAGGCATTGTGCATCACCAATATAGGCCTGAGCGCTCAAGGTGACAGGGGGCCTGGGCTTGCCTTTGCAGTAGGTCCGGTTGCCCCCGCCGCTCACCACTACCCGCGGCTCCCATTCTTCCAGGGTGATACAGCTGTCTTTTTCGCACATGGTGTGCGTATCTGTCACCGTAACACAGTATTCCCCTTTGCCGAGATCCGTGATCTTTGCCGTCGTTTCGCCATTGCTCCAGATGATCTCCGGTGTGCCGTTGATGTCGGTGAGCAGCACTTCGGCCTCACCGTCCTCTTTCTTGCATTCGGTGGGATCCTTCTTACGCATATCCATCTTGAAGTTGACCTTTTCTTCGATGGTGATGGTCGTATCGATGCTACAGCCGGTGGAGGTGTCGGTCACGGTCACCGACCAATCCCCTGCGTAAAGGCTATCGGCCAGTGCGGTCGTGTCCCCGTTGCTCCATTCATACTCCGGAGTTCCGGTCACCCCCTTCACTTTGGCTTCAGCGGTACCTGTGGAATCTTCGCAGCCTGTCTCAGTAATAATTACATCCTCGAACATCAGCAAGGGATCGCCCACGCCCACGGCATACCAGGCGTTGATGACCTGGCGGACAAGGTTGGCGCAGGGGTCCAGGACTTTGGGTCCTCCACTGAGCTCTTTGGCGGCCTCAATGGAGGCCGCCCTCAGGTCAGCCCATTGGGGGGCGGACCCCAGGTGGTACTGCATGGCGCGGTAGGCCACTTTTTCTGCCATAGCCAGGCCTACGCCATTCACGGTATATTTCTTTCCCTTATCATTAGTGCCCGACTTACCTACCGCAAGCAGGTAGAACCAGTGAGTTCCGATGGTGTTGTTGTGATGCACGCCACCGCGGTCCCAGTTGGGGTTGCCCAGCACATAGTCGAAATACCCCCGGGCCCACTTCCAGTTAAAGGTCTGGTTGGTATCTTGCAGATAGGTGGTCGGTTGGGGCGGGGCCACTGTCTTCGGTTGCGCCAGAGATCGTCCATAGTAGGGTGGGGCATAGTGGTTGTCTTCGGCATTCAGCCAGTTGCTTTTCTCCGGGCGGGCCCAGAATTCCACGCAGGTCCCCCAGATGTCAGCAAAGGCTTCATCAATGGCACCGGGTTCATTGCGATAGGAAGGGATGCCTGCCCCGTTGGCCACACTGTGTTCCACCACCCCATGTCCGAACTCGTGCCCAACCACATCCAGGGTGGCGTAGGGTCCGATATTATTGGCCATGTTCCCTATGCCGAAGGCGAAGATGTCGTCCCCGGCATCGAAGAAGGCGTTTTCCCAGGTGTTATTCTTCCAGTTGGTGAAGATCCTGATCAGCCGGTCATTGCCGGTATAGCTGTTCCAGGCATGCACCGCCTTGAAGTAGTCGTAGCACATTTCCCCGGCCCAGAAGGCATCGGTAGCCGGCTGCTTTGCCCGGGCGGTATCTGTCCAGACATTGTCGGCGTCTTCGAAGTTGACGGCGCCCGGGATGCTTTCGGCAAACCGTCCATCCAGGACCTTGATCCCGCCTCCACGGCTCTGATCATGCAGGATGTAATTGCCGATCAGGGGAATGGGCCGCGAGGTCACAATGTTGCGTGATCCGCTGTAGCGGGTATTGGCCGCACCATTGTAATTGATGTACTTGATGTTGGTATCGCGGCGCAGCACCTGTCCGGTGACCGCATCCACAAATACATCCTCACTGCCGTAGGGGATGCTGGAAGTGATTTTGAAGACATAGGCCAGGCGGTAGTTCTTCTGTTGTCCAGCGCTGACCGGGTTCACATAGACCAACTCTCCGTCAGGATAATAGGTGGCATTGGGGTCGTTACGGTCGGTCCTGAGCCAGCTTTCCCTTGCGGTATCCTCCCAGGCGTAGAGGCTGGAACCTATGCTGGCCAGGGCTAGCTGGAGGGCGGCCGCTTCACTGATGGAAGGAGTAGCGTTCAGGTTAAGCCCGGTAGCGATACGGCCGTTCCCCTTGATCACACTACCACCCTCCTCATGGGTGTAGTATTCCGATTCGATGACGCGGTAGCCATTGTGGTAATGCTGAAACCCGCGGTGCACCATACCCAGCGCGCAGGTCTCAGCTCCCCGGGCGATCATTTCATCCTTGGCTCCGAGGTTGAAGGCGGCCTTATGGGTAGTGAACAGGTCGGATGCGTCCAGCTTCAGGTCTTCCCGGAAGAACATATATCCCGATTCACCCTCCGAGGTGATCAGGGCCTTGAGCTGGGGATTCATTACAATGCCATCGGCATTCCGGTCAGTCTCGGCCTGGCTGCGCGTTTGCCCTATGGCATCAGCAAGGCCGAACGCCAGAAGGACAATGATTAAGCCTGCAGGGGCAATGTTCCCTTTACTGAGGAACCTGGGGGCCAGAGCGGTGAAGATATTCTGGATTTTCATGGCGATGATTTTTTATACGGTTTATCCTGGCTTACCCTTTCCTTCATTCCACTTTCAGCAGCTTGAAGAGCAGCCTGTCCGTCGACTTCGAATAGATCGTATAGGTATACAAGGCCCCGGGTCTCAAAATTCCCGGAGGGCCTTCAGGATCAGTGAAGTGAAGCTCGAGGTCTTTAAAATCCAGTGCCAGGTCCGCCATCTGCAGGGCAATCGGGGCTCCACCCTTGCTCATCAGGATGGCCTTGGGTGCGATCACGTCGATATTTCCCCCGTTGGCGTACTGTATCGCCATGGTGAAGTAACGATTGGCACGCACACTGGGGGGGTGCTGGATGTTCAGCAACAGGACGGGTCCCGTTCCGGCAACCACTTCAAATCCCTCTTCCACGATCAGGGTATCGACTCCAGGCTTGACCAGGTAGAGGTCATAAAGGCCCGGGGTAAGGGGTGTCCGACCATAATCCCCTTCAAAATCATCAACATTGAGGACCAATGTAGCGTATGCTTTGGACCCATCGATGAGATTGATTGGCAGGGATTTGATCATAGGAAGGGGCATGGTATCGTTCACCAGCCACACTTCCATGTCGGGGGTAAACTTGGAGCCGTCGAGCTGCATGGTCACTGTACCGGTATTTCCCCCTTCCTTGGGATCATAATGCCGCAGTTCGAAGTTCACCTTGCGTGCCCTGAGGCGGATGTTCTGGGTGGCGTAAGTGGTGCTGAGCCCCGTCACCATAAGGTAGTGCTTGCCGGCAAATACTTCCGGGATCACCAGTTCCTGATTTCCCCGGAAGAAGAAGGATTGCCGGCGGTCCCAGTCGATTTTGGATGGCACGCGGTTGCGGGCATAGAAGATCTCATTGTTACCGGTCAACGAATCGCCCTTGAGCTCAATCAGCACCGTTTCTCCGATGAGGGTATCCGGAATGTCGATCCTCCAGTACAGGTATTCCAGGTTGTCCAGGGTGGTGTCCACCCATACTTCCATGGGCAGCATGTTCAGCGAGATGTACACGGGATCGCTTACCCCGTAATTGTTGTCGTTGTTGGTCTCGTTGATGGTGAGCTTGGCATCAGTTGCGGCGATGAGGTAGTAGAGCCCTTCGGCAACCCCTGGCACCATGGGCGACTGGTTCCTGAGTACCGAGGCACCTGGTGCCAGGCTGAGGCTGCCGCTCCAGGTGTGGATCAGCAGATCACCATTGTCCAGGATCGTATCCTGCGAGAGATAGAACGCATCGGTGATGGCTCCGGCTGCTGCATTGGTGCCGATATTGGTCACAGTATAGGCGAAGGGTCCCGGGAATCCTACAATGAGGGTGTCAGCTACATCAATCCCGGCAACGATCAGATCGGCAGGGGGAGGCACGCTCACGGCAATGAAGTTCATGGCCGTGTTGTTGTTTTCCCCGGCTACCTCATAGATATGGTTGCTGCCATCCGTCCTGCATATGATCACGTAGTTGGCGCTGGTGTTCACGGTGGTGGTCACCATGGCGCTATCCGTATAGGATGCCCCGGTAGCCAGGGGAACGGTAGTGCTGCGCGAAAGGAGCAAAGGATCTCCCTGACCGAGGGTAAAGTCTTCCGAGAGATAGATCTGATCCACCCGGTAGGTCTGCACCGTACCCGGTCCCTGGTTGGTTACCGTCCATTTAACCTTGAAGGCCTGTCCGCTGTATGCCTGGGTTGGCGTGACCAGCGCGCTGACGATCAGGTCCGGGGTGGGCAATTGGTTAATGCGGATCACTACATAAGCCCCGCCCTGGTCCTTGCAGGCCCGCACATTATTGCCCGGAACCACGTCTTTGTTGTCATTGTCACGGTCAGCTTTGACCAGCAGATAGTAGTTGCCTGAAACACCCCAGGGCACATTGACGACCATGCTGCGCGTATAGGTATTCCCAGGCTGTACCGGTCCGAAGATCTTCTGCTTGTCGAGCAGGATATCGCCGCTTCCAAGCAAGGTGTCGGCCGAGAGATATATGCCGTCTTCCCAGTTTGAAGCCAGGGTCTTGACTATGGAGATGTTGCGTACGCTCCAGTTCACACTTAAAGATTCGCCGGAGTTAAGGGTGTCGGAGGCTGCAGAGGCGGAGGTAACGGCCAGGTCGATGGGGTAGGACTTCACGTACAGTCTGGATCCCAGGAAGTTGTTGGCTTCGCCGATGTGCTCGAACACCATGTCGAACTCATCCGTCTTGCCGATCACATAGTACTGACCGTTGGTGAGGTTGGCAGGGATCTGGTACCCGTTCATCCATTGATAGGTGGAATCCGGTTCCAGGGGGAGGGTACGGGTGAAGGTCCCCATATTATAGGTTGTCCCCAGGGCCGGGTTGCTGCTGGTGCCGATCAGCAGGCGATCGGTCCAGGAACCTCCGCTGGCAGGGATGGATCCATTATTGATCACCCTGAATCCCAAATCGTTGAAGGTGCCTGCAAGCACAGTGTCGGGATGGAAGATGGTATCCGGGCGTAGATCGGCGAATGGACTGAGCCTGATGAGCATAGGCTGGGTGCTGAGGGTGATATTGTTTCCATCACGTCCTCCTTCAGCCAGTTTGGTGTTGTGGTCGGCATGGATGGCGATGTAGAAGTTCCCGGTGATACCGTTGGGCAGGACCACATTGCCGGTGCGCAGCACGGAATCCCCCGCGGGGATACTCCCGCTGAAAGTCACATCACCCAGATAGGTCACGGTAGCTGGGCTGTAAGTAGCGGCCGAGCTCAGGTACACCCGGTCCTTCCACGTTCCTGTAGCTGCACTGGCCCCAGTATTCTTGTCGTACCAGCTAAGCGTAACCGGCAGTCCGGACCATGCGGTGTCTGGAGTTCCCACCTGGCTTACCACCAGGTCGGGCCTCACGATGGTGAGGGGCACGGCGGTGCTCAGCACGTTATTGGCTTCGTTGCCTCCTTCAAAAACCTGGAAATTATCATCGCTGGCAACGTGCAGGAAATAGGTCCCTTCGCCCAGGTTCATCGGTAAATACAGGCTGTCGGTAACCAGGAGACTGCCTCCGGCCGCTATGGGCGTTGCCGGGATCTGGAGGGAGCCTACGATGTCGGCATATCCGGCCTGATAGATTGGGGTGGCGGAAAGGTAAACCCGTTCCAGCCAGCCCTGGTTGACCAGGTTGCCCGGCCCCAGGTTGTTGATATCCCAGTTCACCTCCATGCCGCGTCCATCGTTGTTGATGGCTGGGGCCATGAGCCCCGAGGGCATCAGGTCTGGCGCGAGAACGAGGGAGGTGCCAGTGGTTCTGGTCACGTTGTTGGTGTCCAGCAGGTACTCGAAGACCTCATTCTTGTAATCCGTATGAATGAAGAAGTAATAGGAGCCGGTAATGTTCTTCGGAATATCCACCAAAACCTGTCCGAAGTAAAAAGATCCCGGGCCGAAACCAACCGCGGTTCGCTTCACTTCACCCAGCTTGACTTTGGAGGGATCCTCAAACAGGGGCGAAGAAGAGAGATAGATCGCGTCGTACCAGGATGTGGCGATAGGGGCAGTGGCTCCCTGGTTCATCACGCTCCACTTGACGAGGGCTTTCTCCGCGTTGCTCAGGCTGTCTGCAATGGTCACCGAGGTCACGAACAGGTCAGGGGGCGGCGTCAGGGTCACATGCACTGCGGCGCTGACCGTGATGTTGTTCTCATTGAACGCATGCTCAAAGATCTTGTCGGTCTGGTCGGTGTGCACAATGATGTAATAATCCCCCTGGATGAAATTGGGAACACTGACCGGCAGGGCCACCGAATAGGTGCTGTCAGGGTTCAGTATGCCCGTATGTGGCAACTGGCCCAGATAGGGGTCGGTGTTGTCCAGGGTGCTGTCCGATGAGAAGTAGACCTTGTCGTACCAGGTCACCAGGGGTGCGGCGGCATCCCCGTCGTTCTTCACGGTCCAGTTCACCGTGATGCTCTGGCCGGAAAAGGTACTGATGGGTGCAGCCACGGAGGTCACGATCAGGTCGGGCAGGGGGGGCACCGGGAAGGAGATCTCCTTGTAGAAGAAGTTGTCGAACCAGGGATTGTTGTCGTTGGGTTCCTTCACCAGGTCCACGCCAGCTCCACCATGGGAGAAGGCAAAGAGGTAGGGTGGAGGGTTGTACGGGTTGGGGAATACAGAGTTCGGATCAAAGCTGAGGATGGCATCGATGGCATCCGTAACCACGAACAGGAAATAGGTCCCGATGAAGTTCTGCGGGAGCGGAATGGTCTTGGTCTGGGTATAGGTCTGCCCCGGGGCCAGTCCAATGGGGTTGGTGTAGGTACCCAGCAGGATATCCTCGTTTTCACCGATACGCAGGTCGATATCAGGACTGATCCACACGTTTTCGTACCAGGTGGGGGTGGTGGTAGGGCCATTCCCATCGTTCCTTACCGTCCAGGTTACCTGGATGGCCTGCCCATTTTTGGACAGTGAATGATCCATGCTGATGATGTGCAGCTCGGGCAGCGCCAGGGTGGTGAAGGTCGCCACCGGGCCGGATACCGAGTAGCAGTTGTTCCTGGAGACCACCTTCCAGTAATACCGGGCATCGTAATCGAGCCCGTTGATCACGGTAGTGAAGGTACTCAGGTTTGCCTTGGTCGGTAGTGTGGGCATGGCCTGCCCTTCCTTCCATACAAAGATGTCGAAGAACAGGGAATGTGCGCCCGGCAGCCAGGACAGGGTGACATTCACCCCGGTATTGCTGGTGCTGTCAGCAGGGATCATGGTAACCACCGGTTGTACCGGTTGATCGGCATACACCCCGATGAGGACCGATGCGGTATCCGAATAGATCCCTTCAGTGACCGTCACATAGTAGCGGGTGGGAACCGCAGGGGTCACCAGCACGTTTTGGGTTGAACCTGTGAATCCTGCCGGGGACGAAGCCCAGGCATAGCTGAAGTTGCCGAAGCCTCCGGTAGTTACTGCCGAGATCCCGATGGTGCTTCCCGGACAGATCGCCGGTGCATCAGGGTCCAGGGTAACATCGATCCGCTGTATCATCTTGCCGTCTTTGAAAACAGGAGCGGGTGCCAGGGGGTTGCCCTGTACATTGGAGACCTCACAACCTGTCGTGAAGACCAGGTCGCTGGTCCCCCCAAGGTACTTAAAGTTCAGGTTGACCATGGTTCCGTTGCCAATGGATACCCCAGCCGTATCAAACCACACGATACCGACGGTGTTGGAAGTGGCATTGGCCATATTGTACCCATTATCCAGGGCGTTGTTCCAGTTGTCGGCACCCAGGAACTGCAGTTTGCTGCTGGTGAACGTGATATACAGGGTGATGGCGCCGGCGTTGTTCAGGTTCTTCACCTTCACAGGGAAGGTGACATTGTCGCCAGGTTTGGCCACCAGGGTGTCAAGACTGAAGGTAGCTACCTGTGCCCTGAGGGTGCCGGAGGCCAGGAGAATGACCATCAGGATGAAGGAGAGGGGATAGAGCCTCTTGCGGATGATCTCGGTCATGATGTGAAGTGTTGTTTTCATGGCTTCTTTCCTCCGGATTAGCGTGAGATGATCATTTTATGGGTCGCAGTGTATCCCAGTGATCCGGATACCTTCAGGGTATAGTAGTACATCCCGGAGGGGTAGTGGCTGCCGTCGAAGTCGACCAGGTGGTTGCCCGGGGCATACTGGCCTTCGGCCAGGGTGGCCACCGGACGGCCGAGGACGTCATGCAGCTCCAGTACGATCTGGGCTTCGGTGGGCAGATGGAATGGGATGTGGGTGATCCCCTGGAAGGGATCCGGGAAATTCTTCCCGAGCATGGGTCCGTCCTTGGCGCCAAGGATGGGCTGGGTGTATAGCTTGATGTCGGTGAGCACCAGGGCATCGGCATCGGCAAACTCGTTGGCCTGGCCCAGGCTGAGATAACTTCCGGATGCAACGCTTGCTTCCAGGCTGCACTCCAGGCTGAAGAGCAGGTAGTCGTCCTCCAGATAGCGTCCTCCGGTCTCCTGCCATGCGATCCTCAACACCCGGCCCTGTTGCAGATAGATCATCCCTTCGAGCTCCGAGCTCAGGCCGGTGACCTGACGGATGCCTTCCGGAAGGATGATCTCGAGTGAAATGGCCCCGATCACGCCTCCATGTTTGAGGAATACGGGCACTTCAACGGTCGGGCCGGTGGCCAGGACAGCCCCTTCTGCCACCTCCAGGCGCACATGGTTGGCTGCATTCTTGCCAGGTACATAGGTGCCGTCCACATCACCCGCGCATATCGCCTTGATGTTGCGCGTCATGTCACCGTTAAGGTGGAACGTCCCTCCCATGTCGTTCAGCCAGTCCTCCGCGTTGAAAGTGCTGATGTAGCCCACGAACCTTCGCATGATCTGCAGGGCATCGGTGGCGTTGACGGCATCGTTCAGGTTGACATCCCCGGCATCAAAACGGAGTCCCTGCAACTGGGTCAGGAACACGGCATGACGAGCTACCACCAGGGCATCGGTGGCATTTACACCTCCCCATGGTTTGGTGATTCCGGTACTCAGGGAATAGATGCCTACCGGTGCACGGAAGGAATATCCTCCATCGTTGCCGGTATAAGCCGTGTCGATGATTCCATGTCCTGACTGGCTCAGGTAGACTTCCGCATTGGCGATGCCGGTAGCCATGGAATTGTCGTAGTACAATCTCCCTGTAAGGTCATGCACCTGGAGCACCAGGATGCGGACATTGTCGGTGCTGGAGCATCCGTTGGCTCCGATAGCCTCCAGGGTATAGGTCTGGGTGGCTATGGGCGCGGCCTGCGGATTGAGGATGCCAGGATTGGAGAGCCCGGTCGTCGGGGTCCAACTGTAGGAATATGGGCTGGCTCCACCGCTGACCAGTGCCTGCAGCACTGTGGCGTTCCCTTCCAGGATAGTATCTGCCGGCCCGGCATCTACCACCGGTGTGGGCAGGATGCTCAGCGTCAGCTGGTCGGTTGCGGTACAACCCCAGCCATTATCCACATGGAAGGTATATACCCCTCCATTCGCGGCCTGCAGGTTGTTTATCTGCGCCAGCTTGTAGTTGGCGTAATATGCTAAGGGGCCGGTCCACCAATAGGTGGAGGGGTCGTTCTCGCCTATTATCCTCAGGTTGGCCCTGTAGTTAGACGGACTCCCGCCCGTCAGGGCACATCCCGAAGCACAGTTGTCACAGCCCATACCCCATACCTTGCCACTGACCGTACTGAACTCCATAGAGGAATTGGTGGTGAAGGTGCTGTTATCGAAGCAAACCTCCACAATGATGTTCGATGTCCCATCCCAGAAGAAGGGGTTGATGAGGGCGAACATGTTCCACCCGGCTACCGCCTGATAGCTTTGCGAATAATAGACCAGCGGGCCCATCACCTGGAATCCGCTGATATTGCTGACGCCTGTGGTGGTCATGTGGATGCTGAAATTTTGCATGGGGATAGATCCAGGGGTGCTGACCCTGAAGCCTATCGCGGTGATAGGCCCGGCATCGAAGCCTGCGGCATGCAGTTCTTCGCGGGTGTACATCATCTGGGTCCGGCCGTCCATGAAATAGGTCTTGAACGGCGTAGCCACGATATCAGTGGTGTAGTTCGTGCCTGACCCGATCACGATATCCGTGGGCTGTGCCTGGCTCAGTCCGGTGGCCGAGCCGGAAAGGGTGATGTTGGCATAGGTACATCCGCTGGTATCGTTCCCGGCAAAAGCGGAAGGATAGGGATAGAACCCGGCATATACCGCATCAGTGGAAACGCACCCAAAGGCATCGGTTACCGTTACAGAGTATGTGCCTGAAGTGTTTACCGTGGCCAGGTTGGAAGTGGAGCCGTTACTCCAGGCGTAGGTACTGTATCCTGCCCCGGCATTCAGGGTGAGGCTGAGCCCGATGCAGCTCCCGGTATCCCGGCCAAGATTGACCGGCGCCAGCACGTAGGGCACATTCATCTGGATCGGTACGCTGAAGCTGGGATTGAGCGGGTCGTTGGTATGCAAGGTGAGGGTGGAACTATAGTTGCCGGGGTTCAGCCCGGTCTTATTGAACACAAAACTGATGGGGGCCGAACTGAAGGCTGGGATGATCGCCGGGGAGTTCAGCAGGTTACCCCAGGCTACTGCCGGGCTGACCCCATAGGTCAGCTCCAGCGCGGCAGCCCCGAGGTTCTGCATGGTCACGATGGCGGTATCCCAGAAATCGCAGGCCGGCTGACCATACAGATTACTGCCCTGCAGGTTGGCAACAGGCCGGTCGGTGCCTGTTCCATTGAGGCATACCGTATGCGTACCCAGGTTGCTTACCAATACCAGATCGCCGAGCTGTATCCCCGTGGTGACCGGGTTGAAGGATACGGTCAGGGGCAGCGAGTAGTCCGGGAGCACATTCATGCTGGATAAGGCTGGCGCAAAGGCAGCGTTCGTGGAGGTGATGGAGCTGATCTCCAGGGTGTCGCATCCCGAATTGATGATCTGCACCTGGCCGGTGGAATGATCGTACTGCATGGTGGAGGGGAAGAAAATGCAGGAAGAGCTCAGCGCGATGTTTGCTTCGCCTATCACATTCAGGGTGCAGGGCAAGGTGACCAGCGGGTGCAGCGGGTCATCGGTCTCGATACGCAGGTTTTTGTAAAAGATACCGCTATATAGGCCATTGGAATAGAAGGTCACGGAGACGTCAGTGGTGTCGTTGGCCGGCACTGTCCCGTTCGGAGAACCTGCGATCACCCAGCCGTCGTTCCATACCTGATTGGTCCACCCTGGTCCATATATACTTCCATGATGACCCATCAGGCTCTGGTCGTACAAGGTGCCCCCGCTGCCTTCATTCATCGGCCAGTATCCTTCCAGGTCGGGCTCACTGCCGGTGAGCTGGCTGAACATACTGGCCTTGAGCTGCGATTGGCTGCGGGCGGTTTTCCATATCCTGACCTCATCAATGGTTCCATGGAAGTTGTTGCCGTAGCAGCAATACTCCCCGCCTATCCTCACCCCGCTGGCTGTACCAAAATAATAGGGGCTCACCGAGGCTGTGGCGGCAAGGTTGCCATTGATGTAGAGCCTGGCCTGAGTGCCGGTGTTCACGGCAGCTACATGGTACCATACTCCGGGCATCGCCTGTACCGTGGAGGTAGCGGTGAAGCTGCAGAGGGCGCTGGTAGGCTTGATGACCAGGGCAAATACCCCGTCCTTCACGGCAACGGCCCAGTTGGCGCACTGGTGTACCCCTCCGACGATGGTTCGCTGACCAGTCATCACAGAGGCCGGGTTCACCCAGGCTTCCAGCGTCCAAACGGCGCCGGCATGCCAGGTGCCAAGGTTGACGTAATCGCTGGACCCATCGAAGACCAGGGCATAATTGTCATTCACCTGCGACGGGATGCTCCAGTTCAGAGGGGCATTGCCTGCATTCATGATGCGGAAGCTGGTAGTGGAGCTTTCGTTGCACCCGATGATGGTGGCCGATAAGCTGGCCGGGGTGATCTCCAGTTCCGGGGCGCTCAGTGCAGTAGCCTTCACAAGGTACTCCACGGTACCTATGTAATTGGTCAGACGTAAGGTGTCGATATGGACGCCGGTCTGCGCAGGCTGGAACAGGTGGGTCACCATAGCGCTCTCACCGGGTTGGAGCACATAGTCGCTCAGGCTCACACTGAATTCAGGATCCGTGTTGGCAAGGCCGGTGATGGTAAGCACATCGCAACCGGTATTGCTGATGGTGGTCTGTCCGCTCAGACTACCGCCGATCATCACCGAGCCAAGATCTGTCAGGCCCTGTGGAACGCTGATGATGGGATAGCCGGCCAGGTTCAGCGTCAAGGCGACGCTGTCGCCCTGGCTTCCGGGAACATTGGTGCGGATCACCAGATCCGAAACAAAGGTTCCGGTAGTCAGTCCTGCTGCATCAAACACGAGCTTTACATAGGAGGTGTCCCCGCTGGATACGGTATCCGCAGCAGGATCCACTCGCAGCCAGTCGGGTAAACCACCCCTGGAAGCCGAGGCCACCGCACGGCCCAGAATCTGGGCGGCATAGTCATTATAATTGTAGAAGTCGTATCCCAGATAGATGACACGTCCGGCACCGATCGTCCGATAAGCAACCACATCCAGTCCACCATAGTTACCAACCCTTACCAGGTCGGGATTGGTGAACATATGGTTGAATACGTACGATGTCGCAGAGATGCTTGCAGGTAGTCCGGAAGTAAGGGGATCGGTACTGCTCAGGCCGATGGTCCCGCCGGTGATGTAGGAATGATAGTTCCCCGACAGCAACCCGGTGGCATACATGTTCTGGCTGTAGCCTGCATCGTAGATGCCGCTGAACAGCACCACTCCTCCCTGGGCAACGAAGTTCTGCAGCACCGGGCCAAAGCTTGTGAATACGCCTGCGTTTGCCGCGGTGAAACGGGTGAACAGCACCAGGTCTTTGCCATTGAGCAGCGAAGCCAGTGTAGCGGCAGAGGTGGTAGTGGTCTGGGTCAGCTCATAGTCTGTGAAATGCTGGTTCAGGGCCGAGATCACGCTGTTGAATATGGTGCTATTGTCGGTATACCTCACCGCAAGGATGCGGACACTGTCGGTGGCGGTCCCGCCCAGGTCGAAGATCAGGTCTTCCACCCCGGAGTTGGAAATGGCCAGCCATTCGGTCAGGGTGTCATGGCATACCGTAATATTGGCCGTGACGGAGGTGGGAGAGTATTCCAAGACCGGTGGGGCAGCTCCTATGCCGTTGAGGCAGAGCTGGAAGGGCCCGGCGTTCGACTGGAAAACTATGTCCGCGCTGTAGGTGCCCACAGCCGATGGGCTGAAGGCCACAATAACCTGGCCTGAGCTGTTCGGCATCACCATCGTGGGGTAACTGATCAGGCTGTAGTCGGCAAGGGTGGACTGCGCGGAACTGATCTCCAGCGTATCACATCCCGGGTTGAAGAGGGTTGTGGTGTCGCGAAGGGTGTTGCCCACCAGCACGGTACCATACCACAGGCAGCTGTCCGCCAGGGCATAGGCAGCTGGTCCGGCGACGGTCAAGGTACAGGGGACGACCACCGTTGGGGTGTAGGGGTCGTTGGAACTGACCTGAATACTGCTGTAATAGGTCCTGGACAGCATGCCGGTGGAGATGAAGGAGATGGACAACTGCACGGAGTCCCCGCTGACCACTGTGTCGGTGGTGGAGGAGAGCCCGAGCCAGGGGGCGGCATTCACCACCATACGCACCGAGTGGTAGTTGCCGTCTCCACTGAAGGCATCAACCTGTCCGGAGTTCTGGATGGTCACCGTGATGCTCCCATCTGCGATCCAGCTGGCGATCTGAGCATAAGCGAAGCCGTAGGTGCGCACGATATTGGTATTGTTGGATACATTGTAGTCCTCAATAATTCCTATCGTCTGGCCTTCCACAATCAGGGTGGCATACTCTGAGGAGGCATCGAAGTCCCCGTTGATGGTCACGGTAACATAAATGGAATCGGCATTCGTCGGGATGCCGTTGAACACATGTTGTGTCTGGGCCCCGGAGTAGTTATAACCGAAGGTGCTTGTTTGGTCATAGAATGAGGTGAACCCTCCGAACATGTTGAAGATGAGGTCACCCATGCCCGTATTGTATACCATCAGGGGGTAAATCAGGGTATCGTCACAGGACGGGATGGTGACATTGAAACTGGCCGGGTTCACTCCAATGATGGGTTCAGGCACCCCGATCCCGTCGAGCGGAAGGGTATAGGTCCCGATATTGGTCCTCAGCTTCAATGATCCGCTGATGGGGCCGTTGATGGTCGGAGTGAAGCTGACCATCAGCATCAGGCTGTCTTTGGGGGGTATGCTGAAAGCGGCCAGCGAGGGGGAGAAGTCGGCAGGCAGGGTGGTCCACACGCTGTCAGCCACCAGGGGAGCACAGCCATCATTATAAATCCAAACGGGCAGCTGGGCTCCTGTTCCCTGCATTGTATTGCCGAAGTCGAGGGCCTGTGGGGTGTATACGATCTGGGCCAGGCCGTTGACCGTAAACTGAACAGGCACGATGAAAATGGGCTGGTCGGGGTCGTTGCTGATCAGTTCCACATTGGCCTGGTATGTTCCATTCGGCAGGAACTCAGAATAGAATTTGACCCCCAGAATGACCTGACCCGCCGGGGCCAGGGTGTCTGCTTCCTTGTCCAGCACCATCCAGGCAGGGGAGGGGTTGATGACATCCAGGAAGGCCTGCATGATGTTCTCCACCGTGGTGTCCGGGATGTATAGCCCACTGGATCCGGCATACAGCAGATAATACATCCGCTTCAGCCCGCTCATCCCATTGACCCTGTGCTGGTCGTTATCCGTCGATGAAGTAAAACTGTGGCTCAGTCCGGCCTCTTTCTCCACGATGATCAGATGGTTGACCGAGGGGTCGTAGGCATTGTACACTCTTTTCACGAAGCCGAGATAGGTCACCCCGTTAAAGGTCTTCTCCAATACGGCCCCGTTCAATGAGCCGCTACCGTCAGCACCCAGGTTGCCGGTAATCTCGAACCAGCTGATGGAATCCAGGTCTGCGGCCAGCAACCATAATCCGGGTTCTTTCCGGGTGAAGTAGGCCCCGTCCGGACCGAAGGCCGCCGAAGCCTTGACCAGGTTGTCCGAGTAGGCGATCTGTCCCTGAAGATTGGTGTTCAGGTAGTTGCCTCCATCATACATGTCACTGGTGCCATCGGAGATGTAATTGCCCGTGATCCCGTCCGTGAAGGGGAAAGAGTTAGGTACCTCATTACGGATTATCACGGCTCCAGCCTTGAAACGGCTGAGCACGGTGTCCAGGCTCACCTGCCCGGTGGTGCTCTTCATGGTGAGGAAGAGGTTGGCGGTACCGGTATTGCTTATGGTGAGGTACTCTGTCACACTGTCGTTGCAGCCATTGATGGTGACATCCAGGCTGTCGGGAACCACGGTGATGTTGGGGGCCGGAAGGCCCACGCCAAACACATGCACGGCCAGGTTCCCGGCGTTGCTGCTCAACTGGATCTGGCCCGACAAGGCACCGGTGCTGAGGGGACTGAAGGTAACCACCAGGTCATCGGTTTCTCCCGGAGGTATGGAGAAGTTCGCCGGGCTTGCGCTGAAGTGGGCCGAGGTACTGGCTACATTCGAGACCACCAGGGTGCTGCAGCCCGTATTGGTTACGGTAACATGCTGATGCTGCAGCGCGCCGACCATGAGCGAATCAAACAGCAGGGTGTCAGGCGCTATGGCGATTCCCGGTGTTCCTACGACCTGCAGGTGGGTTTGCACCTGTACCACGGGATGAATGGGGTCATTGGAATATACATTGATTACTCCGGTATAATGGCCTGAATACAGGTCCTCCGAACGGAACCATACGTTGATCGTCTGGCTGCCCTGGGGCGCCAGGTCATTGTCAGTGGTGGCCACAAAGGCTCCCGACTGCATGATCACCGTATAGTCCTCATACTGTCCGTAGGATACATTGCTGCAGGCATTGGCGATGGTATAGGAATAGTATTCCGAGGCCACCCTCATACGGAGTACAGTATTTTGCGCGACAAACATGGGCACGTTCACTGTTCCGTAATGATTAACGTAAGTGTTGTTCGACTGCATCACCAGTTCATCCGTACCGAAGTCCCCGTTGTTGTTCCAGTCGATCCAAACCTTCACGTTCTCATTGTATTGGGTCCCGGTCACCACATGGATGGGATAGCTCT
Organism: Bacteroidota bacterium; assembly: GCA_022710185.1. Taxonomy (GTDB): domain Bacteria; phylum Bacteroidota; class Bacteroidia; order Bacteroidales; family JAGNHN01; genus JAGNHN01. Next base: position 25,895 of record JAKLHK010000030.1, read on the forward strand.
GGCCCGGGTTCAGCCGCGTCCGCTGTGAGGCAGTATAATCCTGGTACCCATCGGTGCCCCCATTGGTAGTATGATCGATCTCGTTGAAGACTACCCTCCATATCCCCATACCGCAACAGGTGCCGGTGGTCTGTGGGGTGCAGGAGGGAGGTACAGGCTGGGTACCTGTTGTCCCGCTGATCCAGTATTCCAGGGTGGTGTCCCCGAGGTTGGTGATGGTGAACGTCATCAGGGTAGAGTCATCGCATCCTTGCAGCACCGCCGATAAACTGTCGGGGTTGACGGAGATCACCGGGGGAGAGAAGGCGTTCCCGCTCAGGCAGACATTGGTATCCCCCACATTGGTATAAATCATGATATCCGAAGGATGGCTTCCCGTTTGCACCGGAGCAAACTCCACCACAAAGTCCTCCGAGGCATTAGGATACAATACCGCATGATCGGGCCAAACCTGGTAGGCGCTGTTCTGGCTGACCAGGCTATCGATCAACAGGGTGTCGCAACCCGTGTTGGTCAGCGTAAAAGTGTCGGTGGCAGAAGTAAATTGCATCAGGTCGCCAAAGGCCAGGCAGGCGGGATCAAGGGTGATCTCAGGAAGCCCGTTCACATGCATGGTGCATTGCACCTCCAACCTGGGGATAGCAGGGTTATTGAATGTAATAGGGAAGTAGGATTGGTAGGTCCCATTGTTGAGACCGGCGGCATGGAAGGTGGCGTTGATGGTGGCCGAGGATCCCACGGCTATGGAACCCGAGGTGTTGGGAACGCTGAGCCAATCGGCGGTTCCGGGTATCCTGAGCCTCACGCGGTGGTAGTCGGTGCCATAATTATAGCTTACCGTACTCACATTATCCAATACGAAGGTCAGCTGGCCGTCGGCCAGCCAGTTGGTCACCGATGATCCACTGAACAGGAACTCAAAGGTGTTTATAGTGTTGGAGGGATAATTGTAATCGGTGATTTGGCCCATGTTCTGCCCTTCAATATAAAGCTCCAGGTACTCATTGGCATTATCAAAGTCCCCGGCAAAGCTCAGAGTCAGGAAGAAGGTATCCGCAAGCGGGTTGAGACCGTAAAAAGTATGTGTAGTGGCTGCCCCTGTCGTAGTGAAAACGATGTGGCTGGTAGAGTCATAGCCCTTGATCTGGGCCTGTGCCAGGCTGTAGTCAAGGATGGAATCCCCGACATTGCTGATCACTACCGGCAAGGTCAGGTTGCCGTCACAGGAATTGATGGTGCCCGTCAACTGCTGGGTGCTCAGGGAGGGCTCGCCCAGGGGAGGGATATTGATGACATAAACCGTGGCCGGGCTGCGGTCGCTGAAACATCCCATGCCTGTATTCAAGCCCAGTCCGGGATTCAGGTAGCCGAAGGTCTGGGGGGTGCCGCTGCTGGGGATGTACCAGTCGGTCGAGATGTTGTTGTCACTGATGGCCCGGCTTACCCCGGCATATCCCCCGCTCAGGGTCCCCGACCAGTGCTGGGGAATGATCTCAGGATTCCCTGGGAAGAGGTAGCCATAAGTTGCTACCACATCTTCTATCCCATTTTCAGCATTGTAAAGGATATAACCTGTGGCACTATATCCATAGGTTGACTGATATGGGGTCATGACGTACATATTATTGGCCGGGTCGCTTTGTGTAACTGAACTGGCATAGTGGATGAGGGTCATCACCTCGCCCGGCTCCAGCACGATGCCGCTGGGGAAAGACCAGTTCATATTGGCGTAGCCCATCAGTTGCATCCGGTAACCATCCAGGTAGGCCGGTCCCTGGCCCAGGTTGGTAATCTCTATCCCATCGAAATCTCCTGTGGGGATGTAGGGGGGATAGGGGTTGGTGTATCCGGTTGAGTTGTAGGCTACGACCACCTCGGTGATCTTGAGGTTGCCCCCGGGGCCCTGGTATGCTGCATAATAGGTAGTGGTATCGTAACGCGGCGGGGTGATAAAGGTGTCGCCAATGCTCAGAAAGCTTGCGGAAACGGGACTGGAATACCAGTAAACCGGATAGACCGGGGCCGCCGTGAGGGTGCCAAAGTCACCGAAAGTAACGACATCGTCTGTGGTCACCGGGCTGGAGGGCTGGAAGCGGGAGATGATGTCGGCCTGGGCGGTGTCGTTCGACGGTCTTGGGTCACCGCTCAGCTGGATCCAGGCGGTGATCATAAAGATGGTATCACCCATGGGCGCGGTGAAATCGATCGGTGCAGGGAAGCTGAAAAGGAAGGTGTCCCCCGCAGCATGCGCCCCGGTGATATTGGCGGAGACAGGTGTCGAACCGTTGATGCTGTAATACGCTGTGAATGATCCATTGATGGCCGATGTGCCCCGGTTGTGGATCTGCAGGACAAGGGGTTCGAGTCCTAAACCGCAGCCACTTTCCGGTGACGCTATGGCCAGCAGCCCAGCCTCAAAGGGAGGAGGATCGAACTCATCGGCGCCCGGATCGGGATGCAGTGTGTCCCGGGTATCATGATCAATATCGAACGGAACATCCTGAATGGGGGTCGCCATGCCATTGATCGCAATCTCGGTGGTATGCAGGTCGGTGGCCGAATTGAACCCGGGGTCAACGCTGATGGAATGTGCATCGAAGCCTGTCGCCTTCCAGGCAGCCAGGTCAGTGTATGTGCCCCCCTGCAGATAGGCCAGGCGGGTGCCTTTGGTCCTCAGAACATTGAAGTCACTGGAGTCTACATACTCAGGCCTTCCGTAGTATACCGCATAACCAATGCCGTTCTCATTGAAGATGTTGTTCCCCACATAGATGTACTGGTTCCCCGATACATCCAGACAGGCGCTGTTCACGTTCCTGTAATTGGTGTTCACACTGTTGTGGGCCACCAGGATGGCGTTGCTGTTACTGATGTAGATCGCTTTTCCGCTGGTGGTTCCTGAGGGGAAAACGCTGATGAAGTTGTTCACAATGTTTGTAATGCCCTTGGTCGTTCCGCTGTTGCCATAGACATATATACCGTAGAGTCCGTTGACTCCATATACCTGGATGTCATTGCTCTCAATACGGTTGTCCCCGGTGCAGTAGTATATGTAAAGGCTGTATACGTAGGATCCTGCCGGATTACTGATGAGGGTATTCTCGATAATCTCGATGGAATGCTGATTGGCAACGAAGATGCCACGGGTCGCGAAGTTCTGGATCAGGTTGTCCTGGATAAGGGTGCCATCCTCGTAGCCATCATAGCTGGAACCGTACAGGTAGAAGCCGTAAGAACCGTTATTGACGGTATTTCTGATGAAGTGGTTATGGTTATCGTTGTAGTAGTCGGAATAAATCACCGCGTACTCCACCGAGGTCGAGGTGGTGGGAACGCCCACGAATACCATGTCCGAGAAGGTGTTATTGGTCGACCCGTTGCCGATCACCAGGCAATGCGGGGCCGGGGTCTTCATCAGGAGCATGTCGACCATCACGGTCATCATCTCAAAAGTGAGGAAATGAGCGCCCCACAACATGATCACCCCGTTGTTGGGGGGCAATGTCCCCTTGTTGGCCGCGAAGCGCAGGATCACGCTGTCATTATGCCCGTTGAATGACCTGAAGATCACCGGATGGTTGGCCGAAGCCCCGTGGATCTCGGTAATCTGTATCTGTTCATAATAGGTTCCGGGCTTGACCAGGAAAAGCACGGTATCGCTCACCCCCCTGGCTAAAAGGTCTTCCACGGCTTCGGTGAAGCTGAGGTAGTCGCCGGTGCCTGCCGAGTCAATGATATAGGTTCCGGCCATGCTCGCCAGGATCGTCCGGCGTCCGGCGGGGCTGCCGTCAACCGGGACACGGAGGGTGTCATCCACCACCACGGAGTCAAGCGAGGCGTCCAGGGTATTCCCGGGAACCGCGTTGGGCATTAGATCATAGGTGAGCCAGAAATAGTTGTCACCTTCTTCAAGTTCCACATTGCCGGCGAAACTGAACGGACCGTTGGGCCGCACAGCCTGACCGATCTGCCAGCCAGGAAAGAAGTTGGGGTTGGCACCCGTAAAATGCAGCCTGGCGCTGTCGATGTCGCTGATGGCCTTCATCCCATCGGCATCAAAATGGAAGCTGTTGGCCAGGATAGGTGCTGTGCTCCCGGTGGTCACCACGTTCAATGAAATGATGCCCACGTCGGGCATGCCCTGGCCCACATCGGAGGTGTCGTCCTGGGCAACGATCAGGGTGTCGAAGCGCATGAAAGGCGGCTGCCAAATCGAAAAGTCATCGAACGCAAACCCATCATCGGCATCCTGATAGGGGTCCGATGCAAAGACGAAACGGAACTTCACGAAGGGCTCCCCGGCCAGGAACATCAGGTCATGCATGGCGTAGTTCCACTGCCCGGTGCTGTTGGTCCACCCAGAGCGGTTCCCAAAGGCGATGAGCGATTCCACCCAGTCGGTATTGTACCAGTTGTTTGGATCCCAGGCCGAGCCAATATGGTACCAGTTGAATCCATCGGTTGTGTATTGCAGGGCTCCACCATCTTCCCCATAATCCGTTTTGCAGGCATAGCCGAAACTGACCATAGGGTTGATCAGGCCGCTAAGGTCGAAGCAGGGGCTCTCAACCCAGGAAACCTCGTTGATATTGTATGGGTCGTTGAGGTCGGTAATCCATGAGTTTGACCCCGAATAGGCCGAACTGATGACTACTCCGGCCGGTGTGCCCAACTGCCAGGAAGAGTTCTGTCCGCCACTGGTCCAGTAGTGGGGGCCGCCTCCTTCAAAGGTTTGCAGATAAGGGAAGCTGTTGACGATGGGCGTGTTTCGGACGCCCATTTCAAGGGTGTCGTTGGGGTGCCACTGATCGCTGGTCAGAATGACTGCACCAAGGAACTGGAAACTGCCGAACATCCCAAAAATCGCCGGATTGGCAAAGGTGTGCACCAGGGTGTCGCCGGGTTGCAGAGTATCGGTGATGGTCTCCGAAGTGAAGGTTGTCCCTCCGTCCATCGACCAGGCGACACTGAAATTACTTTCCGCAATGATCCCGAAGTTGGTTACAACCAGGGTCACCGAATCAGAGGTCAGGTTGCACCCGAGACGTGGCTTCAACATGTCGATCACCGCCAGGTCATGATTGGGGCATACCCCATTGCCCACCAGGCCACCCACCGGTGTGGTGGAGTTCAGCCCGTCGCTGAAAATCTGCGCTCCGGAGGAATTATAGATATAATAGTAGTTCTCAGAGGACCAGCTGCCGGAGGTATACACGGTGGAAATGACATCTCCGTGCCCGACCTCGAACTGAAAGATCGCCGGGCCATAGCCATTGCTCAGCGTCAGACCTGCTAATACGGGATTTCCGTTCACATTGACGGTAAGGCTGCCGCCATTCCATCCATCCCCATATTCGTCCCACAGAGCCACCGTATAGGTACAGGCGAGGCTGGGGTTAATGGAGAGAAGCTGAAGGGCCAACATGGCGGTGAGGAGGTAGATGTAACGCTTCATGGCACGTGTTTTTGATATTCCGGTAAATCGTTGGGTGCGATATTTGGATGATAAGATCGTGAAATACAGTTTTCTACTCCTGAATGACAGTGGCCCTGACCTGAAGTTTCAGCCATCAGGGCAGGGAGGCATGGACACTACTGTTCCTTTCCGTGAGGGAGGTTGACCGGCCTACAATTCGGATCTTGCGGCTTCGCCTGCCAACCAGGCTCCAATAGTTCAAATGTATGGAAATTCCCCCGCAATTTCAAGCTATGGTTTGTATTAACACATAATTAACACGGGACAATGCGCCTGAAATGAACAACAACACCTGATCCACTGTAAGATATCTGGCCCCGGGTGAACTAATTTCATCAGGGGGTGTTCTTCAGCTCCGATCATTTCATAAATTGGCTCCCTTTATTGATCCTGCTATGACCCGTTTTGTAACCCTCATTTTCGCGTTCTTGTTCTTCTTGTCCGGTTTCGGTCAGTCCGACCGTCTGGTTTATAAGGGAGAACAGGCCCGTGCCCTGATCCGGGGCGCATCGGAAATTGTCTTCGATACCCGTGGACAGCGCCCGGAATATATCAGCTTCGGCAAGGGATGGCTGATGGAACAGCAGGATTTTCCAGCCCTGCTGCCCGGCGTGATGGGTTTAGGAAAAGACTACTCCCTGACGCTACAGGGAACAGCACTTCAAGACAAAGACGCCATCCACCAGCGCCTGCGCATGGCATACCAGGGAACGCCGGTGGAGGATGGGATGTGGGTGGCCCACCTGCGACAGGGTGAACTTTATGCCCTCAACGGCAACCTTTATCGCAGCATCCTGCCATTGAACCAGGTGGTATTGACGGCCAAGGCGGCCAGGACATTGGCGCTCCAGACGGTAGGCGCCCTTAGCTACCGCTGGGAAGATGAAGGCGAAGAGGCCCATCTGCGCCGGGAGACCGGGAACCCCTCTGCCAGCTATTTTCCGCAGGGCGAGCTGATCTTGTCTCCCTACCTCAGCGATGAGGTGCAGGGGCACCGCTACGCCTGGAAGTTCAGGATTTATGCCAGTAAACCCCTCGCCCTGAGGGAAGTGCTTATCGATGCCTCCAACGGGGAGGTGATCCGCAACCTGGACCTGCTCAGCGCCATCGATGCCCCCGGGTTGGCCGTGACCAAATACAGCGGGAACCAGGAGATTATGGCCGACAGCACCGCTACCGGGTACCGCCTGCGGGAAACAGGCCGCGGAAACGGAATTGAGACGTATAATATGCTCACCGGTACCAATTATGCTTCAGCGGTTGACTTCACCGACAGTGACAATTACTGGAACAACTTCAATACCGCCAAGGACGAAGTGGCCACCGACGCCCACTGGGGCGCTGAAATGACCTACGACTATTTCCTTGATGTGCACGGCAGGAACAGCATTGATGACAACGGCTTCACCCTGAGAAGCTATGTGCATTACGATGTTGCCTATGCCAACGCCTTCTGGGATGGCTACCGCATGACCTATGGCGATGGCAACGGGAGCATCAACCCCCTCGTAGCCCTGGATATCGTGGCCCATGAGATCTCGCACGGGGTCACGACATACACTGCAGACCTGGTGTATGCCTACGAACCGGGAGCCATGAACGAAGCCTTCAGCGATATCTTCGGCACCGCCGTCGAGTTCTTCGCCAAGCCCGCCGCGGCTAACTGGACCATAGGGGAGAACCTCGGCGGGGCCTTCCGGTCGATGTCCAATCCCAATGCTTATGGCGATCCCGATACCTATCTTGGGAACAACTGGTATAGCGGCTCCAACGATAACGGAGGGGTCCATACCAATTCCGGGGTGCTCAACCATTGGTTCTATCTGCTTTCCGTGGGGGGAAACGGAATAAATGACCTGGGCAATGCATACAGCGTGACCGGCCTGGGCATCCTCGACGCAAGCCGTGTGGCATATCGCATGCTTTCGGTTTACCTGACCAATACCTCGCAGTATGCTGATGCCCGCTTCTATGGCATCAAATCTGCCATCGACCTTTTCGGGCCCTGTACCCCGGCCGTGGCCTCTGTTACCAACGCCTTCCATGCGGTTGGAATAGGCGCACCCTATTATAACGGAGTCCTCGCGGACTTCGATGCCTCAGCTACCGCCTTTTGCACGGTTCCTGCCCAGGTGAAGTTCTCAAACAATACCGTAAACGGGATCACCTATCTCTGGGATTTTGGCGACGGCAACAGCTCCGCCTCAGCTGAACCCGTGCATTATTACTCTCAGGCGGGAGCCTTTAACGTCCAGTTGATTGCCGATGGGGGTGTATGCGGCAGCGATACCCTCGTCAAGGCCGCGCTGGTCCATGTTAACCCACCCGCTCCTCCTCAGGTGCAGCATGCCCAGAGTTGCGGCCCGGATAGCCTGGTGTTGATTGCAGTAGGAACGGACAGCATCCATTGGTATGCTCCTGGAAACCAGTTCCTCGCCAAAGGCGACACTTTCTCAACGCCCTTGCTTAACCAATCGGCTACCTATTATGCCTATAACGTGCTGGAATCGCCTCCGGTGTTTGGTGCCAAGCCCAACAACAGCGGCGGAGGGGGATACTTCTCAGCCTCCAACTCCCATCACCTGGAGTTCAATGCCACCGATGCCGTTATCCTGCGTTCTGTTAAGGTGTATGCCTCCACTTCAGGTTACCGCACCATCAGCCTGGAAGATGCCTCCGGTACCACCCTGGCGGCCATGAGTATTAATATCCCCAGTGGCGAAAGCCGTGTCCAGCTCGACTTCAACGTTCCCCCCGGTAACGGGCACAAATTGGTAGGCCCGGGTTCCCCCGACCTCTTCCGTAACAACAGCGGCTGCAACTACCCCTATACCGCCGGCCCGGCGGTGACCATCACCGGGAGCAGTGCCACGACCAACCCTACCGGTTATTACTATTACTTCTATGATTGGGAAGTAGAGCAGCAGCCCTGCGTCAGCCTTCCGGTGGCCGTGCAGGCTTTCATCAATACTTCAGTGCCCCAGGCTTCCTTCAGCTATGCTCAGTCGGGTGATACCGTGATCTTCCAAAGCACCAGCATGGAGGCCAATACGCATTACTGGGACCTCGGCGATGGCACAACTTCATCCCTGCCTACGGTCCGTCACCTCTACGATACATCCGGAATCTTCCTTGTGCGCCTTGCCGTTAGCAATGCCTGTGGCGATGATTCTGTTTCCCAGCAGGTTCCGGTTATCGTCACGGCCAGGCCGCAGCCCGAAGCACTGCAAGTGCAGCTCTTCCCCAATCCTACGCAAGGTATGGTTTGGGTACAGGGTTTCCCCGTGCATTCCTCCGAAGGCTGGGCCCGTATTACCGACCTGCAAGGCCGGATCATCGTACAACAGGCCCTGGCGAAGGGCGATATCCATACGCTGGACCTGAGCGGGCTAAACAAAGGCGTTTTCTTCCTCACACTGGGAGAACGCGGGTCCCTTAAAACCCTGCGGCTGATCCGGAACTGATCCTGCGGATTTCTTCCGTTTCCGGAGGGTTCCCTGGCGAAGGGTGGCCCGTCTGTTTCCTGAAGCTCCTGTTAGGGCGGGCAGCCGGTGAGACCGTAGAAGGTATTGACTTCCACTTCATTATTTATTATATTTAGAGGATTCTGATACGCCTGGCTGTCAGGAGAATAAGTGCGCAGAGTGGGTTGAATTTCCTTCGATGAGAACACCGACTTATATAGGTGCCCCCTGTCATGAGAACGCTCTTAACGCTGGCTCTGGCCATCCTCTGGGGTGGCCTGGGCGCCCAGGACACCTGTACCGGACCGGATAACGGTGCAGGATCTACCTCCCTCTATCCCCTCGGGTGCGGGTGGGTAACGGAAACACCAATGATGATCATTGACGGCCTGCCCCCGGGGACAACCATTATGGTTCAGGGAAAGCTGACTATCCTTGGCTGCCCGGCAAGCCTGTGCAATCTAACCCATCCGCCTACAGTATGCGAGGTTTTCGGTGGGGGAGGGGGCGGAGGGTCCATCATTTGCTTTTTCGGCCAGTGGGAACTGACGCTGACCGGAACAGGTTCACTGGCTGGTTATCAACGGGTACTCGGCCTACCTGTACAGGGTGTCATCCATGCGGCAGCCCGGGATCCCGGCATTCCCTTGCAGAGCTTTCCAGGATGGATATCCAACCTGAGCGGGGCGATCCAGGGGGATCCCGACTTTGGTCTGCTCGAGCTCCGCGCCGGCGGGGATTTCGGACTCCCATCCCCGGGTTCGAACGTCCTGGCGCAGCGCCCTGACGGCAACTGGAATGTGGAGAGTTTCTTTGATATAACCTATCGCATTGACTTCCAGGGAAATCCCGGGGGGGCGCTGTCCGGATATGCCGGGTCGAGCCTGGGAAACGCCGGCATACGCATGGGAGTTCCTCCTCCCCGGGGGGCCTGCTGTCAGGATGGTCCTCCGGGTTGTACACAGCTCACCGAAATGCAATGCGCCTACCGGCAAGGACATTACCTGGGCGACGATACCCATTGTCACATGAGCAGCTGCGGACCCGACACGGGCTCATTCTCCTTCGGCCTTGGGCCGATACCTGGCGGGCTGCCCGTGCTTGCCCAGGGCGATGGGATCGACTCGACCTGGTACGCTTATCCTACCGGTTGGTGGAACATGTGGTGGTACAACGACCCTTTCGATAGTCTGAAATGGAAGGAAATCCGCATCATCTTCGACCTTCAGCCCCTGGATCCAGGGATCCCGAGCAAAGTGGTTGTTGCAGCGAACTATTCTACCCCTGAGTGGTCCCTGGTTGCGGATACCTCAATGAACCACCAACCCCCGCTGCCTGGTTTCCAGGGCTTGAACGAGGCCCTGCATATCGTAAGGGATACCCTGGTGCTCTTCCCTGCCAATACCATGCTGCCTCCGATCCAGCATTTCGAACTGGTGGCTGTGGTGCCGGACTATAACCCAGAGTGGGTTTCCGTCGATATCATGGGAAATAACTTCCTTGTCCTGGCAGGGAGCATCATCCATGAGTGCCTTCCCCCGCCCCAACCCGTGCTTGGGAGGTGTTGCTATATGCACACCCAGGGACAGGTAGCCTGCGTGGATAACTTCCTGAGCGAATGCATGGCCCTGAATGGGCAATGGGACCCTACGCTGCAGTGCGCCCAGCATCCCTGCCCCCTTCCTCCAGCAATGGGTGCCTGTTGTCTGCCGAACAGCCAGTGTGCGAGCATGGACTCTCTGAGCTGCCTGTTGGCCGGAGGGACCTACCATGGCGACAGCAGCACTTGTGATACCGTGAACTGTGGACCCATCAACAACGGTTTCTTCATTCACATGCCCCCGGCTGTAGTGATGTTACCCTCTCCTGATACCTGCGGTGGATCAGGTCAGTTCGATGACGGCAACGGCCGAAACGGATGGTATTACTATGAGAACTATGGCTGGTGGAATATTTGGTTCTATGATCACCCTTTCAGCATCACACGGCATAAGATCGTCCATGTCTCTTTCGATCTGATGTTCTACGACCTGCAGTTCCCCATGATGCTGGAAGTGGCATTGAACTATTCCAGCCCCTACTGGAGCAGCCTGCTGCATCCCGGCCCCCCATTACCGCCGCTGACGCTGATGCAGGAAGATAACAGTATACTGAGGCACATCTTCAATTTTCCTATGCCCATTCCCGGAACACCGCATCATATCGAACTCTGTGCGGTGATCCCAAATTTTAACCCGGAATGGGTTTCGATCGATGTAAGGGGCAATAACTTTCGCATCCTGAACGGGAACATACGCCATGAGTGTATTTATGGTCCGGCTCCGGGCGTAGGCAGGTGTTGTTACCACGATCCCACCGGCAATGTGCTGTGTGCTGATGTCTATGAATGCGAATGCCAGCTGCTGGGAGGAACCTGGGATGCTGCCTTGAATTGTCAGGCCAACCCTTGTCCCCAGCCCCCGGACACGGGCGCCTGCTGCTATCCTGACGGGAGCTGCGCAGAGACCGATACCATGTACTGCATCCAGACGGGAGGGGTATGGCAGGGCGCCGGCACGGGCTGTATGCCCAACCTCTGTCCCCCGCCCCAGGGTGCCTGCTGCATGCCCTACGGCAGTTGTGTGATGACCGATGCCACGCATTGCGGCCAGGTGCTGCACGGCAGCTGGCAGGGCCCGGGCAGCAGTTGCACGCCCAACCCCTGTCCCCAGCCC
>JAKLHK010000031.1 GCA_022710185.1 Bacteroidota bacterium
GGAAAGGCCAGGATAGGTAGAAACAAACTGAAAATGTATGTATAATTGTATGTTTTCGATGAATGAATGAAGGCAATATGATGTTAATCAATGATATAGAAATTTTGGTTTTCGTCCCTACGGGGCAAATAATTTTACCAGACTATTCGATCGATGAGCCCATACGCTTCCCGCTGACCGCTAAAGATCATTGCACGCCAAGGCGCAAAGCCGCAAAAAATTCTTGCCTACTTTACTCCAAACTTCTGACGTATCACTTTCCACTTTCCACTTTTCACTTTCCACTTTCCACTGACACTAGCCACTAGCCACTAGCCACTAGCCACCAGCCACTAGCCACTAGCCACTAGCCACTAGCCACTAGCCACTAGCCACTAGCCACCAGCCACTAGCCACTAGCCACTAAAAAAGGGCCTCTCCACCAGGAGGGCCCTTTAAGGTTCAATTCAGCAAGATTTACACCAGTCCCTGGGCCATCATGGCGTCGGCGACTTTAACGAAGCCTCCGATGTTGGCACCCTTGACGTAGTCGATGGTTCCATCCTCACGGCGTCCGTATTTGACGCAGGTGGTGTGGATGTCCTTCATGATCTGGTGCAGACGGGCGTCCACTTCCTCGCGGGTCCAGTTGAGGCGCAGGGAGTTCTGCGACATCTCGAGGCCGGAGGTGGCCACGCCGCCGGCGTTGGCTGCCTTGCCGGGGCCGTACAGGATACGGTTGGCCTGGTATACCTCGATGGCTTCCGGGGTGCTGGGCATGTTGGCGCCTTCCGATACCACAAAGCAGCCATTGGCTACCAGGGTCTTGGCATCTTCTTCGCTCACCTCGTTCTGGGTGGCGTTGGGCATGGCCACATCGCACTTCACACCCCAGGGGCGCTTGCCTTCCACGTATTCCACGCCGTACTTGGCAGCGTACTCGCTGATGCGGCCACGCTTGACGTTCTTGAGGTGCATCACATAGGCCAGTTTCTCGGCATCGATGCCGTTGGGATCGTAAATATACCCGGCGCTGTCGGAGAGGGTCACCACCTTGCCGCCCATCTGGGTCACCTTTTCGCAGGCATATTGGGCCACGTTGCCCGAGCCGGAGATGGCTACGGTCTTGCCCTTCAGGCTGTCGCCACGGGTCTTCAGCATTTCTTCGGCGAAATAGGTGCAGCCGTAACCGGTAGCTTCCGGACGGATGAGGGAGCCGCCCCATTCGATGCCCTTGCCGGTGAGCACACCGGTGAATTCGTTGCGCAGGCGCTTGTACTGGCCGAAGAGGAAACCGATTTCGCGGCCGCCTACCCCGATATCCCCTGCGGGTACGTCGGTGTTCGGGCCGATGTGACGGAAGAGCTCGGTCATGAAGCTCTGGGTGAAGCGCATCACTTCATTGTCAGACTTGCCTTTGGGGTCGAAATCTGAACCGCCCTTGCCGCCGCCCATGGGCAGGGTGGTGAGGCTGTTCTTGAACACCTGTTCGAAAGCCAGGAACTTCAGGATTCCCAGGTTCACCGTGGGATGGAAGCGCAGCCCGCCCTTGTATGGCCCGATGGCGCTGTTCATCTCGATACGGAACCCGCGGTTGATCTGCACATTGCCCTTGTCGTCCAGCCAGGGAACACGGAACAGGATCACGCGCTCCGGCTCGGCGATGCGCTCCAGGATCTTGGCCTCCTTGTACCTCGGGTTTTCCTCGATGTAGGGGATCAGGGACTCGGCCACTTCCCTTACAGCCTGATGAAACTCCAGTTCGCCAGGGTTCTTGGCGGCGATCTTCGCCATGAACTCATCAACTTGCTGCTGATAGATTGCGTTTGACATACTGTTGATTAGGTTTTAAAATGAGAGGAGCTTGAATTTAGGATGCGCCAATATTAGAAAAAAATGAACCTTCAAAAACGGCTCTTCCGTGAGCTGTAAGGACGCCTGCCACTATTGGCTCCGTAAGAAATGGATTATCAATGCAGTATGCGTGTGCACCAGGGCCTTCCCCCCTTCATTTTCCATACAATTCGTATTCAATCTAAATTAATGGTCTGTTAACATGCTGTTTAGGAAAGAAAAACATGCCTGATCCATCAGACAGCCCATGTCTCCCTGAAGTCATTCTTGTACCTTTACCGGTTCACAACTGACCGGAGCGGTCGGACAACACCACAAGCAATGAGCGTGCAGGAGGAGAACGCGACAGGGGGCCGGGGCACCGCCTTCCGGCAACTGATGGCCGAACACCGGGAACGGCAGAAAGAGCTGGCCGCCATAAACCAGACGACGGCCCTGGTGAAGGAAGGGAAGAGCATTCCGGAAACGCTCCGCCAGATCAGCATGCTCCTGCCTGAAGCCTGGCAGTACCCTGAATACACCGTAGCCCGCATCCGTCTGGGGAAGCACGACTATGTCACCCCCGGCTTCCATCCTTCGGCCTGGTCCCAGCGCCAGAACATCGAGACCATAGATGGGGAGAAGGGTTTCATCGAGGTGTGCTATACCCGTGAGTTCGTGGAACAGGATGAAGGGCCTTTCCTGAGGGAGGAGCGCGACCTCATCAACAACCTCGCCAGCATCATCACCGGCTACCTCAACAGCATGGCCGCCCTCAGCCTGCTGACCGAAAGCAAGGGCCCCGTACAACCCGTACATATTGAGCAGGAGGAGCGGGGCAGCCATATCGCCAGCCGTAAACTGCTGCAGAAGTTCCTCAACAAGAACAACTTCGACCGGGATATCTACCATGACCTCATGCCCTTCAAGGTGCGGGAGATCCTGCTGGTGGCCAACCTCTACGATGCCTACAGCATCGAGCGCGAAGGCCGGTTTTCAGAGTACGTTCTCGGGGAATACAGCCAGATGAACCTTACCTCGGTTCCCCGCATCACCGGGGTCTCTTCTTCGGATGAAGCCCTGGAGGAATTGAAAGTCAAGCATTTCGACCTGGTGATCATGATGGTGGGCGCCGACCGTAAAGCCCCGTTGGGCCTTGCCCGGGAGATCAAGAAAGCCTATCCCTATATCCCCATTTATTTCCTGCTGAACAACAACCGCGATGTGGCCCAGTTCAGCCAGGACGAGCGCCAGATGAAACACGTCGACAAGCTCTTCGTGTGGAATGGCGATTCCAAGGTGTTCTTCGCCATGATCAAGAGCGTGGAGGACAAGATCAACGTGGCCAACGACACCCGTCTGGGCCTGGTCCGGGTGATCCTGCTGGTGGAGGATTCGCCTATCTACTACTCCCGTTACCTGCCCATGCTGTATAACATTGTTCTGGAGCAGACCCGGCGCATTATCGACGACGTGAGTTCGGATGAGCTCTATAAACTGCTGCGCCTGAGGGCCCGTCCCAAGATCCTGCATGCCAGCAATTACGAGGAGGCCATCGATATTGCCAACCGCTATCAGGATTACCTGCTCTGCCTCATCTCCGATGTGAAGTTCCCCCGCGAAGGGGTACTCGACAGCAGCGCCGGGGTGGAGCTGGTGAAAGAGATCAAGGGCCTGATCGCTGACCTGCCCACGGTACTTCAGTCGTCCAACCCCGACAACGCCCAGAAGGCCTTCGACCTCAAGGCCAGCTTCATCAACAAAAACTCCGAGAGCCTGATCCAGGACTTCAAGAGCTTCATTACGCATTATCTGGGCTTCGGCAACTTCATCTACCGCAACCGCGAAGGGGTGCAGATTGCCCAGGCCCGCAGCCTGAAGGAGTTCGAGAACCAGTTGCGCCTCATCCCCGACGACTCCCTCATCTATCATGCCCGCAAGGACCACTTCAGCCTCTGGCTCATGGCGAGGGGCGAGATCCAGGCAGCCAAGATCCTTAACCCCCAGAAGGTCACCGATTTCGAGAACCCCCGCCAGATGAGGGAATATCTGCTCGATGTCATCAGCAAGTTCCGTAACGAGCAGAACAAGGGCAAGATCATCCCCTTCGAGGAGGGGGCCATCCTTGACGAGAGCAATATCGTGAGCCTGACCCCCGGCAGCCTGGGTGGGAAGGGCAGGGGCGTGGCCTTCATCAATTCCCTCATCCATTATTACGATTTCAGCCAGCACCTCCCGGATATCAGCATCCGGGCCCCAAAGACCTCTGTCATCGGTACCGACGAGTTCGAGTACTTCATGGAGCGCAACAAGCTCTACGAACAGGTGCACCAGGAAACCGACTACGCCCGCATACGCGAGCTCTTCGTTAATGCCCAGCTCACCGATACCCTGGTGCGCAAGCTCAGGGTGGTGCTTAAAAAGATCACCCGGCCCATCGCCATCCGGTCCTCCGGCCTCTTCGAAGACTCCCTGATGCAACCCTTTGCCGGGATCTTCGAGACTTACTTGCTGCCTAACAGCCATCCTGAGCTCAACGTGAGGCTACAACAGGCCATGGACGCCATAAAGCTGGTGTTTGCCTCTGTTTTCTCCCGCCAGGCCAGGGGGTATATCGAGGCGGTCAACTACAAGCTCGATGAAGAGAAAATGGCCGTGGTGATCCAGGAGGTGGTAGGATCGCAGTATGGCGATTATTACTACCCCCACATCAGCGGGGTCGCCCAATCATACAACTATTACCCCTTTGCGCACATGAAGCCTGAAGAAGGCTTCGCCGTGGCTGCGCTCGGCCTGGGCAAGTATGTGGTGGAAGGGGAGAAGGCCTACCGCTTCTCGCCCCGCTATCCTACGCTCGACATCAACAGTCCGCGCGACCAGTATAAAAACTCCCAGGTGGAGTTCTTCGCGGTAGACCTTTCGAAGACCGACCTGAGCCTGCTTGAGGGGGAGGATGCCGGCCTGGCCCGCCTCGACCTGGACGATGCCGAGATGCACAACAGCCTGAAGCACCTGGCCTCGGTCTATGATATGGAAAGCCACCGGATCACCCCTGGGCTCACTGCCGCCGGCCCCCGCATTGTTAACTTTGCCAACATCCTCAAATACAACTACATCCCCCTGGCCAAGACCATTGAGGTGGTGCTCGATGTGGTGCATGAGGCGATGGGCACCCCGGTAGAGATCGAGTTCGCGGTGGATCTGAACAAGGACGGACAGAACCGGGCCAGTTTCTACCTGTTGCAGATCAAGCCCTTACTGGGTGCCGCCCAGGACTTCCAGGTGAATATGGACGAGATTCCGGCGGACCGTATTGTGATGTATTCAGAAAAGGCCATGGGCAATGGTTTGGTGGAAGGGGTGAGCGATGTGATCTACGTTCAAGGAAAGAGCTTCGACAAGAGTCGCACCAAGGACATGGCGCTGGAGATCGAACGGCTGAATACCCACATGGGAGCGGCCGGGCGAAAATACCTCCTCATCGGCCCCGGCCGCTGGGGTACACGGGATCCCTGGATCGGCATCCCGGTCAACTGGCCGCAGATCTCCAACGCCCGGGTCATCGTGGAAACCAGCCTCAAGGATTTCCCCCTCGACGCCAGTTCAGGTTCCCATTTTTTTCATAACGTGGTGTCGATGAACGTAGGCTATTTCAGCGTGCAGCCGGAGTTGTCGGCCAGCCGCATCGATTACGGACTGCTGGAGGCCCAGGAGCTGGTTCAGGAAACCGAGTTCTTCCGGCATGTGCGCTTCCCCCATCCCCTGCAGATCCGTATGGACGGCAAGAAGCGCATCGCCGTAGTGACCTATTGAAGCAGTTGCATGACAGGCTCTTCAATTCTTGAAAAAGAAAAGGCCCGCGCAATCCGACGGGCCTTTTTATCATAAGCAAGAATTCAATCCCCGATCAATATCAGATATCAAATATCAGATATCAGATATCAGATATCAGATATCAGATATCCTACAACGCTTTCAGCTCATTTACGATCTTCTGCAGGCTGCCCTTGGCATCGCCGAACAACATGCGTGTCTTGTCGTGGAAGAAGAGGGAGTTTTCAATGGCGGCGTACCCCTTACCCATCCCTCGTTTCATCACCACAATGTTCCTGGCGTCGCGGGCCTTGACGATGGGCATGCCGTAGATAGGGCTTCCGGGGTCATCTTCGGCGGCGGGGTTCACCACGTCATTGGCCCCGATCACGATCACCACATCGGTATTGGGCATATCGGGGTTGGCATCGTCTGATTCCACCAATTTCTCGTAGGGGACATCGGCCTCGGCCAGCAGCACATTCATATGACCCGGCATGCGTCCGGCCACGGGGTGTATCGCATACTTCACTTCTACGCCCTTCTCTTCCAGGATCTTGTCCATCTCATGGCAAAGGTGCTGGGCCTGGGCCACTGCCAGTCCGTACCCGGGTACCACCACCACTTTGCGACTGTAAGCCATCAACACGGCCAGGTCGCTCACGCTGATTTCCCTGATGGTGCCGTCTTCCTGTCCGGCTGCACTCGGGCCACCGCCAAATGCGCCCACGATCACGTTCAGCAGGGAACGGTTCATGGCCTTGCACATCAGCACGGTGAGTATGGTGCCTGCGGATCCTACGAGGATACCGCCGGTAAGCATCGCCTGGTTGCTGTAGAGGAACCCGCCCATGGCCGCGGCCACCCCGGTAAAGGAGTTCAGCAGCGAGATCACCACGGGCATGTCAGCGCCCCCAATGGGCATCACAAAGGACACCCCATAGATGAGGGCGATGGCAAAGAAGAGGTAGAGGTATGGGAGCATTGCACCAGCCTCCACGCTGCCGCGGGTCATAAGGAACACCACGAAAGCAGTCAGCACCACCATGAACGCGATATTGATGTAGCGCATCACCGGGTTGCGTATGTCGCCCACCCTGCCGTCGAGCTTGCCGAAGGCCACCATGGAGCCGGCAAACGACACACTGCCGATCATCAGCCCGAGCAGGATAGCCAGCATGAATCCCGATCCCATGTTCACCGGCTCACCCAGGCGGGCCAGATGCTGGAACTCGATGAGGGAGATGAGGGCAGCGGCGGCGCCCCCCATCCCGTTGAAGAACGACACCAGTTGGGGCATGGCGGTCATCTTGACCTTCACTGCGATGAGCCATCCGATGAGGGTTCCCAGGGCAATGGCTAAGACGATGAGTCCGATGTTTCCGATGGGCTCCCCATCCATGCGATGGAATAGGATGGTGGCGAGTATCGCCAGGCTCATGCCAAGGGCGGCCCAAAGGTTACCCCTGCGTGCGGTGTCGGGATGGCTGAGCATCTTCAGTCCGATGATGAACAGCACGGAAGCAATGAGGTAGCTGACCTCCAGGATGCTGCCTCCCAGGGTGAAGGAAATGACCTTCGTGATCTCTATCAGGGTATCCATGGCTCAGCTTATTTCTTGGTTTTTTTCTTGAACATCTCCAGCATGCGGTCGGTGACCACAAAGCCGCCCACCACGTTCAGCGTGCCCAGCACAACGGCCAGAAAGCCCAGGATGATGGAAAGGGTGTCGTGGGCGTGTCCCATGACGATGATGGCCCCGATGATCACCACCCCATGGATGGCATTGGCTCCCGACATCAGCGGGGTATGCAGTATGGCTGGGACATGGGAGATCACTTCAATGCCAAGAAATATCGACAGGACGACGATGAAGATCGCCTCCCGGTGCACGTAAAAGAATTCCAGTACGCTATCCATTGTTAACCGTTTTTTGGGTTCATGCGTTCAGGGCGGCTTTCACCCTTTCGTTGATTACCTCCCGCTGGTGTACGGTACAGGTGCCTTTCACGATCTCATCCCCGAAGTTCAGGGAGAAGTTCCCTTCCTTGTCGATCATGAGCTTCATGAAGTTGATGACGTTGTTTCCGTACATCTTGCTGGCATCCGAGGGCATATCGGAGGGATAGTTCGACTTGCCGATGATGCGCACCTGGTTGTGCACCACCACTTCGTTGTCACGGGTGAGCTCGCAGTTTCCTCCCGTGGAGGCGGCCAGGTCGATGATCACGCTGGCCGGGTGCATCATCTCCACGGTTTCCTTGAGGAGCAGGATGGGGGCTCTGCGGCCGGGAATCTGCGCAGTAGCGATCACCACATCCGATTCGATGGCCCGGTCGTGAATGGCCTGTGCCTGTTTCTTCCTGAACTCATCGGTCTGCTCCACGGCGTAGCCCCCGGCGGCGGCGTCTTCCATGGCGCCTTCCACTTCCACAAACTTGGCCCCCAGGCTCATCACTTGTTCCTTCACGGCGGAGCGCACATCAAAGGCATTTACGATGGCGCCCAGCTTGCGGGCGGTGGCGATAGCCTGCAGGCCGGCCACCCCTGCGCCCAGCACCAGCACACGGGCCGGCTTGATGGTCCCGGCGGCTGTCATGAGCATGGGAAAGAAATAGGGCAGGTTGTGGGCCGCGTCGATTACGGCCTTGTAGCCGGCTACCGTGGCCATAGACGAGAGCACGTCCATCGACTGCGCCCGGGTGATGCGCGGGATGGTGTCGAGGCTGAAGGTGGTGAGCCCGCGGGACTGCATCTTCTTTACCAGGGCGGTGTCGATCAGCGGATTGAACATCCCCAACACCACCTGCCCCTCCTTCATCAGGTCGAGGTCGGCATCGGCCGGGCCGTTGATCATGACCAACACATCCGAGGCCTGGATCACTGTCTTGCGGTCCTTCAGGGTGGCGCCCATGTCCTCGTAGGCCCCGTTGCGGGCCCTGGCGTTGAGGCCGGCGTCGGTTTCAACCAGCACGCTGGCCCCGAGCTTGACAAACTGGGCAACGCCTTCCGGCAGAAGGGCCACACGGTTCTCGCCCGCAGGCTCCTTCAGGATTCCTAATGTCATAGTGAAATGTTATTTAGACGAGGTTAAAATTAGAAAAAAGCGGAAATGCACAATGATTTGTTCCCGGAAGGAAATGATCACCAGCAACCTTATCAGCTAACTTATTATTAGCACGCCGGGATGGGGTTGAAGAAGGCCTCAGGCGTCAGCCTCACACCAATACTACACCCGATATTCTCCTTCGAGGCTGTGATTGATCAGATGGGCACCCGCGGCCGATTCGACCCATCTTCCCCACCGATCTTGCTGCATTCGGATGTCCATCTTTGTTGAGGACTGCGCATCAAGGCAGGTTTGGGCTCATTCCCCTGTTTTTACCAGCCTCAGGATATATCGGGCACTGGTGCCGGTAAGTTTCAGGTAATACATTCCGGAAGGGCCTCCCACGTCGATCATCAAATACCGGCCACCCTGGTGTTCGAAGGCGTTGACCATACGGCCCATGACATCCAGCACCTCAACGCTTAGCCTGTCGGTGGGGAAGCCCAGGTCAACCAGGTAGGGGCCAGGCCCGGGATTGGGATGAACGGTGACGGGTCCGGGCCGGTCAGTCTCCCCGAAGCCGGGGGTAGGCTGGGCCGGGAAGCAGAAGGAGGTGTCCACACACCCGTTGAATGTGATGATCACCGCATAGATCCCGCTGAAGGAGGGGCTGAAGTTCTGATTCACGGCACCGCTGACCGGAGCATAGTTGTTCATGCAATCGACCCACAGATAGGCAGCACCCGGCTGCATGGCCGTGAGCGTGCTGGGCGCCGGGATGACTGTGGTGTTCACCGTAACTACGCTGAGGTTTATGCTGATCACGCTGTCGCAGCCGTTGGAGGCTACCACGGTGTCGGTGTACAGGCCGCTGTTGCTCCAAATCATCCCTGAGGGGGATGTATAGGGCCCGCACGAACTGAGGGTCAGGGAGGAGCTTTTGGCCGTACAGGCCCTTTCGGTCAGGCTGCAGAGCGGGGAGGCACCGTCTCTGCCGCCGAGATCCTTCTTTTTGATGAGCACGCCACTGCTCCGGTTATACTCGATCAGTGTACCCTGATTCTGACTTCCGCCTTCATAGCAAAGTCCATATAGTTTTCCATTCCCGCCCTCGATCAGGCCGGCCGGGGGCAGCTTTCCGGTGGTTGAGGCGCTCAGGTCATAGAGCTTGGTCAGGGTGGCCGTGCCGATATCATAAGAGAACACGGTTCCTTCATTGCTGCTGCCGCCCTGATAGGTAAACCCGTAGAGCTTGCCGTCGGAGGACTGATGCAGCTCCCCTGAAGGCAGCGCGCCCCCCCCGGAAATATTGGCGCCGGTGAAGTCGTAGAGTTTGGTGAAGGTGCCGGCCACAGGATCATAGCTGAACAGCACGCCCACGGAATACTGCCCGCCCTGGTATGTGAGCCCGTAGAGCTTTCCGTTGGAGGCCTGGATGAGGGATCCCAGGGGCTGGCGTCCCTTGGATGTGCCGTCAAAATCCATCAGTTTTGTGAAGGTGCTGGCCTGCTCGTCGTAAACGAAGAGGGTCCCGTAACCATAGGTGCCCCCGGCGCCGGTAAGTCCGTAAAACTTGCCGTTTCCGGCCTGCACCAGTCGTCCGCTGGGATGGGCGCCGTTGGTCCCGCTGAAGCTGACCCGCACGTTCAATTGGCCAGTGGCCGGATCAACCCGGTGGAGTGTCCCCTTACCATAGTATCCTCCTTTGTAGGCCAAACCATACAGCTTCCCATCATTGCCCTGGACCAGGCCCCCCACGGGGGTGTCCCCCGTGGTCGAACTGAGGTCGAGAAGCTTGGAGAAGGTCCTGGCTTGAGCGTCGAAGCGGAAAATGGTGCCGCTGCCATTGCTCCCCCCATATTGGGTCGTACCGTACAGCATGCCGTCGGAGGCCAGGACGAGCTTTCCCTTGGGGGTCTCCCCGTTCAGCTTTCCATAGAAATCAAGCAGTTTCTGCAATGAAGCCGCCGTAATATCATAGGTGAAGATGGTCCCATATCCGTTGCCTCCGGAATGGGTCATCCCATAGAGCTTTCCGTTGGACGCCTGGACGGGGGTGCCCCAGGGCTGGCTCCCGCTGACCAGCGGACTGAAGTGGTAGAGGGTGGTGAGGGTGTTGGTGGAGGGAACATATTCGAACAGGATACCGGCATTGCTGCTCCCTCCTGATTGGGTGAGCCCATAGAGTTTGCCGTTCGCTGCCTTCATCAGGCTACCGTTGGGAAGGCCCCCGTTGGTATAGGTGAAGTCTTTCTTCGCGGTGAATGTGGATGAGGTGAAATCATATTCAAAAATCAACCCGGCGTTGCTGGAACCTCCCCCGTAGGCCATTCCGTAGAGCTTACCGGTGCTGAACTCGAGCAGCTCACCGTACGGATAGGCCCCGTTGCTGGACGTTCCTGGGCCGCTGAAATCGAACAGTTTGCTGTGCTGGCCTGTGGCCGGGTCGAAGCTGAAGAGGGTGCCAAAGTTGTTGGCCCCTCCGTACGATGTCAGGCCGTAAAGTTTGCCGTTGGACGCCTGCACCAGGCTCCCCCAGGGAACGCTGCCACCGGTGCCGGAGAAGTCGTGAAGCCTGGTGAAGACCTGGGAGGAGGGATCCCAGGAGAACAGGCAGCCGCTGTCGTATGCCCCGCCATAGGCGGTCATGCCATACAGCTTGCCGTTGGAGGCCTGCATCAGGCTCCCCTGGGGCTGTCGTCCGTATTGCGGGCCGTCGAAGTTCAGGATCTTGGAAAAGGTTTGGCTGGAAGGGTCGTACCTGAACAGGGTTCCCAGCAGGTTGGCCCCACCGGAGCTGGCCATGCCGTAACACTTGCCATCCGTGGCCTGGATCAGGCTGCCCTCGGGGTTCATCCCCGACGACAGGCCGTCGAAGTCGAAAAGCCTTTCATATCCTCCGGTAGAAGGGTCCAGCCGGAAGATCACGCCGAAGTTTAACGCCCCGCCCGCCCAGGTCATCCCGTACAACTTGCCGTCAGTGGCCTCACAAAGGCGGGTGGTGCCCGGATTGGCCCCCGGATTTTCAAGAAAGGCCCAGGCCACGGTGTAATTCTTACCGTGACCGTTGGTATGGAAAATGACCCCACCCCCGTTGCCCCCGGAGCTGGTGATTCCCCAGAGCTGTTTGCTCTGGGCCCTGGTTCCCGCATGAAAGGCAAGGACAGGCATCAGGATCAACACGATAAGGAGAGCTTGGCGATTCATCGGCTGGAAGTACTTATGCCGAAAGTTACGAATTCATTTTTATTTGGATTGATTATAAATTCCCTTGACTGTCAAGGCTTAGCGGCACTTTTCTCTACTTTTAGCCCTTCCCAAAACAGGAGCACTTATGCGCGTTCAACGTTTGGACCACAGGTCCGCCCCGGAGGTCACTGATGCGGTGGACCTTAGCCGGATCGAATCCCTGATCGAGAAGTACCGCGGCCGCAAAGGCAGCACCATCCCCCTGCTGCAGGGCGCACAGGATGAGTACGGATATATCCCGCGTGAGGTGTTCAACCACCTGGCCCTGCGTTGCGGCATAGAGCTGAGCGAGATGTACGGCGTAGCCACCTTCTATGCCCAGTTCCGTCTTCAGCCTGTGGGCAGATACATTATCAAGGTGTGCCACGGAACAGCCTGCCATGTGCAGAATGCCAACAAGATCACCGATGCCCTGGTGGAAGCTCTGGGCGTCGCCGACGGGGAAACCACTGAAGACCGCCTCTTTACGCTCGAATCGGTGGCCTGCCTGGGCTGCTGCTCCCTGGCTCCCGTGATGATGATCGGGGAGGAGACCTTCGGCAAGCTCACCGGCCCTGAAGCCGTGAAGATCGTCAAGAACATCAGAATCAAAGAAAATGAAGCCCGGGGAGAGGATGCCCCGTCAATCTGAACCCATGGAAAAGACCAAAGTGATCGTCGGGCTCGGCAGTTGCGGCATCGCCGCCGGAGCCGGGAAGACCTACGAGAAGATACGCCAGCTCAGGGAATCGGAAGGCCTGGATTTCGAGCTCAAGAAAACCAGCTGCGTAGGCATGTGCTACCGCGAACCCCTGGTCGAGGTCATTGATGAATCAGGGACCTACCTCTACGGAGAGATCGACGAAGCCAGGGCCATTGAGCTTATCGACAAACATATCGTCAACAAGGAACCCGTCAGGGAACTGGTGGTGCAGTCGGACCTCTTCGACACCCCGGACCAGGAGTTCCTGGGCTCCCAGGTGAAGATCGCGCTGAGGAACTGTGGCTACATCGACCCGGAGTCCATTGAAGAGTACGAATCCCGCCAGGGATACGCCTCCATCCGTAAGATCGCCGAAGATGGCATTTCGCGGGAACAGGTGATCCGCACCGTCCTCGACTCGGGCCTCAGGGGCCGCGGGGGCGGGGGCTTCCCCACCGGACTGAAATGGAGGTTCGCCTTTAACGCTGTTTCTCCCGAGAAATACATCATCTGCAATGCCGACGAAGGGGATCCCGGGGCCTTTATGGACCGCTCCCTGCTGGAAGGCGACCCCCACAGCGTGCTGGAAGGCATGATCATCGGCGCCTATGCCATCGGGGCCACCGGAGGGGTAATCTATTGCCGTGCAGAGTATCCGCTCGCCATCAAGCGCCTGCGCATCGCCCTGAATCAGGCCCGTGCCAAAGGCTACCTCGGTCAGGATATCCTCGGCCTGCCAGGCTTCCATTTCGATATCTATATCAAGGAAGGCGCCGGGGCCTTCGTATGCGGCGAAGAAACCGCACTCATCGCCTCGGTGGAGGGCGAACGCGGCATGCCGCGCAAGCGCCCGCCCTTCCCGGCCGAAGCCGGGCTCTGGGGCAAGCCCACCAACATCAACAACGTGGAGACCTGGGCCAATATCCCCTGGATCATCAGCCACGGCCCTGAAGCCTACGCCCGCTATGGCACCGAGAAGTCCAAGGGCACCAAGGTCTTCGCCCTCGCCGGCAAAATCAAGCGTTCGGGCCTGGTGGAAGTGCCCATGGGCATTACCCTGCGCGATGTGATCTTCAAGCTGGGGGGAGGGATTCAAAAGGACCGTAAGTTCAAGGCCGTACAGATGGGTGGACCGTCCGGGGGATGCATCCCGGAGCACCTGGCCGACACCATCGTGGACTATGACTCCGTCAACGCCACCGGCGCCATCATGGGATCGGGCGGTATGGTGGTCATGGACGAGACTACCTGCATGGTCGATGTGGCCAAATTCTTCCTTGACTTCACCCAGAAAGAAAGCTGCGGCAAATGCACCTTCTGCCGTATTGGCACCAAGCGCATGCTGGAGATACTCATCCGCATAACCGAAGGCCAGGGCAGGGAAGGGGACATCGAGAAGCTCGAGGTCCTGGCCCAGGAGATCAAGAACAACTCCCTCTGCGGACTGGGCCAGACGGCGCCCAATCCCGTGCTCACCACCCTGCGCTATTTCCGCGATGAATATGAAGCGCATATCCGCGACAAGAAATGTCCGGCCAAAGTTTGCAAACAGCTGCTGACCTATACCATCGACCCTGAAAAATGCACCGGGTGCATGGTGTGCGCCAAAAAGTGTCCCGTACAGTGCATCAGCGGGGAACGCAAGCAGGTCCATTTCATCGACCAGGAGGCCTGCATCGCCTGCGGGGAGTGCTTCAGCCGTTGCCGGTTCGATGCCGTGATAGTCAACTAAGCCCTACATCCTCAAGAAAAGATAAGATGTCCGATAATCTCAATGTCATCCTGAACGGAAAAGCCGTCCTCGGGCAGCCCGGAGAGACCATCCTCCAGCTGGCCAATCGCCACGGCATCTCCATCCCTACCTTGTGCCACGATCCCCGCCTCGAGCCCTTCTCCTCCTGCTTCGTTTGCGTGGTGGAAGTGGAGGGCATGCGCGGTATGCAGCCATCCTGCAGCACCCGCATTACCGAAGGGATGAAGGTGTGGACCGAGAACAACAAGGTGAGAAGCTCGCGCAAGGCCGCCCTGGACCTGCTGGTCAGCAACCATTACGCCGATTGTATGGCTCCCTGCAAACAGACCTGCCCTGCCGGGGTGGATGTACAGGGGTATATCTCCTATATCGAAAAGGGGATGTACCGTGAGGCCGTGGAGGTCATCAAGGAGACTAATCCTTTGCCCGCGGTCTGCGGCAGGGTGTGCGTCAGACCCTGTGAGGTGGCCTGCCGCCGCAACCTCCTGGATGAGGGCGCTGCCGTGGGCATCGATTACCTCAAGCGTTTCGCCGCCGATCAGGACCTGGCTTCGGCCGATCCCTTCAGCCCTCGCCTTGACCCGCCTACAGGCAAACGTGTGGCTATCATTGGCGCCGGCCCAGGCGGGCTGTCCGCGGCCTTCTTTCTGCAGAAAAAGGGCCACCAGGCCGATATCTTCGAAGCCGCTCCTGCCGCCGGGGGCTGGCTGAGGTATGGTATACCCGAATACCGCCTTCCCAACGATATACTCCAAAAGGAAGTGGATGCCATCACCCGGCTGGGTGTGAATATCCATTACCAGCATAAGCTGGGCGAGAACCTCCGGTATGCCACCCTGCGGGATAAGTACGACGCCGTGGTGCTTGCCATAGGCTCCCAGATGGGCACCCTCCTGGGTGTGGACGGGGAAGAGGCCCGGGGTGTTTATGCCGGGATCGATTTTCTTAAGGAGATGGAAGTCAGCGGTATACGCCCCGATTTCAGGGGAAAGACCGTCGCCGTGGTGGGCGGGGGAAATACGGCCATGGACTGCTGCCGCAGCTCCCTGCGCTGCGGGGCAGAAAAGGTGTGGGTCATCTACCGCCGAACGGAAAAGGAAATGCCTGCCAACCCCATCGAGATCCATGAATCCAAGCTGGAAGGGGTGGAGTACCTCTTCCTGACCAATCCCGTCAGGGTCAATAAGCAGGATGATGGAAGCCTGAAGTCGGTTACCTG
The DNA here is from genome assembly GCA_022710185.1 of Bacteroidota bacterium. Classification (GTDB taxonomy): domain Bacteria; phylum Bacteroidota; class Bacteroidia; order Bacteroidales; family JAGNHN01; genus JAGNHN01. The sequence goes on from JAKLHK010000031.1 coordinate 15,578, forward strand.
CATACGCATGGAACTGGGCGAACCCGACGCATCAGGCCGACGCCGTCCGGTGCCTGTCGAAGGCTCAGACTTCGACTTACCCGTCGATGTCATCCTGGCTGCCATCGGACAAAAAACCTATGCCGACTTCCTGGACGATGTGAACGCCTCCGGCGCGGAAGGCGAGCTCAAGGTCAACCGTTGGGGCGACCTGGAAGCCGACAAGCAGACCCTGCAAACGGGAGTTCCTTCCATTTTCGCCGCCGGCGATGGCGTCACCGGCCCCGCCACCCTCATCGAAGCCGTTGGGCAGGCCCGGCGCGCTTCGCTCAGCTGCCATCAGTTCCTGATGGGACTGGAGGTGAAACCGGAACCGGAGGAGTTCCTCAGCAAGCGCGACAACTTCAGGAAGCAGGACCCTTCCGACTATAAAGGGGCCTTCTTCCTTCAGCAGCGCGAAGAAATGCCCACCCTGGACCCTGAGCGTCGCCGCAACTTCCAGGAAGTAGAACTGGGCTATAGCAGCGAAGCAGTGGCCAAACACGAAGCCAACCGCTGCCTGGAGTGCGGGTGCACGGAGTATTACGACTGCGACCTCAAGCGCTATGCCACCGAATATGGGGCGGAACAGACCCGCTTCGAAGGCGAATACAAAGAGTACGCCGTCGATTTCCGCCACCCCTTCATCGAGATCGATAATAATAAATGTATCCTCTGCGGCCGCTGCGTTCGCATCTGCCGTGATGTGGTGGGTGCCAGGGCCCTGGGTTTCATCAACCGCGGCTACGATACCTATGTTGCTCCGGCCATGGGCGACGCCCTCACCCAAACCCTCTGCGAGTCCTGCGGCATGTGCATCAGTACCTGCCCCACGGCCGCCATATCCGAAAACTTCCCCTTCAAACCCGGGCCGGTCAAACTGGAACAGGACCGCGTCATCTGCCCATACTGCTCCGTGGGCTGCGAGCTCGAGCTCAACCATAAGGGCCATTTTGTGATGAAGGTCACAGGGGGATCCGGCCTGGGCAATCCCGAGGGCAACCTCTGCCGTTTCGGCAAGTTCGGCTACCGTCAGCTCAACGACCCTGCCCGCATCACCCGGCCGCTGCTCCGTGGACCCGATGGCTTCCGTGAGATCTCCTTTGAAGAGGCTTTCGGGATGATCGCCTCCCGCATCCTGTCCGTAGATGCCGACCGCAGCGCCTTTTTCGCCGGGGCAAGGCTCACCAACGAAGAGATGTACCTCATCAGCAAACTGGCCCGGGCCGCGGCCCGCACCGATAACCTGGGCAGCTTCCATTACCTGGGCCGGGGTGAGGGGTACCGGACGTCGTCCCTGCATAATGCCCGCCTGGAGGAACTCCAGGGGACCGGGCGTATCTGGATTATGGGTACCCAGATCCACGAGGAGCATGGCGTGGCCGGCTTTGCCGTACAGCAGGCCCGCATAGGGCACCATGCACGGGTCGGTCTGGTGACTACCGAAGGGACCACCGGCCTCGAGCACAAGACCGATGACGTGGTCAGGGTGAACGACTATTACTATTTCCTGAAGGCCGTAAACCACTACATCCTCAGCAATGGACTGGAGAACAGGCTATGGCTGGATGGGAATACCGAAGGCTTCGAAGCCTATCGCAAAGCCCTGCTCGCCGAGGATTTCGATGAGCTGTTCGAGAAGGCCGGGGCCTGTTGCGTGGACCACCTCCTGGGCTTTGCCAAGGACATCAGCAAAATAGAGAAGGCCATTATCCTCTTTTCCGAGAAAGAGCTCACCGCACATGCCGTGAGGGAGCTGCAGCACCTGGCCATGATTACCGGGCGACTGGGCAAGTCCTCTGACGGGCTGATCGCCCTCAAGGAAAAAAACAACAGCCATGGTCTGCACGATATGGGCATGGCACCCGGCCTCGGTCTTGGCGGGCTCCCATTGAACGGAGGGGCTGCTGCGATGGCCACCGCCTGGGGTATAGGCCAATGGCCAGATAAGGGAACCGACCTAATGGAAGGCCTCGATGAAGGCGCCTTCCGCAACATATTCATCTTCGGGGAGGATCCAGTGGGATGCGCCGTAGATCCCGATGAGGTCAGGCACTGGCTGGGCCGCGCAGATTTTCTGGTGGTCCAGGACCACTTCATGAGCGGGACGGCCTCTATGGCCCACCTGGTTCTGCCCTCATCCTTTGCGGCTGAGACCGGGGGAAGCTTCACCAATGCCCAGCGCATGATCCAATCCTTTGACCAGGCCCTGCCCTGTCCGCTCGAGTTCGACAGCACCTCACAGTTGGGCGCCTTGCTGGGGCTGTTCGGGATCACTGCCAGCACCGCGGTTGAAGAGGTGAGGTCCGAGTTCCTCTCCCTGCTGCCTCCGGCCACCGACGGCAAACTCCAATTCGAGGCATCTGCCGAAGATGACGGCGCCCGGCTGTTCGACCATGGCTGTGACGACCTCACCCGGCGCTTTCTCGCGGCTTTCAGTGAAGCCATGGGCAGGCAGGAAGAAGGAAGCTGATCCTGGATAACAGCCCGTGATGCGCCGGGGCCACCACTGAGGGGATAGGATGATGATCAGGCAGGAACCAGGGATACGGCTGCTGGCCACCGACCTCGACGGTACGCTCCTCGACAGCGGCGGCCGCCTGGCCGAAGCCAACCGCCAGGCCCTGGTGGCGCTGGGAGAGGCAGGGGTGGTCCGGGTCATCGCCACAGGACGTTCCTGGTATTCCTTCCGCCGTGCACTTCCCGGTCCCGACCTTCCGGTGGATTACCTCATATGCTCTACAGGGGCCGGCATCATCGACATGAGCAGCGGGGAGCTTATCCGCAGCCTCAGGCTGGGCTCTGCCCTTGTCGAAAAGACAGAGGCGGCACTCCACGAAGCCGGGGTATCTTTTATCCTTCAGGAAGTCCTACCCGATAACCACCGTTTCCATTACCTGGCGCGCGAAAGGGTCCCCGACGACTTCCATCGCCGTCTGGCGGCTTATCAGGGCTTCGGTACCCCCCTGATCCGTCCGGGAGGGCCCCGGGAAGCCTCCCAGTTCCTGGTCATCCTCGAAGGAGGGCCCGAGGCTTTCGAGGGCCTGGCCCAAAGCCTGGAAGGCGTGAAGGTCATCCGCACTACTTCACCCATCGACCATAAAACGTGCTGGATGGAGATCTTCCCCCCGGAAGTGAGCAAAGGCCATGCCCTGGAGTGGCTCGCCTGGAGCCTCGGCTACCCTCGCCAGGCCGTGGCAGCCGTGGGCAACGACTTCAACGACCTGGACATGCTGGATTTTGCCGCCAGGGCCTTCGTTGCCGGCAACGCTCCCCTGGAGCTGAAATTCCAGTACAACGCCCTGCCCCACCACGATCAGCCTATACTGCCTGAGCTGATGGAGCGTCTGGGAATCAGTATGTAAGGGGGTCAGCGGGTCTCGCCCGCCATGCCCTTGGAGAGGGAGAAGAAGGTAAGGTAGGGGTCCTGCTGCCGCGCACGGTTGTAATCCTTCAGCCACGACCAGTAGTTGCCCAGGGCCCTGTTGGTGCGTGCCCTGATGATATAGGCATTGGTGTACTTAGGATCAAGCTGCAAGGTCTTGTTCAGGTCGGGAAGGGCGCGGCTGTGCTCTCCCTTCATGTAGCGGCAGTACCCGCGAAGAAAGTAAGCGTCGGCATTGCCCGCGTCGATGGCGATGAGCTTGTCCAGGGTCTGCTCCGCCACCGCGTAGTTTTCCTTGTTCACGTTCTCCAGGGCGAAACGCAGGAGCTCGGCCTTGCGTTCCTTCGTCTGTGCACCGGTGGGCGCCAGAAAGAACGACATCATCAGCAGCAAGATCGAAAGGTTAAGCATGGGGGCCTTCATCAAACGATAGACGGATAAGCGGGCTTAAAGTTACAGAGGGGGACACATCTTTCGCAAGTGGGGCACACCAACAAAGGGCATTCCTGTCCCTCTGCGGCTGTTCGCTGCATAGCCAACACCCGGTACTACGGTCCGGCGAATACCTTACCTTTGTTACTCCAGCCTTTAACCTATGCCTTCCAAACCCAGTCCCATCGCCGCCCAGAAGGTCTATTTCAACGATACTTCCTTCCAGAGCCTCATGAAGAAGCGCATCTATCACGTGCTGCTCATCTCCAGCGCCTACGACGCCTTCATGCTGGAAGATGATGGCCGGGTGGACGAACAGATCTTCAACGAATATGTCTCCCTCAACCTGCGCTATCCCCCGCAGTTCATCCAGGCCACCACCGAGGAGCAAGCCTTCAGCATCCTGGAGGAACACAACATCGACCTCATCATTTCCATGCTCAGCCCCGAGGATGAAGATACCTTTGCCCTCGCCCGCCGCATCAAGACCCGCTTTCCACGCATCCCCATCGTGGTGCTGACGCCCTTCAGCAGAGAAGTCTCCATCAAGGTCAACCATGAAGACCTTAAAGCCATAGACTACGTCTTCTCCTGGCTCGGCAACACCGACCTGCTGCTGGCCATCATCAAGCTGGTGGAGGACAAGTGGAACACCGAGCCGGATGTGAGGGAGGTAGGGGTACAGGTCATTATCCTGGTCGAAGACAGCATCCGCTTCTATTCCAGTTACCTTCCCAACATATACAAGATCATCTTCAAGCAGTCGAAGTCCTTCATGACGGAGGGGCTCAACGAGCACCAGAAGATGCTTCGCATGCGGGGACGCCCCAAGATCCTGCTGGCCACCACCTACGAAGAGGCCGTCGCCTTCTACGAGAAATACAAGGAAAACCTGCTGGGCATCATTTCTGACATCAAGTACAAGAGGAATGGAGTGGAAGACCCCGAGGCCGGCCTGCTGCTCTGCCGCAAGGTGAAGAGCGACGACCCTTTCATGCCCATCCTGCTGCAGAGCTCCGAGCTCGGACTGGCCGAAAAGGCCAAAGAGCTGGGGGTGGGCTTCATCAACAAGAACTCCAAGACCCTTAGCATTGAGCTGAAGAACTTCATCCGGGAGTATTTTGCCTTCGGCGATTTTGTGTTTATGGACCCTGAAACACGCCAGGAGGTAGGACGGGCGGCCGACCTCAAGGCCCTGCAGGAGTCCATCTTCAGCCTCCCCGATAGCGTATTCTATTATCATACCTCCCGGAATCATTTCAGCAAGTGGCTCAACGCCAGGGCGCTGTTCCCTCTTGCACGACTGTTCAAGGAGCTCAGGCCCGATGATTTCAAGGACCTGGACGAGGTGCGCCGTTTCCTCTTCGATGCCATCGCCAATTTCCGCTTCAGCAAGGCCCGCGGGGTTATCGCTGAGTTCAACCGCGAACGTTTCGACGAATACCTCAGCTTCACCCGCATAGGGGAGGGGAGCATAGGCGGTAAAGCCCGAGGCATCGCATTCCTCGACTCCCTCATCAAGCGTAATCACCTCTTCGACCGCTTTCCCGAGGTGCTCATCTCCACTCCGCGAACCGTGGTGCTATGCACCGACATCTTCGACGAGTTCATGGAGGAGAACAACCTCTATCGTTTTGCGCTCAGCGACGCACCCGACGAGGAAATCCTCCAGCACTTCGTATCGGCCCGCCTGCCTTTCCGCATCCATGAGGACCTGTACACCTTCATCTCCGTGGTGAACAACCCCATCGCCATCCGCTCCTCCAGCCTGCTCGAAGATTCCCACTACCAGCCTTTTGCCGGGATCTATTCCACCTATATGATCCCCCACATCGCCAACAACGAACGGCTGATGATCGAGAACCTGAGCAATGCCATCAAGAGTGTCTATGCCTCGGCCTTCTTCAAATCGTCCAAATCCTACATGGCAGCCACGTCCAATGTCATCGACATGGAAAAGATGGCCATAGTGCTGCAGGAGGTGATTGGCAGAAAATACGGCGACCGCTTCTATCCCACGGTCTCGGGTGTGGCGCGTTCCATCAATTTCTATCCTATCCACCCCGAGAAGGCCGACGACGGTATTGCCAATGTGGCGCTGGGCCTGGGCAAGTATATCGTAGACGGGGGTCAGACCCTCCGCTTCTCCCCACGTTTTCCCCGCAAGTTACTCCAGCTGGCCTCCCCTGAAATGGCCCTGCGCGAAACGCAGAAGCACTTCTATGCCCTCGATCTGAGCCCGGAAGCTTTCCGACCAACCGTCGATGACGGGGCCAACCTCCGCCAGATCCGCGTCGCCGATGCCGAAAAGGATGGGTCACTCAAACATATCGCTTCCACTTTTGACCTCGACAACCACATTATCCGCGACGGGGTGGGCCACGAGGGGCGTAAGCTCATCACCTTCTGCAACGTGCTGCAGCATAATGTTTTCCCTCTCGCTGATATCCTCAGCACCTGCCTCGAAGTGGGGCAGCGGGAGATGAACAAGCCCATTGAGATCGAGTTTGCCGTAGAGCTCAACCCACCCCGGGACCAGCCCAGGATCTTCAATATCCTGCAGATCCGGCCCATCGTCGACAATAAGGAAAGCATCGATGAAGACCTGGAACAGGTGGATCCCGGCGATGCCGTAATCACCTGCCGTTCTGCCCTGGGCAATGGCATCATGCGGAGCATCACGGACCTGGTCTATGTGAAGCCCGAAAGCTTCGAGGCCTCGGCCAATCCCCACATCGCCGAGCGAATGGCCGAGGTCAACGACCGCTTCCTGAAAGAAAACCGCAATTACGTCCTGGTCGGCCCCGGCCGCTGGGGTTCCTCCGATCCCTGGCTGGGCATCCCGGTCAAATGGCCCCACATTTCTGCGGCCCGCCTCATCGTGGAATCGGGCCTCGACGACTACCGCATTGATCCCAGTCAGGGTACCCATTTCTTCCAGAACCTCACCTCGTTCCGTGTGGGGTATTTCACCATCAATCCTTACATCAGCGATGGCTCCTACGATCTCGACTTCCTGCGGCAGCAGGAGGCCTTCTATGAGGATGAATACCTGAGGCACATACGTTTCAGCGAGCCCCTGGTCGTCAAGATTGACGGCCGGCGCAACCTGGGGGTGGTGTTCAAACCGGGGAAAGGGAACGGGGAGGTCAGGGACCCACAATAATCACGGAGCTGCTCTCTCGCCGGCTCCCGTCGTGTTCGATGAGCAGGTAAGGACCCTTGGGCAGTTCGCCCAGGTCTACGGCCTGGAAGTAGGTCCCGGGCTGCATCACCGGGATGCTGAACACCAGCACCTCATCGCCCTGCATGTTCAGCAGCCGGAAATGATAGGTGCCCGCCTGCAGGGCCTGCACTTCGATGATGGCCTGGCCACGCACCGGATGGGGCATGACCTTCACGGTCCTGCGGCCCCCTTCACCGGGCCGGACACCAGCCTGGGCTGCAGGAGCCATAAGGGTCAGGGATATCAGTAGGACAAGCAGGGACAGCGTTCGTTGGGGCATAAGGCAATAGGTTCTCAGGGCACTTGTATATTCCGCGCAGACCTCCTGCGCGGGAACGCCACAAAGATAGCCCCGGCCCCTGGGCAGAGTAAAGTCACGTTCAAGGAACGGCAAGGGAGCAACAGTTAACGGTAGCGTACTGAGTGCGGAGTGCGAGGAAAAGGGTTGCTGTCTCGCGCTCACACTCGCACTGTGTTTTTCTCCGCTTCATCGCCTAACTTTGTCCCACATGCCCGTATTATGAAAAGAATACTTGTCCCCTGCGCCCTGCTCATCTGGGCCCTGCTCCTCTCCTCCTGCGGAACGGACACCGGAGAACAGGGTGAGGTAGTCACCCGTAGGATACAGTACGATGTCACCATTAAAAGTCCCGATCCTACCTACGACTGGTGGGTGCAGAACATCGAAGGGCAGGATCGTGAGGCCCTGGTGCGCGACCTGCTGTCTGCTGCCTACGAGGGTAGGGTCAAGGCCTGGGACATCTTCCACCAGCCACTGAGCCCGGAACAGGTGAAAGCCATCGGCAACCGCACCGATACCCTGACCTACCAGCGCAGCGAAGAGCCGTATGACCTCTATGATACCGTGGTCACGCAGACGCTCAGCCTCAACGACATCACCCGCATCCGCTTCCTGGAGGAATGGCGCAGCGATGCCTCCGGTTTTGGACTCAGCAAGCGGGTCATCGGCATATGTCCCCTGCTCGAACGCTATGGCCCCGAAGGCGAGCTGCGTGGCTACATGCCCATGTTCTGGATTTATTATGATCCGGAATACCCCGGCGTGTTCACCGCCGGCGCTCCCTGAGCTCCCTCCCCGCCATCCTGCCCATGGACATCAGCCGACATACGCTTTCCAACGGCATCCGCCTGGTACACGTGACCACCACCTCCCTGGTGGCCCATGCCGGCGTATTCCTCAATACCGGTTCCCGCGACGAGCAGCCCCTGGAGAACGGCCTGGCCCATTTCATCGAGCATGTGCTCTTCAAGGGGACACGACGTCGCAAGGCCTTCCAGGTGCTCAGCCGCCTGGAGAACGTAGGCGGTGACCTCAACGCCTTCACCACCAAGGAAGATACATGCATCTACGCTTCTTTCCTTCCAGAACATTACGACCGCACCCTGGAACTTTTCGCCGACATCCTTTACGACTCCACTTTCCCTGAACGGGAGCTGAAGAAGGAGAAGGAAGTGATCCTGGACGAGATCAACGGCTACCTCGACACCCCGTTTGAACAGATCTTCGACGAGTTCGAAGAGCAGCTCTTCAACGGCCATCCCCTGGGGCGCAATATCCTGGGCACTCCGGAGCATCTGCGCGCCTTCGGAAGGGAGGAGGTGCTGGCCTTCATCCAGCGCAACTACCGTAATGCCGGCACCGTCATCGCCTCGGCCGGCCCTATCCCCCCAAGGCGTTTCTTTCACCGGGCGCAACGATGGTTCGAGTCGCGCGGCACCGCCGGTGGGGAAAGGCCCCGTCAGCCCGTCAACGGCTATACCCCTACCCAGCGCAGTGTGGAGCGGCCCGGATACCAGACCCACTGCATCCTGGGCTGCAGGGCTTATCCCGTCGACCACCCCGGCCATTTTCCCTTGCTGCTGCTCAACAATATCCTGGGCGGCCCCGGCATGAACAGCCGCCTCAACCTCAGCCTTCGCGAGCGCCACGGGCTCACCTACCATGTGGAGTCCGGCTACCACCCCTATTCCGATACGGGCATCTTTGAGGTTTACCTGGGTACCGAGAACGCCAACCTGGAGCGGGCCTCCGATCTCGCCCTGCGCGAGATCGCCCGCCTGCGCACCCTTCCCCTGGGTGGTCTGCAGCTGCAGCGCGCCCGCCAGCAGCTCAAGGGGCAGATCGCCATCGCCGGGGAGTCCAACCTCAACCTCATGCTGGCCCTGGGTAAGAGCGTCCTGAGCCGCGACCGCACCGAGACCCTCGAGGACGTCTACCGCCGGATCGACGCCATCGGCAGCGATTCCCTGCTGGAGGTGGCCCGTGAAGCCCTCGATCCCTCAATATTCAGCCGTCTCATCTTCCGGACCCCCGAATGATAGAATTTTCTGAACTATTGCTCCGCTATGCTGAGGAGCACAGCAGTCCCGGCCCGGCCCGCCTGGCACACATTCAGCGCGAGACCTGGCTGAAGACCGCCTATCCCAACATGCTCAGCAGCCCCCTTCAGGGCGGACTGCTACGTATGATCAGCCGGATGCTCCGGCCCCGTAACGTGGTGGAAATCGGCACCTTCACCGGGTACTCCAGCCTTTGCCTGGCCCTGGGATTGGCGGAAGGCGGCCAGGTACACACCATCGAACGCAACTCCGAGCTGGAAGCCATGATCCGCGACCACCTGGAGGGCTATGGCCTGGGAGAACAGATCATCCTTCACCTGGGTGAAGCCCTGGACGTGATCCCCCGCCTGCCTTTACCCTTCGACCTGGCCTTCATCGACGGCGACAAGCCGGAGTACACCGCCTACTACGAGGCCCTGGTTCCGCGCATGCGCCCCGGGGGCATCATCCTGGCGGATAACGTATTATGGGGGGGTAAGGTGGCCGATCCCCAGGCCTGCGACAAGGACACCCTTGGTATCCGGGCCTTCAATGAGCACGTCCGCAACGACCCCCGCACCCAGCAACTCATGCTGCCCCTGCGCGACGGTCTGAGCGTGATCAGCGTGGAAGTTCAATTGATGGGAAAGCATTGAGTGCGGAGTGCGAGGAAAAGAGTTGCAGTCTCGCACTCACACTTCAAACTCATGGGTTCGGGTATGGCTTGTGGATCAACCCCCAACCCCTCTTCTTACCCTGAACCGGAAGCTTACCGAGGCAAGCTCTTCGTTGGCCTGCACTATCTTCTTGCCCAGGTTTTTCTTGTAGGCCAGCATACGTTCCATCACCTCGGGCTGGCCAGTGGCGATGATCTGCACGGCCAGCAGCCCGGCGTTCTGGGCGGCGTCGAGGCCGACAGTAGCCACCGGGATGCCTGGAGGCATCTGCAGGATGCTCAGGATGGAGTCCCAGCCGTCGATCGAGATGCCAGCCTTGATAGGAACCCCGATAACCGGCAGGGTTGTGGAGGCGGCGATGACCCCGGGCAGGTGGGCGGCGCCCCCGGCCCCGGCAATGATAACCTTAACGCCCCTCTCCCGGGCATTCACGGCGAAGTCGTGGACCAGTTCAGGGGTGCGGTGGGCGCTCAGAGCGTTGAGCTCGAAAGGGATCTCCAGCTCGTCCAGAACGCGGCAGGCTTTCTCCATGACCGGCATGTCCGAAGTGCTGCCCATAATAATGCTGACCAGTGGGTGCATAGGATGTGTTTTTGGGTGATTAAAAATACACAATGAAGAAACAAGGTGGCCCCGCTCTTGTTCACTATTCCAGCGGTGGTCAACGGAAAAAAGCCCTACATTCGCCACCCCAATAAAAACCTATAAAAAACTATGGAAAGAATGAGCGGGATGACGCGAATCGGCGTCATCTATGATGGAAACTATCTGTATCACGTAAGCAACTATTACAACTACAACCACACCCGGAAAAGCAGGATCAACATTAGTGGGTTGCATGCCTTCATCCGCCATAAGGTGGCTGAATTGGAGGACAACCGTATCGGACTGTGCCAGATCGTGGATGCCCATTACTTCAGGACCCGCCTCAACGCCCGGGAGGCCAGTCAGAAGGGCAACCTCCTGTATTACGACCGGGTGTTCGACGACATCCTGATGTCGGAAGGCGTAACCACCCACTACATCCCGCTGCGCACCGTGCAGGGGCAGATGGAGGAGAAGGGCATTGAGCTCTGGCTGGCCCTGGAAGCCTTTGAGCTGTCGTTGTACAAGGAATTCGACGTGCTGGTACTCATCGCCGGGGACGAGGACTACGTGGCCCTGGCCCGTAAGGTCAACACCCTGGGCACCCGGGTCATGCTGCTGTCGTGGGACTTCAAGTACACCGACAATTCCGGCAACGAGCGCATGATCCGCACCTCACCCGATCTTCTGGACGTAGTGGCCTATCCTATCGAGATGAATGAGATCATCGACGATCCGGACAGCCGCAAGGACGCGGTGGTGAACAACCTCTTCGTGGCCCACAAGCATGTAGCCTCGCGCTTGCCCCGCTTCGTGGAGGACGACGGGGAGGGCTATACCACCAGCGAGGTCCTCAGCATCAAGGAAGGATATGGCTTCATTCATTTCCCTCCCGACAACCTCTTCTTTCACTTCTCCAATCTCCACGGCATCGATTTCAACGACCTGCGTCCCGGGGACCCGGTGCGTTTCCGCATCGTGCTGAACGAGCAGGGCCGGGAAGTGGCTACGGATGTGGAGTTTATCGAGGAGTAGGGATGGAGGGAGGAGGACATAGTGGACATAGAGTACTTAGAGTACTTAGAGTACTTAAAGTACTTAGAGTGCCTGAAGTGAACTAAGTGACTATAGTTGATAAAGTTAGGAGTGCTTGGAGTTAAGAGTACCTGGAGTATCAGGTCTTTGAATGCCGCTGTTCCCGAATGACTCGCCTTCGGCCCGCCAAAAACCAGTCTCACGAACCTTGTCCCTTGTCCCTTGCGCTTTGTCCCCCTCCATCGTAATCCCTCGCTCCCTGAGCTAGTCGAAGGGCCTCAGGTGTTTACCGCAAATTTCTGCTTGCATAACTCAGCGGCTTGCTGTACCTTGCCCTGTGCCCGGGCGTCGGATGAATTGCTTGTATGTTATGCCTGATGCGATGACGAATTTCAACTAATTAAGTATAGATAGAAATATGCTAATATTTAATGACACAAAATTTATTAAGTCACCGTTCGACAGTGAAGCGGAATTGGAGCAAGTTATCATTGACAATTACGAGTATCTTTTCGGCCCGACTTCAATTTATCTTCCAAAGGCTAAGATTAAGACGGCTGACGGAGTTGGCACAATTCCTGACGGTTTTGCCATAGATATCGGACAAAGAAAATGGTATTTAGTGGAAGCTGAACTAATGCATCACAGCGTTTGGAACCATATTGCTCCGCAGGTTACGAAGCAAATTCTAGCGTCTCAACAGACTATTACCAAAAGGACTTTGGTTGACCTTGCCGTAGAGCAATACCAAGCCGATACGTATACAAAAGCGAAATTCGAAGACCTTAACATCGCTGCAATTAACGTAAGACAAGTTGTTGGCGACATTATTGAAATGGATCCAATAATTGGAGTGCCGATTGACGGTGTGACAAATGACCTCCGTGACTGGGCAAGGACCTTAAAATACAAAGTGAAACTTTGGGTTGTAAGCAAGTTTGTTGAATTCAACAAGCCAGCAAATATTGTATTTGAATTTCCAGAGGAATTCAAACCTGAGCTCGACACAGAAGAGGAGAGTAAGCCACAAAGAGCGAATACAGAGATCGCACAATATGATGTTGAGTTAACGGACCTTGTAAATGCAAGTCTGTTGACCGTTGGTGAAAAGTTAACCATGATTTATAAACCTAGAAACGGACAGCAAAAAAGATACGAAGCAACTGTTTTGGAAGATGGTTCATTAGAACTACTTAGACAGCAATTCAGCAGCCCAAGTTATGCAGCTCTTGCAGGCATTCAAGATGCAGGCAGTGACAGAAAAACGGTCAATGGATGGACATCCTGGAAGAATAATAGAAATAAAACTCTAGCTGACTTGAGGGAGCAATTACTAAACACCCCAGAAACATCATGACAGACAAAGAAGCACGCATGCATAGCATATGTATGATATCCTGCGGGGTGAAAGTAGTAGCTTCAAGTTTAATTATCTGCTTCTTTTTCACTACGTGATAAAAATGAGATGTGCTTCGAACTCGCCTTCTTCGGGTAACTGCAAATGAGTAAGTACTTTTTGTTCGAACAGAAATTCAACTCATAAGCCGAATAATGAAGCTTGAAACAGAAAGATTGTTAATCAGGCCATTAACAATTGCCTATAAAAACGAACTATTGGCATATCGTCGCGATAAGGAGGCTAATAAGTATCAAGGGTGGATACCTGAAAAGATAGAGGATGTTGAAGAATTTATCGCAAAGATTGCAGACAGGATTGATGTACCGGATACATGGTTTCAGCTTGTGCTCATTGAAAAAGAAACGAATACAATAGTGGGGGATTTAGGGATTCATTTCATGGATTCCGAAAACAGGCAAACAGAAATAGGTTGTACACTGAGTAAGGATTATCAGAACAGGGGTTATGCAACAGAGGCTCTGATGCGCGTGATGGACTATTTATTCAGTGACTTGAATAAGCACAGAATCATAGCCTCCATTGACCCTGATAACAAAAGCTCTATTCGACTCGTGGAACGGGTTGGATTTCGAAAAGAAGCGCATTTCATTGAGAGTTTGTGGATTCATGGTAAATGGGTCGATGAGCTGATTTATGCGATGACTGGGAAATACTGGGATAGGTTAAAATAGCAGGGTATTTACTGCCAATAGTGGAGGATGGGATGCGCATTGGAGTTTTGGTAGAGGTCCAAGGCATACTGTTGGTGCGAAAGAATGCCTGCTTTGCTATACCTAAGCGGAGCGGAGGGGGGCCGCCGGGATGATCTTATGAATGGCCTGCAGGGCGGGTAAGGATTTTCGGCAGCGGATCAGCATAGCCGCTTTTCGAGTATATTTGACCGGAAGTAAGCCATCATGGACAAGATACTCGTGAACGACCGCTGGTTCCGGCCCTACCTGAGGGCGGAAGAGATCCACCAGGCCGTGGACCGCCTCGCTGCCCGCCTTAGCCAGGAGCTGCGCGACAAGGACCCCCTCTTCCTGGTCATCCTCAACGGGGCCTTCATCTTCGCCGCCGACCTGGTGCGCCGGCTCGACTTCCCCTGCCGTATCTCCTTCATACGCCTTTCGTCATACTCCGGCACCTCCAGCACCCAACAGGTGCGCGACCTCATCGGGCTGCACGAAAGCCTCGAAGGACAGAATATCGTCATCGTGGAGGACATCGTAGATACAGGCCATACGCTGCAGCACCTGCGCCAGCGCCTGGCCGGTCAAAATCCGTCCTCGGTGCGCATCGCCACCCTGCTGTTCAAGCCTCAGGCCTTTGTGCACGACTTCCCCATCGACTACGCCGCCTTTGAGATCCCTCCGGACTTCATCATCGGCTATGGCCTTGACTATGACGGCCATGGCCGCAACCTCAGTGACATCTACCAGATCGTGAACGAATAACCTCCCACACCCATGTTCCACCTCATCCTCTTTGGCCCTCCCGGCGCCGGCAAAGGCACCCAATCGAAGAACATCGCAAGAAAATACGGCTACATCCACATCAGCACAGGAGACATACTGCGGGCTGAGATCCGCGCCCAGAGCGAGCTGGGGAAAAGGGTGAGGGCCTTCATGGACCAGGGGGAACTGGTACCCGACGAGGTGCTCCTCGGGGTGCTGCGCGAAGTGATGGACCGGGAGAAAGACGTGAACGGCTTCGTATGGGACGGATTCCCCCGCACCCTGGTGCAGGCCGAAGCCTTCGACCAGGTGCTGGCCGCCCGGGGCGAGAAGGTGAACCTGGTGCTGGCCCTGGAGGTGGAGCTGCATGAACTGGTGCGCCGCCTGGTGAACCGTGGCAAGGAAGACCGCCGCGTTGACGATACCGAAGACATTATTTTGCAGCGGCAGCGCATCTACCGCGACATGACGCAGCCCCTCATCGCCTTCTACCGCGAACAGGGCAAGTTCGTGTCGGTGAGCGGTATACAACCCATCGAAAAAGTCTTCGACGACATTTGCCGCAACATCGACCTCTACACCCAATAAGCCCCTCATCCCCACGCCATGTCCGGTGACAATTTCGTCGATTATGTGAAGATCCACTGCCAGTCGGGCCGTGGGGGAGCGGGCAGCGCCCATTTCCTGCGCACCCGCAAGAACCCCCGCGGCGGCCCCGACGGGGGCGACGGAGGACGCGGCGGCCATGTGATCGTTAGGGCAAATGCCCAGCTCTGGACCCTACTGCACCTAAGGTACACCAAGCATATCCGTGCCGGGGATGGGGAAGGGGGCTCGGGACAGCTGTGCACGGGCGCCTTCGGGCAGGACGTGGTGCTGGAAGTGCCCCTGGGTACCGTGGCCCGCGATGCCGAGAGCGGGGAGGTGATCTTCGAGGTGGTGGAAGACGGGGAGGAACGCATCCTGATGCCCGGTGGACGCGGCGGACTGGGCAACGACCATTTCAAGTCGCCGACCAACCGCGCGCCCCGCTATGCCCAGCCGGGAGAGGAAGGCTTAGAGGGCTGGCGCATCCTGGAACTCAAACTCCTGGCCGACGTGGGGCTGGTGGGCTTCCCCAATGCCGGGAAATCCACCCTCCTGGCCGCCATCACCGCCGCCACACCCCGCATCGCCGACTATCCCTTCACCACCCTGCGCCCCAACCTGGGCCTGGTGCCTTACCGTGACGGCCGTTCCTTCGTTATGGCCGACATCCCGGGCATCATCGAAGGGGCCCACGAGGGCCGCGGCCTGGGACTGAGGTTCCTGAGGCATATCGAACGCAACGCCCTGCTGCTCTTTATGGTGCCAGTGGATGCCGACGACATTGCCAAAGCTTATAAGGTACTGGTAGGCGAACTGAAGCAATACAACCCTGAGCTCCTCGACAAGCCCCGGCTGCTGGCCGTCACCAAGGCCGACATCATGGATGCGGGCATGCTGGAGGAGCTGAGGCCCAGCCTCCCCAAAGGGGTGCCCTCCCTCTTCATCTCCTCGGTGAGCGGAATGAACCTGGACCGCCTGAAAGACCGCATATGGACCATGCTCAACGGGGAATAGTGCCCCATTCTTCCACAGGACGGGGAAGAACGGATCAGCCGGCTTCACCATGGAGTTGAACTGGCCGGAATGGGATGCCCGGGCATTGCTCTGGGTGAACGGTCACCATGCCCCCTGGCTCGACCAGGTGATGGTGTTCGCCACCGGGCGGGTGGAATGGGTGCCCCTCTACCTTATCCTGATTTACTTGCTATACCGGCGCATGGGATGGAGGATGTGGCTGGCCCTGGTATTCGTCGCCCTGCTGGTCACCCTCACCGACCAGCTCAGTGTGCGGGCCTTCAAGGAGGTGTTCCTCCGGCCCCGGCCCTGTCACGAACCCGCCCTGGAGGGCCTGGTGCGCATCCTCAACGGGAAATGCGGCGGCACTTATGGCTTTGTCTCCTCGCATGCCGCGAACACCTTTGGTATGGCTACCTTCCTGAGCCTGGTCTTTCGCAGGCCCTGGCTGGGTGCGGGACTCTTCTTCTGGGCGGTCCTGGTGAGTTACAGCAGGGCCTACCTGGGGGTGCACTATCCCCTGGATCTGCTCTGCGGCGGCCTGATGGGCGCCGGGATGGGCGCTGCGCTATGGATAATCTATCTCAGGACGGACAGGGCGGTGAATGGCAGTTTGAGTGTGTAAGTGTGGGGTGTGAGTGCGGAGTGCGAGGGAGACCAACGCTCCTCGCACTCGCACCCGCACCCGATGGGTTGATTCCTTGCCTTACGGCCGGAAGCCGAAGCTGCGGCCGTCGATGCGGGTGATGCGGACGCGGAACACGGTGACGTTGCGCACGGCGGGGGCGTTGTAGTTGAAGTCGTCGCGACCGGTATACTGCCTCATGATGAGGTTGAGCCCGTAGATCTTGTCCTCATCCCCTTCGATGAATTCCACCTTACCATACATCAGCAGGCTGCGGTACCTCATGCCGTAGCTGCAGGCCACCGGCTCGTGGCGGTGGTAGAGCTCGTGGTCGGTGCTGAAGGACACGCAGACCTCCGGTCGCTGGCGCAGTATGCCGATCTTGCGGCCTTCGGGGGCGGAGTGCAGGTAGAGGAACTCCCCGTCGTAGCCGAAATTGAACGGAAGGACGTAGGGGAGCCCGTCCAGGTCGACCATGCCGAGGGTGCACACCTGGCAGCGGCCGATGATGGCGCGGATCTCCTGGGTATCGGTGATGGATTGGGCTTGCATGGGGTAATCTTATGGGCCAAAGATAGTAAAAGGGAAGGCCCGGCCTCAGAGGCCGCGGGGAGGAGGGACGTCGTCCCTCTGCTCCGGCCTGCCGGCGAGCTGGTCGAAGTCGAAGAAAAGGAACAGGCCGCCACCCAGACCATCCCTCTGGTGCATGCGGTAGAGACGGTAGCCCAGGTGCAGGGGGGCGATGAATCGGAAGGCGTGGGCTTCCATGCGGAGCTCAGCCCCATAGCTGGCGTAGCGGAAAAGGGTGGCGGGGTACCTCCCCCAGGCCTGCTCCCAGAAAAGCCCCCCGCTGAATCGCTTGATAAACAGTACCCCAGGCAGGTTGAAGTCGGGCAGCCAAACCGGCAGGCGGTAGTCCGCCGCCAGGGAATAGATTTCCGGCTCCCCATGGCCGGTCCACCCACTGGGGATGCGGACAAGGCCGGTGAAGGCATATTGCCCGCTTTGCCTGTACTGGTATGCCCCATACAGGCTGATGCCGTGGTGAGGGGCCAGTCCGGGGAACCAGGCCATCGCCTCGGCCGATCCCAACCTGCCTTGGGAGGGTTCCCAGGGGACGTGGAGGGCGTTGAGTTCCAGGACCTGTCCCCAGCGGTACTGCAGGTCGCGTGGGGCCCTTCGTCCGAGGCGGTATGCCAGGACGCGGTAGTCGAGGGACCAGAGCGCCGTTTCACGGAAGCGGAAGGGGCTCTCGTCGTCCATGGCGAGGCGGGTGTGGCTGAGGTGGGCCGAGGGCGTGAGGCCCAGCGACCACTGGCCGGAGGAGGTATGCAGGGGCAGGTCGGCCCCCAGACGGAAGCGGTATTCCCTCCATCCGTAGTCCAGCATATTGCCTTGGATGTCAGGGGCCTGGCTGCTGCGGTGCCCTGTACGGGCTTCGAGGCTGAGGCGGGGGAAAAACCCCTGGTAGCGGTAGAGGAGGTACCATTCCCCCCGGGCCTCGGCCGGGAGGTATTCGAAGCCGGCTTCCAGGAAGGAGGTGTTGAGAAGGTTGTGCGAGAGCATGGAGATGCCGGGGTTGGCGGAGCGGGCGTCGGCGTTGACGGCCACGGGGCCCCAGCTGTGGAAGCGGAAGAGGTGGGGCAGGCGGCGGTAGGGGCGGGGGTTGGCCGACGGCTCGCCGGATGGTACGGCAAGGAGACGGTTTGCGGCCAGGCTGAGGGAATCGGCCAGGGCTGTCCAGGGTCCGGGAGGCTGCTTTTCTTCCTGGATCACGAGTTTTTGCAAGGGCAGGCTTACCGGACGGTAGCCTGAGGAGGTGTAGGCTGAGGCCAGCAGGGCAGTATGAAGCGTATCGGGGGAGGCCTCGGTGAGGCCGAAGGGCGCAACCCCCTCGAGCCGGGGAGCGCTGCCCAGGGTATCCACACTGAAGAGGGCGTCCCGGTCGGAATAGACCCCAGTGAAGTAGATGCGGTCGATGCTGAAGGCGGGACGTGAGATCTCCGCAAAGGACAAGGGGGTGATCCATTGCAGGCTGCCGGTGCCGAGCCGGATCATCACCAGGGCCTTGCGTCCGGTGCTATCCTGTGCGATGAAGACGGCCGCCTTACCGGAGGGGTGCCAGGCGGGCTGCATGAGGTGGTGTATCCCTGGCGGGCGATATCGGGCCAGTTCAACACCCCCGGGCAGGCCCAGCAGCAGGAGGGATAGCGTATTGTCCGGGGCGAGGTCTACGGCCAGGAGGCGGTCTCCATCGGGGCTGAGGGCCGGGGCAAAGAGGCGGGTGCGGCGGGTCAGGCATTCCTTCTGGCCGGTGGAAAGGTCGAGCGTCCAGATCTCCGACCAGCTGAGGGTTTCCCAGCGGGGGTGGGTACGGCGTTCTGTCCAGGCGATGCGCCGGCCGCCGGTAGTGAGGCTTCCGCGGGAGCCGTAGCCGGGGCTGGCCAGGACCTCTTCCCGGCCGTCGGGGGCGATACGCAGGATGCGGTCGATGTCGGCGAGGCTGGAGCGTTCGGCCAGGAGGCTGCCATCAGCCAGGCGTGACGGCCGGCGGTAGGAAGCATAGTCCTCTCCTGCTGCCGTGGGCAGGAGTGTGGGCGGTGGCAGGGAGTTCATGGGGAGTGAACGCCAGAGGCTGTCGGCTTCGTCCAGGGCCTTGCCGTACCACGCCCGGAGGCCCATTCCGGTCTGTCGCTGCACGGACCGGCTCATGGGGGCCAGGCTCCAGGGACGGCGGGCGCTGCGTTCCAGGGCCCCGGCCCATACTCCACTGCCATACCGCAGGGTGGCCGGGGCCACCAGGTGGTATCCGAGGATGTAGTGATCGGGGACAAAGTCGCGGTAGGAGCCAAAGATTGCCTTTTCATAAGGGAAGGCCCCGACCGTAGTCAGCTGGGCATGCAGGGGCGCGGAGAAGGAAGGGAGGCGGCCCCGTCCTGCCCGGCTGAACATGGTTTCGGCCACCACGGCATCGCCTTCGAGGAACCAGAGCGGGACATAGAGCCCCAGCACGGCGCCAACCGCCTGTTCCCCGAAGATCCATCCCAGCGCACGGGTGAGGCCCTGGTTGAGCTTGTCCACCTGCACCGCGTGGCGGTATTCGTGGACCAGGAGGTGGCGAAGCCAGTCAGTGGCTTCCTGGTCCTGGGGCGGGGCAGGATAGAGTTCGATGCGGCGGGGCGCCCAGGTGGTGAAACCGTTGGAGACGGCCCCGCTAGGATGCACCAGGATGTCGATGCGGCGGGGCCGGTGATCCAGGGAAGCGGATACGGCCGGCAGCAGGCTGTCGCCGGCCCGGGCCATCCGCAGCACTTCGTTTTCCAAGGAAAGGGGATAGACATATCGCACGCTGCCTTTGCGCAGCTGCATCCAGTGCGTGGAGGCCGGGTCCTGCCCCGAGCTGAAGAACTGTGCGCGGAGCGCTTTAGGGCTGTTCAGGGCCAGGAGCAGGAGAAGGTATGTGATCAGCTTGTGCATGCGTGAGTCCCTAAACGCCGGAAGCTCAGGTTTGTTTGCCCGAAGCGTGGAGCATGGCGTCCCAGAGGGGGTCGGCGGGCGGGGGAGCCACGATGGTCAGGGGTTCCCTGCGTACCGGGTGGATGAACTCCATAGACCGGCTGTGGAGGTGGATGGAGCCGTCGGGGTTGGAGCGCGGGGCGCCGTATTTGAGGTCGCCGCGGATGATGCAGCCGATATGGCTGAGCTGAGCGCGGATCTGGTGGTGGCGGCCGGTATGCAGGACCACCTCGAGGAAGGCATAGCGTTCGCCCAGTCCCAGCAGGCGGTAGTCGAGCACGGCTTCCTGGGTGCCCGCATCCTGGCCGCGGCTGACGTAGGACTTGTTCTGTGCCTCGTTGCGTTTGAGATG
>JAKLHK010000032.1 GCA_022710185.1 Bacteroidota bacterium
GCCCGTACCCAATCCCACCATAATATGGAAGGGCGCGACATCGTAAGGGAGACCACCTTCGACCGCTACCTCGAGAACCCGGCCTCGGGCAACGAGATGCACGCCGTGAACGAGAAACATCATGTTTCGCTCTACAAGCAGCGCGAGCATCCCGGCCACCACTGGGGACTGGCCATCGACCTGAGCAAGTGCATCGGCTGCAGCGCCTGTGCGATTGCCTGTCAGGCCGAGAACAATATTCCCGTGATCGGCAAGGAGGAGGTGAGGCGCCGCCGCATCATGCACTGGATCCGCATCGACCGCTACTATACCGGGGAAGGCAAGAATCCCGACGTGGTGTACCAGCCGCTGATGTGCCAGCACTGCGACAATGCCCCCTGCGAGAATGTGTGCCCGGTGGCCGCCACTACGCACAGCAGCGAAGGGCTCAACCAGATGTCGTACAACCGCTGCATCGGCACCCGCTACTGCGTCAACAACTGCCCTTATAAGGTGCGCAGGTTCAATTGGTTCAGGTATACCGACAACGAACAGTTCGATCAGGGCAACCTGGACACCGAAATGGGCCGCCTGGTGCTGAACCCTGACGTCACCGTGAGGGAACGCGGGGTGGTAGAGAAATGTTCCTTCTGCGTGCAGCGCATCCAGGATGTCAAGCTGACCGCCAAGAACGAAGGCCGCCCGGTACGCGATGGGGAAGTAGTGCCCGCCTGTGTGCAGGCCTGCCCGGCCAAGGCCCTAGTGTTCGGCGACCTCAACGATCCGGAAAGCCAGATTACGCGTATGTTCAGGGATGAGCGCAACTACCATCTCCTGGAACAGCTACACACCCTGCCCAATGTGGGCTATCTCACCAAGGTCAGGAACCGCGAAGGCGGACTGGCCGTGGAAACCCACGATCATGCGCATGCATAAGCTTCCAACATCAATGCAAAGGCAAAACAAGGCGATATGTACAACAGAGAGATAAGAGGACCGCTCGTCCTGGGCAACAAGAATTTCGGCCAGGTAACGGCCGACATCCTGAAGCCCCTGGATACCCCGACCCCACGGTGGTGGAAGGCGACCTTCGGCCTGGCCCTGCTGGCCACAGCCTGGGGATTCTATGCCATCTATGTCACCGTGACCCAGGGGATAGGCACCTGGGGACTGAACAACAGCGTGGCCTGGGGTTGGGCTATCATCAACTTTGTGTGGTGGATCGGCATCGGTCACGCCGGCACAGCCTTCAGCATCTTCCTGCTGATCCTGCGCCAGAAATGGAGGACGTCGATCAACCGCGCCGCCGAAGCCATGACGGTGGTGGCGGTAGGCTGCGCCGCCCTCTTCCCCGCCCTGCACATGGGAAGGATCTGGCTGGCCTTCTTCATTATACCTTACCCCAATACCCGCGGGCCACTGTGGGTAAACTTCAACAGCCCGCTGTTCTGGGACTTCATCGCCATCAGCGCCTACCTGCTGATCTCCCTTTCCTTCTGGTATTTCGGTATGGTACCCGACTTCGCTTCGGTACGCGACAAGGCCACCTCCCGGATTAAGAAGGCAGTATACGGGGTGCTGGCCTTCGGCTGGACCGGTTCAACCAAGGAATGGCTGCGCTATGAAGGGCTCAGCTACATCCTGGGAGGCATTGCCGCCGTACTGGTGGTGAGCGTGCATTCCATCGTGTCGACCGACTTTGCCGTTTCGGTGATCCCCGGCTGGCACACCACCATCTTCCCGCCCTATTTTGTGGTGGGCGCCATCTTCTCGGGCTTTGCCATGGTGATGACCCTGATGATTATCATACGCAAGTTTTACAAGCTGCAGGACTATATCACCGATTCCCATCTGAACGCCATCTCCAAGATCCTCATCTTCATCTCCCTGATCATGGGCACCGCCTATGCCACCGAGATCTTTGTTGCCTGGTACAGCGGAAACGAATATGAGATGTTCACCTTCTTCCACAACCGCATAACGGGAGAATATACCTTCCAGTTCTGGGCCATGGTGATCTGTAATGCCTTCATCCCGCAGCTGCTGTGGTCGAAGAAAATCCGTCGTAACCTCAGCATCGTATTCATTATCTCCCTTATCATCAACCTCGGGATGTGGTATGAGCGTTTTAACATCGTCGTGACCTCTCTCAGCAAAGACTATCTCCCCAGCAGCTGGGCCTCGTATTATCCCACCTGGGTAGACGTCGGTATCTATGCCGGCACGCTCGGGCTGTTCACCATCGGGGTGCTGCTGTTCTTCCGCTACGTGCCGATGATTGCCATCCACGAGGTGAAGAGCGTGATGCATGCCGGGGAAAACCACACCAAACACTCCTAAGCGATGAACCGGAAAATACTTGTCGGAATATTCGATACCGAAGAACACCTGGTGGCCGCCGTGCGCCAGGCCAGGGAAAAACGGGTCGCCATCAGGGAGATATATACCCCATATCCTGTGATGGAGGCCATTGAGGCTATGGGGAAAAAGTCCCGCTTCACCTTGGCGGCCTTCCTATACGGCTTGTTCGCCGCCCTGGGAGTGCTGGCCTTCCTGTACTACACCTCGGTGCTGGACTGGCCCCTCAACTTCGGCGGGAAGCCCAGCAGCGCCTTCCCCAGCTTCATCGTGATCACCATCGTGCTCACCATCTTCAGCGTGACCATCCTGAGCCTGTTCACCTTTTCCATCCGCGCGAAGGTATGGCCGGGTAAGGCTTATGTGCTTCCCGACCGCAGGGGCACGGACGATAAGTTCGTGATGGTGTTCGACAAGGATACCCTGGGCCAGGATGCCCCGGCCATTGAGCGCCTGATGAAGGAGAAGGGTGCATCGGAAGTTTATGAAAAGGAAGAATCATCCGAAAACGTGTTCTGAGCCATGGGAAAACACTTCAATACCCCCCGATTCACCCTTCTCGCCCTGGCCCTGATGCTGGTTGTGGCGGGTTGCGACCGCACGCGCAACCAGAAGGGATTCGAATACTTCCCAGACATGGCCCACTCCCTGGCCTACGAAACCTATGCCCCAAATCCCAATTTCGACAACGGGAGCACCATGCGTACCCCTCCGGAAGGAACCGTGCCACGCGGTTATTTGCCCTACCCCTACCCCGCCACCATCGACGGCAGGACGCAGGCCGGGCTTGAGCTGAAGAACCCCATGGAAGCCATCCCAGCGGTGCTTGAACGCGGCAAGTCGCTGTACACCGTATACTGCGGTGCCTGCCACGGCGTGGCCGGCGACGGCAAGGGCGCGCTGTTCACCAGCGGCAAATACCCCATCCCGCCAAGATCCTTTGTTACCGATGAGTTCAAAGCCAGACCCTCCGGAGAGATATACCACGCCATCACGCAAGGCTTTGGGGTGATGGGATCGCATGCCGCGCAGGTCAAGCCGGAGGACCGTTGGAAGATTGTGACCTATATCGAAAAGGAACTCCAGGGCAAGTAAGCACCCGAAACACCAGAGAGCCATGACAAACCAGGATATCACCATCAAGGAATACACCCCGGGGAAACGCCTCCGGGCTATATCCTTCGTGCTCATCGCCGTCGGCCTGGCCTCCCTGGCCTATGGGTTCATCACCGATCCCCAACGGGCCTGGGCCAACCTCCTGCTCAATAATTTCTACTTCCTTTCCCTGGGCATAGGCGCCGCCTTCTTCTACGCCCTGCAGTATATCAGCCAGTCGGGCTGGTCGGCCCAGTTCAAACGTGTGCCCGAAGCCATGATGTTCATCATCCCCGTAGCTGCCGCAGTATCCCTGCTGCTGCTCTTCGGCCTGGATCACCTCTACCATTGGGCCCACGATGGCGCCGCCGACCACGATGCACTGCTCGCCCACAAGAGCCCCTACCTCAACGTCCCTTTCTTCGCCATACGGATCATCGCATTCTTCGGGCTTTGGATCCTGCTCACTCAGCTCCTACGGAGGCTCAGCCTGCGTGAGGACAAGGAAGGAGGTATGAGATTCTTCGAACGTTCGGAGTTCTGGTCTAAGGTGCTCATATTCGTAATTGCCCTTACCTTCTCCCTGGCTTCCTTTGACTTCATCATGTCGATCGACCCCCATTGGTACAGCACCCTTTTCGCCCTGAAGAACTTTGTAGCCGCTTTTTATCATGGTTCGGCCGTTATCGTCCTGATCGTGCTGCTGCTCCACAGTCGCGGCTATTTCGACGGGCTCAACAGCAGTCACCTGCTCGACTTCGCCCGTTACCTCTTCATGCTTTCTATCGTGTGGGGATACCTTTACTTCGCCCAGTTCATGCTGATATGGTATGCCAACATCCCGGAGGAGACCGTGTACTTCCATAGCCGCTGGGCCGACCCGAGTTTCAAGTTCCTATTCTATGCCAACATCGTCCTGAACTGGTTCATCCCCTTCATCGTCCTCATTTCCCAGAAGGCCGACAAGAACAAGACCGTACTGATGATCGTTTGCCTGGTGCTGATCGTGGGACAGTATGTAGACCTGTACGACCAGATCTTTCCCGGTACCGTGGGACGGGCCGCCTTCGGCATCACCGAGTTGGGCACCTGGCTGGGATTTGCCGGATTGTTCTCCCTGGTAGTGTCGTGGGCCCTCAGCAAAGCCCCCATTATTGCGCGCAACCATCCCTACCTTAGCGAAAGCGTTTTCCACCACGTACATTAATCTATCAGGTCATGTCGCACAGGCTCATCCTATCCTCGCTCTGCCTTGGGCTCCTGCTGCCCCTGACGATGGCTGCACAAACCGCAGCCGGCGCTCAGCAGGAGGATCCTGAGATCGGGGTGGTGGAACACCTGGAGGATTATATCCCCGAGGACATCCATATCATCGCGGTGAACGGGGATACTGTGCAACTGAAGTCGCTCATCGACAAGCCCACCATCCTCAACCTGGTGTACTACCGCTGCCCGGGCATCTGCAGTCCGCTGATGAACGGACTGGCGGAGGTGATCGGAAAGAGTGACCTGGTGCTGGGAAAAGACTACCAGGTACTTACCGTGAGCTTTGACCCTACTGAAGATACCAGTCTGGCCGTGAAGAAGCGCAGGAACTATTACACCCAGATCGGTAAGGAAGTGGATCCCGAAGGCTGGAAATTCTTTGTGGCCGACAGCGCCAACATAGTAAACCTCACAGAAAGCGTCGGCTTCAAGTACAAGAAGACCGGGAACGACTACCTTCATTCGGCCACCCTCATCGTATTGAGCCCCGACGGCATGATCGCCCGCTACCTTCATGGGACCTATTTCCTTCCCTTCGAACTGAAGATGTCGGTGATCGAAGCGGGTAAGGGGAAATCGGGTCCCAGCATCAACCGGGTGCTGCAGTTCTGTTATTCCTACGATCCTGAAGGTCAGGCTTATGTGTTTAACGTCACCCGGGTGGCAGGCACCCTGATCATCTTCATCGCCCTGGTCATCCTTGCCTTCCTCCTTGCCAAACCGCGTCAGAAACGAACAGAAATCAACCAATAATATGGATATGCCTGAGAACACCCATGGGCACCCCGAGCCCAGTTACCTCGAATACCAGGGGAAACACAAGGGGTTGAAAGCCTGGATTTTTTCCACCGACCACAAGCGGATCGGGCTGCTCTACCTCTACACCATCCTCACTTTTTTCGGTATAGGTCTGCTTATCGGTCTGCTGATGAAGCTGGAGTTGATCGCCCCGGGGCAAACCATCATGGGGCCGGACACCTACAACCGTTTCTTCACCCTGCACGGGGTCATCATGATCTTCGTGGTGGTGATCCCAGGCCTGCCCGCGGTATTCGGCAACTTTGTGATGCCCATACAGATCGGTGCCCCGGACGTAGCCTTCCCCCGGCTCAACCTGCTCTCCTGGTGGATCTACATCCTGGGTATACTGTTGGTACTCTCCTCCCTGCTCACCGGAGGCGGGGCCCCCGATACCGGATGGACCTTTTACGCGCCCTATTCGTTCGAAACAGGCACCAATATGCTTCCGGCGGTGCTGGGAGCCTTCACCCTGGGCTTCTCGAGCATCCTCACCGGACTGAACTTCATTGTCACCATACACCGCATGCGGGCCCCTGGCATGAGCTGGTTCAAAATGCCGCTCTTCCCCTGGGCCCTTTACGGGACGGGCTGGATCCAGCTGCTGGCCACCCCCGTAGTGGGCATCACCCTGCTGATGATCGTGGCCGAGCGCACCCTGGGCATTGGCTTCTTTGATCCCGACCTGGGCGGTGACCCTATCCTCTACCAGCACCTGTTCTGGATTTATAGCCATCCTGCAGTGTACATCATGATCCTGCCGGCCATGGGCGCCATCTCTGAGATCCTGCCGGCCTTCGCCCGTAAGACCATTTTCGGTTACCGTGCCATCGTGATCTCGACCCTGATGATCGCCTTCGTGGGCTACTTCGTATGGGGGCACCACATGTTTACCTCGGGTATGAGCGGTACCGCCCTGTATACCTTCTCGCTGCTGACCTTTATCGTGGCCATCCCCAGCGCCATCAAGGTGTTCAACTGGATATCCACTCTGCACAAGGCATCCATCAATGTGCAAACGCCCTTCTACTGGGCCATCTCCTTCATCTTCGTGTTCATGGTCGGCGGCCTCACCGGGCTCATCCTCGGTTCGCTGGCCACCGACGTCCACGTGCATGATACCGCCTTCGTGGTGGGCCACTTCCATTACATCGTCTTCGGGGGCACCGGCTTCGCCTTTCTGGGGGCCATGCACTACTGGTTCCCCAAAATCTACGGCCGCATGTACAATGCCCGCCGGGCCAACCTGGGCTGGCTCATCTTCTTCATCGGGTTCAACGCACTGTATTCACCCATGTTCTATCTTGGCGTGGCCGGGATGGCCCGAAGGTACTACGACTATCTGCCCGAGTTTCACTCCGGAAATATCATCTCGTCCATTGGGGCCTACGTGATGGCCACAGGGCTGGTGATCATCGTGGTGAACCTGATCCTGGGCGCCCGTCGCGGCGAGAAGGCCGAAGCCAACCCCTGGGGAGGCAAGACCCTGGAGTGGTCCGTGCCCTCGCCCCCGCCCCTGGAAAACTTTGAGAAGATCCCGGTGGTTACCAGAGAACCTTACGATTACAGCGCATAACCCAATAACTCCACGCTATGCACGAACACAGGGACGATACGGCCTCCAAGATCGGGATGTGGCTCTTCATCTTCACCGAGATCCTCCTCTTCGGCGGCCTGTTCATTGTATACGCCGTTTACCGCTACCGCAACCCGGTGGCATTCCACCTGGCCGGCGAAGAGCTGAATGTGATCATCGGTGCTATCAACACGGTGGTCCTGTTGGTCTCCAGCGCCACCATCGCCATGGCCATCACCGCCATGCAACAGGGCAAACGCCGCCTCAGCGTCCGCCTCCTCTGGGTCACTATACTACTGGCCGCGGTGTTCATGGTAAACAAATACTTCGAATGGGGAGCCAAGTTCGAACATGGGCTATACCCCGGTTCCGACTTTCTTTACAGCCTGAGCCAGGGCGATGTGCTCTTCTTCGGCCTATATTTCGCCATGACGGGCCTTCACGCCCTGCACATCATCGTGGGAGCTGTGTTCATCCTTTTTGTCATCGCCTACATACGCAAGGGAAAGGTGCATGAGACCCGCTGGCAGCTCCTGGAAAACGCCGGACTGTATTGGCACCTGGTGGACCTCATCTGGATCTTCCTGTTTCCCCTGTTCTACCTCATCCATTAATCCACGGCATCATGAGCGAACACCATAACGAACACACCCACATCACGCCCTTCAAGACCCACCTGCTGATCCTCGGGGCCCTGATCGTACTCACCATAGTGACCGTCGCGATCACCTGGACCAACCTGGGCGTATGGAATACCACGGCAGCCATGGTCATCGCCGGACTGAAAGGCACCCTGGTGCTGTTCTATTTCATGCACCTCAAGTTCGACCAGAAGATATACCGCGTCATGGTACTCCTTGTGCTGGCCGTCTTTGCGGCCGTACTGATCCTTACATTCTTCGATTACCTCAACCGCTAAGCACACCGCACTATGTTCTCAGGAGCGTCCAATTTCGTTGAAGGGGTAGACATAGCCTTTGTCCTCATCCTGGGCATTTCCGCCTTTTTCCTGATAGGCCTTACTGCCCTGATGCTGTACTTCACCTGGAAGTACAATAAGAAGCGCAACCCGGTGGCCACACAGATCCATGGCAACAACACCCTGGAAGTGGTGTGGACCGTGATCCCTACCATCCTTGTGCTGGTCATGTTTTGGTATGGTTATAAGGGCTGGAAACCCATGATGACCCCTCCCGATGACGCCATGGAAGTGACCGCAGTGGCCCGTATGTGGAGCTGGAGCTTCGAATACCAGAACGGCAAGACCTCCACCACCCTGAAACTTCCGGTGGATGAACCCGTAAAGTTGAACCTGAAAGCCGTGGACGTCATTCACAGCCTCTTCATCCCTGCCTTCCGGGTGAAACAGGATATGGTGCCCAACAAACCCGATAACTTCATGTGGTTTACCCCTCAGAAGGCAGGCATCTATGATCTTTTCTGTACTGAGTACTGCGGCATTCGCCATTCCTATATGTACACCGATGTGGAGGTGATGTCGCGCGAGGATTTCGACACCTGGTACAACGACAGTACCGATATGCTCCTGCTCGCCGACACCAATGCCGACCCCGCCGTGGTCGCGGCCATGATGGGCAAGCAACTGGTTGAGAACAAGGGCTGTATCGCCTGCCATTCCCTGGATGGGAGTAAGCTGGTGGGCCCCTCCTTCCAGGGGATCTACGGCAAGAGCGAGACGGTAGTGACCAACGGCAAGGAGCGGGGCATCACGGTGGATGACGAGTACATCCGGCACAGTATACTCAAACCCAACGACGACATTGTCAAGGGATATGCCTCCGGCCAGATGCAGTCGTACGAAGGACAGCTCAACAACGAAGAGATCGACAAGATCATCGCCTTCCTGAAGACCCTTGGCAACTAAGCCCACAGCCTGGGCATTCTTTCGGATGGTCCCTGAACTGGGGAAAGTCCGCATCGCCCTTCCGGTATCGCTTTCGGCCCTTACCGGCTACCTCGCCTCAGGCATTCCCTGGGGTATGTCAACCTGGTATGTGCTGGGCGGGGTCTTTCTCCTGGCCATGGGCGCTTCGGCCCTGAACCAGGCCCAGGAACACCATTATGATCAGAAGATGGAACGGACCCGCCGTCGCCCCATCCCCTCCGGCAGGATCAGCCCGGCCGGGGCGAGCCTCATCGCGGGGGTCCTCATCCTCGCCGGGAGCCTGCTGCTCGGCATGGGCTGTGGCAGGCTCAGCATGCTCCTCGGCCTGATGACGATCTTCTGGTACAATGTGCTGTATACCTACCTGAAGCGCGTTACGGCCTTCGCTGTGGTGCCCGGATCCATGGTTGGCGCATTGCCCCCCCTTATCGGATGGACCGCTTCAGGTTCCCCCGTCGATGACGCGGCTTTAAGCCTGGCCGCCTTCTTTTTTATCGCCCAGATCCCTCACTTCTGGCTTATTGTGCTCAGCATCGGGAAACAATATGAAGAGGCCGGGTACCCCTCCCTGAGCGCCATCCTCAGCCCTGCCCAGATCGGCAGGCTGACCCTGATCTGGATCGCAGCCACCGCGAGCGTGGGACTCTTCCTGCCGCTCACCGGGGCCCTCGATTCCCCCTGGCTCTCCGCTTTGCTGGCCGCAGGGGCCGTATGGATGTGCTGGGGCTTCCTCCGCATGGCCGGGCGCTCCCTCGACCAGGTCAAGCCGAAAGAAGGATTCATCCGGCTCAATCTCTTCGTACTGGCGGTGATGCTGCTGATCTGGATAGACGCCGCCCTTACCTGAAGCCCTTTTTCATTGATTCTGTCTTTCAATCTGCCTACATTTGCGACATCACAATTATGTTGAACCCAAATCCTTTAACCAATGAAAAAGTACATCCTTCTGCTCGCCCTGCCGTTCTTCCTGGCAGCCTGCGGCGGCAACGCAGGCAGTGAACAAACCACCGACCAGACCACTGTGGAGGAGGCTCCTGCCGCCGACCAGGCTGCCGCAGCCGTTGAAGATCCCGTAGAACGCGGCCGCCAGATCTTCGAAGAAAAGATCTGCATCACCTGCCATAGCCTCGACGGAAGCAAGCTCGTAGGCCCTTCCATCAAGGGGATCTATGGAAAGACCGAGACCGTGATCACCGGTGGGAAAGAACGCCAGATTACCATTGACGACGAATACATCAAGCGCAGCATCCTCGAACCCGATGCAGACCTCACCAAGGGGTATACCGCCGGACAAATGGTGATCCCTCCTCCCCCCCTCACCGACGAGGAGATCGCCTACGTGATCGAATACATCAAGACCATCAAATAAAGGTCCCTGAACCTAAGCAACAAGGCCGATCCCCCGGGGTCGGCCTTTCTTTTTTGCGCCCCCAGGCCCAACCGAAATATTGAACCCGTATCCATTTATTCCTACATTTATTCATCAATCAATCCAAATCCTTCCAATATGAAAAACCTGCTCCCCCTCTTCCTGATCCTCTTCCTGGCCGCCTGCAGCAACACCTCCAGCCAGAAAGACCAGGGCGGCGATGACCATACCATTATCGCCGAACATGTGAAAACCCTGGTGCTGGACGTGCAGGGCATGACCTGCAACGGTTGCGAAAACACCGTCCAGGAATCCGTAAGCTCCCTGGCCGGAATCACCGAAGTAAAGGCCAGCCATACCGACTCGGTGGCCATCGTCTCCTTCGACCCGGGCCAGACCAGTGTGGAAGACATACAGGAAGCCATCACCAAGGTGGGCTACGAAGTAACAGGGTTCCACTTCCAGGACGAAGGCAAATAACCTCCCCGGCTCACAAACACCACCAATCCACCATATTATGAAGCACTTATTCATTCTTTTGCTTGGGTTGGGCCTTTTCGCCTGCCAGCCTTCTAATCAATCGACCCCTGAGGGGGACAACCCTTCCGATAGCATCACTGCCGCTGGTACAATCCGCGATGGGGCCTTCATCCATATCTCCCATGGCAGCGATGACCCTCACCGCCTGCTGATGGGCCTGAGCATGGCCCGCAGGATGGCGGAGGACAAGGATGTGCTGGTTTACATGGATATCGAAGCCGTGAAGGTCCTTACTGCCAGTGCCTCTCCCATAGCCATGGAACCCTTCGGTTCCCATCTGGAAATCTTGCAGGGACTGCTGGATGCCGAGGTTACGGTGATGGCCTGTCCAGCCTGCCTTCAGGTGGCCGGTATCTCCCCTGACCTTTTGATACCCGGCATCCGGCTGGCGGAGAAGGAGGCCTTTTTCGGGTTCACCGAGGGCAGAATTATTAGTATAGACTACTGATATTCTGTCACATCTTATATCCGAAAGAAAACTTCCCTAACCTCATAAGGCCTTATCCGGACACATTCTAAATAATTGATTGCGTTCTATATTTCAGATATTGGTCTAATTTTGAGTATTGGTTTACCTGATTAAGGTATGATCCTGAAGCGCATCTTACGGTTCTATTATGAAGGCTTCCGAAGGATGACCTGGGGGCGCACACTCTGGACGATCATCCTGATCAAGCTGTTCATCATGTTTGCCATCCTGAAGCTTTTCTTCTTTCCTGATTTCCTGGGCACCCGTTTCAGCTCCGACGAAGAACGGAGTGACTATGTCATTGAGCAACTTACCAAAAAACCCTGATCAAAACCTGAAGCCTTATGCATGAAGCATTCGATTATGCCCTGGTAGACTGGTCGCGGGCGCAGTTTGCGCTCACGGCCATGTACCACTGGGTGTTCGTCCCGCTCACCCTGGGCCTTGCGTTCATCATCGCCATCATGGAGACGCTGTACGTGAGCACAGGCAAGGAAGAGTGGAAGCGCATCACCAAGTTCTGGATGATCCTCTTCGGAGTCAATTTCGCCATCGGCGTGGCCACCGGCATCATCCTCGAGTTTGAGTTCGGGACCAACTGGTCCAACTACTCCTGGTTCGTGGGCGACATCTTCGGAGCCCCATTGGCCATCGAGGGCATCCTGGCCTTCTTCCTGGAGTCCACCTTCATTGCGGTGATGTTCTTCGGCTGGGATAAGGTGAGCAAGAAATTCCACCTGGCCGCCACCTGGCTCACTGCCTTCGGGGCCAACATCAGCGCCCTGTGGATCCTGGTAGCCAACGCCTGGATGCAGTACCCGGTGGGGATGCACTTCAACCCCGACACGGCCCGCAACGAAATGGGCAATTTCTGGGAGGTGTTCCTCAGCCCTGTGGCTGTGAACAAGTTCCTGCATACCATCAGTTCGGCCTACACCCTGGCCGCCATCTTCGTGATCGGGGTCAGTGCCTGGTACCTGCTGAAAAAGCGCCATGTGGTATTTGCTAAGAAGAGCATCGTGGTGGCCGCCACCTTCGGCCTGGTGGCCATTTTGTACACCATCGTCACCGGGGACGGTTCCGCCAAGCAGATGGCCCGCAAGCAGCCGATGAAGTTCGCCGCTATGGAAGGACTGTACCACGGCACCAGCGGGGCCGGGCTCGTGGCCCTGGGTATCGTGGTAGATAACCAGGAGGATCCTGATAATGAGAATTATAAGGATTTTGCACTGAAGATTGAAATACCCAACCTGCTGTCCTACATGGCCTATTCCGATTTCAATTCCTTCATCCCCGGGGTCAAGGACCTGATGGAAGGGAATGCCGAACAGGGGATACCCCCGGTCATGGAGAAAGTTGCCCGGGGAAAGGTGGCCATACAGGCGCTCACCGAGTATAAGCTGGCAAAAAAGGCCGGGAACGAAGAGCAGATGCTACTGGCCAGGGCTGCCCTGGAGGAAAATTTCAAGTACTTCGGTTACGGGTATTTCGAAAAGGATCCCGATGCCCTTGTCCCCAGCGTACCCATCAGCTTCTACAGCTTTCATATCATGGTCGCCCTGGGCTTTTGGTTCCTGGCGCTCATGATCATCTTCCTGGTGCTCACATTCAAGGGAAGGCTGGAAACATCCAGGTTCTGGCTGCGCATGGCCATCTTCTCCATC
The DNA here is from genome assembly GCA_022710185.1 of Bacteroidota bacterium. GTDB lineage: Bacteria > Bacteroidota > Bacteroidia > Bacteroidales > JAGNHN01 > JAGNHN01. The sequence continues at coordinate 13,021 of JAKLHK010000032.1, forward strand.
CCGCTGGCCTACATAGCGTCCCAGTCGGGATGGGTGCTGGCCGAACTGGGCCGTCAGCCCTGGGTTATCCAGGACCTGATGCCCACCATGGCGGCAGTATCCCAGATCGACGCAGGATCGGTACAGACCACCTTCTGGTTGTTCCTCATCCTGTTCACCGCGCTGGCCATCGCCGAGGTGCGCATACTCACCAAGCAGATCAGTATCGGACCTAAAGACGGAGGGCACTAAGATGTTCGAAACCTTATCACACCTCGCGCTGCAGCAGTACTGGTGGGCCATCGTCTCCCTCCTGGGCAGCATCCTCGTGTTCCTGATGTTTGTGCAGGGAGGCCAGACCTTGCTGTACACCCTGGGAAAAACCGAGCTGGAACGCACCATGCTGGTGAATGCCTTCGGCCGGAAATGGGAGTTCACCTTCACCACCTTGGTCACTTTCGGCGGGGCCTTCTTCGCTTCCTTCCCGCTCTTCTACAGCACCTCCTTCGGAGGGGCCTACTGGGTGTGGATGGTCATTCTTCTGGCCTTCGTGGTTCAAGCAGTAGCCTATGAGTTCCGCAGCAAACCAAACAATTTCTTCGGGCCAAAAACCTACGAGGTCTTCCTGTTCATCAACGGCGCCCTGGGCACCCTGTTGATCGGCACGGCTGTAGGCACCTTTTTCACCGGATCGCAGTTCAGCGTGGACCCCATCACGAATTTCTCCCGCTGGGAAACCCCCTGGTACGGCCTGGAGGCTGCCCTGAATATCCAGAACCTCTCCCTGGGCCTTGCTGTGTTCTTCCTTGCCCGTATCCTGGGTATCCTTTACGTGATGAACAGTGTGGACCATGAACCCATCTTTACCCGGGCGAAAAAGCAGCTGCTGGTGAATACCATCCCGTTCCTGGTCTTCTTCCTCTTCTTCGTGGTCAGGCTGCTGTTCCTCGATGGCTTCGCATACGATGACAAGGGCCAGGTATTCATGGAAGCCAATAAATACCTCCACAACCTGTTGCAGATGCCGCTGGTGCTGCTGCTCCTCCTGGCCGGCGTGGTCCTGGTGCTGTATGGGATCATTTTTTCCTGGCTGAAGACCTGGACCAAGGGCATCTGGTTTGCCGGCAGCGGCACCGTGCTCACCGTCCTGGCCCTGCTATTCCTGGCCGGGTTCAACAACACCGCCTTCTATCCCAGCACCTTCGACCTGCAGAGTTCCCTGACCATTGAGAACGCTTCATCCAGCAAATACACCCTTACCGTGATGAGCTATGTTTCGCTCTTTGTACCGGTGGTGGTGGTGTACATTTATTTTGCCTGGAAGGCGATCAACCGAAAGAAGATCGATGCGAAAGAAATGGAAGAAGGCCATCATGTCTATTAAAAACCACGACCATGTACACCATCGAGATCATTTCCCTGCTGACCTGGCCGCTCATCATCTACGGCACCTACCACCTGGTGAAGTTCGTGCTTAAGCGCTACGACAAGGCATTCCCGGAAGAGAGGTTCTGACCTGGTTGCAGGGGGAATGTATATCTGATATCTGATATCTGATATCTGATATTGGATATCGGATGGTTGATATCCGGGAGAGTGGGCTTTGGTTGGAGAGGAACCCGGATGTAACCTTGCACATTCATTCACTGTCCAGAAATTCGCGAACAGCAAGAACCAGGGGTTCGGTATCTTCGGAAAACCCATGGTGCTGATAACGGATCACTCCCTCTCCATCGAGGATGTGGATGACGTTGGAATGGTCAAACCCGCCGTCCTCGAGCTTCTGCACCCTGACACCCAATACATTGGCCATCTCCATGGTGGATGATGCACTGCTGCGCATTAGGGTCCAGTCCGGACCCAAACCGTGCTCCAGGGCAAACGCGTTCATACGGGCAGGGCTATCCCTTTCCGGATCCATGCTCAACAGCAGGAAGCACACTTTCCGCAGCTCCTCTTCGGAGAGTGATGCCTCAATCCGTTTCATATCGGACACGATGCGCGGACAGGCTGATTCGCAATGGGTGAAGATCATCGCCGCAACCACGATGCGGTCCCGGAATTGTTCCAGGCGCAGGGTCTTCCCGCGCTGTGTCGTCCATTCCTGATCCAGGTGGAACAAGGACTCACCGGAGCGTTCCCCGGGCACCTTTTCTGCGGTTTCCTTGCTGCAGCATGCTTTGGACTTTTCTTCCGGATCTTCCCTGCAGGAGGTCAGTAACATAGATAAGATAAAGAATAAGGTAACCGGTGTTTTCATTGCTTGAGTTTCATTTTACACAACGGAAGCCCAGATTGGGCACACAATATTTGGCCTTCATGCTGGATCGCATGGCGAAGCGCATGAAGGAAGCGTAATTGGTCATATTCCCCGAACCCAGTGCGCCACCCCCGCAGAATAATGTATTGTCGAGGCTGGCATTCCCCCGGGATTCCCCTGTGCTCAGCGCACTGTTGAAGTCCCAGGTCCACTCCCACACCAGGCCGTGGAGGTCATATACGCCGAAATAGTTCCGGAAGGTGGAGCCAACCCGGGGTAGCACAGCCGGGCTGGGTTTCGTCAGCCAGTTCAGGACATACTGGTAATACGCGGGGTCGCTGCCGGCATCGGCCTGGGTTTGGCTGGCCTTCGCGGCCACCTCCCACTCCGCAGTCTCGGGCAGGCGTTTGCCCTGGCATTCGCAATACTTCTTCGCGGCAAACCAGGAAATATTCACCACGGGACTCCTGGCAATCGCCGGATCGAAGGCGAGGTCGCCCTGCCAGTGCCTGAGGTAATTGCTGTCCGCAAACAGGGGCTTTATCCTGCTCCGGCTCCATTCGGGGTAATCTTGCACGAAGCGGAGGAAATCGGCATTGGTGACCGGGAAAATATCCATTTCGAAGGCCTTCACCTCCGTTTTCCCAGTCTTGCCTGAATACAAGGGAAGATAAGCCCCCCCCTGGACCCTGACCATCTGCCGGGCCCCAGGCCTTTGCTGACCATGGGCCGCGAGAGCCAGGATCAGCGCAAGGCCCAGGTGGGCAAGACGGTGAGACATCCTATTTCCTGAGCCTGGCCACATCGGATTCCCTGATCTCCCCTCCTTTATTGCCAAAGCTGTTGAGCACATAGGTGGCGACTGCGGCGATCTGCTGGTCGCTGAGGGTTTGTTTGGGCATGACGCTGTTGTAGGGCTTGCCGTTCACCGTGATCGGCCCGCTCAGTCCGTGGAGGATCACATCGGCTACCTTCGTAGGATCCGATGCGAAGTAATCGGAACGCACCAGGGGAGGAAAGGCCTTTTCGATGCCCTGGCCATCCGCCTGGTGGCAGGCCTGGCAGGTGGAGATGTAAAGGGATTTCCCCAATTCCAGCTTCTGTTCTTTCGACAGGGGCTGGGCCGGTTTGGCCTCTTCGGAAGGCATGGATTGCACCGCTCCCCCCTCGGGCTGGTAGATCCGGTCATCCTGCTGCCCGGAGAAAATCAGCTTGTCCTCGGGACCTTCCACCTGCAAAATTCCCAGGGCGCCCTTGTTGAAAGCGCGGAAGATGGCATGGTCTACCAGGATGAAGCTTCCGGGAACATCCACCTTGAACTCCGTGATGGCTGAACCGCCTGGAGGGATGAGCGTGGTCTGCACATTATGGTTCAACAGGGTTCCCCCTTCCACATGCACATTGTCGAAGATCTCCCCGATCACATGAAAGCTCGAGGCCATGCTCGGTCCACCGTTGCCCACGAAGAGACGTACGGTCTCTCCCACCTTGGCCTTGAGGGTGTTGTCACCGGTAAGGGCACCCACCTTGCCGTTGAAAACCACGTAATCCGGTTTCTCGTCCAGGGCCTTCTCCATGTCGAAGGACTGTAGCCCCGATTCGCCGTAGGCTCCGCTGGTGTAAAAGTCGCCCTGGCATACATAGTACTCCCGGTCCACCTTGGGAAGCCCTTCCCGGGGTTCCACCAGGATGAGGCCGTACATGCCGTTGGCGATATGCATCCCCACCGGGGCGGTAGCACAATGGTAGATATATAGTCCGGGGTTCAGGGCGGTGAAGGTGAACTGTGTTTCATGCCCTGGGGCGGTGAAGGTCGAAACGGCCCCGCCTCCCGGGCCCGTAACCGCATGCAGGTCAATGTTATGGGGCAGTTTACTGGAAGGATCGTTGCGGAGGTGGAACTCCACCTGATCGCCTTCCCTCACCCGGATGAACTTGCCGGGAACCTGGCCCCCGAAGGTCCAGAAGTTGTAGGTGACCCCGTCCATCATCTCCATTTCCTTCTCGATCACATCCAGCTTTACGATCACCTTGGTGGGGTAATCCCGGGTGATGGGGGGAGGTACCTCGGGAGCGAAGGTGAGGATGGCTTCTTCTTCACCCCTTACCTCACCCTGGGTCTCCCTGGTGTTTCCCTGCTCCGCCCTTCCGCAGCCCAGGGCGACTATTCCCAGGAATAAAAAGACTATCCTACTGATCTGATGATATTTACTTTCTTTCATTGGTCTGATCGCTTAAGATTAATATGAGCTGTCCTTAGCAAGGGCCTTACGTTTTCATACTGGTTTGCGACCAAAAGTACCTATAATTCTTCATCTAAGGACATATTGGTCTTTTTTTCTTTTTCTTCATTAAACCAAAGGATGAAGGATGTGCCTGAAAACCCCATGCCTAACTTTCACATTGTCATGACATTAAACCCCATAACCGTTATATCCGATATAACCGTTAAGCGTTATCCGCTGATTATCTGACATTTAGAATCGATTATACGTTCAAATACGCCACCACCCCGCGCAAATACCCTCTCCCCTACCCAACACCCTGATTCCTCCCCATACCCTTTCTTCGTACTTTCGCATAAGCATCATCCAATGGAACTGCACCGATTCTATTGCCCCGACCTTGTTGCCGACCCAACTGGAAGCCGGCCCCCCGAAGCCTACCTCCCCCCCGAGGAGGCCCAGCACGCCCTCAAGGTGCTTCGCCTCAAGGCCGGCGATACCCTGCAACTGTTGAACGGTAAGGGCTGGGTGTTCGGCGGGCGCCTGGACCATCCCGACCTCAAGCGTTGCCGTATCGTCATCGAGGAAGCTGAAAGGGGGGAAGACCTTCCCCCGCCCCTCCATATAGCCATCGCCCCACCCAAGAACATCGCCCGCCTGGAGTGGTTCCTCGAAAAGGCTACCGAGATCGGGATAGGCCGCATCACCCCTATGCTTTGCGAGCGTTCGGAGCGGGCCCGCCTCAACAGCGACCGCCTGGAACGTATCCTGGTGGCCGCCATGAAACAGTCGAAACGCAGCTGGATACCGGTGCTCGACAAACAAACCCCCTTCCGTGATGTTATCCAGGAGTCATCCTCCACAGGTCGCTATCTGGCCTGGCTGGGCCCTGACAGCCCCCCACTGGCGTCGGCGCACTGCCCCGGCACGCCGGCCCTGCTGCTCATCGGGCCCGAGGGCGACTTCAGCCCGGAGGAGATGGATCAGGCGGCGCTGCATGGGTTTGCATCCATCAGCCTTGGCCGGGCCAGACTGCGTACCGAAACGGCAGCACTCTACGCCTGCGCTGCCCTCAATATCCTGAATGATCATGAAAAAGACCTGTAGCCTCCTGATCCTTATCCTCCTGTTAGCCTCCGGCATTAGGGTGGACGCCCAGTCCGGTGCCTACCAGATCGCCCTGATGAAATACAGCGGGGGCGGCGACTGGTACGCCAATCCTACCTCCCTGCCCAACCTGGTGGAGTTCTGCAACCGGGAGCTGGGGACCACCATCAGCCCCGAGATCGCCACGGTGGAAACCTCCGACCCGGCCATTTTCAATTACCCCTTCGTCCACATGACCGGCCACGGCAATGTGGTGTTCAGCGCACGTGATGTGGACAACCTGCGCACCTACCTCATCAGCGGGGGCTTCCTTCACATCGACGACAACTACGGCATGGACCGCTTCATCCGCCCCCAGATGAAACGCGTATTCCCCGAACTCGACTTCGTGGAGCTGCCCTTCGATCACCCCATCTACCACCAGAAATATAAGTTCCCCGGCGGATTGCCGAAGATCCATGAGCACGACAACAAGGCGCCCCAGGGCTTCGCGCTCGTCTGGGAAGGACGTGTGGTATGCTTCTACACCCATGAATGCGACCTCGGCGACGGCTGGGAAGACCAGGAAGTGCATAAGGACTCCCAGGAAACCCGCCTGAAAGCCCTGCGGATGGGCGCCAACCTCATCCAATATGTTTTTGGGCAATAATGGCGGGTCTGCCTGCGGCAGACAGTGGCTAGTGGCGGGTCTGCCTGCGGCAGACAGTGGCTAGTGGCGGGTCTGCCTGCGGCAGACAGTGGCTAGTGGCTAGTGGCTAGTGGCTAATGATAGTGGAGAATGGAAAGTGATATTGCATTCGTCGAGGACCACAGAACATACAATATACAAGAAGGACCAAGGACCAAGGATCAAGGACCAAAGAACATAGAACATAGAACACAGAACACAGAACATTACACCTCAACCCCTTACCCGATGATCCTTCGCCTTATCGTCTTCCTCGTATTGAACTTCGCGGCCCTGGGTATCGGTGGATTCTTTACCGGGAAAGGCGTTCCTTCTGAATGGTATGCTACCCTCGCCAAAGCGCCATGGACCCCGCCCGGATGGGTGTTCGGCGCGGCCTGGACCAGCATCATGATCTGCTTCGCCTTCTATATGGCCCAGGCCTGGCAGGCTGCCGAAAACCGCACACTCCTCATTGGGCTGTTTATCCTCCAATGGGCCCTCAATGTCAGCTGGAACCCCGTCTTCTTCCACTACCACCAGGTGGCCGCCGGTTTGCTCATTATCGTCCTGCTGACACTCCTCGTCGGCTATATGCTGCTCCGCTACAGCCAGCCCATGAAATACTATTCCCTGCTCCTGCTCCCCTATTTCCTCTGGCTGCTCGTCGCCACCTCGCTGAACGCATATATCCTGGTGAAGAACTAGGGATTTGCGCATGTCCGCAGGTGCGCATGTTTGATTGCCCGAATGTTCGAATGTTCGTAGAAGTGATTTCTCGCAAAGGCGCAAAGCCTTCGTAATAAATAGGTTACACAGAGGACCTCAGAGCAGGAACTGAGAGCCACAGAGGTGGAAGTGCCAAAGTGCCTGGAGTTAGGAGTATGCTGCAGCTTGGATTCATCTTTCATTGACTATGCGAAATGGGAAAGGAGTCTCTCCCGTCCTTCGTCATTCCTTGTTGGATGTTCGATATTCGATATTCCCTCCTCCCCTTTTCGTACCTTTGTCCTCCTTTTTCCACACTTAGCTGATTACCTGTGATAGAGATCCCTCCCAAATATGAACCCGGGACCACCGAAGAGAAGTGGTACCGCTACTGGATGGAACAGGGCTTTTTCCGCTCCGAGCCCGACGAACGCGAGCCCTTTGTTATCGTGATCCCCCCACCCAACGTCACCGGGGTGCTCCACATGGGGCACATGCTCAACAACACCATCCAGGACGTGCTCGCCCGCCGCGCCCGCATGCTCGGCAAGAACACGCTCTGGCTACCGGGCACCGACCATGCCTCCATCGCCACCGAAGCCAAGGTGGTGGCCAAGCTCAAATCCGAGGGCATAGAGAAATCCTCCATCAGTCGCGAAGACTTCCTGCGCCATGCCTGGGAATGGAAAGAAAAGCACGGGGGCATCATCCTCGAACAGCTGAAGAAACTCGGCGCCTCCTGCGACTGGGAACGCACCCGCTTCACCATGGACGAAGCCCTCTATGAGAGCGTCATCCAGGTCTTCGTGGACCTGTACAACAAAGGCCTCATTTACCGCGGGGTGCGCATGGTCAACTGGGACCCCCGCGCCCTCACCGCGCTCTCCGATGAAGAAGTCGTTTACAAGGAGGTGCAGTCCAAGCTGTACTACATCAAATACCCGGTTGAAGGCAGCGCCGGCGAATGGGTCACCATCGCCACCACCCGCCCCGAGACCATCCTGGGCGATACCGCGGTCTGCATCAACCCCAACGACGAACGCTTCCACCACCTGTGCGGCAAGCGGGTGCTGGTGCCCCTCATCCACCGCTCCATCCCCGTCATAGAAGACGAATACGTCGATATGGAGTTCGGCACGGGCTGCCTCAAGATCACCCCGGCCCACGACGAGAACGACTACCACATCGGCATCCGGCATAAGCTCCCCAGTATCGACATCCTCAACGACAACGGCACTCTGAGCCCGGCTGCACAGCTCTATATCGGAGAAGACCGTTTCACAGTGCGCCGCAAGATCGTGGCCGACCTGGAAGTGGCCGGGCACCTGGTCAAGGTGGAAGACTACATGAACAAGGTGGGCTTCTCGGAGCGTACCGACGAGGTGATCGAGCCCAAGCTCTCCCTGCAGTGGTTCCTGAAGATGAGCGACATGGCCAAACCCGCACTCGAGGTGGTGCTCGACGGCCGGGTGAAGTTCCACCCCCAGAAGTTCATCAACACCTACCGCCACTGGATGGAGAATGTGCGCGACTGGTGCATCTCCCGACAGCTGTGGTGGGGGCAGCGCATCCCGGCATACTACACCCCCGGGGGCGATTTTGTGGTCGCTGCATCACCCGAAGAAGCCCTGAAGCTCGCCAGGGAACAGTTCGATCCAACCCTTAAGATGCAAGACCTCCGCCAGGATGAAGACGTGCTCGACACCTGGTTCAGCTCCTGGCTGTGGCCGATTTCGGTCTTCGACGGCATCCGCGAGCCGGCGAACAAGGACATCAACTATTACTATCCCACCAACGACCTGGTCACCGCCCCCGAGATCCTCTTCTTCTGGGTGGCGCGCATGATCATGGCCGGATTGGAATACCGGGGCGAAGTGCCCTTCCGTAATGTATACCTCACCGGCATCGTGCGCGACAAGCTCGGCCGCAAGATGTCGAAATCCCTGGGCAACAGCCCCGACCCCCTCGAACTTATCGCCGAGTTCGGCGCCGACGGGGTGAGGGTGGGCATGCTCCTTACCTCCCCGGCCGGCAACGACCTGCCTTTCGATGTAGCCCTCTGCGAACAGGGGCGCAATTTCAGCAATAAGGTCTGGAACGCCCTCCGCCTGGTGGATGGATGGAAGAGCGATGCGGACCGCCCCCAGCCCGCTCATGCCGGCGCCGCAGTAGAATGGTTCGCCGCCCGCCTGAACGAGTCCATGGCCTTCATCGAAGACCAGTACGACAAATACCGCATCTCCGACGCCCTGATGGGGCTGTACAAACTCATCTGGGACGACTTCTGCTCCTGGTACCTCGAGATGGTGAAGCCGCCCTTCGGGGAACCCATCGATGCCCAGACCCTGGCCTCCACCAAGGCGTTCTTCGGACAGCTCATGCTGCTGCTCCACCCCTTCATGCCCTTCCTCACCGAGGAGATCTGGCATCGCCTGGGCGAGCGCAAGGCCGGGGAAAGCATCATGGTGACCCCCATGCCCCGTCCCTCCGCCTTCGATGAGCGCATCATCCGCCAGATGGACGTGGCCGAACAGGTGATCACTTCCATCCGGGCACTCCGGGCAGAGAAGAACATCCCGCCGAAAAAGGCCCTCAAACTCTTCATCCGCAAAAACTTCGGTGAAGCCGCCGACCTCACCATGGACGCCGTGGTCAGCAAGCTCGCCCTGCTCGAAGGCATCGAATACATCGACGAGAAACCTCAGGGGGCCTTCAGCTTCATCGTGGGTTCCACCGAATTCTTCATCCCCGCCGGTGACCTCATCGACAAGGAAGCGGAACTGCAGCGCCTCCGCAGCGAACTGGACTACACCCGGGGCTTCCTCGCCTCCGTCCAGAAAAAGCTGGACAACGAACGCTTCGTCAGCAGCGCCCCCGAAGCCGTGGTGGCCGCCGAACGCAAGAAACAGGCCGACGCCCAGGCCAGGATACAGGTGATAGAAGAGCAGATGGGGTATCTGACATCTGATATCTGATATCTGATATCTGATATCTGATATCTGCTTTATGATTTTGGGGAGGGGAATTATGTGCAAGGGACAAGGGACAAGGGACAATCGACAAGGGACACAGGCAACCAGAGACCAGGCACTTCACGTTCTCCTAACTTGGTCAATTTTAGGCACTTTAGTGCACTTTAGTTCACTCTGGGCACTTAAGGCACTTAGCTGATAAAGTCCCCCATCGAAAGCAGAACCTCCCTCGTCAATCTACATCAGATGTCAGATATCAGGTGTCAGATATCAGATATCAGATATCTCTAAAACTCAATCTTATAGCTGATACTCGGCACCACCACAGTGTTCTTGTCCTCATCGATGGCCTTGGTCCGGAAATTATATGAATAGCCGTAGAACTCCTCGGTGCCCAGGGCATTGATCACCTGGATGGCCCAGATGCTGCTGTGCCCGGGCTTGTTGATGCGGTAGCTCAGGGTAAGGTTAAGGTGGTATACATCGGGTTTGCTGTCCTCGAAGGTCTGGTCGCTGAGGTAAACCATATCCTGTGCCGCGATGCTGGCAGCTTCGTCGAAGGGGGTCATCCGCTGCCCGCCCAGGAAGTTCAGGCGCCCGTTCACCCCCAGGACACGCCGCCCACCTTGGCCGAGCTGCCATTCCTTGCCGGCCAGGGCATTCACTACATAGCGGGTGTTGTAGCGTGTATTGCGCCCCACCCCATCCCCGCCGGTATAGCGCGAATCAAAGAGCGAAGCCGTGAGGAGGAAGTAATATCCCTTGTTCAGGAAGCGCTCCAGGGTGATGTCCAGTCCATAGTTGTACCCGCTGCCATCATTCACCAGCGCCTGGTTGAAAAACCATTCCGCCTCCATGTTCAGGGTGGAATACGTGCTGTCGGCTATCACAGGCACATCCGTGATCAGCTGCAGGTAGGGCTCCACCTTCAGCCGCAGGTATTCCGAGAGGCTTACATCGTAGGAGAGTACGAAATGGTGGGCTTTGGCCAGCGCAAGCTCCGTATTGGGCCGCTGTCCGTCAACCTGGGCGAAATACAGCCCCAGGGGCTCCATACGGGAATGCTGACTGTAGGCCAGGCCCAGCGAACGGGTGTTGCTCAGGGCATAGGTGAGGCCAAGGCGTGGCTCCACCACGAACTCCTGGTTAAGTCCAAGATAGGCGGTATGGATCCCCAGGTTCAGCTTCAGAGAAGTCCCGAGGTTGAGCTGGGATTGGGAGAAGGCCTGCAGATAGGTGGCCTGGCCCTTTTCATCGGCTACCGTGACCAGGGGCTCACCTTCTTCCGGGGCCTTGCGCAGGTAGGTATCGTAGGTGATCAGGCTGGCCACCACCCCCGTGCGGTTTTTGTGGCGGGCATTGAACTTGTGGTCCACTATACCCTGGAAGCCGTAGCGGGTGTTGCGGCTGTCGGCATATTCGTTTTCGCTGCGCACCTTGTCCAGGTTCAGGTAACCGCCATCAAACAAGGTCTGGTCGCCGGAAGCGTAGAGGGAGGAATTCAGGAAGGTATTGCGGTCGAGGCTGAGGCGGTGGTTCAGGCCCAGGGCGCCCAGCTTCTGGTCCACCTTGCCGATGTCGCGGTCCCAGTCGTAGTTCCATTTCGAGGTATCTTCATCCGGCTCGATCTTCAGCCGGTCGAGCCCGCCCAGGCCCCAGAGGGAGAACACCCCGGCCCGCCCTGCGGGGAGGTTGACCTTGAAGCTCAGGTCCTGGTATTCCGGCACATTGGCGTCCTCGGGCAGCACGAACTTGATCAGCCCGAAGGTGGAGTAGCGGTAATTCAGGAGATAGGATGAACCTTGTTTACGGGAGATGGGCCCTTCCGAGGCCAGGTCCACGCCCAGGGCGCCCAGCTGCACCGCGTGTTCATAGTGTTCATCGTTGCCGCTGCGCAGGCGGATGTCGAACACCCCCGACATGGCATTGCCGTATTCCGCCGGGAAGGCCCCGGTATAGAAGTCGGAATTGGCCAGCACCAGGCTGCTCAGGGCCGACACCCCGCCCCCTCCGAAGGTGGACAGCCCGGCGTAGTGGTTGGGGTTGGGGATCTCCACCCCTTCCAGGCGCCACAGCAAGCCCTTGGGCGCGTTGCCCCTCACGATGATGCCGTTGTCGTCGAGGTAGCCGGTAGAGACCCCGGCGAAGGCCGAAGCCAGGCGGGCCGGGTCGTCGAAGCCCCCGGCATAGCGGCGGGCTTCTTCCACTGAAAAGGTACGGGCGCTCAGCGTGGCCATAGTGTTCAGGGGTTTGTCCTTCGACTGGTAAGCCGTGATCACCACCTCTTCGATAGGCATTGCGCTTTCGTTCAGGCTGACCTCCAGGATCACCTCCTTGCCCGTACCCACCAGCAGTTCGGGGATCACCCGGGCCTCATAGCCCACAAAGCTCACCCTCAGGTTATGCCGTCCCACCGGCACCTGGGCGATGCGGAAGTTCCCCTGCCCGTCGGCCGTGGCTCCCAACATTGGATCCGTGGTAAGCACCGCCACATTGGCGAAGGGCAGCGGCTGCCTGGTCACCGCATCCACCACCCGTCCGCGGATGGATTGGGTGAGTACCTGCGCGGAGACGGAGGGGATGAGGAAAAGCAGTGTAAAGAGGAATATCGAACACCGATCAACGATCTCAGATCGGAGAAGGGATGGATTCCGGCCAGAGGCCCCCGAAGATTTCTTTTGCATTGCGTAGCGATTTGCTCCTAAAGACCGCAGGAAATGCAGAAGGTCGAAAGCGGGAAGAAGTTTTGGAGTGACTAAAGTGAGCTAAAGTGACTAAAGTGCCTGGAGTTAGGAGTATTTCTTGCTGTCCGCCTCTCGATCCATCGTCCATCGTCAATCTACCTCGTCAATCGACAATTCGATGTTCTATACACTCCTGTGCCTTGTGTCGACCCCTTTCAAGCCCTGCTAAGCCTATCCTCTCACTGCAAAGTACCCCTGCTTCCAGCTAAGTAGCTCCACCCCGGAGCGGTGATAACTTTCATCCCCTCCGTAAACCAGATAAGCATCGGATATTCCGGATAATTGCCGGAACCATAACAGGGGTTTGAAAAAGTCGGGATGAACCGTGGATCCTGCCTTTATCTCAATGGCCCTCACGGAAGCCCCAATCTCTGTAATGCAGTCCACCTCATTTCCATTGCTGTCCCGCCAAAAATACAGATGACCCATAGTGTTGTGGTTCAGATGATATTTCCTGAGTTCGGAGATCACCATATTTTCAAACAATCCACCTTTCAGGTAATGGGTCATTAACTGCTCTTCATTCCGGATACCGAGCAGAGCGCAGGCAAGACCCGTATCATTGAAATAGAGTTTGGAAGACTTTACCAGGCGCTTGTTGTAATTGCTGTGGTATGGAAGGAGCCTGAATGTGATGAAACTGGCCTCCAGTATCGAAAGCCAGCTTTGTACGGTATGGTATGAGACTGACAATTCTGTCGCAATCGAATTGAAGTTGATGAGTTGGCCTATCCGACCAGCACACATTCCAACAAAGCGTTGAAAATCCGTTAAATTGATCACATTCAGCAAAGTCCGTACATCCCTTTCGATGTATGTGGTGATATAGTTTTGCAGCCATACCGACGGATCAAGGGCCTTGTCGTATATGGGAGGGTAACCTCCATTGATCAGGTATGTTGTATAGTTCACCGGAGTCAGGCCACCCTCATAAAGTTCTTCTATGGAAAATGGCAATAAGTAAAACAATGCTACACGTCCTGCCAGGCTTTGAGAAATCCTTTCGAGAAGAAGAAAGTTCTGGGATCCGGTAAGGATGAAGCGTTTCTTCGGGTCAGCATCAACCAGCACCTGAATATATGAGAATAGTTCAGGAATGTGCTGTGCCTCATCAATGATCAGGCGATCACCAAAAGCCTGAAGAAACCCCCGGGGATCTTCCGTAGCAAACAGGCGTATATCAACACTTTCCAGGTTGGTATAATGGTAATCCGGAAAGACTGACTTAACCAATGTCGTCTTACCCGATTGTCGTGGCCCGGTAAGTGAAAGTACGGGATACTTCCCTTCCAGAGCCTTAAGCTGCGATTCAATGGTTCTTCTAATCATGAACCAAAGATAATCTATGCATTTTAGAAATGCAACTTCTATTTTACACAATGACTTTTACGATCGATATTCCCTTCCTTCTCCCTTGTCCCTTGTCCCTTGCTCAAGGTCTCCCTCCATCTGAAATCTGAGATCGTTGATTCCGCCAACAGGCGGACAGCTTTATTCGATATTGAATAATTCACCACAGATTACAGTAGAGTAGAGCGGGGGTAGAAAATATCCCCCCTGCCCCCTCATCAAACCGTACGTGCGGTTTTCCCGCATACGGCTTTCCTGTAATTTTCGTCAGTAGCATTCACAGTGACTCAATGCATAGCATATTTTGAGTGGTCAATCAGGCCATACGACCTGACCAAGGTCTCAAAAGCGTTAGAACCATACAGCTTGCATTTGCGTTGACTCTTACGGGTGTAATACTTGATTATACTTATGTTAAGATAGTGTCTGAGTTTACGTTTGGCCATAGCCGGATAGCTAACTCCTTTTATATCAAAGTAGTTGATCCAGCCTCGGATTTTAGCATTCAGGCCATCCGCTACTGTTTTGGCATTACTATGTCCGTGCGTACTAAGGAAGTCCTTGATTTTATCTCGGATACCTTGTTCCGCTCGCTTACTGGGGATTATATTCCAGTACTTGGATTTGCCTCCGTTGTAAATATCCCGATCGTAACGTATCGTGAATGCGAGAAAATCAAAACTCTCGGTCTTTGCATCAATCTTACGGGTCTTTTTCTCGTTGAGAGTCAGTCCCATCCTTTGTAGCAATTCCTGAAGTTTATTGATTATTACATCCGGAAGGGATCTCCCCATAAGCACAAAGTCATCAGCGTACCGCACTATCTTCACTCCGTATTTGTGAAACATACTCCCCATACTGTTGACATATTTGTCAAGCAGATGTAGGTATATGTTGGCAAGTAGTGGCGATATAACCCCTCCCTGTGGCGTGCCCTGTTGATTCTTCCTTCCACTTTTATACTGATTCCCTTCCTTTACCGGTGCTTTAAGCCATTTGTTTATCAGCTTCAGCATCCGTGGGTCGGTTATCCGTTGCTTCAGTGCTATCTGAAGTTTATCGTGTGGAATCGTATCAAAATAGGCACTCAGGTCGGCATCATACACCTCTGTCTTTCCTTCCCTGAGGTTCGTTTTGATGGCCGTTATCGCATCTTTTGAACTGCGTTCCGGTCTGAATCCGTATGAACTCTCCTGAAAGTCTGCCTCAAATATCGGCTCAAGTATCATTTTACATACTGTCTGTGCTATCCTGTCTTTTACGGTAGGTATGCCCAATGGGCGTTCCCCTCCGTTGGCCTTAGGAATCATAACCCGCTTCACCGCTTGTGGACGGTAGGATTGTTTGCGTAGTTCTTCACCCAGTTCCTTTAGATAGGCATCCACTCCGTATCCTTCTACCTCTGCTATGGTCACATTGTCTACTCCGGGGCTTCCCCCGTTTGCTTTCACCTGCTTCCAAGCCTGTCGTAGCATATACGGTATGAACATCTTGTCATACAACACATAAAACTTAAATCCCTGCTCCTGTTTGGCTTTCTGATATAGTTTCTCCTGAAATGTCTTAACCCTTTCCGCATCGGGTATCTCATAGCCTCGTCGCTTGAACAACTCGCTTTGTCCCTCTGCTTTAACGTTCTTGTGATCCATAGGTATCAATTCCGTTGGTTTTACACTTCATTGAAACATCGTTACAGTAATGCCCCTTCGCTCCTTCCGGTTTTAGCTTTCCGGTTATCATCACTACTATGGGCATATCCGACTCCCTCAGCGGTAGTTATTCTTTCACTACCCTGGTAGGGTCTCCCACGTTCATGCGCCACCTTTGTAATGCACGCAACACCATCTTACTCCGGGCATCTGCTGGTTTGCTCTTTGCCATTTCTTCTTCCAGAATAGCAGGTTTCGCCTAATCTGGGAGGTTGACCGATGCCTTAGTGTAACGAAGCCTAACTGATGCAGCTTACAATACCGTAACGCCCAAGCTTCACAAAGTTCGTTTCCTTACAGTGTGTTGGGCATACTTCAACCTGAACGGCAAATTGGGTTGTAAGGCTCTTTCATCCTTATAGGTGTTTAATTATTTATAGAACGCACGCCTCGTGGCGCACCAGATTTTCACAGAGGTACCAGTGCCTGAAGTTGATAGTACTTGGAGTTATGAGTTAAGAGTACCTGGAGTGCTGTCCGCTGTCCGCTTCGCGTTTTTCCGCTATTCGCCTATTTTCATTATCATAAAATATACGCCAAAATCGTGGCGGCTATTTCCAGATAATGCATATAGCCGCCAAAAATTCCAGCCACACCCAGCAGAGGGCACGTTGCTCAGTTACTCGCCGGGAATCCAGCCTATGGCCGTGATAGCGCAAGTGTCTACTTATGTGAAACAAGGAATTTCCCTTGCATACCACAGCGACCCCGTGACTAAAAATCTAACCCATGTTACCCATAGTCCAAATATTATCAATATCTTTAGGTCTGCTTCTTAGACTCTTGATTATCAGACAATGAACACCGTCCGCTAAATGCGAAATATCCGCCATAGGTTCTGATAGCGAAATGTTATGCACAAGCGGAAAAAAGACAACGACACTGTAAATTGACAATGAAAATGACTGTTATTGACTGAAAGAAAAATGAATTTGCCGACACTCAAGCCGACACAATGTTTTTTAAAAATTTTCCCACCGCACATTTTTTTAATACAATTTTATTGCCTGCCCACATTGGCACATTGTCTTATGCCCCGACACACGAAGCCAACCCTTCAGCAAAAGCCAAAGAGCCAATTTTGCCAACACACAGAATAATGTTGAAAACTTTTATAAAATATTTTTGATTTATTAAAAGTAAATTGACTATCTTTGTCAAGACAAATAATTCAAGAATGAAAACTATAGGTGAAATAATTAGAGGTCACAGAGAAGAAAAGGGAATGCTTTTAAGACAATTAGCGGCATTATTGGAAATTGACTCTGCCATTCTTAGTAAAATTGAAAGAGGAGAGCGAAAAGCAACCAAAGAGCAGATAATAAAAATCGCTGACATTCTTGGTATTAAGCAAAATGAAATGCTGATTCAATATTTAAGCGAAAAAATCGCTTATGAAATTGCTGATGAAGAAACAGCAAAGCAAGTTTTAAAAGTAGCAGAAAAGAAAGTTGATTACATTAAAAATAATCGCAAATGACAACAGAAAACATCAAGACTTTGATTACCCTCTTGGGTTTTATCTCTGAAGATAAAAAAGGGAATATTTGGGCAAAAAAGTATTCTAATTATGATAATTATACCATTACGCTCGATTTTGAGAAATCGTCTATCAACTATGGAGACAAAATTCAGAAGGGAGACGATACAACCTCAAATTTCAGCAGTGATGAAAACTTTGTTGTTCTTGATTGTATTGACAGACTACTTACAAAAGGTTACAAACCACAAGACCTGACACTTGAAAAGAAATGGAAACTCGGACGAAGTGCCAAAAGTGGAAAAGCCGATATAAATGTTACCGATGGAAAGACTGGTAAAACCGTTATGATTATTGAATGTAAAACATGGGGAACAGAATTTGAAAAGGAAAAAGAACGAATGCGTGAAAATGGGGGACAATTATTTTCGTATTTCCAACAAGATAAAGCAACTCGATTTCTTTGTTTATATGCAAGTTGCGTAAGTGAAGACTTGATGCACAAAGGTAAATTTGTTGATTATAAAAACGCAATTATAAAAGTTGAGGATTCGTTAGAAGAAATTGAGAAACAACGAGAAGACGATGAAAAAATAATTACCTATCAAAAAGCTTCAACAATTGAGGATTCTTTAAAAGTATGGGAACGCAAACAAAAAAAAGAATTCCAAACTAAAGGGATTTTCGAAGAGGAAATTGAGCCATACAATCCTGGGTTTATTCCGCTTAAAGTTGCTGAATTGAAAGAATTCAATCAATATGATTCAAAAAAAGAATATAATGAATTTGAAGAAATATTAAGACACAACAATATTTCTGACCGTTCAAATGCCTTCAACAGATTTATTTCACTTGTCTTAGCGAAACTTAGAGATGAAGAAATAAATTTCAATAAAATTGCTGATTTTCAATTTAAAGATGGTATTGATGATAACGAAACAATTATTGAAAAATTACAATCTTTATATACTGATGCAATGTATCATTATCTTGGAGAGTCTGTTACTAATTATACACTCGACCAAATTGAAAATATCATTAGTCATTTTCCAAGGCAAACAGCAAAAGAAGATTTAAAAAGAATTTATAAAGAATTAAAATTCTATACAAATAATGAATTTTCATTCAAAGAAATTTACAACAAAGAATTATTTGACCAAAATGCAAAAGTCGTTATTGAAATTGTAAAAAGGTTACAAGGGTTTCGCTTTAAATACAATGCAAAAGCCCAATTCCTTGGAGATTTCTTTGAAGATATGCTAGAAAGTGGGTTTAAGCAAAGTGAAGGACAGTTTTTTACACCTACACCAATTGCAAAATTTATAGTATCGGCAATGCCTTTGCAAGAAATCATTGAAAGAAAAATTGGTGAAAAGGAATCTAATATTTTGCCTTGTATTATTGATTATGCTTGTGGAAGCGGACACTTTATTACTGAATCAATTGAAGCTCTTCAAGATATTTTACAAGATTTAAAAGATGAACAGCATGAGAAAATTCAAGAATATAAAAAATCTACAGAATGGGCAGAATCCTTTATTTGCGGAATTGAAAAGGATTACCGTTTAGCTCGTACAAGTAAGGTTGCCTGTTATATGCATGGTGATGGTAAAGCAAAAATTATTTTTGGCGATGGTTTAGAAAATCACTTTGAAAAACTACCTGATGCAGTAAAAAACGGAAATAATTTCTTGGGTTTTGACATTTTAGTGGCTAACCCACCTTATACCATAAAAGATTTTAAAAAGCATTTAAATAAAGATAAGTTGCCTGTATATGAACTTCTACCAAGCATTAGCGATGATAGCGATGATATTGAAGTTCTATTTGTTGAACGTACAAAGCAACTTTTAAAAGATGGCGGTTTTGCAGGAATATTTCTACCAAGTACCATTTTGAACAGTACAGGCACTTATACTAAGGCAAGAGAAATTATTTTAAAATTTTTCGAAATAAAAGGTATAGTCGAATTTGGAAGCAATACATTTAGTGCTACGAGTGCCAATACAATTGTTCTATTTATGAAAAGGCGTAGCGTTGATTTTTCAATAAATTGCCTTTACATTGCTGAAGACTTAATATTAGGTAAAGACTCAGAGCGAAAAGAAGATTTCATTGATAGCCATAAGCTACTACAGAACTATGCAGGTATTTTAGGAATTAGTATTACCGATTATAAAACTCTTTTGAAACGCAAACCATCTCAAGAACTTGAAAAAGCAGAATATTACCAGAATTATAAAAAATGGTTTGATGATTTAACAGAAGTAAAGAATTGGAGGAAAGGCAAGAACTATGAGAAGCTGACCAAAGAACAAAGGGACAAATATATTACTGACTGGTTTTTTGATGAAGTTTTAGAAATTGAAAAGGAGAAGTTTTATTACTTCTTGCTCTCGCACAAACAAATTGGAAAACCAGCAAAAGGAAACAAGAAATCCAACATAGAATTAATCCCTCAACAAACACTTCTTATTAAATCTGGAAAAGACAGTGAAACACAGAAGGCGTTTCTTGGCTATTCATTTAGCGACCGTAGGGGATATAAAGGTTTGGATATGAAAAAGGATAACGAAGGAATTGAGTTAACAAAATTATATGATAGTCAAAACTTGCGTAATCCTGAAAAAGTCAATACTTATATTTATAGTGCATTCAAAGAAGAATCTATAAATATTCCTTATGAGCTAAAGGAACATATTAAGGTTGTTTCTTTGATTGATTTATTTGACTTCATTAGAATATCTTTTGAAAAGCAAATAAATACTTCAAAATCAAAGAAAGTCGAGTTCATAAGCCAGTATGAATCAAAAACACTTGGTGGTTTAGTTGATTTCCAGAGTGGTCTTTGGACAGGGAAAAAACCACCATACACAAAGGTCAATGTTATCAGAAACACAAATTTTAGATTAAATAATGGTAAGTTAGATTTTAACGACATTGCAGAAATTGAAGTTGAGAAAAAACAACTTTCAACAAGGACACTTGAATATGGCGATATTATCTTAGAGAAATCTGGTGGTAGTGATACCCAAGCAATCGGTAGAGTAGTATTTTTTGAAGAAAAGAGCGGTCAATATTCATTTAGTAATTTCTGTGCAAGAATTAGAGTTAAAGACAAGAAAAAGATTAATCCAGTTTATCTATGGCTTGCTTTGCATGACTTTTACAGGAAAGGCGGTACTGAAGCATTGCAAAACGGAATTCGTCTTTTAAACATTGATTTTGAGGGTTACAAGAACATAAAAATTCCTGTACCGCCTTTAGAAATCCAAAACAAAATTGAAAAAGAAATCCAAAAGATTGAAAAGAAAGAAGCTGAAGGAAATATCTCAATGGATAAAGCAGAACAACTTAAATTAGAAATTTTTAAAGAGTGCATAAAATGATTGGAATAGCAATTTACCTATTTGTATTTCTTGCAGGCTTAATTGGTGCAACTGTTGCCATGTATAGTGGTGCTTTGCCTGAATGGGTTATGAATTACAAACTTGTATTTACTTGTTGTCTATGTGGCGGTTTTGGTGGCATTTTGTATTGTTTGCGTGGTGTATATCTAAATTACAGTGTCAAAAAATCATTCACAAGTGAATGGTTTCCTTGGTATATAATTCGACCATTCGTCAGTATTCTTACTGGCGGTGTTAGTTTTCTGTTTCTGAAAGCAGGTTTACTTGTTTTAGAAGCCCAAAGTTCCGAGACTTCAACTCATTTGGGATTTTACGCTTTGGCTTTTATTGCCGGTTTGAATGTTGACAAATTTGTATCAAAAATTGAAGATATTGCCCAAGCTACTTGGGGTATTGAAAAATCGAGAACAGCTAAAGATAATAAAGACGAAAAATAAGAATGTAATGGGAAATAAACTTGAAATCGTATTTTGGGATGTGCAACATGGTCATTGCACCTATCTAAAAACTCCTAATGGAAGACATATTTTAATTGATTTAGGAATTGGTTCCTATGATGATAAAAACGCAACATTTAGCCCAATACTCCATTTGAAAAACAATTGGCATGTTCGACAACTTGACTACGTTGGTGTAACTCATCCACATCTTGACCACATAGATGATATTCTCAATTTTGATGAAGTAAGCCCAAAAGTTTTTTGCAGACCTACTCAAATATCAAACGCTGAAGTTATGGAAGGAGTAAGAGAACAAGACAGACCAAAATTTGAGAAATATTGCGAGATTAACAATAGATATAACGAGCCAATACCTGATGACAGCCCTAATAATATTCGGAATGAAGATAATTGGGGTGGAGTAAAAGTTCAGATATTCTCACCAACTTCCTGTGATACTAATAAATTTAATAACCATAGCATTGTTTATGTTTTTGAATATTTAAGAACAAAAATTGTTATACCAGGAGATAATGAGAAATGTTCTCTTGAAGAATTATTGAAACTGACATCGTTTAAAGATGCAGTAAGAAATTCAGAAATATTATTAGCTCCCCATCATGGAAGAGAAAATGGTTTTTACACTGAATTTGTTGACTTAGTAAATCCATTATTAACCGTTGTTTCAGACGGCAGATTCTGCGATACAAGTGCAAATGGACGATATTCAGCAAAAAGCAGAGGATGGGATGTTTGGAAAAAAAACAAAGGAGAATTTATTAATCGAAAGTGTTTAACAACAAACTCTGACGGTGAAGTTTTTGCAACAATTGAACCTTCATCGGATGAAAAGTACAAAAGTATTCTAAATGTATCCATAAAATGAATTTGCCAACACACAAAAGCATACACATTTTGCAGCCGCTAAACCAAACACACGAGCCAAAGCTGCAAAAAGAGTATGCTTTTCATCAGCCCGAGAAAAATTGTATTAAAAAAATCGCCTTCCCTTCTAAAAATTTAAAAACGCTGACACACAAGCCAACGACTGATAAAAAAATATGACAATAACAGCAGAAATGAAACGACATAACTACCTGACAGACAAGAACCGCCAGTGCATAACAGGCGGTATATTTTATTGCCGAGATAGTGCGGGTTTCAGCGTTTCTGCATCTAATAAACTTTCGTATAACTTGACAGTGAAGTGCTTCGAAATCGGCAACAAAAACATACCGCCAATCCGTTGAACGAAAGCGCCTGAGGCGCTAACCTTTCTCTGAAACGAACGTAAGGTATAGATCACCAATACCTTACGACCCATGAAAGTATCGTTGACCCAGGAGCTGGCCCGTGAGATGCGGATCCGC
>JAKLHK010000033.1 GCA_022710185.1 Bacteroidota bacterium
CTTTGCGTCCTTTGCGCCTTTGCGAGCAATTTATTATTCACGCCAAGACGCAAAGACGCCAAGAAGAACCCCTTTGTATGCTTTGCGTCCTTTGCTCCTTTGCGAGATTTTATTTTTCACGCCAAGACGCAAAGACGCCAAGAAGAACCCCTTTGTATGCTTTGCGTCCTTTGCGCCTTTGCGAGAGATTGTTTTCTCGCTAAGACGTAGAGCCGCCAGAAGGAAGTCTCTGCTCCTTAAAATATACGTGGGAAGCCCTCGTGGTGGAAAAAAATATTCTGGATTTTAATAACTCCCGGGCCTGGAAATCGCCCCGTCCGCTGGATTCAGCCTACTTTTGCACCGCGAGGGGAAGACCATGACTGAACAATACACCGACGATAGCATACGGTCTTTAGACTGGAAGGAACACATCCGCCTGCGGCCGGGGATGTACATCGGCAAGCTGGGTGACGGCGCCTCCCAGGACGATGGGATTTACGTTCTGATCAAGGAAGTGATCGATAACGCCATTGATGAGTACGTGATGGGCTTCGGGAAGAAGATTGATGTCAGCCTCAACGACCGCACCCTCACCATCCGTGATTACGGCCGGGGAATGCCGCTCGGAAAGGTGATCGACTGCGTTTCGCGCATCAATACCGGGGCGAAGTACGATTCCAAAGTGTTCAAGAAGGCTGTCGGCCTCAATGGCGTGGGTTCCAAGGCAGTGAACGCCCTGTCGTCGTATTTCAGAGTGCAGAGTGTGCGTGAGGGCCAGACCAAGATCGTAGAGTTTGAACGGGGGGAGATCACCCAGGAGCAGGAACTGCAGCCCACCGACCTTCCGGACGGCACGATCATCACCTTTGCTCCTGATGAGTCCATCTTCGGGAAATACCACTTCATCAAGGATTATATCGAAAGGCAGCTCTGGAACTATGCTTTCCTGAACAATGGCCTTTCCATCTACTTCAACGGGCAGCGCTTTTTCGCCAAAAACGGGCTGCTTGATCTGCTCTCCCACAACATCAACGGGGGCAACGGCGATATGCTCTACCCCATCATCCATATCCGGGAGGAGGATTTTGAGTGCGCCTTTACCCACATGGGCAAGCAGTACGGGGAGGAGTACTATTCCTTCGTCAACGGACAGCACACCACCCAGGGGGGGACACATCAGGTTGCCTTCCGGGAGGCCATCGTGAAGACCATACGGGAGTTTTACAAGAAGGACTTCGATCCCGGGGACATACGCACCTCCATCGTGGCGGCCATCAGCCTCAAAGTGACCGAACCCGTGTTCGAGTCGCAGACCAAGACCAAGCTGGGCAGTCAGCACATGGAGCCGGAGGGGCAGACGATACGCACCTACATCAACGATGTGGTGAAACGCCATCTGGACAACTACCTCCACATCAACTCGGAGACCGCAGAAGCGCTGTACCGCAAGATCCTGGCCTCGGAGCGCGAGCGCAAGGAGCTGGCCGGTATCAAGAAGCTGGCTCGGGAAAGCGTGAAGAAGATCAGCCTCCACAACAAGAAGCTTCGCGATTGCCGTGTGCACTACGGAGACAACCACGAGCGCAGGCTGGAGACCACCCTTTTCATCACGGAGGGGGATTCCGCTTCGGGCTCCATTACCAAGTCCAGGGATGTGAACACCCAGGCTGTGTTCAGTTTAAAGGGCAAGCCCCTGAACTGTTACGGGCTGAGCAAAAAGATCGTGTACCAGAACGAGGAGTTCAACCTGCTGCAGTCGGCGCTCAATGTAGAGGAGGGAGTGGAAAACCTGAGGTACAACAACATCGTGGTGGCTACCGATGCCGACGTTGACGGGATGCACATCCGTTTGCTGCTGCTTACCTTTTTCCTTCAGTTCTATCCCGATGTGGTGCGTCACGGCCATCTGTACATATTGCAGACCCCTTTGTTCCGGGTGAGGAACAAGAAGGAGACTCATTACTGCTATTCCGAGGCGGAGAAGGAAAAGGCTGTAGGCTTGCTGGGTTCCAATCCCGAGATCACCCGGTTCAAAGGATTGGGCGAGATCTCCCCGGATGAATTCAAGTTCTTCATTGGGGCCTCCATACGCCTCGACCCGGTGATCCTGAAGAAGGAGAGCTCCATCAAGGAGATGCTGGAGTTTTACATGGGGAAAAACACGCCGGACCGTCAGACCTTCATCATTGAGCGGCTGAGGGTGGAGGAAGATGCGGCTTAGTGAGAAATCCCACCGTAGCATCGGATGATATCCGTTACTAACCGTTTATAGTATCGATAGTTGCTTGGGTTAATGTATTGGATGTCAGATTTATATCTGACATTTACCCGTTTATCCCAACGCAGGGGGATTATCCTATCCCTTCCTCAGCCTGCTGAATGCTTTTCCCAGTTTATCAATCAGATCCGAAGGCAGCAACGACTCCCAGGAGCCTTCTTCCAGGGCCAGATCCCCGGCGTACCCGTGCAGCCATACCCCAAGAAGGCATGCTTCCAGGGCAGGGTAGCCCTGCGCCATCAGCCCGGCCAGGATGCCGGTGAGCGCATCGCCGCTGCCCCCGGTGGCCATACCCGGGTTGCCCGTGCCGTTGAACCAGCACATACCCTCAGGGGTACTTATGCAAGTATGCGCACCCTTGAGGATGATATACAGCCCATATCTTATACTTAGGTCCCGCTGTTTGGCAAGCCTTTCAAAGCTATTTGCACTCTTGCCCGCAAGACGTTCAAATTCACCGGGATGGGGCGTGAGGATAGAATCCTTCGGGAGAAAGGCAATCCAGGTCTTGTTCTCGCTCAGGATATTCAGGGCGTCAGCATCGAGGATAAGCGGTACCGGGGTGTTTTGGATAAGCTGCTTGAGCGCCGAGGCAAGGGCTTCAGAAGTGCCCAGTCCCGGCCCTGCAGCGATGCTGCGAAAAGGTTCAAGTTGACGGGGCAGGAGGAACTGGTGCTCGTCGGGCCGGAGGATAACCATAGCCTCGGGAACGGAAGTCTGCAATACCGGAATACCCTCTGCAGGGAGGCTTAAACTTACCAAACCAGGGCCCGACCTCAAACAGGCCCGCGCCGCCAGCACGGCGGCGCCAAATTTGCCAGGATTCCCCGAGATCAGCAGGGCGTGACCGTAGCTGCCCTTATGACCGAACCTGCTGCGTGATTTTAAGAACCTGCGACATTCTGTTGAGGTGATAAAGTGATAGTGACCCTTCGCTTCCGTAAGATAGTCCGGGTGCAAGCCAATGGGCAGCACGGTCCATTCTCCAACAAAGGGTTCATTTTCAGAAAAAAAGAAGGAAAGTTTTGGGCTTTGAAAGCTCAGCGTATGTACAGCCCTTACTACAGCGCCCTTACCCGCATCCGTAGGAACATCACAGAACAATCCGGAAGGCACATCGATGGCAATCACTGGCGCAGTCGCGGCGTTCATTGCCTTGATCGCTTCTGCCGCAAGGCCTTCCACCGGTCTTGAAAGCCCCGATCCAACAAGTCCATCTACCAGAATAAGGTTATCCCTCTTTATTGCAGGCAGGTCAGCAACATTTCGTACTTCAGTAATTGGCACCTTCCCTTGTTCACGCAGGTGTTCCAGGTTGATCAGAAGGTCGGGGCTGCCCTGAACCGCAAACCATATCAGCACCACGCTGACCTCCCTACCGGCATCGGCAAGCATACGTGCGAGAGCCAGCCCATCACCTCCGTTGTTTCCCGGACCACAGATTATGACATAGCTCGCCCCAGGGTCCGTATTCTCCCTGAACCATTTGAAAAGTTGCCCTGCAGCCCTTTCCATCAGGTCGATAGACGCAATCGGCTCGTGAAGCATGGTATAACGATCTGCTTCCCTGATCTGAGCAATATCAAGAACTTTCATAACCTAAATTTAAGTCTTTTCTTTGTCGCTATGATGACAACGCAGGAAGTCAGGGACGTCCTTCAACGGCGAGACTTCAGTCCGGCCTCCCTCATGGCCCTGCTGGGAACCAGGGGAGAGGCGATGGAGGCCCTGTTCCAGGAGGCGGAACTTTTCCGTCACCGGATCTCCGGGCGCAAGGTTTACCTGCGCGGACTGGTCGAGCTTTCCAACCGCTGCGCCAAGGATTGCTACTATTGCGGGGTCCGGCGTAGCAATGATACTGTGGCAAGATATTCTGTCCGGCCGGAGGAAGTCGTGAATGCCGCCCTCTTTGCCCGGGACCACGGGTTCGCCTCCATGGTGCTGCAGTCGGGGGAGCGCTCCGACCGTCATTTTGTGCGTGAGGTTTCCCTTCTTCTGGAGGAAATTCACCGCCACACAGGTGGGGAGCTTCACATCACCCGGTCCATGGGAGAGCAATCACGGCAAACTTACAAGGAATGGTACGATCTGGGCGCCCATCGTTACCTGCTGCGCATCGAGGCCTCGGATCCGGAACTCTATGCCCGGCTGCACCCTGATGACGGCCTTCACCGCTACGAAGACCGGGTAGAAAGCCTGCTATTGTTGAAAGATGTGGGCTATCAGACCGGGACCGGGGTGATGATCGGCCTGCCCTTTCAGCGACTGGAGCACCTGGCTGCTGATCTGTTGTTTTTCAGGACAATGGACATTGACATGGTAGGCATGGGGCCCTATATTGAGCATGAACAGACCCCCCTCTATGTGCACCGGCAGCTCATTCCCGACAAGGAAACACGTTTTCTACTCAGTATGAAAATGGTGGCCCTGTTGCGACTGATGATGCCCGACATCAATATTGCGGCCACCACGGCTATGCAGACCATACAGGAAGGCGGGAGGGAGTTTGCGCTGAAAGTGGGAGCCAATGTGGTTATGCCCAACCTCACCCCCACAAAGTACCGCGAGAATTATTTGTTGTACAAGGATAAGCCGGGCATCGACCAGGACGCTGAGGACACCACTGAAAGCCTTACCCGCATGATACACGCAGCGGGCCTCGAAGTAGCCCTTAACGAATGGGGCGACTCCATGCATTTCCGGAAAAGAACCAATTATTAAGTCTCTATTGCTATGAGAAATAAGCGGCAGGAGTATCCTTTGCTTGAACAGGTTCTGATCCTTGACGCAGGGGCAGAGGGCAAGGCCGTGGGAAAAGTTGACGGTAAGGTGGTATTTGTGCCTTACGCAATGCCCGGCGATGTGGTGGATGTGCAGGTGACCAACAAGCGCAAGGGTTTTATGGAAGGACGGGTGGTGAAATACCATAAGCGGTCCGATGACTTCCGAGAGCCATTCTGTGAGCATTTCGGGCTTTGTGGAGGATGCAAGTGGCAGCATATGCCCTATGCCCTGCAGCTCTGGTATAAAGAGAAACAGGTGGTGGACAACCTGCAACGTCTTGGTGGACTTACCGCCGGGACAGTGCGGCCAATCCTTGGGGCTCCGGATGAACGTTTCTACCGGAATAAGCTTGAATACACCTTCTCAAGCCGGCGTTGGTTAACGGATCCCCGACCCAAAAACGATCTGCCGCATACCAAGGGGCTGGGATTCCATCTGCCGGGAATGTTCGACCGCATTCTCGACATTGAACACTGCTATCTCCAGGCCGATCCTTCCAACGAGATCCGCCTGGCGGTCAGGGACTTCGCCATTGAAAATGGATTTACATTCTATGACCCCCGGGAACAGCACGGCCTGTTGAGAAACCTCATCATCCGAAATACCACCTCCGGACAATGGATGGTGATCGTGGTTTTCCACCAGAAGGACCAGGATGCTATCGACACCCTGCTTGGATTCATACGCGAACGCTTCCCCTTCCTGCATTCAATTATTTATGTGATTAACAATAAAGTAAATGACGCCATAGGGGATCAGAAGCTAAGATTGTTTGCCGGGAGTGATCATCTTATCGAAGAGATGGGCGGACTGAAGTTCAGGATTGGCCCAAAGTCCTTCTTCCAGACAAATTCCGTCCAGGCCTTGCACCTGTACGAAACGGTGAGGGATTATTGCGGACTCAGCGGCGAGGAGGTAGTTTACGACCTGTACACCGGCACGGGAACGATCGCCCTTTTCCTGGCGTCAGGGGCAAAAAAGGTGGTAGGCGTCGAATATGTGGAGGAAGCTGTTGCCGATGCAAAGGTGAACGCTGAGCTCAACGGTGTCGGCAATGCCGATTTTGTTGCCGGCGACCTGGGTAAGATGTTCGATCAACGCTTCGTGGAAGCCCACGGCCATCCTGATGTGATCGTTACGGATCCTCCCAGGGCAGGGATGCATCCCCGGGTTGTGGAACGCATCCTCGCTCTGCGTCCAACAAGAATTGTATATGTGAGCTGCAATCCTGCCACCCAGGCCAGGGACCTGGCGTTGCTTACCGGCGACTATGAACTACGGGAGATCCAGCCTGTGGATATGTTCCCCCAGACCCATCACGTGGAAAACGTCGCTCTCCTTGTGAGGAAGGAAAAGACAGCGAATGTAAGTGCATCCTGAAGTATGAGGATCTATCTTGTTGGTTTTATGGGAAGTGGCAAATCTACGATCGGCCCTATGCTTGCCGATCGCCTGGGTGTCCCATTCCTTGAAACGGACCAGGTGGTGGAAATGACCCTGGGTCTGTCGATCCCTGAAATCTTCGAAAAGCACGGGGAACAAATGTTCCGCGATGCTGAATCTATGGCCCTGCGGACTACGGTGATGCTGCCCGAAGGCGTGATTGCCCTGGGGGGAGGGACGCCCTGTAGCGAGGACGCCCAGGCGTTTTTGAGCCAGGATTGCCTGACCATATACTTGCAGGCCCCGGCCGTGGTCCTGGCCAAGCGGCTGAAGGGACGGACCTGGGACAGGCCGCTGTTCAGTGGTTTGAAAGAAGAACAGCATGCGGCATATATCACCAGCCTGCTGGAGCAAAGAGAGCCTTGGTACCTCAGGGCGGGACTGGTGGTTCACACCCAGGCTCTGTCTCCCGATCAGGTGGTGGATGTCATTCTAAATCATATCGTAAAATGAAAATTTTCGGGACCTTGCTGGCTTTCCTTCTCCTCCTTCAGGGGGCTGCGGCCCAGGAGGGAAAGGCCGGCCTCCCGCTGTGGCTGGAGGGTAGCTGGCAGGCGGAGACCGACAGCGCAGTGCACGAGACCTGGGAGATTACGGTAACAGGCCTGCTGCAAGGCTATGGCTGGAGATCTGAAGATGGAGATACTGTGGTAAGCGAGCGGTTGCAGCTGGAAGCCAATGGACAGCAGTTGAAATACATGGCCACCGTAAAGGGGCAGAATCAGGGCCAGGCGATCACTTTCCTAGGATTGGCGTTCTCCGACAGCGCTTTTCTTGTGGAGAACCCGGCCCACGACTTCCCCCAAAGCATCTCCTACACCCTGTTGCGGGATGGGAGCATGGTGACCAGCCTCGGCGGAGCGGAAAAGACCTGTACCTCTTCCCTTTGGATCAGGTTGTTGCAGAATATAGATATACAGTCACTTAATAATAATTGGAAGCCATGAGGATAGCTTCATTGTTTCTTGGAATAGCCTTGACCCTGGGCTTAAATGTGGCCGCCCAGTCTCCATGGCCGGCGGGAAAGAC
Source organism: Bacteroidota bacterium (assembly GCA_022710185.1). Classification (GTDB taxonomy): domain Bacteria; phylum Bacteroidota; class Bacteroidia; order Bacteroidales; family JAGNHN01; genus JAGNHN01. The sequence goes on from JAKLHK010000033.1 coordinate 7,517, forward strand.
GGCCTTACTGCTGATCGATATCCAGGAATTCTATTTTCCAGGAGGGCTTGCCGAGCTGCGCGATCCTGATGCGGCGGCCCTGAACGCGGGCATGCTGCTCGACCATTTCCGGGCCCAGGGCTGGCCATTGGTACATATCGGGCATCTCAGCAAGTCCGGCCAGTCCTTTCATAAGCGGGTGCGCCCGCTGGAAGGGGAATATGTGCTGATGAAGGAGAAGGTCAACGCTTTCACCAGTGGGGAGCTGCAGGCCTACCTTCAGGAAAAGGGGATCACCCACCTGGTCATTTGCGGCATGCAGACGCATATGTGTGTGGAAGCCGCCACACGTGCAGCGGCGGATCTTGGCTACGACTGTACGCTGGTTCCTGATGCATGCGCCACCCGGGATCTCAAATATGGGGATCAGGTGGTTCCCGCATCCATGGTGCATTTCAGTACCCTGGCCACACTGAAGGGTACGTATGCCAAGTTATTGAGTGCTGCCACCTTGCTGGAGGAAATGCAGCGCGGAAGAACAGAATGAGCAGGAAGTGGCTGAAGTACTTTATGTGTTTGACTCGCACTAACACCTGCACCAACACTTACGTTCGCGCTCTGCTGCTGGCCATTGCCGCACCGATCAGTCCGGCCTGATTGCGGTGGCGTGCTGCCACCACCGGGGTACGGGTGGTGAGTTGTGCGGCAAAGGCTTCAAATTTCCTGCTGCTTCCTCCACCCAGGATGAGCAATTGCGGCCAGAAGAGGTTTTCGACATGCTTCAGGTATTTATCCAGGCGTTTCCCCCATTTTTCCCAGCTCAGTCCTGCAGCCTTGCGCGCGGCATCGGAAGCATAGTGTTCCGCGATATCCCCGCGGAAGAGCAGGTGCCCCAGCTCGGTATTGGGTTGCAGTATACCATTGTTGAAGACGGCTGAGCCTATGCCGGTGCCGAGGGTCAACACGATCACGGTGCCGGCCACGTCGCGTCCTTCTCCGAAGGCAATCTCGGCCAGGCCTGCGGCATCCGCGTCGTTAAGCACGGTGCAGGGCTGCCCCAGGGCTTCGCTGAAAAGCTCCACGGCATCCATGCCTATCCACTTGTGGTCAATATTGGTCGCCGTCCTTACAATGCCCTGGGTTACCGCAGCCGGGAAGCCAATCCCTGCCGGACCGTGCCAACCCAGTTGGAGTGCCGCTTCGGCCACAACAGCGGCCACCCGTTCCGGGGTGGAAGGCTGGGGTGTAGCCATGCGGAGGCGGTCGCTCAGCAATTCTCCAGTCAAGGTGTTCACCAGGGCCGCCTTGATCCCCGACCCTCCGATATCTATTCCCAGGCTTTCCATGGTTATTCGATGATCTTGAATTCCGTCCTCCGGTTCTTCTGCCGCCCCGCTGCATCGGCATTGGACGCTACCGGCTGGGATGAACCATAGCCCTTGAAGGTCAGCATGCCGGAGGGCACGCCCTGGGTGATCAGAAAATCGACCACCGCTTTTGCCCGGTTGGCGGACAAGGTCTGGTTGGTGGTTTCCGATCCGGTATTGTCGGTATGCCCTGAAAGCTCCACACGGGTACCCGGCTTAACCTTGAGGATGTCCTTGAGCAACTGGGCCAGTCGGTTCAGCTCTGCGGTGGATTCCGGCCGCAGGGTGTGCTTCCCCACATCGAAGAAGATATTGTTGAGTACGATGGAACATCCTATACAGGCGTTCTTCAGGCGGATCTCCTTTTCTACGATCTGGTATTCCGCGCCTTCCGGGAGATCGAAGTTCTCGGAGTGGAAGAGGTAGTTGGGCGCAGCCACGGCGATGCCGTAGTTCTTGCCGGCGGGCAGCGACACCAGGAACTTGCCCGTGGCACTGTTGGAACGGAAAACGGCGATGAGCTCGTTGCGCACATTGTCAGTGATTTCGATCGACGCCTCCACGGGCTTTCCGCTGAAGGCATCCAGCACTACGCCCTTCAGGATGGTCAGATGGACATTATCCACTGCTTTGGCGGCCTGCATGCTGCGCTCAGCCATAGGTTGGGCCATGCTGCTGAGCAGGTGGTCGCGGTAGTCCACCATATTGGGTTTGGGAGGGCCGAGGAAGGTAACCCGGTAGATGTCAAACCCTCCGCTGCCCCCGGGGCGGTTGGAGCATACATAGGCGTGCTTTCCACTGGGGCTGATAGTGAAGAAGATCTCGTCGTAGGGGGTATTGACAGGGTATCCCAGATTTTCGGGGTCGGCCCAGCGGCCGGGCAGGCGTTCGGACCGGAATACATCGTACCCTCCCATACTGTTGTGTCCCTGTGATGCGAAATAGACCGTCTTGCCATCGGGGTGCATGAACACCGATCCTTCATCATATGGGGTGTTAAGCTCGGAACCCATGGGGTGGGCCTTGCCCCATTCTTCCCTCACCGAGGTGTTGATGCGCCCACTGAAGAAGATGTCCTTACCGCCTTTGTTGGCGTAGTCGTTGTCCGAAATAAAATAGAATTTGATCCGGTCGAAGTAGAAGCTGGCCTGGCTTTCGTCGGCCGGGGTATTGATCTTGTATTCGGGCATCTTGCGCGGTTCAGTCCAGTGTATACCCTGCAGTTCGGAGTAATAGATATCCTCGCTGCCCCCGGCACGGCTGCTCAGGAAGATCTCCTGCCCATCCTGGGAAAGCGCGATGATGCGGTAACCCTTGAACTGTCCTCCCAGCCATTCCTCAGGTTTCCCCCAGCCATCGGGCAGGCGTTCGGCCACCCGGATAGCCGGGCTTGCGCCCGACTCATCATTATACAGCATGAACCCGGCATCGGCGGGGAGCAAGGGCATCAGTTGGTCCCCAAGACCATTCAGGGGGCGGAGGTTCTCCACCCAAACCCTTTCACGGGGCTTGGCGGCCAGGTCCATGGCATATCCGATTTCCATCCTGAGCTTCTTGATGCGCCCGGCCATGAGCTCCAGCTCGCGGCCCCGGGCCCGGCTTTCATAGGTATCCAGTAACCTCAGGGCGCTGTCGGCAGCCAGGCGGAGGTGGGCGCCTCGGGCAAGCAGGAAGAATGTGTAAGGCTCCACCTCAGGATTGAGCCGGAAAGCTTCTGATGTATAGGGTGAGGCCTCGGGCATGCGCCCCAGCCCCTCGAGGGTCCGGGCGATAAGATAATTGAGGTGACTGTAGCGGGGATTGAACTCCTGGGCCTTCATCAGATGGGGGAGGGCCTCGCTCCAGAGGCTGGTGGCTCTGCCACCCTGGCCCTCCTTATCTATGGCCTGTCCTGCCAGTTCACTGCCTTTTTTAAAGGATTCCTCCGCCATGCGGAAGGCCTCCTTGTTGTCTTTGAACTGCGAGGCCTTGAACTCCGTTTCCTGTGCCCTGGCGGAGGAGAGGGCACCCAGCAGCAGTATGCAGGGGACGATAATACGGGTAAGGATCTTCATGGTCATTGGCATTCGCGGTCGTAGTATTTACGGGCATCCTCCAGCCCAAGCTCCCGGGCCTTACTGTAGTCGGCGCAGGCCCCGCTGCCGTCACCGGCTTCTTCTCTTGCGATGGCGCGGTTGAGGTAGGCTACGGCATAGGAAGGGTCGATACGCAGGGCCTCGTTGAGGGCCTGCACGGCCTCCTTGGGCTTACCAGCCTTGCGGAGCAGTACCCCTTTCTGATTGTGCAGCGCTGGCTGGGAAGGGAAGCGTTTCAGGGCGTCCTCCACCAACGGCAGGGCTTCGGCAGGACGATCCATTTCGATCAGCAGGCTGATCTGGTTGATCCAGGCCGGCTCGTATCCCATATCGGTGGTGCGCGCAGACGCATAGCGCTGCAGTGCTTCCTCTTTCCTGTCGAGGGAACGCAGTGTGCTGCCCATATTGTTGATGATGTATGCGCTGCGCGGCTCAGCCTTGATGGCCTGCTCCAGAAAGCCCAGGGCCTTCTCAGCCTGTCCCATGCTGCGGTAAGCACTGGCCAGGTCATTCCAGGCCGCGGCCCAGGAGGGTTTCAGTGTCGTGGCCTTGTGAAAGTCGGTTGCCGCCTGCTCTATGTGGCCCAGCATAAAATGCGCTGTACCCCTTCGGTGCAGGACAGTGGCCTCAGCACCTGGCCGGGATGCCAGTGCATCCAAAACAGGGATGGCCTCCTCATATTGGCCAGCTTCCATGAGGATCTCACTCCGGGTGTCCTCCAGGCCCGGATAGGACGGGTCAAGGGCGCGGGCCGAGTCGAGGTCGGAGAGCGCAGGTGTGTATTTCTTGAGATGTGCCCGAACGATGGCCCGGTTGTACCAGGCCTCGGTGAGCGAGGGCATCCTGGCCAGGGCCGCGTTGAGCCGGGCCTCGGCTTCGGGGGCGCGATCGGCGGTGTACAGGGATACCCCTTCGTTGTATAGGGTCAAGGCTTCGGCCTTGAGGGCCGCGGCGGCATTGACCCTGGCGATGGAGTCTGCAAAGACTGACTCCTCCAGCGTCAGGCTGTCGGTGATTACCTGTCCCCTGACCGGGCCAAGGATGATCAGGGCTGCAAACAGCCATATCCAGTGCTTCATTTTTACCAAGGTTCTGAGCGAGGGGCTAAAGTAGCACAATCCCCCGGAACCCCGTTCCTGTCGTACCCTCTTTGATCATTCGTGTTGAAAAAAAATGAAAAGGCCAATTCGTCCTTCCAAAGCCCGCCCGGTTTTTTTCCTACTTTTACGTTCCGCTCCAACGATATCAGAAAACAAACCCATCCCATGAAATTCATTGTATCCAGTACCTTGTTGCTCAAGAACCTGCAGGCGATCGGCGGCGTGCTCACCACCAATAATACCTTGCCGATCCTCGACGATTTTCTCTTCGAGCTCAAGGGTGAAGAGCTCAGCATCACCGCCTCCGACCTGGAGACCACCATGACCGTGGTCGTCCCGGCTACCAAGGCAGAAGAAGAAGGACGGATCGCCATTCCCGCCAAAATCCTGCTGGATGCCCTGAAAACATTCCCTGAAACACCCACGGCCTTCAAGATCAATGACGCTACCCTGGCGGTCGAGATTTCGGCCGGGGAAGGTAAATACAAGCTCAGCGGCCACAATGCCGATGAGTACCCCGAACTGCCGGTGTTGGAGAACACCCGCAAAGTGATCATGCACGCCTCCCTCTTGTCCGAAGCCATCCAGATGACCCTGTTCGCCACCGGCAACGATGAGCTGCGCCCGGTAATGTCAGGGGTCTTCTGTCAATTCAGCGAAGAAGGCCTGACCTTTGTCGCCACCGACGCCCATAAGCTGGTGCGCTATCGTCGCAAGGACAGCGTGGCCGAAGAACCGGCCTCCTTCATCCTTCCCAAAAAACCCCTGAACCAGCTCAAAGGCCTCGTCACACGCATAGAGGAGGAAATACTGCTGGAATACAACGACACCAACGCCCATTTCTCCTTCGGCAACATCCGGCTGATCTGCCGCCTGATCGACGGTCGTTACCCCGACTATGAAAGCGTGATCCCCCTGAATAATCCCAACAAGCTCACCATCGACCGTATGAGCTTCCTCAATGCCTCCCGCCGTGTGGCCATCTTCGCCAACCAGAGCACCCACCAGGTGAGGCTGAAAATCGGGGGCAAGGAACTGGTTCTTTCTGCCGAAGACATCGACTTTTCCAACGAGGCCAGGGAGCGGCTCACCTGCGATTACGAAGGCAAGGATATGGAGATAGGGTTCAACTCACGCTTCCTCCAGGAAATGTTGAACAACCTGCACACCGACCAGATCCGCATCGATATGTCGGAACCCAACCGGGCCGGCCTCATCCTCCCCATCGACGGCCCCAACCCGGACGAGGATATCCTGATGCTGGTCATGCCGGTGATGCTCAACCAATAAGGACCTTCTGCTTCCGGCTTGCCCAGGGGCCTGCACGATCCGAGAGCCATGGCCCCGCGTGCATGCTAAACCTCATCGCCGGAGCAGATCGGAGGAACACACTTCTGCCGCGAATGCCCAGGTACATCTCCCGACATAGCGCCCATCTCCTTGCCCTTGGCCTGCTGTTGGTCTCCCTTAGCCTGTCTGCTCAGCAGAAGGTGGTGTTTGACGGCCGGACAGCCTATCTGGGGTCGGTCAAACCCGGCTCTGGTCCCTACGAACTGAGCTTCATGTTCACCAACAAGGGAAATGCGGAGGTGCAGGTGAGCGGTGTGGAATCCGCAGCAGGCTGCAGGGTCCTTGGGACCTCCAGGGGTAAGGTAAAACCGGGGTCACGCGGTTTCATCAGCCTGCAATACACCCCACCCCTGGAAGCCGGCAGGTTCATGCAAACGATTACCGCCTTTTTCGACGGGGCGCTGCGCGAAAAATTCGATCTCATCATCACCGGCGAGGTACTCCCCAGGGAGAAGACACCGGCCGATGATTTTCCCTTCATGATCGGGGAACTCCGGATGAAATCGGCCAGCCTCGACCTGGGCCGCTTCCGGAATTCAGAGAAGGTGACCCGGGAATTCAAGGTACTCAATGCGGGCCGGGCCCCCATGCGCTGGCGGGTCGATCCCACCCGGGGCCACATGGACGCCTGGATCAGCCCTCAACAACTTGAACCTGGACAGGAAGGTGTGCTTACCATCGTGTACAACGCCCTGCGCAAACCCGGCTTCGGACCTGTGCCCGATACCCTGAGGTTTTACTCCGAGATCGAAGGGGTAGAACCCCTTGAGATTAAGCTGTCGCTATACCTTGAAGAGGATTTCACCCGCCTGAAGGCGGACCAACTGGCCGATGCGCCCAAGGTCTCCTTCACCAACACCAGCCACGACTTCGGGGCGGTGAAGACCGCTACCGAGGTGAGCCACACTTTCGAGATCCGAAACAAGGGCAAACGCCAGCTCATGGTGCGCAAGGTGGTCACTTCCTCTCCCTATCTGCAGTATGAACTGGAGAATACACGCATCCGCTTCAATCAGACGGTCAGCCTGAAGGTGTCGTACAGTGCTGTGGACAAACCCGGCCCCTTCATGGAAAAGCTGACCCTGATATGCAACGACCCCGATCGCCCGGAAGTCAACGTTTACGTGCAGGGGGCCGTCATCAAGCCCTGAAGCCTAGGAAGGATCGATGAGCTCGCTCAACTCAATCCATCGCATCTCTTTGGTTTCCAATTCATTCATAATCTCCCCCACCCGTTCTGACCAGGTCACCAACAAGGCGGGATCCACACCTCCGGAATTCAAGCGCGTAAGCAGGCTGGCCCGTTCCTGTTCCAGGGCGTGGATCTCTTCCGTCAGGGCCTCATACTCCCGTTGCTCCTTCCAGCTGGGTTTGCGCGGTCCCTGGGGCTTTTCCCTGTTGACAGGCTGACGGTTCTCCGAAGCGGAAGGCTTGCGCAGGGTTTGCGCCTTCTTTCGTTCGAGGTGATATTCGGTATAATTTCCGTAGAAGTCGCGTATCCTGCCTTCTCCTTCGAAAATGAAGATATGGTCGGCCAGCCGGTCCATGAAGTAACGGTCGTGGGATACGATCACCAGGCAGCCCTGAAAGCTCCTCAGAAAATCTTCGAGCAGGTTAAGGGTGTGAATATCCAGGTCATTGGTGGGCTCATCCAGGATCAGGAAGTTCGGCCCGCTCATAAGGGTCATCAGCAAGTGCAGCTTGCGTTTTTCGCCCCCGCTCAGGCTGGAATAATAACTGTACTGAAGCTGGGATGTGAACCCGAAATGCAGCAGGAACTGGCTGGCGCTCATACTGCCCTTGTCGAGCAGGACTTCTTCGGCGATTTCCTTGACCAGGTCGATCACCCTCTTGTCGCCTTCCGGGGAGATTCCGTTCTGTGTAAAGTAGCCGAATTTGACCGTCTGCCCGGTGGTAATGCTTCCCCTGTCTGGCCTTTCGCCTCCGGCGATAAGGTTCAGCAGGGTAGTCTTGCCGGTTCCATTGGCCCCGGCAATGCCCACTTTTTCCCCTTTCTTGAAGATGTAGGTGAAGTCGCGGATGAGTTCACGGGGGCCGTAGGACTTATGGATATTATGGATCTCCAGCACTTTCCCTCCGATCCGGTCATTCTTGACCTGGAAGGTGGAGGACTTTTCAAAGGTCCTGCGCGAGGCGGTATCCTTCAGTTCATCGAAAGCATCGACACGGGCCTTGGATTTGGTGGTTCGTGCCGGTGGGCTGCGCCGGATCCATTCCAGCTCCGAACGCATCAGGTTCCTTGCCTTTTCAATCTCCTTGTTTTCGATCAGATGGCGTTCAGCGCTCTTTTCCAGGTAATAGGCATATCCGCCTTTATACCAGTGCAAGCGTCCGTTATCCAGCTCAATGATCTCGTTGCACACATTATCGAGGAAGTAACGGTCGTGCGTCACGACCAATAGACTGAGCCTTTCCCGTGCCAGGTATTCTTCCAGCCATTCGATCATGGTGATGTCGAGGTGGTTGGTTGGCTCATCCAGTATGAGGATATCGGCCGGTTCGAGCAGGGTCCGGGCGAGGGCCACTTTTTTCCGCTGACCCCCACTGAGGGTACCGCAGGACTGCTCCAGGTCATGGATCTGAAAGCGGGACAGGATCTCCTTCACCCTGGCTTCATAGTCCCAGGCTTCCAGCTGATCCATACGGGCCATGGCTTCCTGCAGTCGGGCCTGGTTGGCTTCGTTGTCGCGCCTCCGAAGGTGCTCAGCAGCTGCTTCGTAGTCGCGTACAGCCAGGGTGAACTCGTTTGCCGAGTGAAAGATGGCGTCCAGAATGCTGGCCTGGTCGGGCAGGTTGGGTTCCTGCGGAAGATAGGCCACCCGGATGCCGCTGCGCATGCTCACCAGCCCCGCATCTGGATCCTCAATACCGGTGAGGATGTTGAGCAGGCTGGTCTTTCCCATGCCGTTGCGCGAAATGAGGGCGATCTTCTGACCCGCAGCGATACCCAGGGTGAGGTTCTCGAAGAGGGTCTTCTCCCCGTAAGTCTTAGCGATGTTTTCGGCGGTAAGAAGATTCTGAACCATGCGGTAAAAGTAGGGTAAAACACAGTTGCCGACCCTCAGGGAGTCGGCAACCGTCTTCAGGGATTCTTGAAACGATCCAGCATTAAGTTCCTGGATCAGTGCAGGATAATTTGTGTATGTAAGAAAACATCAGCGGCACTGTGGCCGCTCATGATCACTTACCCGGACACATCTTCACCACGCTCTCCTTGATCGACTTGTGACCGTAGTTCTTGTCGAAGGCATCGGAGAAGGCCTTGGCCAGCTTGCGTGCGGCCTCGGTATAGGCATCCTTGTCCTTCCAGGTATTCACCGGCATCAGGATTTCCGAAGGAACTCCCGGGCAACTCTTGGGCACATTAAGATGGAAGAGGTCGAGCATTTCATACTCCACATGCTCCAGGTCCCCGCTGAGTGCGGCATTCACCATGGCGCGGGTAAGGGTGATGTCGATGCGCTTGCCCACTCCGTAGCCGCCACCGCTCCATCCGGTGTTCACCAGATAAACGTTGGTGTTGTGCTTCTCCATTTTCTCTCCCAGCATATCGGCATAAACGTCGGGGTTGGCCGGCATGAAGGGCTGTCCGAAGAAGCGGGAGAAGGTGGCCTGGGGTTCGGTCACCCCGGTCTCGGTGCCGGCCAGCTTACTGGTATACCCCATAAGGAACCAAAGCATAGCCTGCTCACGGTTCAGTCGCGAAACCGGAGGCAGTACCCCATAGGCATCGGCGGTGAGGAAGAGGATGGTGCTGGGGTGACCGGCGCAGGAACTGGGCTTGATATTCTTGAGGTAGGTGAGCGGGAAGGAAGACCGGCTGTTCGGAGTGTAGCGGTCATCGAAATAATCGAAGGAGCCGTTGGGGTACATCATGGCATTTTCCACCATGGCACCGTGCTTCAGGTAATCGTCATGGTGCATCACGGCATCATAGATGTCCTTCTCTTTGCGCGGGTCAATGTCGATCATCTTGGCATAACAGCCGTTCTCGAAATTGGCGATACCAAAGTCGTCCCAGCCATGCTCGTCATCGCCCAGCAGGGCGCGGGTCGGGTCAGCGGAAAGGGAGGTCTTGCCAGTGCCGCTCAGCCCGAGCAGCAGGGCGGAATCCCCCTTGGGGCCTTCGTTGGCGGAACAATGCAGCGGAAGGATGCCCTCCAGCGGAAGCTTATAGTTCATCACGGTGAACATGAGCTTCTTCATGCTGCCCATATAGGCCGATCCGATCACCACCCCCAGGTTGCGGTCGTAGTCAATGGCCACGGCCATATTGCTGGTGCTGCCGTCAGGCATCTTGCGGAGCCGGCCTTCGTAGCGGTTGCCATCCAGCTTCTTGTAGGGAAGGGCAAAGAGATAGAAATCTTTCCCATAGAAAATCGAGCGTTCGATATCTGCGGGCACCGGCCTGAACATATTGTCGCAGAAAAGGGCAGAAAGGGCATGGCTGGTGATGAGCTTCACGGGCAGGGCGTAACGCGAATCGGCCCCGATGACGCGGTCGAGAACGTAAACCTTGTCCAGTCCGGCCAGCATTCCGAGGCCATCCTCGAGAAACATCTCCATGGTGTCGGGGGCGATGGGCAGGTTGTTCGGGGAGGTCCAGTCGATCAGGTGCTGGCTCTCCGGATGCTTCACCATCACGGTGTCCTTGGGGCTGCGGCCGGTAGATTCCCGCGGCGTCCAGGTAGCCAGGGCACCGGATTCCGATACGAGGGCCTCACGGTTCTCGACGGCAGCACGGATCAGCTCGGTACGCGGCAGATTGTTGAATACCCGGGGATGCTTGTTCAAGGCGGCATCCAGGCGGCCTTTCAGATCATTCACATTACTCATGGGCACGCGTTGTTTGATTTATTGATAAAGTGTCTTGTGGTGTCCGGCAAAATTAGAAAAATCGGTCAAATATCGAACCTTCATCATATATAAAAAGGATTGCCCGCACCCATAGGCACAGGCAATCCTTTAGGCTCCAGATCACACGGCTCAGCCTTTCTTCAGCAGATCCCGGATCTCGGTGAGCAGTTCTTCCTCCTTGCTCGGGGCAGGCGGTGCAGGGGGGGGAGCAGCTTCTTCCTTCTTTTTCATGGAGTTCATCGCCTTGATCATCATGAAGATGGCCCAGGCAATGATCAGGAAGTCAAGGATGGTCATAATGAACACCCCATAGTTTAAGGTCACCGCCGCAGTGGCTACCTCTCCGGCATCGTTGAGTACCTCGGGCTTGATCATCAACTTCAGGTCGCTGAAGTCCACACCACCCAACAATATGCCGATCGGGGGCATGATGACATCGGTGACCAGGGAGGATACGATCTTGCCGAAGGCACCGCCGATAATGATACCCACAGCCATGTCAACCACATTGCCCCGCATCGCGAAGGACTTGAATTCCTGTAACATTCCCATAATGTGATGAATTTGGTTAGACAGAATGCCGCCCGGAAAACCGGACTCCTGCAACGCTCGCTCCTATGTTGGATACTCGCAGCAGGTGGCAGGTTAGCTACTAAGATAAGGATAATTGGGACGATCTTGCGTCCTCTGCCCGATTCCTTCCTGCCGCTTAGTGAACAATGACTTTAAACGCCCCACTGTGGCCTGACTGAGTGCACCTTATAATGTACAGGCCCGGGGATTCATTGCGGAGGTCTACCTGCAGGGCAGCAGCGCCCTGGGGTTTCTCTACCCTCTTGATCATGCGCCCGTCCACGCCGGAAATGCTGAGCTGAGCCTCCGCGGCATCGGGGAAGCTGATCTCCCACTGCCGGTCGGCCAGTGGACGGAGCATGGGGGAAAGGGCCTGTTCCTGCACTCCCGTGGCCGTCACGGTGATGATCTCCGTTGCGGTATCGCTCTTGTAAAAATTATGGGCGACCAGGCGGACCTGGAATTGTCCGGTGGAGGCATAGGTATGGTTGACGGGAAGCTGACTGCTGTCAGCCAGGGTGTTTCCATCCCCGAAATCCCATTCGTAGTACCGGGCATACTGGCTGGTGTTGGTCAGGGTCAGGACCGGTCCGTTCAGTGATGGCGTGAAGCCAGCGATGGGTTGCATGGCAAAGCCGATCAGGCTGTTCTTTTTCAGGAAGATGCCGGAATCATAGATCCCGTCGCCCGCATCGGCGATGGCAATCTTCAGACGGTAGGTATTGCCCAGGGTTACCGGCACCAGCAAGGGCATGGGCACGGTATACCCGTCAAACTCGACCAGCTGACCGCCGGTATTGTCGTGGTAATAGGCGGCGTTGGAGGTAGCATTGACATTATTTATACTGATGGGCGTTTGTGTGCCCGGAATGAAGGCCACGTTGATAGGAACCATAGCGGAATCCGACAGAAAGAAGCCGAAAACGTCGTTGTATGCTGAGTTGACCCATTCCGGGTACTCCTCCGATCCGAAGATCATCTCGGTGGCAATAAGGGTATCGGTGAGTGGGATGAAGTCGACTTCCAGGATCACCGCATCGTAGGTAACGTATCCCGGGATCAGGGCCGTGAGGTTTGAATCGCCCGGCAAACCGAAGGAGGTGGAGGTGGATCCCGAAACATTCGGCCCGGAGATGTTGTCCACCGATCCGGTGCTGATCACCAGGCCGGAGTCGATACCGAAGGTACCGGTGGTGTCCACGAAAGTGGCCAGGCTGAAGGTATCCCCGGTAAAGCTCACGTTAAGCAGGGTGATCCCAGGTCCGAGCAGGATGTTGGCGACCTCCTGAAGGTCGGTTATGGTGTCCACTTTAAAAGCAGGGGTGGCTTCGGGTGTCGCCAACTTGGTAAAGGGAACCCTCTTCTGGACGGATTGACCTAATGTGCTTGTAATGATGATGATAAACAATGATACAGTAAGAAAAACGTTTCGTTTCATCAGCTGGTAGGGTGGATTTCGGACCTAATGTACAAAAAAAAGTTGCCAACTCTTTAAGAGTCGGCAACTGCAGTGGTTAATTTCTTACCCTGAACACTTCCCTTTCCTTGTCTTGGTTCACTACCAGTATGTAAACTGACCTGGGAAGGTGCCCAAGAAATAGCTCGACCTGACTGTCCCCGCGGAAAAGCTGATCTTCCTGCACCGGCCGCCCCATAAGATCTATGACCTGGACAACCCCTGGAGAAGCATTGCCGAGCCGTAGGGTGAATTTCCCATCCCCTTGGGAATGCAGGATTGCCAATGGTTGTGGGGTTTCCTCTCCTCCGGTGCTTCCGGCATAGACCATCTGGGTCATCACGTCCATTCGATTGCAGTGGTAAGCTAACAGGCTGACAAAGTAGGTGCCCGTGTCGGCATAGGTGTGGGTATACACACCCAGATTGCTGTCCGCATAGTTGTGGCCATCTCCCAGATGAAGTTCATAATAGACTGCATCGGTGCTGTGGTTGGTTACGGTCAGGTTCAGGCCATTCAGTGTATGGCTGAACGAGGCTACCGGTTCACAGGTATATGCCCTTAGGGAGTTCATCTTCAAGAATATACCTGAATCGTATGCCATATCTCCGCCATCGGCTATCGCGATCTTCAGGCGGTAAGCGGCAAAGGGTACTACTGGGATCTTTAGCGCCAGGGGTCGGCTATACCCATCAAAGATCAACGATGGTCCCCCGGCATTGGAAATGTAATGTGCCGAGTTCGTCTGATGATTTAGCGTTTGTGTACCTATGGGCACCGAAGTACCCGGGATAAGGGCAATGTTGACGTTGGGATATCCAGGCCCGTCAAGGAATATTCCGATCGGATCAAAAAACGTGGCGTTCACATACTCGGGGTATTCTTCTGAGGCAAAGATGATTACCCCTGCCTGAAGCGTATCGGACAAGGGAATGAAGCTAAGTTCGATGAAGGCCGCATCGAGGGTGGCATAATTGGGCTGCAGGGTGGTCAGGTCGGTGTCTCCGGGCATTCCGAGTGCAGTGCCAGTGGAGGAAGAGATGTTAGGCCCCGGAATGTCGAAAATCGAGCCGGTGGAGATCACTATACCTGAATCTAAGCCGAGACTGAAGGATTCGTCCCTGAAAAACCCGATCGCACTGTCATGGGCAATGTAATAGCAGCCTGTAATCTGCACCCCAGGCCCGGCTACGGCCTTTGCCAGTATGCTGGAGTCGATGGCGTTGCTTACCATAAGACCGCCCCGGCCTTTCGGAACGTTATCAGGTGACCCGGGACTTCCTCCTGACTGCCCGATGGCTGATGGCTGCAGCGCTAACACGAGAAGCATAGGTAAAGCATAGTAAATGAACGTTCCCATAATGAACGGCGATCGATGTGTGTAATCCTCTCAAACATAGAAAAAAAAGCGATGCCGCCTTCAGGGAGACAGCATCGCTTTCGAGAAATGCAGGTTCGTAATATCTTACCTTACATTGGCCTGAGCTGCGGCAAGCCTTGCGATAGGCACACGATAGGGTGAGCAGCTTACGTAATCCAAACCTGTACGGTGGCAGAACTCCACGGACGAAGGCTCACCGCCATGCTCTCCGCAGATGCCCAGCTTGAGTTTAGGACGGGCCTGGCGACCTTTTGCGCAGGCCATCTCCACCAGCTGGCCTACGCCTTCCTGGTCCAGCACCTGGAAGGGGTCGTGCTTGAGGATGCCCTGCTCGATATAGATCGGGAGGAACTTCCCTGCATCGTCGCGGGAATAGCCAAAAGTCATCTGGGTGAGGTCGTTGGTACCGAAGCTGAAGAACTCTGCACTCTGGGCAATCTCATCGGCGGTCAGGGCGGCCCGGGGGATCTCGATCATGGTACCGCAGAGGTAGTCGATCCGCACCCCGCGTTCGGCGAACACCTGCTCAGCCGTCCTACGGACGATGTCTTCCTGCATTTTCAGCTCTTTCAGTGTACCGGTCAGGGGGATCATGATCTCCGGCTTTGCGGTAATGCCTTTGGCCTTCAGGTCGAGGGCGGCCTCGATAATGGCCCGGGTCTGCATCTCCGAAATCTCCGGATAGGTGTTCCCCAGACGGCAGCCGCGGTGGCCCAGCATGGGGTTGAACTCGCTCAGGCTTTCCACGGTGGATTTGATCTCTTCCACGCTGATGCCCATCACCTCGGCCATTTCCTGCTGCCCCTTGGCGTCGTGGGGGACGAATTCGTGCAGGGGGGGGTCGAGCAGGCGTACGGTCACCGGAAGGTCGTGCATGGCCTCGAAAATGCCTTCGAAGTCCTCGCGCTGGATCGGCAGCAGCTTCTCCAGGGCCTTCTTGCGGCCGGCCAGGTCTTTGGCCAGGATCATCTCACGCATGGCAATGATTTTGTCGCCTCCGAAGAACATATGCTCGGTGCGGCAGAGACCGATGCCCTGGGCACCAAACTCGCGGGCCACCCGGGCATCGTGGGGGGTGTCGGCATTGGTGCGCACATACATGCGGGCATGCTGGTCGGCCAGGGCCATCAGTTCGCCGAAGTCACCGCTGAGCTCGGGCTCGCGGGTGGCGATCTGTCCAAGGTACAGGTCCCCGGTCGATCCGTTCAGGGAGATCCAGTCCCCTTCCCTGATCACCTTGCCGTCCACGGTCAGGGTGCGCTCCTTGTAATTGATCTTGAGGCTTCCGGCGCCGGATACGCAGCACTTGCCCATGCCGCGGGCCACCACGGCAGCGTGCGAGGTCATCCCGCCGCGGGCCGTGAGGATGCCCTCGGCTACGTTCATACCCTTCAGGTCCTCAGGCGAGGTCTCGATGCGCACCAGCACCACTTTGTGGCCTTTGGCGGCCCATTCTTCCGCCTCATCGGCATGGAATACCACCTGTCCGGTGGCGGCCCCGGGAGAGGCGGGGAGGCCTTTGGCAATCGACTGTGCTGCGGCCAGGGCGCCGAGGTCGAAGACGGGGTGCAGCAACTCGTCCAGCTTGTTGGGCTCCACGCGGAGCAGGGCTTCCTTTTCGGTAATGATACCGCTGCGCAGCATGTCCATGGCGATCTTCACCATGGCGGCACCGGTGCGCTTGCCATTGCGGGTCTGCAGCAGCCAAAGCTTGCCTTCCTGAATGGTGAACTCCAGGTCCTGCATATCGCGGTAATGGTCTTCCAGCTTCTGCTGTACTTCCATCAGTTCAGTGAAAATGGCCGGCATGGCTTCCTCCAGGGAAGGAAACTTTGAGGCACGATCGGCTTCGCTCACGGTGGCCAGCTGGGCCCAGCGCTCTGAACCAATACGGGTGATCTGCTGTGGGGTGCGGATGCCAGCCACCACGTCCTCGCCCTGGGCATTGATCAGGTATTCCCCATTGAACAGGTCCTCGCCCGTGGCGGCATCGCGGGTGAAGGCCACTCCTGTGCCGGAAGTCTCGCCCATATTGCCGAACACCATGGCCTGCACGTTGACGGCTGTTCCCCACTCCGCCGGAATGTTGTTCAGCTTGCGGTAGAATATGGCACGGTCGTTCATCCAGCTGTTGAATACGGCGGTAATGGCCCCCCAGAGCTGCTCCCAGGGATCAGTGGGGAAGTCCTTGCCGGTCCCTTCCTTAACGGCGGCCTTGAAGCGGCGCACCATCTCCTTCAGGTCCTCGGTGGTGAGGTCGGTATCGTTCTCTATCCCTTTTTCATGCTTCATCTCATGGATGATCACCTCGAAGGGATCTTCATCTTCCTTGGAAACAGGCTTCATGCCCAGCACCACATCGCCGAACATCTGCACAAAGCGGCGGTAGGAATCCCAGGCAAAACGCTCGTTGCCGGTCTTGCGGGCGATGCCCTCCACGGCCTCATCGTTGAGGCCCAGGTTGAGCACGGTGTCCATCATCCCCGGCATGGAGGCGCGGGCGCCGGAACGCACGGAAAGCAGGCAGGGATTCACCTTGTCGCCAAACCGCATGCCCATGATGTCTTCCACGTAACGGATCGCGGCTTCGACTTCCGGACGGATCTTCTCTACCGTGGCTTCCTGCCCTACCTTGTAGTAATCGTTGCAAACCTCGGTGGTGATGGTAAATCCCGGAGGTACGGGAACCCCGATCAGGTTCATTTCGGCCAGGTTGGCACCCTTGCCGCCCAACAACTCCTTCATCTTAGCGTTGCCCTCGGCTTTCTTGTCACCAAAGGTGTAAACGTGTTTCTTTTCCATAATGATGTTAGAAATGTCTGATATTTAAATGTTTAGGTCGAATTCTCTTTTCAGCATGCAAATTTACGGGAAAATCCCTCCCGCGGATGAACTTATCCTTAATTCTGCTGGGTGGGTGCGGATATCCCCCTGCGATCTCCTTTGAACGGTAGGAGGGGAATACCTTAATGAAATCGGGCGGGTGCTAACGCAGCGATTGCCTGGTGTTTTCACTGATGATCACCAGGGGCTGGTCTGTCAGGGCCCTTCTCAGTCCTTCCACAAAGCGTGTGGCCTGCTCGGCGCTGAACCCGTACAGGGGATAACAGTATTCCACTTCGCCCTCCCGTCCCCTGGGGATACGCCGGGGTTGTATAGGTAGGTTTTCTTCCGAGCTGAACTTCATCTGATAACGCTCCAGGTCGAGGCGTGCCTGTCCGTTGATGCCGCCCCCGGTGCTGATGAACTGGACCATCACCCGGCACTCCAGGGAGTCCACGGCAAGGGACTGGGGAGGCTCGGTCACCAGGTCAGGGGGAGAGGGGGCGTCGGGCGGTTCAGCCATGACCACGGTCTCCGGGACCGGCGCAACGGTAGGGGCCTTGGTGCGGCACGAAGGGGCCAGGATTATGAAGGTGAAGGAAATCAGCGGGAGCAGGAAGAGGATTCGTAAGGATGATCGCATGGTTCCATGGGATGATGAGGCACAAAGGTACAATTTCAGGAGGCATTCCTCCAGTGCCGGGCCTGTGTGGCTGCGGATATCTTGCTAAGTTTGCACGGCGCCGCCCGCAAGGCCCCGGTCATTCATCTAAAGCGTGCATTATGAATAAACGTTTCGGCATCAGGCATGAGGATAAATATCTGATGGAACGGAGGGTGCCGGTCATCCCCGCCCATGTCCGGCATCTCAGGGAACAATACGGCCTGGAAGCCCTGGTCCAGGGCTCAGGGAAAAGAATTTTCAGCGACCAGGAATTCCTCGAGGCCGGCGCCCGCGTAATGCCCGGACTCCCGGAGGCCCCCGTCATTTTCGGGGTGAAGGAGGTTCCCATCCCGGCATTGGAGCAAGGGAAGACCTATGTGTTCTTCTCCCACGTTATCAAAGGACAGTCCTACAACATGCCCATGCTGAAGCAATTGTTGGACCTGGGCTGCACCCTCATCGACTATGAAAAGGTGGCCGACGAGACCGGAAAACGCCTCATCTTTTTCGGGAGATATGCCGGGCTGGCAGGCATGATCAATACGCTCTGGGCCTTGGGCCTCCGTCTGGAAGCCTCAGGGATCAAAACCCCCTTTCTGCATATCCGCCAGGCCTGCACCTATGCTTCCCTTCAGGAAGCCCGCCGTGATGTCATCCGCGCCGGGCAGGAGATTGCCGAACATGGCCTGCCGAAGGCCTTGTGCCCCTTCATCGTTGGGGTTACCGGCTACGGCAACGTCAGCAACGGGGCCCAGGAAATCCTCTCCCTGCTTCCGGTGTTGGAAGTGGAACCGGATATGCTGGAGGAAATGGCGGGCCGTACGGACCTTCCTTCCAACCTCATCTATCGTACCACCTTCCGCGAACATCACCTGAGCGCACCCAACGACCCCGGCGCTCCGTTCGACCTGCAGCAATACTACCGCGACCCCTCAGGATACCACGGGCTGTTCCACCGCTACCTGCCGACCCTCAGCCTGCTGGTCAACGGGATGTACTGGGATGCCCGCTATCCCCGGCTCGTCACCCGCTCCCAACTCCAGGAGATGTACCGGGAGGGGGAGCCCAGGCTCCGGGCCATCGGCGACATCACCTGCGACATCGACGGATCCATAGAAAGTACCGTCAAGGCAGCACCCATCGAGGACCCCATCTTCGTGTACGACCCCTTCACCCATGAGGCCCATTCCGGCTGCCAGGGGAGGGGGATACAGATGATGACCGTGGATATCCTGCCGAGCGAGTTGCCCCGGGAGGCCTCCGAACACTTCAGCGCGGCCCTGCTGCCCTTCCTCCGCGCGATCGTGGAGGCCGATTATACGGTGCCCCTCGATCAGCTTGCCCTGCCCCCGGCTATACGCAAGGCGCTGATCGTATACCAGGGGAAGCTTACCCCGGAGTTCAACCATATCCGGCAATACCTCTGATCTTTTTTCAACATTTGGACTCCTGTGCTTGCGGAAGAAGTATTTCGTACTAATTTCGCAAGCCATTGTTATTTCCTTAACAGATCATAAGATGAAGAAAGTACTGATTCTTGGGGCTGGAATGGTGGTTCGCCCCATCGTGCATTACCTGCTCGATAAAGGATACCAGGTAACCGTTGCCACGCGCACCCGCTCCAAGGCCGATGCCATGATCGCCGGACATCCGAACGGCCGTGCCGTGGCATGGACCGTAGAGCAGGAGGCAGAACTGGACGAGATGGTTAGCACGCACGACCTCAGCGTGTCCCTGCTTCCCTATGCATACCATGTGATGGTGGCCAGGTTGTGCATCAAGCACAAAAAGGATATGGTGACCACCTCCTATGTAAAGCCCGAAATGAAAGCCCTCGATGCCCAGGCCCGCGAGGCCGGGATCCTCATCCTGAACGAGCTGGGCGTGGACCCCGGCATCGACCACATGTCCACCATGCGCATCATCGACCACGTCAGGGCTAAACACGGAAAAATAGAGGCATTCTATTCCATCACCGGAGCCCTCGTGGCCCCCGAGGTGGAGAAGAACCCCTTCAACTACAAGTTCACCTGGGCCCCCAAGGGCGTGGTGATGGCCAGCAACAACGATGGGCGCTACCTGGTGGATGGCAAGGAAGTGTACATCCCCACCGCCGATTATTTCAAGAACCCCTTCAGGGTCAACTTCCCGGGAGTCGGGCTCCTGGAATCCTATCCCAACCGCGATTCCATGCCCTACATTGAGCTCTATGGCATCCCCGAAGTGAAGACCATGTACCGCGGGACCTTCCGCTACGAAAAGTGGTGCGAGATCATGGATGCCATGAAAGCCGTCCATATGATCTCCTACGATGAACACGACGCCCGGGGCCTCAGCTGTGCCCAGTTCACCGCCAGGGTGGCCGGAGTGGATGTGGAAGACGTTAAGGCCGGGGTGGCCCGCAAGCTGGGCATAGGGCTGGATGCAAACCCTATCGCGGCAATGGAATGGCTGGGGCTCTTCAGCGAGCGCCCCGTACACTTTGAGAAGGGATCCGCTTTCGACCTCACCTCCGACCTGATGATCGAGAAGATGATGATCGCAGACCATGAACGCGATATGGTCGCGATGCAGCATACCTTCGTGGTCAGCTACCCCGATGGTAAGCGGGAAGTCATCAAGTCGCGCCTGCTCGACTTCGGGACCCCGGCCACCGACACCTCCATCGCCCGCACCGTAGCCCTGCCCGCCGCCTGCGGCGTGGACATGATCCTCCAGGGACAAATCGACGCCAAGGGGGTCCATATCCCTGTCATTCCCTCCATCTACAATCCCATCCTCGACCAGCTCGAAACCATGGATATCCGGATGGTGGAGGAGTATGGGCTGCCGGTGACCACGGACGTTCCGTGAGAAGTGAAAAGCGAGAAGCGAACAGGGAACAGCGAGCAGCTCGCTTTTCGCTGTTCGCTTCTCACTGTTCGCTGTTCCCTGTTCGCTGTTCCCTACCTTTGCATCACTAATTCAACCTTTCTATGGCATTCGGCAAATGGCTGGGCGGAGGGCTCGGCTGGGCCCTGGGCGGCCCCATCGGCGGGATACTGGGGTTCCTTTTCGGGTCGATGGTGGACAGTATGCAAAGCGGGCGCTACGAGTACAAAGCCCCGGGAAGCGCCCCCCCCACCCAGGAAGGCGATTTTGCCCTCAGCCTCCTCGTACTTACCGCTGCGGTCATGCGCGCCGATGGCAGGGTGGTGCGCAGTGAGCTGGATTATGTCAAGGATTTCCTGAACCGGCAGTTCGGCCCGGAAAAATCTGGTCAACTGGTGCTCATGCTCAGGGAGCTCCTGGGCAAGGACTACTCCCTCCGCCAGGTCTGTCTGCAGATCCAGGCAAATATGGCCCATCCGCTCCGTCTGCAGCTCATGCACTTCCTGATAGGTATCGCTGGTGCAGACGGTCAGTACCATAAGCAAGAGCAGGCCATACTCGACCAGATCGGCCGTTACCTGAACATCAGTGCAGCCGATATGGATTCTCTGCGGGCCACCTATTCCAGGACAGACGAAAGTGCCTATGCCCTGCTGGAAGTAAGCCCTGATGCGACAGACGACGAAGTGCGTAAGGCCTACCGTAAAATGGCGATGAAATACCATCCTGACCGGGTGGGTAACCTGGGGGAGGATGTGGAACGGGCGGCCAAAGAGAAATTCCAGGCCCTGCAGGAAGCCTATGACAGGATCAGGAGGCAGCGTGGAATGAACTGAGCGTAAGGTGAAAAGGATTTTCTATCTTTAGACAACAAAACCAACTTCCATGAATACCTGGTTCTTCCGTCGTTCGTTCTGGGGTATGCTGCTCATCGTCATCGGCAGCGTCTGGCTCATCGAGAATGTATTCGATCTCGATATTCCGCTCTTCAGTATACTGTTCAGCGTCGCCCTCATCGTCCTGGGGGTGGCCCTCATCCGGGGGTACCGCGTCCAGGGGAACACTGACGGCAATACCGTATTCAGCGAGGGTTCCCATACCTTCTCAGCCTCAGACCACGGCCATTCCGTGATCTTCGGGGAGGCGGGCATCGACCTCACTTCCCTGTCGCCCTTTCCGGCCCAGCCGATCGAACTGCGATGCGTCTTCGGCGAGATGCGCGTCCGGGTGCCGGCCGGGGCCAATATCGAAGTGAATGCCGAGGCCGCCTTTGGCTCGGTGCAGATGCCCGACGGCAACAGCCTCAGCTTCGGAAACCGGCGCTATACCAACCCCCTGCTAGCCGAAGGCCAGCCGGTCCTCAGGATCAATATCCACTGTGTCTTCGGTTCGGTGGTGATGATCAGCGCCTGAAAACGGCTCAACAGCGAACTCATGTGGGGTGGACAATACTGATCCACCCTGCGTCAAACCCAACCAAAGGCCGAAAGGGACCAACATTGTTGGATTTCCCTTGTAAATAAGCCTGAGGATGAGTGGGGCGAAGTGAACGGGTGTGAGAATGGTGCGATCCGCGTGCTCAGGCGTAAAGCAGAAAGAACGCGATGGGCACCAGTATACCTGCCACGGTCAGCCAGGCCCCCCGGCGGGTGATGCCGTTCTTGCCCTTCAGTATGAACAGGCCGCTGATGGCCAGCACCACCAATCCAGCCGCATAGGCATCGGAAAACCAGGTCCACCACTTCTTGAAGTTGTTGTAATGCAATACGTTGAAATGGTAGATGAGAGGAATACGCCTCAGCTGTTCCACATGGGCCTGCCCTGAGTTCAGGTCAACCGTGACGCTACCCCCCTTGATGAAGATCTTCAGGGTATTCCTGTTCGGAAGGTAGATCTTGCGGTAATCGTCTTCGAGCCGGACCGGGGCGAGCATGGCGCGGGCATCGGTGCTGGTGATCCGGCTCAGATCGGAAGGAAGGGGTGCGGTGTATACCTTATCCACCACATGATAGCTGGGGTTCCAGTCGCCCAGATGGTTGAGCGCTATCCCGGAGATGCCGTACACTATGCTCATGGCAAAAAAGAAGTACCCGACATCGCGATGGATCGCCCGGTTCCATTTCCTCCACTTGAATTCCATATTCCTGTGATTTGATCGGTTGATAATATTGGCACTGCAAAGGCAGTATACAAAAGATCCCGCCTGAGCGGGATCTCAAAATATGCGCTGAATCAGGGCTGACCTTACTTGGCGGGCTTCTCTTCCGTGGCCACGGCTTCGCCTTCGGCCACTTTTTCCTTGTAACTCACGGCCTCCAGCCAGTACTGGCTGATGTAGCCCTTACCGGAGGCGGCAATCTCCTCACGGTATTTCTGGATCTTCACATAGGGATCGCTGTGATGGTCATCCTTGCCGGGCATTTCGGGATGCTCTTCAGCAGGCACTTCCTCCGTAGGCTCTTCAGCCTCAACGGGTTCGGCGGCGGCCTCGGGATCAGTAACTTCTACTGTATCGGCAGCAGCTTCGGCGGCCTCTGCGGCCAGTTCAGCTTCCCATTCCTGCAGGTAGGCCTCGTCGATACGCAATTCCTTCACTATGGCTTCCACAATGATGTCGGTGCCTTCCAGGGTAGCGTCGAACTGAGCGATCGACTCTCCGGATTCAACCTTGATCTCATTGTCTTCCGCATCTTTGATAAAGAGGCGTTTACCCCCGTGCTTGCACACATGGGTCACCGTCCCCTCAATAGAGATGGTCTGGTCTACCAGGTTCTCGGCTTCCTCAAGGAACTGGCCGACGGTCATAGCTTCACCTTCGCCTTTGCCTGTGGTGTTGCATGCGGCGAATAGCAGGGTAAGCATGGCGAAAAAAAGGACTTTCTTGATCATGGTTTCCGGATTGTTTGGACAAAAGTAAACATTATTGATCTCTCCACCCCTCCGGTCGTGACAGGGCATCAGCAACTTAGAATAGTTCTAAATATGGTAAGATCAGTCGAAGAAGCTCCACTGTACGCTGAAGAGCAGGCCTGGAACTGGCATGGGGTAACCCTGTACCAGGTAATACCCCTCACCCAGGATGGCGTTGCCCAGGTTGCGGTATTTAAGGCAGATGGAGGCCCTTTCCATAAACAATGCCAGATAGGCGTCGGCAAACAGGTGGGATCCCTGTCTGCCCTCCTGCTGGAGCAACAAGCTGCCCGTTACGGGCTCGTAGCGGTAGCCCTGCCAGGCGCTCACCCAACTCAGGTCGGCGCCCAGGCGCAGGCTGAAGGCGGCACGGAATGGGTTGACCTGGGCCTGGACCGAGGTAGTGGCAATCCATTCCGGCCAGGGCTGCAGGGAGGGCTCTTCCCGCCAGAGGTATCGCAGCCGGGTATACTGCCGAAGCACTCCGACCCTGGACTCGTAGCCCGCCTGAATCAGGGCGTAATGCAGGGCCTGTTCATGCTGAAAGGGCCGGGCATCGGCACCCTGGAGCACAGCTTGACGGTTACGGGCGGCATGGGCATCCAGGCGCATCCCTTTCCATTCCAGCCGGGCCTCTCCGCGGAACTGCTGCACAGCTTCGAAGGCGTTGGCCCAGGCATAATGGTTTCCGCGGTAGTGCCGGTAGATCAGTGCGGCGTCTCCCCGTTGATAGTTGAGGCCGAACATCCAACGGAGCAGGCTGTCTGTGGAGGCCACGTTATTCAGCAGCAGGTTCATGGATTGGCCCTCAAACTGTCCGGGAAGGATATGGGTGTACTGCAGGCTGGCCTGGGCCTGTCGGGTCAGAGGGAGATTCACAAGTATGAAGGGCTGCGCCAGCACAAGCTGTTGGCGTGAGCCCCCATCGAAGTACCTTCCGTTTTCCAGGCGGCTCCCGAGGGCATAGCTCCAGCTACCGGCATGGTCAGGGGCAACACTGGTCAGGCTCACCGTATTGCTGAGCAGGGTCATCCCGATAGAATCGTAGGTTGCCGTGGCATTCTGCAGCGGGGCAGGGTAGAAGGCTTCGGTTGGATTGGGGTCGCTGAAGACGCGGTATTCAGCCTGGGTGGATACCTGGTGGATGAGTTGACGTGGGAGCCATGGCATCCGGGGGCTATCGTGGGCGAACAGCCTCAGGGCGTGGCGCAGGTTCCACAGGGTGTTCCGGCGGATGGAGGAGGCACCGCTCAGCCGGACGGGGATCACCCCGGGGTCGGATTCGGAACCGGAGAGAAAGAGGCTGTCGTCGGCGATGCCGCCGTTTTCTGTGATGCGGTATTTGTAGTGGCCGAAGCGGGCCAGTGCCTCATATTGGCCGTTGGGGGCGGTGAAGCCCAGAGAGGCTGCCACGGTTCCCAGGTCGGTGCGTTGGGACTCGTATTGGCCGGGGGATGAGTTGACGCGGAAGTTGACATCGGCATACCAGCGTTGGGTGAGCTGTTGGGCATGCAGGACCTCCAGGTTTTGTTCTTTTCCGGGGCCGGTAGCGAAGTGGAGCCTGGTGTAGGGCACTTCCAGCAGCAGTCGGCCGCTTCGGAGCATGCTGGTGTAGTAAGGGGCATAGGGGTCGTCCATCATGCGGATGCCGGGGCTGGTATGGTTGCGGGCCGGATCGAGGCTGACGCAGGGTCCACCGGCATTGCTGAAGGCCGCCCAATGATGCTGGTGCATGTCGCAGACTGTGGTGAGCTGAGGCTGTGCAGCGATCATGGGGACAGGGGAGGAGTCGACTGGGAGCAGGCTCAGGTGGTGGTAGGCAAGGTGGGTGATGCTGGAGTCAGCCACGCGTAGGCTGTCCTGGGCCCTGAGGAGGCTGAGTGCTGAGAGGAGCAGGAGCAGGGATATGCGGAGGCGCACGTTCATCGCGGCTAAGATAGGAATACTTGGGGTATGGGTCTCAACCTTGACGGGCTATGTGAAAGGGCCATGGGGTGCAGTTTTGACGGTCGGACGTTGCGGGCCGGGCATAAAAAAACCCGCCGGTTAGGGCGGGTTTCAATAAAGGCTGGCGACGACATACTCTCCCACAATAGCAGTACCATCTGCGCTGGCGGGCTTAACTTCTCTGTTCGGGATGGGAAGAGGTGGACCCCGCCGCTATAGTCACCATAAGGCCTTAAATACCTTAGACATATGAAGGAAGAGAACAGTTACGATAGCGATATCATTGGTCACTGATTCGAGAAAGTCTACGGGCAATTAGTACTGCTCGGCTTTGACATTACTGCCTTTACACCTGCAGCCTATCGACGTCATCGTCTATGACGGCCCTTAAAAGAAGCCTCATCTTGGGCTGAGTTTCGTGCTTAGATGCTTTCAGCACTTATCTCATCCATACATAGCTACCCTGCGATGCAGCTGGCGCCACAACAGGTACACTAGAGGTATGTCCGACCCGGTCCTCTCGTACTAAGGTCAGGTGCCCTCAAGCTTCTAACGCCCACAACAGATAGGGACCGAACTGTCTCGCGACGTTCTGAACCCAGCTCGCGTGCCACTTTAATAGGCGAACAGCCTAACCCTTGGGACCTTCTCCAGCCCCAGGATGTGACGAGCCGACATCGAGGTGCCAAACCACTCCGTCGATGTGAGCTCTTGGGAGTGATCAGCCTGTTATCCCCGGAGTACCTT
>JAKLHK010000034.1 GCA_022710185.1 Bacteroidota bacterium
GAATGTCCTGCCCGCCGACGTGAACATGTCGGGTGACACCCTGGTGTGCGAGTATACCAACCAGGAAGTGTTCCTCGATGCTACCCAGGCCGGCATTACCTATCAGCTCTACAGGAACGGCAACATCATCAATGGCCAGCTCCTGACGGGTACCGGTAATCCGATGTCCTTCGGTGTACAGTCGCAGCCGGGTGTTTACACTGCCTATGCTTACAATCCGGCCACGGGTTGCGGACGCTTCCTGACGGACGACGTGACCATCAGCTGGATCCCGCTGCCGACGGTTGCTACCGTGGGTAATGGTACGCATTGCATTGGTGAGAGCACCTCGGTAACGTTCAACTTCACCGGAACCCCGCCCTTCACCCTGGAATACAAGGCCAATGGCGTGGACTACAGTGTAAGCGGCATCATGGGCTACTCCTATGTGCTGAACTTCACCAACCTGCAGAACAACATCGCGATCACCGACGTGTCGATCATCGACGTGACCTGTTACAATGATGGTAATGATGTCTTCATCACCGTCCTGCCTTCGACCGCTACGTTCAACGTAACCGGTGGTGGTTCGTACTGCGCAGGTAGCGCTGGCGTGGCCGTTGGCCTCGACAACAGCACCTCCGGTGTGATCTACGTCCTCTACAAGAACGGCATCGCCACTACGAATGCTGTAGTTGGAACGGGTTCGGCCATCAGCTTCGGTCCCCAGACCGCGGGTACCTATACCGTGGTGGCTACCGGTGCAGGCAACTGCCAGACCACCATGGTGGGTAGCGTACTCGTGAGCGAGATCGCTGTACCTACGGTTGGTATTGCAGGTGACAATTCAATCTGCGAAGGCGAGCAGGTTACCCTGACCGCTTCGGGTGCTACCAGCTACACCTGGAATACCGGTGCCACAACCGCAGCGATCAGCGTCAGCCCGACGACGACTACCACCTACTATGTCACCGGAACCAATGGTACCTGTGATGCTACCGCCAGCTTCACCGTTGTAGTGAACAGCCTGCCGACCGTGACCATCGACCCGGTGAATGCCAGCATCTGCCTGGGTACCGATGTTGACCTGACGGCCAGCGGCGCAGTGTCCTATGTATGGAACACCGGCGCTACCACTGCCAGCATCAATGTGATCCCGACGGGTACCACCACATATTATGTGACGGGTACGAATGCCGCCGGTTGCACGGATGTGGCCATGGTAGAAGTCGTGGTCTTCACCAACCCGACCCTGAGCATCGCTCCGAGCGCTCCGGCCATCTGCGTAGGTGACGATGTGACCCTGACGGCCAGCGGCGCCACCAGCTTCGTGTGGAACAATGGTGACCTGACGGCTGCTACGACCGTGGCTCCGACGACCACCACTACCTACACCGTGACCGGAACTGTTGCCGGCGGCTGCACTGCTACCGCTTCCGTAACGGTAACCGTGAACGCTCTGCCGACGGTCAACGCCGGTACCGATGTGACGATCTGCCAGGGCGCCAGCACTATGCTGACCGCTACAGGTACCGCCACCAGCTATGTATGGACCGGACTCTCCGGCAACCCGACCACTGTGACCCCGAGCGTGACCACCACCTACACTGTAGTGGGGACCAATGCCGCCGGATGTACCGCAGCAGATCAGGTGACCGTAACCGTGGCTGCTCCGCAGGCTGTGGATGCCGGTGCCAACCAGACCATCACGGCTGGTAACTCCGCTACCCTCACCGCTTCTGTAACTGGTGGCAGTGGCAGCTTCGGCTACCTCTGGACCCCGGGTAACCTGACCGGTGCCAGCGTAGTCGTGAGCCCGACCAGCAACACCACCTACACTGTAGTAGTGACCGACCTCGTCTCCGGATGCGTTGTCAGCGATAACGTAACCGTTGAAGTGATCAGCGTCATCGGTAACATCGCCGGTAACGTGACCTACAAGAACGCTGCCGGTACTCCGATGTCGAATACCCCCGTGGTCCTCTACAACGGGAGCACCGTAGTAGCCAGCACCACTACCGATGCCAATGGTGACTACACCTTCAGCAACGTGTATGGTGGTAACTATACCGTCGTCGCTCAGCCGAACAAGGCTTGGGGCGGGGGTAACTCCAACGACGCTCTGCTCATCCTGAAGCACTTCTCGAACATCCCGCCGGCACTGACAGGTCTCAACCTGGCCGCCGCCAACCCGAACGCAACGGGTGGGGTTAATGCTACCGACGCTCTGCTCGTGGCACAGCGCTTCGTGAATCTCATCACCTCCTTCGCTGGTGGTAACTGGGTTTCCGATGCTGCACCTGTGACCATCTCCGTGGCAGGTACCGTAAGTGGTGTTGATGTTCAGGTACTCTGCATGGGCGACGTGAACGGCTCCTTCACCCCGGCTGCCAAGGCCACCGTTAATGTGATCAACAGCGGTGTGATGGAACTGAAGTCATTCGAAACCATTGAGCTCCCGGTTTCCGTAAGCAAGGAAATGACGGTTGGCGCGATCTCCCTCGTGCTCGACTATCCGGTAGACGCAGTTGAGGTGGAAGGAGTCCTGCTGGGTACTGAGGCATCCAGCAGCCTCCTCTACACCGACAACAACGGCGAACTGAGGATCTCCTGGTACAATACTACCGCTCGTCAGCTTAACGCTGGTGAGGCCCTGGTCACCCTGAAGCTCCGTGTTAAGGACCTCAACTATCTCCTCAGCGAGAGCATTGAGATTTCCACCAATGCCGAGAGCCAGCTGGGTGACGTCAATGCACAGGTCTATGAGAACGTGAGCCTGGTGGTTCCGAAGCTCACGGTGGCTGTGGAAGAGTATGCTATCAGCAACTTCCCGAACCCGTTCAATGAAGCAACGCAGTTCGAATACAGTCTGCCGGAAGCCGGTACCGTTAGCCTGAAGGTGTTCAACATGCTCGGTGAGCAGGTGAGCGCCCTGGTGAACAACCTGCCCCAGGAAGCTGGTAACTACAAAGTGGAGTTCCGTGCCGTCAACCTGACCCCCGGCAACTACACCTACCGCTTCGAGGTACAGGGCGAAAGCCGTCAGTTCTCCAAGACTGGTGTCATGGTCCTTACCCGCTAAGAACAGCGGATGAAATGAGAAGAGCCGTCCTTAGGGGCGGCTCTTTTTTTTTGCCAGAAAATTTAGTGAGTGATTCGGGCTCGAAGTAGGGGAGGAATCAGCGACGGATGTGTACCAATACCTTGCTGCTGAAAAACGGATCGGAGAAAGCCGAGGCGAGCGGATAGAGGGTAACGAGGCGTTCGATGCCACGGATCTCCTCGCTGACATCCCCACCTTTGAGGTACAATACGCCGTTCGACGGACAGTTGTGGTAATGTCCCGGAGCGATCAACGGGCGCACCCAGGACCAGAACAGGTCAAGGTGTGTGACGGCCCGCGAGACTACAAAATCATAGAAAGGACGAAGGTCTTCAACCCTCGACCAGGAAGTGGTCACGTTTTTAAGACCAAGGGCCTCAGATACCGCATCGACCACCTTAATCTTCTTGGCGATGGAATCGGCCAGGTGGAATGAGGCCTGGGGGAACATGACTGCCAGGGGGATGCCGGGGAAGCCCCCGCCTGTTCCTGCATCCAGCACCCGGGCCCCGGCGGGGAAGGGACAAAACCTGGCGATGGCCAGGGAATGCAGGATATGATGGACCAGGAGATTGTCGATATCTTTGCGTGAAATGACATTGATCCGGTCGTTCCATTCCCTGTACAGTGCTGGCATCCGGCCAAACTGTCCCAGTTGCAATGGGCTGAGTGAAGGAAAGGCCTGTTCGATGAGTTCTATCTCATTCATAAGGAAAACGCATGTCCAAATTTAGCTATAAACCCTGGGCCCTGGGTCTCTCTGCCATGCTACTCTCTGCCATCATTTTTGCGCAGCAAAGAACCAGCCGGGCGGAATATATCGCCACATGGTCAGGTTTAGCTCAACAGCACATGATGACCTATGGAATTCCTGCAAGCATAAAGCTTGCCCAGGCCTGCCTGGAATCGGATGACGGAAACAGTTTGCTGGCCAGGGAAGCCAACAACCACTTCGGGATAAAATGTCATAAGGACTGGAACGGAAGGACCTACCATAAAGATGACGATGCCGAAGACGAGTGCTTTCGCCATTATGCCAAGGCGGAAGAATCATTCAGGGACCATAGTCTCTTCCTGACGCAACGAGAGCGGTATGCTGGTCTGTTCAGACTTGACCCCATGGACTACCGTGGGTGGGCCAGAGGGTTAAAAGAGGCAGGGTATGCCACCAACCCAAGGTACCCTGAGCTTCTCATCCGTATCATTGAAGAGAACAGGCTGTACCGATTTGATGGTGAGACGGCCGGAAGGAAGGAGGTGCGTATGGAAAGGGTGGAGCAAGGTTCTTCCCCAAAAGCTCATAGCCCAGGCGGTGCCCACACCCGCATCAACGACGTGAAGGCCATTTTAGCCGTTGCCGGGGATACCTATCGTTCCCTTGCGGAGGCTGCAGGCCTTACGGAGTGGATGTTACGAAAGTTCAATGAAGTGGGAAAGGACGCCGAACCTCATGAGGGCGATGTGGTGTACCTGCAGCCCAAGCGGAGACGCAGTGGGGAGTTGACGTATACCAGTCGTGGGCATGAGACCCTTTGGGACGTTTCCATGAAGTATGGCATTAAGGTAAAGCGTCTCGAGAAGCTTAACAGGATGGAGCGTACGGACAATCTCCGGGAGGGACAGACTGTATCCCTGCGTTAAGTCATGGGATGAAAGGCTGGAGGATCACGCGGTTCCTTTCCGCCGTCACAAGCTCTGGCCTGAGGTCCTGGTCGAGATCGACGCTCAGGGGGAGAAAACGACCCATGAGTTGCTGTACCGGTGCATCGGAATGCAGGGAGTAGAGGAAAATCGTGGAGGAGGAGGTATCCGCGATGGTAATATAGCGCTGCGAGCCGATTTGAAGGGCCTGTGGGCCCATATCTGCACCGGATGGTACAGACCATGACCGGAGCTGCTTTCCTTCCCTGTTGAAGGCGCTGAGCGTTCCCTGATCGAGATAGATGTAGTCACTGGCCTGACCGGTGCTGAATGGAGCGTAACAGAATCCATGACGACCGGAATATTTTCCCAGCTCCTGGGTAAGGACCTTTCCGTTCTTTTGAACAGCCTGTATCCGTCCCAGATTGTCTGTAGTGATGAGCCGTGTTTCACCTTGTACCCTTTGAATGTAGAAAGGGGTATGATCAGCATTGGTGAATGTGGCCTTCAGCCTCATCCTGATTTCGCCCTTGCGGTCTGTCATCCAAATCTCTCCCCTGGAGTCTGCAACGACCAGGTAATCCCTTTCATACATCACCAGGTGTTGTATGGCCGTCCTCACGGGGGCATCGGGCTTTGGTTTTCTCCAGGCCCGGATCTCCTTGCCCTGAATATCCAGGTTACGGACGAAGCGGTCTTCTGTAGCGATGAAGAGCCTGTAGTCCTTACGCCCGTCATAATCTATGGCACTGACCGGATTGGTGGCCGGGGAGGGCAGATCGATGGGCCATCCCGGAACATCCCGGCCGTTATGATCGATGAGGTAGATTCGGGAGGTCGTATTAAACAGGATGCGTAGCTGGCTACTTCGTCCCTGTTGCACGACCAGGGCCTCGCCCAGGGGTATCCCGTCCAGGGGATAGTCCCAGATTACGGATCCATCCAGGTTGAAGAGTGTGGCGGTCCGGGTATCGTCGAAGACCAGGATGTCGTATCGTTTCCTGGCAGGGTCCCAAAGCGCCAGGGGCCTGTGGGTGATGGTGCCGGCGGTCAACAGTGGGCGGGATTCTCCCCGGGCCTGGCCCTGGGCGCCCCCGTTCAGCACCAGATAGATCAGGGATGGTTCCCCGGCCTGAACAGCCCATGCCAGGGAAACGCGGTTGGTTTGCCTGGCGGCACTTCCCTTATCGGGGAATAGCCTCAGACCCCAGCAAACCGCCTCATCGGGGAGTTTCTGGTCGGATCCGCTGAACCAGGGGGAGTTGAGCAGTGAACGGCCTCCCCGGAGGTCGGCCATGATCCGCCGTATGAAGGGCTCTTCCTCCGCAATCAGCCAGAGTTCCCCATATCCCATGATTATCAGATCCGTGGAATCTCCGGGGCTGAAGCCTGCATCCTGCAGCAATCTTGCCCGGAGCGCAGGCGGCACCGGTCGGGGCGTAAGCCCGGGATTATGCGAGCGAAGAAGCTTCGCGCTGGCACTGTCGGTCCCCTGGATGGCCCACAGGGGTTTTTCATCCAACCCAAAGAACTGTAAAATGGTTTCGAAGGTATATTGGGCATAGGGCTGGAGGGTATCCCCCAGTTGGTCCGCCAACACTTCGTTTGCGAGCAGGGTCGGAAGCCTGCATATCCTTATGGCCTCAGGATGGGCAAGCGCAGGGAAGGGGGCATTTTCACCAAGCCGTGGGGAGAGCAGCTGCAGAAGGCTGGAATGGCCGTCCGTACTGAAACCACTCAGAAAGATGTCGTTCCTTTTCAGGTTCACATCCAAAACGGCCCAGGAACCTGTTGTCCTGAGAGTGTCATCGGGCCTGAAAGCGGCCAGGAGGTACTGCAGCATCGTCGGATGGATGAAGAGGGAGGCAGTCACCCTGCTTCCGGCCTTCAGTCGCAGGTCGCCCAGGCCACTCGTGCCCTGATCGTCTGGCCTGGGTCCATGGGTTGACACCGGATTACCCAGGAACCGCATTTCGAGGATGTCCTCATCCAGTCGCACCAGGGCCGTATCCTGGTGGTCCAGGATGAAATAGTATCTGCCTCCGGCGTCAGGTTCACCAAGCGAACCGGTAAGCGAAAGCATATCCCGCCATTGGTCTGGACCGAAATCCCGGGAAGCGTCTGCCAGGAGCAAAGGTGCCCATCGATTGCCGTCGGTAGCCATTGCCAGGAGGATGGCATTGTTTTCCAGTCCGTCGAAGCGTTCCGGTGAAAGACGGTAAAGGGAATCCATTGCGAGGACCATGCGGATTAAGGGCCCGACCTGGGGTATCTGACGCAGCTCACGGAGGATATCTGAGTCGGCCACAGCCTGTTTTCCGAAGAATTCCCCGGGATTGATGCGCAACACCGCCTGGGTTTCATGTGGCAAGGCATTCCACAGGTCTGCCTGCTGCGGGGCCAGGGCCTTCCATGTGAAGAAAGCTGTGAGTCCCCCCAGCATAACCAGACCGGTGATCATCAGGATGATATATCTGCGGCTGGGGTGCATAGGCTGGGTATTTAACAGGGGTCATCTCAAAGGTAACCCCTGTGGAATGACCGTACCCCAGCAGGCTATCCTTATTTCCAACATTCCGCTGTTAATTCGGGTCAGAAGGGAAGGCTGTATTGTCCCTTGACGGTGAAGCTGCTCCGGTGCCAGGGTGAGGCCCCAGAAAGGAAGAGGGCCTGGATATGCTCCGGGGTGGGGTAGCCTTTATTTCGGTCCCATCCATATTGAGGGTAGTCCCTGGCGATCTTACGCATGAATTCGTCACGGTGGGTCTTGGCGAGTATGGAAGCCGCTGCGATGGGGGAATAGCGGGCATCGCCCCCAATGAGGGTAATATGCCGCAGGTCCTTATAGGCTTCAAAACGGTTCCCATCCACCAGGAGGAGATCCGGCCGGGATGTGAGCTGATCGAGGGCCCGGTGCATGGCCAGGAAGGATGCCTTGAGGATGTTGATGGCGTCGATCTCATCCGCTTCTGCCCGTGACACGGCCCAGGCCAGGGCAGTGGTCTCTATCTCCTTGCGCAGGGCTTCCCGTTGGGCGGGGCTCAGCTTCTTGGAGTCGTTCAGCCCTGGCGGAAGGTGCAGAGGGTCAAGGATAACGGCCGCGGCAAAGACCGGTCCTGCCAGGCATCCCCTTCCGGCTTCATCCAGGCCGCATTCCAGCCCGTCATCAGTGTATCGGTCAAGCAGCGGCAAGGTGCTCCTGGGCAATGGTTAGGGCAAGGCTGAACAGCAGCATGTATATGAGGAGATCGGCCAGCCATTTTCGGCGGAAGCCCCGGTCGAAGAAAAAATAGGTAAGGTAGAAGGATACCGGGATGAAAATGAGGATACTATGAAAGCCAATGGCGGGGCCTGCGAGGAAGAGGCTGAGCTGGGAGATGAACAGGAACCACATCATGATGAGGTTGCGCTTGCGGTAGCTGATGACCCTTTCCTGGGCATGCCATACCACGCTGGCAAGGGCCCTGAGAAGGAGGACGGCCTGCAACCCCCAGAAAATGTACATAGTCCAGTGGTGGGATGGCAGGGATACCCTGAGATCCGGTTCGATGGCATGGAGGAACTCCCTGATATGCATGCCACCATAGAGGAAATAGGCTGTACTGAAGAGGTAGAGCAGGGGTGCGAAGAGGCCGGCAAATGTGGCACCCCATTGTCTCCAGTCGAAGTTCCGGTAAATCAGCAGGGCCAGAAAAGGCAGCAACCCAAAAGCGATGGCCGGGAAGTAAATGAGGGCAGCCAGGCTGGTGAACATCCCGGCAGTGAAAAGGTCCTTCGTCATATCCGCCTTTTCGTAGGCCGTCAGGAGAAAATGCAGGGAGGCGATGAGCAGGACGAGGGCAGGGATGACCATGTGAAAGACCTGCAGAGGCAGGCTATAGGAGGCAAACAGGGGCAGGATCAGGGCAGGGAAATAGGTCTGGCGAGCAATGAGGTGGTTGGCCGATAGGCTGAGGGTAAGCAGGAAGCCGCTGCCCAGCAGGAGCAGCAGGGCGAGGATACGGGCTGGAAGTCCGCCGAGCCAGAGGTTGAAGTTATCGAAGACCGCACAGAGCAGGCTGAGTTGGGGATGGCATACGGCTTCCGCTGTCCTGGAGAAACCGGCGAACCACAAGACGATCATCGCCACGATAACGAGGATCAGCTGAAATGGGGTGGCTTTACGGTATATGGCGTAGAGCATGGTCAGGAGATTGGAAGGTCGCCGGTGATCAGGTCGAGGCCGAGGTCAGGTCGCATATAGCTGTTTTCAAATTGAATAAGGCCTGCGGCAGCATAGGCGTGGGCCCTGGCCTCAGCGGCATTGGGGGCGAGGGCCGTCACAGACAGCACCCTGCCCCCCGCGGTGAAGGCCTTTCCCTCATCATCGGGGGCGGTCCCTGCCTGGAAAACGAGGGCCTCAGTGGCTTCTTCCAGTCCCATGATCGGGAAGCCTTTCTCAAAGGCGTCGGGGTAGCCCCCGGAGGCGAGGACAATGGTGAGCGCGTGGGACGGACTGATCTCCAGCGTATGTCCGGCGAGCTCTGCCCTGGCCGCTGCACAGAGCAGCGGGACGAGGTCGGAGGTTATGCGCGGCATCACCGACTGGGTCTCCGGGTCGCCCATCCGGACATTATATTCGATCACATAGGGCTCTCCCTGCACGTTCATTAATCCGAAGAACAGGAAGCCCTTATAGGGTATCCCTTCCCGGGCCAATCCTTGCACGGTAGGCTCCACGATGCGCTGCTCCACCTTGCGCATGAAGTCTTTCCTGGCAAAAGGCACGGGCGATACGGATCCCATCCCCCCGGTGTTGGGACCGGTATCACCTTCGCCTATGCGTTTGTAGTCCTTGGCTTCGGGAAGGAGGCAATAGCTTATTCCATCGGTAAGGGCAAATACGGAAAGCTCCACCCCCTTCAGGAATTCTTCGATCACTACCGTAGCCGAAGCCTTACCGAAGCGCCCCCCGAGCATGTCCCTGAGGGTGTCGGCCGCTTCCTGGAATGACTCCGTGATGATCACGCCCTTGCCGGCGGCCAGTCCGTCGGCTTTGAGAACATAAGGTGCCCTCATACCCTGGAGGAATTGTAGCCCCTTGTCCAGGGTATCGGCGTTAACGCTGAGGTAGGCCGCCGTAGGGATACCATGCCGCAGCATGAAGGCCTTGGCGAAATCCTTGCTGCTTTCCAGCTGGGCTCCCAGGCGTCCGGGGCCTACTATAAGCAGGTCCTTCAGGCCCGCCTCCGCATGAAGGAAGTCGGTGAGCCCGTCGGCCAGGGGCTGCTCCGGTCCGATGACAAGGAGGCCGATGCCCAGGTCCCGGATGGCGCCTGCGATGCGGTTGAATTCGTGGGTCTTGATATCCAGATTGATACCCACAGAGGGGGTTCCGGCATTGCCCGGTGCGATAAAGAGGGTGGAACATTCGGGGCTCTGGGCCAGTTTCCAGGCCAGGGCATGCTCCCTGCCTCCGGATCCTATGATGAGAATATTCATTCGCAGGGTGTTGGTCATCAAAGTTAAAAAGAGCTGCCTGAGCGCTGGCAGTTCCGTATGGAATTCCACAGCAGCCCGGCGGTTTGCTCCCAGCTGAAGTCCCTGAGCCGAAGGCTGCCCTTGTCTGCAAGCTCACTGAGTGCATCGGGGTCGTTAAGGACCCGCACCATGGCACGGGCTATACTGGCCGTATCGAAGGGGTCGACCAGCAGGGCGGCCTCTCCAGCGATTTCAGGCATGGAGGTGAGGTTGGAGGTGATTACCGGCACCCGGCAACGGAAGGCTTCGAGGATGGGAATGCCAAAGCCCTCGAAGTAGCTGACGTAGGTGAGGGCCGCAGCAGCCCCCAGGGCCTCCTGAAGCCCGCTTGGTACCATGCGTCCGGTGAAGATGACGTCGCTGGAATGGCGCATGCTCCGGTAAGCCTCGTCGATGGGCCGGGTCCACCACTTTCGCCCTCCGGTGATGAGAAGGGCTACGTCATGTCCCTGTTCCCTTACCTGGTCGAAGGCCTCGAACAAACGCACCAGGTTTTTGCGGGGATGCTGTGCTCCGATGAAGATGAAGTAGGGCCTGCCCCCGCTGAGGCGATCGCGTGCAGACTGCACCTCTTCCGGTCCGAGCGGGCGGAAGCCCTCGTTCACTCCGTTGTACACCACATCAATGCGGTCTGCGGGTATGCCGTAAGTGGAGGCGATGTCCTGCCTGCTGAACTGCGAAACGGTAGCCAGGCGGGTAGCCTTGTGTGCGTATAAGGGAAAGAAATGCCGGTAATACCAACGTTCTGCCCAGGGAATGTCCTGAGGATAGTGCTCGAAGTTCAGATCATGGAAGACGGCGAGCGAGGGTACCCTGGAATTCAGGGGGAGATAGCCATCGGGGGAAACGAAGATATCGGCCTTGTGCTTCCGCAGCAGCCGTGGTACAACATGCTCGAACCAGGCGTAGTACAGGATAGGGTGGCGGGCCTGAGGACCGGCGACGACAGCTTGGATGTTGGGCGAAGTGATGAATGCCGGGTCGTACGACCGGTCGAAAAGGTAGAGGAACTCGTGTTCCGGATGGTCCCCGGCCATCCTGCGAAAGGTCTCGAAGGTGAACCAACCGATGCCTTCGAGCTTACCGGGCAGGAGCAGGCGGGTGTTGACGGCGATCCTCACGTGTTCAGGTAGCGGTGTCCCCCGCAGGTCTGGTTCGAATAAACTGCTAACTTTGGCAAATATCCTAAAAATTGCCTTGCCCGGGAGGGCCCTGCCCTGACGCTTCATGCAAAGGAAATTCATCACCAACCTGGCCCTGCTGATCTTCCTGAACCTGCTGGTCAAGCCCTTCTGGATCTTCGGGATCGACCGTTCGGTGCAGAACGCGGTGGGGGCCGGGGAATACGGATCGTATTTCGCCCTGCTGAACTTTACCTTCATTTTCAATATACTGCTCGACCTGGGCATCACCAATTTCAACAACCGCAACATTGCCAGGCACCAGCAGCTGCTGCACAAGCATTTCAGCGGAATAGTATCGCTGCGCATAGTGTTGGCCCTGCTTTATCTGGGGGTCACCATGTCCCTGGGCGTTTTGGCGGGCTATGGGCCAGAACAGCTGGGCATGATGGCCATACTGGCCGCCAACCAGTTCCTTGCTGCCTTCATCCTTTACATAAGGTCCAATATCTCCGGCTTGCTGCTTTTCCGTACCGACAGCCTCATCAGTGTGCTCGACCGCAGCCTGATGATCCTTTTCTGCGGGCTGCTGCTGTGGACCGATCTGGGTGGAGGGGAGTTCAGCATCATGTGGCTGGTGTGGTCGCAAACCCTGGCTTATGGCCTTACCGCCCTGGTGGCCCTGGCGGCGGTGGTCCGGCGTAGTGGATTCAGCAAACTGCGCTTCGGAAAGGCCTTTTCCCTGATGATCCTGAAAAAGAGCTTCCCTTTTGCTTTGCTTATCCTACTGATGACCCTGCACAACCGACTGGATGCCGTGCTGCTCGAGCGACTGCTTCCCGCTGGTGCCGGCGCAGAGCAGGCCGGGATCTATGCTCAGGGATTTCGCCTGCTGGACGCAGTAAACCAATTTGCCTACCTCTTCGCCGTGCTGCTGCTTCCCCTGTTCTCGCGCATGCTGGGCCATCATGAGCCGGTCACCGGACTGGTGAAGCTGGCCTTTATCCTACTTTTTACCGGGACCTTTATCCTCAGCGTTTTTTCCTCAGTATACAGCCTTCCGCTGATGGATCTGCTATACAAAGAGCACGAAGAAGCGGCGGCCGGGGTGTTCCGTATCCTGATCTGGGCCTCCGTACCCATGGCCGTAGGCTATGTCTTCGGTACCCTGCTTACCGCCAACGGTAACCTTTATGCCCTGAGTATCATTGCCGCGGCAGGCATGGCCGTCAGCGTGCTCCTGAACCTGCTGCTGATACCCGGCATGCAGTCGCTGGGCCCGGCCATTGCAGCGCTGGCCACTCAGGGAATCACTGTGCTGGCCCAGGTGGTGCTGAGCCTGCGTTTGTTCCGCTTCAGCCTGGCCAGGGGAACCCTGCTCCGCCTGCTGGCCTTTGTTGGCGGGGTATTGTTGCTGGCCTATGGGTGCCACGCCCTGGTCAACTCCTGGGGCTTGGGGATGCTTGCCGGCATGACGCTTAGCCTGATCCTGGCTATGGGGATTCGACTTATCCGCCCCATGGAGCTTCTGCGGGTGCTGAGGCCTGAACGCATCCCCTGATCGCGCCCGGATGGCTTGTGGGTCAGAGGATGGAAATATTCCTTACTTTTGGGGTTCGAATAACCTCAGGGGGCCTCACTATGGAGCAGCAGCGCGCTGAACGGGTTGATTACGATTCCACCGGGTTCATCATGTTCCTGTACCGCTGGCGCAGGGTAATCCTCGCCGCGGCGGCTATCGCCCTGCTGGGGTCGGTGATCTTCTCATCACCCTGGTTCATCCCTCCCAAGTACAAGTCCACGGTGGTCATGTTCCCCGTGTCCAGTAACTCCATTTCCAAAGCCC
Organism: Bacteroidota bacterium; assembly: GCA_022710185.1. Taxonomy (GTDB): domain Bacteria; phylum Bacteroidota; class Bacteroidia; order Bacteroidales; family JAGNHN01; genus JAGNHN01. Next base: position 13,211 of record JAKLHK010000034.1, read on the forward strand.
TGCTCAGTGAGAATTTTGGGGGAAAGACGGACATCCTGGAGTTCGGTGAGGAAGAACAGGCTGAGCAGATGCTGCAGATCCTGAGTTCCAACAAGATACGCGAGAGCGTCATCCGTACCTTCGGGCTGATGACACACTATGGGATTGACACCAGTTCCCGCTACCGCCATACCCGCCTTTACAAGGAATACGACCGGAACATCTCCTTCCGGCGGACGGAATTCATGGCAGTAGAGATCTCGGTACTGGATACCGATCCTCAGATGGCCGCAGATATCGCAAACGAGATCGCCGCTCTTCTTGATTCCACCAAGAATGAGATGCAGCGTCAGCGTGCCGAGAAGGCCTTTCGCATCGTGGAGGCCGAGTATCTCAGCCTCCGCGCCCAGGTGCAGGAGATGGAGGATTCCCTGACCTTCCTGCGCCAGATGGGGGTGCACGATTACGAAAGCCAGTCGGAGATGATCAACCAACAGCTGGCTATCGAGATCGCCCGGGGTAACACCGCAGGTATACGGGCCCTGGAAGGGAAGCTGGATATGCTGGCCCGCTACGGTGGCCCCTATGTCTCCCTTCGCGACGCCCTCGAGCATGAAAAGAAACAACTGAGCCTGATCAAGGCCAAGTATGAGGAAGCCAAGGTGGATGCCCAGCAGGAGCTTCCCCAGAAGTTCCTCGTCAATACGGCCTATAAAGCAGAGAAAAAGTCTTACCCCATCCGTTGGCTCATCGTCAGCGTGACGGTCCTCCTGACCTTCATCCTGACCATCTTCGCCCTGGTCATGCTGGATAACCTCCGCCATGTTCCGTGGAAAAAAAAAAGGGGGACACAGCACCTAAGCGCGTACTTTTCGGAGAACCCTCCGGAACGCAAGGAGGGCTCCCCCCGACAGAGTTCCCCACTCGACCACAGGGTAGCTGAAACATGGAGTCCCCCGCCGCGAAGCGGGCCCCAGCCCCGGGATGAACAGGAGATCGCAGCAAATCAACGGACAGAAGAAACTCAGGAACAACAACAGCAAAACGCAATACCACGTAGACCAGAGATCAAAGCAAACGCAGGCATGACAAACCCCACGGACAATATGCATCTACTCCAGGTCCTGGTCAGATGGCGCCGCCATCTGGCAGTGATCGGGGTGATCGCTGCCGTGCTTGCCATGCTGGTCTCCAGCCCGCTGGTCATCAAACCTCGTTATAAATCCTTCGCCACCCTTTACCCTTCCAATATCTGGCCCTACTCAGACGAAAGCGAGTCGGAGCAGATGCTTCAGCTGCTGAATTCCACGGAGGTCCGCGACAGCGTGGTGCGCAAATTCGACCTGGGGGCACATTACGGTCTTGATCCTGCGGACAAGTACTATCAATCGGCGCTGTACTATATGTACTCCCGCTATGTGAATATCCGCAAGACGGAGTTCGAGGCCGTACAGATCGAGGTGATGGACACCGATCCACTGATCGCCAGCGAGATGGTCTCCTACCTCATCTCCTCATACAATCGTATGGTCAACGCATTGCACCACGAGAAGTTCCGGGAGGTCATGGATAATTATGATCTGGTGTTGGTCACCAAAAAGGCCCACATCGATTCCCTTCGGAAGCGGCTGTTCGAACTGAACTCCCAGTACGGTCTCCTCGATTATCAGAGCCAGAGCCGGGAGATCACCGAAGGCTACCTGGGTACGCTGGACGGGCCCGGAGGAAGGGTGAACATGCAGGCTGTGCTCAGCATGAAGAAGAACATGGAGGAGAAGGGTGCCGAACTGTTGATGCTGCAGGAGATGATCCGGGCCGAGGCTGATGGCTATGCTGAATTCAAGCTCGACTACGATCAGGCCATGCTCGATGTCAACCGCAAATACACCCATGCCTCGGTCATTTCCCCACCTTATCCGGCCGACAAGAAGGCCTATCCCGTCCGCTGGCTCATCGTGGTCATGACCACCCTGGCGGCTCTGCTCCTGGCTGTGCTGGTTATTGCTATCATCGAGAACCCGCGCGTGCGTTCGCTGCGGTTCTGAGCGGTATTAACACCGATTGCGGCGATGGAGAAGCGAAAGCTCCTGTGGGTCTATGGTCTGAGCGCGGCATTCGTCCTGCTCAACACCTGGTTTGTGGCCCGGGAGAATTTCTACTTCATGGCCCTGCCGCTGCTGCTGATGGTGGGGTTGCTCTTTCTGTTTTCGTTGGATACGGTAGTCCTCCTCATCGCCTTCCTTACTCCGCTGGCGGTCGGACTCCCTGAATCGGAGCTGGGCATCAACGTTTCCATGCCCACTGAACCCCTGCTTTTTGGGATACTTGTGCTGTTCAGTGTAAAGCTGCTGCTGGAAGGCGGCCTCGACCGCCGGATTGTGAGGCATCCCGTGAGCGTGGCCATCTTCATACAGCTCGGCTGGATGGCCATCACCACCCTCACCAGCGAGCTTCCCTGGGTCTCGTTGAAGTACCTCGTGGCCAGGCTATGGTTCGTGGTGCCCATCTATTTTCTTGGTACGCAGCTGTTCCGTGATCCTGTCGCCTTCCGGAAATTCAGCTGGCTATACGTGAGCGGGCTCATCATTGTGATCTTCTATACCATTGTCAAGCATTCCAGCTTTGGGTTCGATGAGGACATCGGGCATTGGGTGATGCGGCCTTTTTACAATGACCACACCCAGTATGGTGCCATGCTGGCCTTCTTTATTCCCATGTTGGCTGGGTTCAGTTTCTCACCGCGTTATTCCCGCACCATGCGTATGGCCGCCCTGATCGCTTTGGGCATATTGTTCGTGGCCCTCTATCTGTCCTTCAGCCGCGCCGCCTGGATCAGCCTGGTGGCTGCCTTCGGGGTATACGTGCTGTTCCGTCTGAGGATCCGCTTCCATTGGGTGGCCCTCAGTATTGTGACGGTGGTCATGCTGTTCTTTTCCTTCCAGCACCAGATCATTGAGCGGCTGGAACGCAATAAGCAGGACTCATCCACCGACCTGGTGGAGCACATACAATCTATCACCAACATCTCCTCCGACGCTTCCAACCTGGAGCGCATCAACCGCTGGCAGTCGGCCATCCGCATGTTCCACGAGCGGCCGTTCTGGGGCTGGGGACCCGGGACCTACCAGTTTGTCTACGCGCCCTTCCAGCATAGCCAGGAGAAGACCATTATCAGCACCAATGCCGGGGATATGGGCAATGCGCACAGTGAGTACATCGGGCCCCTTTCTGAGTCCGGGGTGATCGGCATGCTGAGCGTAATCCTGCTGATGGTGTTGGTGCTGTATACCGGACTGAAGGTGGCCCGTCATGCGGCCTCACCCAGCGGGCGCGCCCTGGGACTCTCGGCAACCCTGGGGCTGTTTACCTATTATGTGCACGGTATCCTGAACAACTTCCTGGATTCCGACAAGGCCTCCGTGCCCTTCTGGGCCTTCATCGCGCTCATCGTGGTGGTGGACCTGTACGATAGGAGGAGTACTCCGAGTGACTAAATGCCTAAAGTACTTAAAGTACTTAGGGTTAGGAGTTAATGGAGTTGAGGATAAGGGGGAGGGATTCCTTGGCAGAAAATGCTATGTAGCTCAATATCAGACATCAGACATCAGATATCAGACATCAGATATCAGATATCAGATATCAGATATCAGATATCAGATATTGTTATAGCTTCCTCAGCTTATCAATCAAATCGGGGAGCTGCTTCACGATGGCCATTTCTTTCCACACCGTGCGTGATTCCCGGGCGGGAACACCGAAGTAGGTCCTACCGCCTTCGATGGACTTATCCACGCCAGATTTGGCCAGTACCACCGCGCCCGCTCCGATAACGATGTCCTTCTGCACGGCCACCTGCCCCCAGAGGGTCACATCGTCTTCAACGCGGGTCACCCCAGCCACGGCGACGTGTGAGGAGAGGATGCAGCGTTTGCCGATGATGGTGTCGTGCCCGATCTGCACATGGTTGTCGAGCTTGGTGTGGTCGCCCAGGGTGGTGTCACCGGATACCCCTTTGTCGATGGTACAACAGGCACCGATCTCCACATGGTCGCCAAGTACTACCCGCCCGCAGGACTCCAGGCGGTCGAGGCGATCGGGACGTTTTTTATAATAGAAGGCATCGGCCCCGATCACGCTGCCCGAATGGATGACCACATGGTCACCGATAAGGGTGTGGTCGTATATGCTGACATTGGCGTGAATGAGGCAGTGCTTCCCGATGCGTACATGGTGTCCGATGAACACCCCAGGCTGGATGATGGTTCCCTCCCCGATTACGGCCGTGGGCGAGATCATGCGGTCTGAGGCTTCAAAGCCACGGAAGCGGCGCACCAGGCTGACATAATCGCGGAAGGGGTCGTCGGAATAGATGAGCGCCTTACCGGAGGGGACGTTGACCTTCTTGTTGATGATGATGGTGGTGGCGGCTGAACGCAACACCTTGTCGTAGTACTTGGGATGGTCAACGAAGGTGAGGTCGCCGGACTCTACCATGTGGATTTCGTTGAGTCCGGTGATCAGTTGCCCGGGATCACCCAAGGGCGTACCTCCGGTCCAGGAGCACACCTGGTCGAGGGTGATGGGTTGGGCCAGCTTCATGAGCGGGAAGGGCTGGGTGCCTTATTTGACGCGCTCGCCGTATTCGTTGGTCCGGGTGTCCACACGGATGCGGTCCCCGGCATTCACGAAAAGGGGCACCTGGACGATGGCACCGGTCTCGAGCGTAGCCGGCTTCAGGGTGTTGGTGGCGGTATCGCCGCGCATCCCGGGCTCGGTATAGGTCACTTCAAGCTCCACATAGCTCGGCAGCTCGCAATTGAGCGGGGTTTCCGTGTCGGCGTGGAAAAGCACTTCCACTTCCTGTCCGTCCTTCATCAGCTGGGGAGCATTGATGATCTCTTCATTGAGCTGCATCTGCTCATAGCTCTCGGTATGCATGAAGTGGTACCCGGTATCGTCCTTGTAAAGGAACTGATAGGGCCGTCGTTCGACACGGGTGATCTGTATCTTGGCACCGGCAGGAAAGGTGTTTTGCAGTACCTTGCCTGTGGTGAGGCTCTTGAGTTTGGTACGTACGAAGGCAGCGCCCTTGCCGGGCTTTACATGCTGGAACTCAACGATGGTGCAGAGGTCGTTGTTGAACTCGATCACCAGCCCGTTCCGGAAATCAGCGGTTGAAGCCATAGGGAGAGATTGCAGTTAATGCATTGGTTTTGCGGGTGCAAAGATAGGAAAAGCCGTGAAGAAATATCTGATATCTGGTATCTGATATCGGATATCAGGTGTGGGGTAATCAGAAATCAGAAATCTTGTAGTCCCTGATGTCTATCACCTCCCCACATCTCCGGTACTCTTCTTCCTGGTGGTTGGAGCAGACGATGAGCAGGCGACCGGGTGCGTAGGCCTCCAGCAGCTCGTCATACCAGCGCCGGCCCTCGGCGTCGAGGTTCATGCTGGGCTCATCGAGCAGGATCACCCGGGTGTCGCTCAGGATGGCCAGGGCCAGGCGTACTCTTTGCTTCATACCGCTGGAGAAATAGCGCAGGGCCTTGTGGCGGTGGCGCTCCAGCCCGGTGACTCGCAGGATGTCGGCCGGCCCCATGCCTCCAAGGTAGGGTTTGAAACGGGCGTGGAACTCCAGGCTTTCCTGCAGGCTGAAGTCCCAGATGAGCTCCTGATAGGGAGTACCCAGGCTGATATGGCGGTATACCTTATCCTGGGTCAACAGGCCCTCTCCAACCTGATATTCAATTTTTCCATGGGTGGCCTGAAGGTTGCCGTTGATCACCTGCAGCAGGGTGGACTTGCCCGAGCCGTTGCTTCCAAGGATGGCGTAGCCCTTCCCGGGTTCGAAGGTATAGCTCAGCCCCCGGAAGATCCACTCCCGGTTGAACTTGCGCCCCACGTCTTCCAGTACTATCCGCATGGCGCCTGCCGATCAGGAGTACAGGCCGGAATAGCCGCGCATCACGCCCCTTGTGGACTTGTTGATGAAGGCGAGGATCTCGTCGCGTTCCGGGGTGGCCGGCATCTCGGCCTCGATGATGCGTACCGCCTGGGTGACGTTGTACCCCTTGACGTAGAGGATGCGGTAGATGTCCTGGATGTGGTTGATCTGGTCGGTGGAATAACCCCGGCGCCTCAGTCCGATGGAGTTTATGCCGGCATACGACAGGGGTTCGCGGGCGGCCTTCACGAAGGGGGGCACGTCTTTGCGCACCAGTGACCCGCCCGAGATCATGATATGGGCGCCGATATGCACGAACTGGTGCACGGCGGCCAGCCCCCCGATGATGGCCCAATCGTCGATGGTGATATGCCCTGCCAGGGTGGCGGCATTGGCCAGGATGCAGTTGTTCCCGATGACGCAGTCGTGGGCTACATGCACATAGGCCATCAGCAGGCAGTTGTTGCCGATCACGGTTTCCCAGTTGGCCCGGGTGCCGCGGTTAATGGTGACGAACTCGCGGATCGTGGTGTTGTCGCCGATCTTCACCAGGGTCTCCTCCCCGGCGTATTTGAGGTCCTGGGGTGTTGCTGCGATCACGGCGCCGGGGTAGATCTTACAGTTCTTCCCGATGCGGGCGCCTTCCATGATGGTCACATTTGACCCGATCCAGGTGCCTTCGCCGATCTCGACATTCTTTTCGATGTTCACGAAGGGCTCAATCACCACATTCTTGGCCACCTTGGCCTGGGGGTTGACGTATGCTAAGGGTTGGTTCATTGCCTGATTCCGGTTAGGTATTGGGGTTTCGGACGATCTGTGCCATCATTTCGGCTTCCATGACTACTTTCTGACCAACATAGGCCACGCCTTCCATCTGCACTATGCCGCGCCGTATGGGGGCCAGCAGCTTGAGCGTGAAGATCAGGGTGTCGCCGGGCACTACCTTGTGGCGGAACCTCACTTTGTCGATCTTCAGGAAGTAAGTGGTATAATGCTCAGGGTCGGGAACGCTGCTCAGCGCCAGGATGCCGCCGGCCTGGGCCATGGCCTCGATCTGCAGCACTCCGGGCATCACGGGCTCACCGGGGAAATGCCCCACGAAGAAGGGCTCGTTCATGGTGACGTTCTTCAGTCCGACCACATAATCGGAGCCCATATCCAGAATTTTATCCACCAGCAGGAAAGGCGGGCGGTGGGGCAGGATGGACTGGATCTGGTTGATATCGTATACCGGTTCCGCATTGGGGTCGTAGGCGGGGGCCGACTTGCTTTCCTGTTTCATCTGCTTGCGGAGCAGGCGTCCGAATTCCACATTGGTATGATGTCCGGGGCGGTTGGCGATGATATGGCCTTTCAGGCGCACCCCCAGCAGGGCCAGGTCACCTACCACATCAAGGAGCTTATGCCGGGCCGGTTCGTTGCGGAAGTACAGGTCCAGGTTGTTCAGTATGCCTTCTTCCTTCACCGCTACGCTGGGCTTGCGGAAGAGGGTGGCCAGGCGGTCGAGCTCTTCCTGGCTCACGGCGCGGTTCATGAACACGATGGCATTGCTCAGGTCGCCCCCGCGGATGAGGTCGTTCTTCAGCAGGTATTCCAGCTCATGCAGGAAAACGAAGGTACGGCAGGGAGCAATCTGTTCCCTGAAGTCCCGTATGTCATGCATGCGGGCATGCTGGGTGCCCAGCACCCGGGTCTCGAAGTCGATCATCACGGAGATCTCGTAGGACGAGGAGGGCAGTGCGAACATCTCCACATGCTTGTCCGGGTAGGCGTAGGAAAGGGGGGCGCGGATCTCGAATACCTTGCGTTCGGCCTCCTGTTCCTCTGTCCCGGCTTCTTCCAGTGCCTCCACGAAGAGTCTGGCGCTACCGTCCATAATCGGGGTCTCGGGTCCGTCGATCTCGATCAGGCAGTTGTCGATACCGATTCCGTACAGGGCCGACAGGGTGTGTTCCACCGTGCTCACCCGGGCCCCATCCTTTTCCAGGGTGGTGCCCCGTGAGGTATCCACCACATAGTCCAGGTCGGCAGGGACCTCCGGTTGCCCCTCTATGTCGATGCGCCGGAAGCGGTAGCCGTGGTCGGCGGGGGCGGGATGGAACGTCATGTTCACGTAATGTCCCGTATGCAGGCCGGTGCCGGTAACGGTCACGGGCCTGGCCAGGGTGCATTGCTTGTCTGACATATCTTGATTCATTTATTTCTGGTTGGATGGGCGGAACTCAGGACGGGAGCCGGGCTTCCAGTGCTTTCAGGCGCTCCTCGAGCTCCCTGATGCGGTCCAGGTGATCGGGGAGCTTGCGGAAGGCGATATAGGCCTTGACATAGAGGGCGTGGTCGAAGGCCGGTGACCCCATCACCACGCTGCCTTTGTTGCGCACGCTGCCCGAGATGCCGCTCTGGGCGGCCACCTTCACCTCGTCGGCCACGGTAGCATGGCCCACTATACCTACCTGGCCTGCGATCATGCAGTTCTTTCCGATGCGCGTGGATCCGGCGATGCCAGTCTGGGCCGCGATTACGGTGTTCTCCCCGATCTCCACGTTGTGGGCCACTTGAATGAGGTTGTCGAGCTTCACCCCGCGGCGGATGATGGTACTGCCCAGGGTGGCCCGGTCCACGGTGGTATTGGCGCCTATCTCTACCCTGTCCTCCAGGATGACGTTCCCGATCTGGGCCACCTTGCGGTACTGGTTGTCTTCCTGGGGTGCAAAGCCGAAGCCATCGGCGCCGATGACGCTGCCGGCATGGATGGTGCATTCGTTCCCCACTATACAGTCATGATATACCTTGACTCCGGGATAAAGGGTACATCCCTCCCCCAGGCGCACATGGTCGCCCAGGTACACTCCAGGGTACAGCTTGCATCCTTTTCCGATATATACGCCCGGGCCTATCCACGCGAACTCTCCCACATAACACTCCTCGGCGATGCTGGCCTCGGGATGGACGAAGGCCAGGCTGGAGATGCCCGAAGGCCTCACCTGCATGCTGTTGTATAGCTCCAGCAGGGTGGCGAAGGCCCCGTAGGGGTCAGCCACCCGCACCAGGGTACAGCCCAGGGGCTGCTCCGGCTCAAAGTCATGGGAGACGATGACTACGGATGCGCGTGTGGTGTATATGTGGGGGGTGTATTTGGGGTTGGCAAGAAAGGAAATGGCCCCTTCTACCCCTTCTTCGATCTTGGCCAGGGTATGCACCTCGACCTCAGGGTTCCCTGCGACGGTGCCGCCCACGGCCTGGGCGATGTCTTTGGCTTTGAACTTCATAGGCTATGCTTACCTGCCCATGGGCATGGACCTTGACGTGTCGGCAGGATCCCGCCTTCCGAATCTAGGTTGAGCCCTTCCCTCAGAATGTTAAGGCCGTGCAAGATAGCAAAAATTCCTACACCCCCATGCCCTCCTCCCGGGCAGGTAAAAGCTCCTTGGGGTAACAGAGGTAATGCTTGGTCATCACCTTGCTCAGGAGGCTCAGGTTGATCTGCTCGGCCGACTCCCCGAGGCTGTGCACACTGCCGTCGCGGTCCAGGATGAGGATGTCGTCGCGCTGGGGATCGTAGGCGTTGGTGCTGAGGGTGCCCCAGAATACGAAGTAGGAGGCTTGTTCGGGGAGCAGTCCGAAGTGGAGGGCTGCTTCCTCCTGCAGCCGGGCCAGCGTCTCTTCAGCGGGAGGGGCCGCCAGGATTTCGGTGGCCAACAGCTTGCGGTTGGCCAGCCGTCCGCTGAGCATGGACAGCACACGATCGGGGTGGTGCTGCCATACCTTGACCGAGGTGAAGATATCGAAGTCGTCGAGGGCGGCAAAAATATCCAGCAGTTCGGGCGTGTTACGGAAATCGGCTATGCCGTACCGGTGCCTGAGGAAACGGTCCAGGGCCGGGGTGGCAAAAAGCTGGGGATCATTCACGGCCACCTCCCTGGCCCGGCGCAGAATGCGGATCATCAGCTGCTCGGCCCCCACTACAGTCTTGTGAAGGTATACCTGCCAGTACATCAGCCGCCTGGCCACAATGAACTTCTCAATGCTGTGGATGCCCTTGGCGTCCACCACCAGTTCGCCCCCATGCACATTGAGCATCTGTATGATGCGGTCACTGCTTATCACGCCTTCCGAAACCCCCGTGAAAAAGCTGTCACGGGTGAGGTAATCCAGCCGGTCCATGTCGAGCTGCCCGGCCACCAGCTGGTGGAGGAATGCCCGGGGATGGCAGTCACCGAAGATCTCACGGGCCAGGCTGAGCCTTCCCCCGCAAAAGCTGTCCAGGCGTTCAATGAACAGGTCGCTCAGCTCTTCATGACGGGTGCCTTCCACGATGGAGTGTTCCAGGGCATGGCTGAAGGGTCCGTGACCGATGTCGTGCAGCAATATGGCCAGGGATACGCCATCGGCCTCTTCGCGGGAGATGTCATGGCCTTTGGAACGCAGCACCTGTATGGCCTGCTGCATCAGGTGCAGGGCGCCCAGGGCGTGGTGAAAACGGGTGTGCAGGGCCCCGGGATACACCAGATGGGTGAGCCCCAGCTGCTTGATCCGGCGCAGCCGCTGGAAATAGGGGTGCTCGATGAGATCGAAAAAGAGGTCCGAAGGCAGGGTGATAAACCCATGCACCGGATCGTTGAGGATCTTGCGCTTGTTGAACCTGGCCCGTTCCAAATGCGTTAATTTTGTTAAGAATTCCAAAGATACGGCCCCCGTGGGCAATAATCGGGCGAGGGATGCTTTTTTAGTGGCTAGTGGCTAGTGGCTAGTGGCTAGTGGCTAGTGGCTAGTGGCTAGTGGCTAGTGGCTAGTGTTAGTGGAAAGTGGCTAGTGTTAGTGGAAAGTGGCTGTGTGGAGTTGGATAGTATTAAAAATCCTTGGAATATGCCCAATATCAGAATACTCTGGGTCGACGACGAGATCGACCTGTTGAAACCCCACCTGATCTTCCTGCAGCAGAAGGGTTATGACGTTGACACCTCCACCTCGGGGGCGGAAGCGCTGGAAATGATCTCTGCAGAGCCGTACGACATCATCTTCCTGGATGAGAACATGCCCGGGCTGAGCGGGATAGAGACGCTGGAACGCATCAAGAATGTGCAGCCCAGCCTGCCCGTGGTGATGATCACCAAGAGTGAGGAGGAGCACATCATGGAGGACGCCATCGGCTCCAATATCTCCGATTACCTCATCAAGCCGGTAAATCCCAACCAGATACTGCTGGCCCTGAAGAAGAACCTGGAGAACCGCAAACTCTTCCGTGAAAAGACGACCAGTGCCTACCAGCAGGAGTTCCGCCAGATCGGGATGGAGCTCAGCGGGCGCCTGAACCTTCAGGAATGGATGGATATCTACCGCAAGCTGGTGTATTGGGAGCTGGAGCTGGACAAGAGCGGGGATGCTTCTATGATGGATGTGCTGCGGATGCAGAAGGAGGAGGCCAACAATATGTTCAGCCGCTTCGTTACACAGCATTATTCCGACTGGGTCCAGGGGAACGGGGACCGTCCGGTGCTGTCGCATACCGTGCTCAAGGAGAAAGTCTTCCCCCGCCTGGGAAGCCGGCCGGTCTTCCTGCTGGTGGTGGACAACCTGCGCTACGACCAGTGGAAGACCCTGCAGCCCCTCATCGAGCAGGATTACAGGGTACAGTCGGATGAGATGTACTTCAGCATCCTTCCCACCACCACCCAGTTCGCGCGCAACGCCCTCTTCGCCGGCCTTATGCCCTCCGAGATCCAGCGCAAATACCCTCAGTGGTGGGTGGATGAATGGGAGGAAGGCAGCAAGAACCAGTTCGAAGCAGAGCTGATGGAAGAAAATCTGAAGCGCTTCGGCATCAAGGCCAGGACCTCCTATCATAAGATCCTGAACCTCACCGCAGGAAGGAAGATGGTGGAAAGCCTGCCCAACCTCATGCAGAACGACTTCAATGTGATCGTATACAACTTCGTGGATATGCTTTCGCATGCCCGCACCGAGATGGAAGTGATACGGGAGCTGGCCGAGGACGAGCCGGCCTACCGCTCCATCACGCTCAGTTGGTTCGAGCATAGCCCCCTGCGCGATATCATCCAGTACCTCTCTTCACGCGACGTAACCCTGCTCATCACCACCGACCACGGCTCGGTGCGGGTCAAGGATCCGGTGAAAGTGGTGGGCGACCGCAATACCAATACCAACCTCAGGTACAAGACCGGGCGCTCGCTGAATTACAATGCCAAAGAGGTGGTGGAGTTCAACCGCCCCGATCAGGTGTTCCTGCCCAGGATGAATGTCAGCAGCAATTACATCTTCTGCAAGAGCAGCGATTTCTTCGCCTATCCCAATAACTACAACCACTACGTGAAATATTACCGCAACACCTTCCAGCATGGGGGCATCTCCCTGGAAGAGGTGCTGGTCCCCTTCATCAGCCTGTCCCCCCGCCAGAAATAGGCCCCTTGTTCACGCCATGCCAATGGCGTATCTTCGTCGCTCCTATGGAAAAGATGGACGGAAGCATGCGATGCGCGCGCCCCGAAGACCTGGACCGGGCAGCGGAGGCTATCCTTGGGCGTTATCCTGAGGCCCGCATCTTTGCCCTTCACGGACCTATGGGGGCGGGCAAGACTACCCTGGTCAAGGCCTTCTGCCGTGTCATGGGCGTGGACGATGCCGGGGCCAGCCCTACCTTCGCCCTGGTGAACGAATATGTGCGCCGCAGCGGCGGGCTGATCTATCACTTTGATTTCTATCGCATACGGGAGATAGCGGAGGTATTCGATATCGGCTATGAAGATTATTTCTTCAGCGGTCATCACTGCTTCCTGGAATGGCCCGAGCGCATCGCGGAACTTTTGCCCGCGCAATTCGTATACCTCAGCATACGTGAGCTGGAAGACGGGACCAGGGAATTGGGTTGGAAGGCCGTAGAGTCCTGATTACCAATATCCTGGCTCTCCTTCTGTGATGACGTAGCCTCCGTCCATACCCTTTTAGGGTGGGGGAGGGATATCTCATTTGCACGCATGATGAACGAAAACCAGCCAATGCATCCGATCGGGGCCACGCATTTCATGGCCCAGGAAGAGCGGCTTGAGATGGGCCGTGGAGCCCAGCGCCTGCTGATCGGGATACCCCGCGAAACCAGTTACAGCGAGAAGCGGGTCCCCATGGTGCCTGCCGCCGTTTCCCTGCTTTCCATCCACGGCCACGAAGTGGTCATCGAGAACGGGGCCGGCAAGGCTGCCGGCTTTTCCGACAATGAATATTCGGAGGCGGGCGCCCGGGTAGTGTACAGCCGCGATGAGGTATACAAGGCCGGGATCATCCTGAAGGTTGCCCCTCCCACTCCGGTAGAGATCGGGCTGCTGCGGCCCCGGCAGGTGCTCATCTCCTCGCTCAACTGGTCCATCCTCGACAAGGAATACTTCCACAAGCTCAATGCGCGTAAGGTCACCGCCTTCGCCTTTGAATACCTGCGCGACACCTCCGGCTCGGCTCCCCTGGTGAGGGCCATGAGCGAGATCGCCGGCAATACCGCCATTTACATTGCCTGTCACTATCTCAGCGACCTCCAGGATGGGAGGGGCATCATGTTTGGAGGCTTCTCGGGCATCACCCCTACCCAGGTGGTGATCCTGGGCGCCGGAACGGTGGGGGAATTTGCTGCCCGGGCGGCCCTGGGCATGGGGGCCCAGGTCAAGGTTTTCGACAACTCGATCTATAAGCTGCGCCGGCTGCAGAACAACCTCAATGTGCGCCTTTTTACTTCCATCATCGAGCCCCTGACCCTGGGCGAGGCCATCCGCCAGGCCGACGTGGTGATCGGCGCCATGTACAATGCCGAAGGCCGCCTTCCCTGCATGGTGAGCGAGGAGATGATACGCCAGATGCGCGAAGGCAGCGTGGTGATCGATGTCAGCATCGACCATGGCGGCTGCTTCGAGACCTCGGTGGTCACCTCCCATGAGCGCCCGGTGGTACGCAAGCACGGCATCATCCATTATGGGGTGCCCAATATCCCATCCATGGTACCCAAAACCGCCTCCTACGCCCTCAGCAATTTCTTCGGCCCCCTCATGCTCCAGGTGGGCGAATCGGGTGGGGTGGAGGCCTTGCTGCGCAGCGATTACAATCTGCGGCAGGGCGTATACCTGTTCAACGGCAGCGCCACCAACCGCTGGATTTCTGAGCATTACGACCTTCCCTTCTCCGATATCGGACTGCTGATGGCGGCATTGCGGTGATCCGGCACGGCCGCCATACCCCGGAAGGGGTACCCTAAGAATAGTGTGAAGTGTGAAGTGTGAGTATTCATCTCGCACCCGCACCCGAACTTGTACCCGCACTCCACCCTGAGACTTGCTCCATGCCTTCGGAAAGGGCCAGTCCCTGAAAGCAAGAACGCCGTCTACTGGAGAGCCGGCGTTCCTTGCGATATCGTGGACCTGGGGAGGCTACTCTACCCTGGCCTGGGGATTGGCGCGCTTGATGCGCTCGTATTCGGTTTCGAGCTTGGTGCCGGGCTGGGCGATGATCACATCATAGGTCACGGTGGCCTGGGGACCGGTGATACCGGCCACGGTCACGGTATACTTCACGTCGCCGGGGCCCGAGGTATTGATTCCCGCGGGCTCCCAAACGATAGCCGGGTCGCCGGCCAGTCCGCCTCCGGTGTACTTGTCGATCACATTACAGTTGATGGTATTGCCCTGGGCATCCTTCATGGTCACGGTGGCATTGGTGAAGGTGGCGCCGGGGATCATGAGCGACCAGCGCGGGAACACCAGCGGGGCGGGCACATAGCCCTTGGGCGGGTATGCTACGAAAGCCGGGGTTCCGGCCGGGGCGCTGCTCAGGTGGTCGAACACCCAGATGGCGTTGGTGTTGTCGGTGGAGCCTTCACCCATGGCATTGGCCTTGGTGAAGAGCAGCCAGCGGCGGTGCCCCACGCTCAGGTTGTTGGCACCGAAATCCTCGATATAGGCCGATACCGCGGCACTGGTGTGGAAGCCGATGGCGATGTTGGACTTGCCGGCTGCCTCGTCCCCGTCGGCATGGTAGCAAAGCCAGGTGGTGGGCGGATAGTGGCTGATGGTGTTGTTGGCTTTGAACATCAGGGCGGCCATCTGGCACTTCGCGCTGTATTCGGTTTTCAGGGTGATATTGTCGGCCAGCCCGCAGAGGCGACGGAAATAATTGATGCGCTGGATCACCTTGTCATAGGAGGCCTGTGAAATGGTGCCCTTGTTGCATCCCGTCACGCTTCCTGTCCATCCCGGGCTGGGGTTCTCTGAGCCCAGGTAGTTGTCATTGTAATCCTGCATGGCCTTGGCACGGGCGATCTCACTCTCGCTCATCACGTTCATCTGGGTGGAGCCCAGGTAGGTGCCGCTTGTGGCAGAGATGAAGGCGAAGCCCTTGGTCTTGCCAGTAGCCAGGCCCGTGGCCGTAATGGTGGCCACATTGGTGTTCGATGATTTCCAGGTCACCTCGGAGGTAACATCGCGGGAGGTCCCGTCCAGGAAGGTGGCCACGGCAGCGAACTGCTGCGTCTGTCCCGGGGCGAGGAAGACGTCCTCAGGGGTCACGGTGATAAAGTCGACATTCTCGAGCACATCTTCGTCATCCTTGGAGCATCCGGTGTACAGCAGGCTGGCGGAGATCAGGCCGGCGAAGAGGAGGAAAAAGAGCTTTTTCATTCGCTATGGTTTGGTTTTTGGGTTTTCGCACCGGTGTGAACCGGTTCACAAAGTTACGATTTCTCTTTCCTCCTGCGGGCCCTTTCGGAGCGCAATAGGCGTAATTCCCTGGAGGTCTGTCCTGCAATGGACGTATTTTCCTCGGCCCGGCGGATCAGGTAGGGCATCACCGAGCGCACCGGACCATAAGGTACGTACTTAGCCACGTTGAAGCCTTCGCTGGCCAGGTTGAAGCTGATGTGGTCGCTCATGCCGTAGAGTTGGGCGAACCATACCCTCGGGTCGTTGCGCTGCAAGCCTTTCTGTATAATCATTTCCGCCAGGTAGCGCGAACTTTTCTCGTTATGGGTGCCGTTGAAGATCACCATATTGTCGAGATGGTCCATGGAATATTTCAGGGCGGCGTCGTAGTCGCGGTCGGTGCCGGGCTTGTCCGGCTGGATGGGGTCGGTATAGCCCATCTTCCAGGCACGGCGCCTTTCCTTTTCCATATAGGCCCCACGGACAAACTTCACTCCGTAGTAGTAGCCCTTCTGCACGCTTTCCTTGTGGGCGCGCCGCAGATGGTCCAGGCGGTCGCGCCGGTACATCTGCAGGGTGTTGAACACGATGGCCCGCTCCCGGTTGTATTTCTCCATCATTTCCGTGACCACTTCATCAATGAAGGCCTGGTACCAGGAGTCTTCGGCATCGATAAGCACGGGCACGCCCAGCTCGTGGCCGGTACGGCATAGGGTATCGATGCGCTCACGGAAGGCCTCGGCCTCCTTCTGTTCCCCGGGACTGAGTTTCATTTTGGCGCTCACCTTCTCCAGCACGGCGGAGGTGGTGAAGGCCGTCGGCTTGAATACAGCAAAAGGGATGTTGGGATTACCCGAAGCATTGCGGATGCTCTGCAGGGTCTCTACCAGGGCGGCCTCGAAGTCTTCTTCATTCTCGGTGCCTTCCACACTGTAGTCCAGGATGGATCGCACCCCATAATGCTGCAGCATCTCAACCGTGGGGGTGCACTCGGCCAGGGTCTCACCCCCTACGAAATGCTGGTACACCGTAGGCCTGACCAGCCAGGCCACAGGGAGGTGCAGCCTGAGGGCCAGCTTGAGAAACAGGTTGGCCAGGCTTACCAGCAAGGGCGACGACAGCAGGGTGAACAGCAGCCATGCCCTGAAAAGGGCGCGGTTGTCCTTGTAGGCGAAGGCGATGGCCGTATTTTCGAACGAAATGCCGGGCATGGGGACTAAGGGTTTTGCGCGCAAAATTAGTAAGTTAACGCAGACTGCAATGCCGAATCGCTGATCCTCTGATCAAGGGTTTAGTGAAGGGGGGCAAAGGGTTCAGCAAGCCGGGGCCTCAGGCATCCCCCAGGCCGTTGGCCAGGATGTCAGCAAGATGTATGGTCTTGATGTTGAGACCCTTTTTCTTGATATAGGCTTCCTGGTGCATGAGGCAGGAGGCATCCGTGGAGGTGATGTACTCCGCTCCGGTCTCCAGTGCGTTCAGCACTTTCTGCTCGGCCATGGCCACCGAAATGGGCTCATTCTTGACCGAAAAGGTACCCCCGAAGCCGCAGCACACGTCGGTGTCCCGCATTTCCACCAGTTCCAGCCCCCTCACCTGCCCGAGCAGCAGGCGGGGCTCGTCGTGCAACCCGCACTCCCTCAGGGCAGAGCAGCTGTCGTGGTAGGTGACCCGGTGGGGGAAACTGGCCCCCACATCCGTGATCCTTAATACATTGACAAGGAAATCGCTGAACTCGTAGATGTTCTTCTTCAGCTGGCGGTATTCGTTGTGCAGGGCACTGTTGTAGAAGAGCTCGTCGTAATGGTTGCGCACCATGCCCGTGCAGGAAGCGGACGGGCTGACCACATAACGGTCGTTGGGGAAATCGCGGATGAACTTCTCGCCCATGGCCTTGGCCTCGTCCCAGTAGCCCGCGTTGTAAGCGATCTGACCGCAGCAGGTCTGGTTGGGGTTGTAGTTGACGCCTATGCCCAGCTTCTCCAGGATGCGTACCATGCTGAAACCGGTCTGGGGGTAGATCTGGTCGATGAAGCAGGGGATGAAGATGTCGACGATCATTATGCAGGCTATGAACCCACAAAGGTAGCAATCCCGGGGGAATCCATCCCGGATTGTTCCCGGCGCGTAATCAACACATTTGTATCAGGTGTTGATAACGATCCTGGACCGGCAAGGAGCGAGATCCCGTTCATTCAGTAAAGATCCGGAACCCCAGTCCCCTGAGCACCTCCCACCATTGCGGCCACGACTTCCCGGTGCAGGAGGGGTCCTTCAGGGTGATGGGGCTTGCCAGGGCCATAAGGCTGAAGGCCATGGCCAGGCGGTGGTCGTTCTGGGGATCGAGTGGCCCCGCCTGGGCTGGGAGGCCTTGTCCGGTGACTTCCAGCCAGTCCGGGCCGGCCTTGGAGGCGCAGCCGCATTGCTGCAGCAAGGCCTGCACGGCGGATATACGGTCGGATTCCTTGTCCCTGAGGTGGGCGATCCCCCGGAAATGCATGGCCTGGCCACGCAAGGCGGCGGTGACGGCCAGGGCCGGCAGCAGGTCGGGGGTACCGCCGAGGTCGGCGTCCAGGGGGTGGTTGGTGGGTATGCGGTGGTGCTCCAGGCGGATGCCTTCTGAAGTGCGGAGGGTCTTCACCCCCAGGGGCTCGAACAGCGCGGCCGTGAGGCGGTCGCCCTGGAGGGAGTCGGTGGACAATCCGGGCAGGTCCAGGCTGGAGCCGGGGCGGAGCGCGACCAGGGCATAGGGGAAGGCCGCGGCACTCCAGTCCGGGGAAATATTCAAACGCCCTGCCGGATAGGGTTGTGGGGCGATGCTGACTCTGGCCCCCTCCCTTTCGGCCCTCATGCCAAGCCGGCGCAGCATGTCCAGGCTGAGGTCGAGGTAGGGCAGGGACACCAGCCTGCCGGTGAGTTCCAGGCTGAGCCCGCCGGGCAGCCTTGGGGCGGCCAGCACCAGGGCGGAGGCGAACTGGCTGCTGCCGCTGCCGTCGAGGGTGATGGCCCCTCCCCGGAGGGTCCCGCCCTGCAGACGGATGGGGAGGTGTCCCGGTATCCCGTCATAGCCCACGTCAACGCCCAGCTGGGCCAGGGCCTGCGCCAGGGGGGCCATGGGCCGCTCCCGAAGGCGGGGCGTGCCGTCCAGGATCCAGCGCCCGGGGGTGAGGGCAGCCAGCGGCAGGGCGAAGCGGGCCACCGCGCCCCCATCCCCGGCGTATAGCATTCCCCCGGTCTGTGAGGAAAGTATAAGCGTGATCTCCTGAAGAAAGGCGACATCGGAAGAAGGGGAGAGGCCGGAAGGTATGACGGCCCCCCGGCTGAGGTAGTGCATGGCCAGGGCGCGGGTGCTCTCGCTCTTGGAGAGGGGGAGCTGCACGATTCCGCGGAAAGGGTGCTCCGGGGCGATGATCCTGATCCCTGCCATGGGTGCAAGCGGGAGACTGAGCTAAGAACGGATCAGCCAGTGCAGGGCGTCCTGCACCTCGTGGGCTTCCACGGGCTGGTCGGTGGCGGCCTGACCGGGGGCCCGGAGGAGGGTGAAGCGCAGCTCACCCCCCACGTTTTTCTTGTCGTGCGTCATCACCTCGATCAGCCAGGAGATGTCTTCCTTGTCGATCATCGGCAGCCGGAACACCTTTTTAATCAATGTGTCCAGCGCGGAGGTGACCTTGGGGTCCAGGCCGGTATGGCGTTCCGACAGCCAGGCCTCGGCCAGCATGCCCAGGGCCACGGCTTCCCCATGTAGCAGCTGGGGGCCGCGCTCCATAGCCCAGGTCTCGAGGGCGTGGCCTACGGTATGGCCAAAGTTCAGCACCTTGCGCGGGCCGTTCTCGGTGGGGTCGGAGGAGGTGATGTGGTGCTTGATCTCCACGCTGCGTCGGATCACCCGCTCGCGGAAGGCGATGCCGTCCTCTTCCCGGCTCTCCAACAGGCCGTTGTGGTCCAGGCAGAGCTGCCAGAGGCGGGGATCGGCGATGAGGCCGTGCTTGACCACTTCGGAGAAGCCTGCCCAGAGGTGCCGGGAGCCGAGGGTATCCAGGAAATGGGTGTGGATGAGCGTCATCACGGGGAAGGCGAACACCCCCACCTGGTTCTTGAGGCGGTCGAGGTCCACGCCCGTCTTCCCCCCGCCCGAGGCATCCACCATGGCCATGAGGGAGGTGGGCACATGGATGAAACGGATGCCGCGCTTGAAGGTGGCCGCCACGAAGCCGCCCAGGTCGGTCACCACGCCCCCACCCAGGTTGATGAGCAGGCTGCGGCGGTCGGCCCCGGCCTCGGCGAGCTCACGCCAGAGGCCCACACAGGAATAGATGTCCTTGTGCTCTTCCCCGCTGTGCATCTCCAGCACTGTGGCCTCTTCCATGAAGTCGCAGTCGGACAACAGGGGCAGGCATTCGCGCCGGGTGTTCTCGTCGGTGAGGACGAACACCCCGCTGATTTCGGGCGCCGCCTTCCAGATGTAATCGTCCAGCATGCCGCACAGGCCTTCGCCGGTGGTGAGCATGGGAATGGGGTGAGGATGTGATGTCATGAAGCAAAGGTAATGACAAAGGTCAACGCTCAGAGGGGGGTGCGGGTGCGAGTGCGGGGAGCGTGAGCCCTGATCTTCCCTCCCCCTCATCCTCACACTCACACTCACACTCACCCTCCCCCTCACCCTCCCCCTCTCCCTCATCCTCACACTCACACTCACACTCCCCCTCACCCTCCCC
>JAKLHK010000035.1 GCA_022710185.1 Bacteroidota bacterium
AACCATAGGGTATCGATATCGGAATTGCATCCGTGGTCGGTGACGTTGAGCATAACCCAGTAGTCGCCTGCAGGCAGGGAGTCCAGGAGATAGGGTCCGGGTCCGTTGCCGGGCACGGTGAGGCCGCCGCTGAGGGTCCAGTAGTAGTCGGCGTCAAAGGCGGCGTTGCCGGTGTATTTGAGCTCCACGCTGTCGGATTCCGAGCAGATGGGGGTGTTCAGGGTGAACTCGGGGGTGGGGATCTGGTGCACGATGACAGGCACGGTATCTGTAGCATTGTAAAGACTGTCGTATATCTTCACCCAATAGCTCTGGGAGGAGTCGGGATAGACCACAATGGAGAAGGTGGTGTCGCCGGTGCTCCATATAATGTCCGATTCCAGTCCGCCGCAGGTGATCTCCACATTGTCGATGCCCCAGTGGTCAAAGCTGTTTCCTGAAGTAATGTCCTGAAACCAGCGGAACTGGCTGGTGGGGGAGTAGGCCATCACGGGGACGTTCTCTACGTAGTGGTTCCAGGTATAATAGGGGCCCGTTGCGGCGTTGCCGGCCACCGGGGTCCAATAGTTGATATCGGTCCATGTGGATCCGTTGGTGCTCCATTGCAGGTGCACCCCTTCCGTCGGAAGGTCGGGCGACTCACAGTCGATGGTCGTTGGGACGTTAGCACCGTATTTCATGTCCCACTCAATGATGCAGCCGCTGCCTACGCTTAGGTTGTATGCTATAGTGGTGAGCTGGCGGGGCCAGTTGGTGGCGGATCCGATCCAGCAAACGATACCGGTAGCCGGGGGTAAGGTGGGAGGACAGGGGTTATTGAACATGGGGGAGGCGTTGGAGGACCAGCCCAGTCCGATGGAACCGTTGTTAAAGTCGTTGGCCATAAGGTAGCCGCAGGCTCCGGCGGCCGTGAGGTGCACTGGTTCTCCCCGGCAGATTTCCGTGGGAAATCCCATGGCGGTGACGGCGCACTGGGCTTTGAGGACTTGCGGTGTGATAGCGCTGGTCAGCAAGGCCGACAGCAGGATCAGGGTTCGCTTCATTGTGATGTCTTGATCGGAAGGTTAAACGAGGAAGAGATTAGTTGGGCATGACACCGAGGTTGCCCAGCTCGAAGCGGGTGAGCTTGGCGATATGGTCGTAGTTGAGAAAGCGGATGTAGTACTTCAATTCCCGCGGGGTTTCCCTGCTGCAGCTGCCTTCCACGGCCTCACCGGCTTTAAGGTCGAGAACGTAATGGTATTCCTTGTCATTGGCCGGGTCGCAGGTACGGCATTCTTCCCCGTACCAGAATTCCATGTCCCACGCTAACTTCAGGTTACGGTCGGTGGTGTTCACGATCTTGACCAGGACGTTTTCCTTGAAGATGCCGTTCACCTGATCGTTGCACTCGGCCCTTTTGAAATAGATCAATACTCCGTCCACATCCTGGGACAGGGTCCACTCGGTGGTGAGCTGATTTACGTCCACGCTGAGGCTGCGGGCCATTCCGGAAACGCTCAGGCTGAGCGTGAGCAACATAAGCAAACTGATTCTGAGCATATCGTGCAATATTAATGGGTTGTTCTAAATATCTGCAATTTACAAAAATAGGGAAAATCCTGTTTATGATGAATATACCTCCGCCCTTATCTTCCTGACAGGTAAACGACACAAAAAAGCCGCTCCGGGTTTCCCGGTGTTGAGGTTTTTCCTTCAAATTCCTGTTGCTTCATTATCGTTATCTTTGCCCGTTCGGATAATGGCCGATAACGGATGCAGTTCATTTATCCCACTTTCCTTTTCGCGATGGCCGCGGTGCTTATACCGGTCATCATCCACTTGTTCCGTTTCCGCCGGTACCGTAAGGTCTATTTCTCAAACCTCAGGTTCATCGAAGACCTGCAACTGGAGACCCGCCGGCGCACCCGGCTTCGCCACCTGCTGGTCATGATGGCGCGCATGCTCGCCATTGCCAGCCTGGTGCTGGCCTTTGCCCAGCCGTACACTCCCCTGCGTGGTGGGGATAACGCGGGAGCCCGCAGGAATGTGATCGTCTTTCTCGACAATTCCTTCAGTATGGAGAGCGTTTCGGCCGAAGGCACCTTGCTGCAGGTGGCCCGCGACCGGGCCACGGCCATCGCCCAGGCCTATGGACCGGCCGATCAGTTTGCCCTGATGACCCACGATTTCGAAGGACGCCACCAGCGCTTTTACAGCCGCGACGAATTTCAGGAGCTGGTGCAGTCGGTGGAAATCAGCCCCCTTTCCCGCAGTCTGGAGGAAGTCATGCTCAGGGCATCCGACCTGTGCGGTGAAGAAGGGGTGAAAGCAGAACTCTTCCTCATCTCGGACTTCCAGCGCACCATGATGGGCGAATCATTCCCTGGCGTCGACAGCAGCCTGAGAACATTTCTGATTCCCCTGGAAGCCAATGCCTTGTCGAACCTCTATGTGGATACCGCCTGGTTCAGCTCCCCGGCCCGCTACGCAGGGCAGCAGGCCCGGCTGAACGTCAGGGTGGTGAATGCCGGGCAGGGTGACTATGAAAAGGTGCCCCTGCGCCTGAAATTGAATGGAGAACAGAGGGCAGTAGCCAGCCTCGATGTGCCGGCCGGACAGTCGCTTGAACTTAGCCTGAGCTTCCGTCTGGACGAGCCCGGATGGTACCACGGGGCCATCGAGCTTACCGACTATCCGGTGACCTATGACGACCGCTACCACCTTGCCTTTCCTGTATCCGACCGTATCCCGCTGTTGGCCATCCATGAGGGCAGTCCCTCGCCCTACCTTAGCGCCCTGTTCGCAGGGGACAGCGCCTTTTCCTTCAGCGCAACGCCCTACCTTTCCGTTGATTATGCCTCCCTCGGCCGGAACAGCCTCGTGATCGCCGACGGGCTCAATACCCTGCCGAGCGGCCTGGCCGATGCATTGCTCAACTTCACCCGGGATGGCGGAAGTGTGATCCTCTACCCTGGGGAAGATATCGACCCGTCAGGCTATTCTGCTTTCCTGGGAGCATTCGGACTCGGCCTGTCGGGCACTCCGGATACCACCGATGCCCGGGTGGCCGATCTGGATCCTTCGCACCCGCTCTTCGAGGAAGTGTTCGAAGGCGAGGGTGCCCGTGAAGGCCAGCGCATGGACCTTCCCCTGGTGTATTCTCATTATCCCCTGACCCCTGCTGTGGGTAGCGGGGGGGAAGTGCTGCTGGGTATGGACAACGGACGGCCCTTCCTCCTGTCAGGAAGCCCCGGTCCGGGGAGGGTTTACCTTTTCGCCTCTCCCTTGAGGGAAGAATGGAGCAGCCTGCCACGGCACGCCCTCATCGTCCCCCTGCTCTATCGCATGGCCCTGATGAGCCGTCCGGTGCAGCATATCAGTCACACCATCGGCGGCGACGATGGCTTGCGTTTCCCTGGAATATCCAGGGCCGCGGAGGTTCTGACCCTGGTGGGCCAGGAAGACGGCACCGAAATCATCCCCGGAATACGCACCCAGGGATCCGATCTGATGATATACACCTATGACCAGTTGCGACTCGACGGGATCTACGAACTGCGCGACAAAAGGGAAGTGCTGGCCTATGCTGCCTTCAATTTCAACCGTAGCGAGTCATCCCTCGATCCCATGAATACGGATGAGCTTGAGTCACTTACGCAGGATCAGGGTGCTGAACGGGTGAGCGTGCTCGGTGCCTCGGCCTCCTCGGCCGAACGGATGATTGCCCGCCTGAACGAGGGTGTAAGGTATTGGACATGGCTGGTATGGGCCGCACTGGCCTTTCTTTTGGCCGAAGTATTATTGCTTAGGTTCATGAAAGCATGATGGATCAACCAGGGGAAGAACTCAACCTGCCCATCGAAGGGGATGCACAGGAAATGCCGGCTACGGAGGGAGCTCCCCCAGAGGAGGAGTCGACCCACCGGACCCTGCAGCTTTCGGGGATGTATGAAACCTGGTTCCTCGACTATGCCTCCTATGTGATTATGGAACGGGCCGTGCCTGAAGCCCTTGATGGCCTCAAGCCGGTGCAACGCCGTATCCTTCATGCCATGCGTGAAATGGATGATGGCCGTTTCCACAAAGTGGCCAACATCATCGGACAGACCATGCAGTACCACCCCCATGGGGATGCATCCATTGGAGATGCCCTGGTACAGCTGGGCCAGCGCGAGCTGCTGGTGGATTGCCAGGGCAACTGGGGCAACATCCTCACCGGCGACAGTGCCGCGGCCCCACGATACATCGAAGCCCGGCTTTCGCGCTTTGCCCTGGAGGTCCTCTTCAACCCCAAGATCACCCGCTGGAAACAAAGCTATGACGGGCGCAAGAGAGAACCGGTCATCCTGCCGGTAAAGTTCCCCCTGCTGCTCGTCATGGGTGTGGAAGGCATCGCCGTGGGTCTCGCTTCCAAGATCCTGCCGCACAACTTTGTCGAGGTCATCGATGCGGCCGTCGCCCTGCTGAAGGATGAACCCTGGACGCTCTACCCCGATTTTCTGACGGGAGGGTATATCGACGTGACCCGATACAATGAGGGGCTGCGCGGGGGCAAGGTGAGGCTGAGGGCGAGGATACAGCAGCTCGACAAGAAAACCCTGGTAATCCGCGAAATCCCATTCTACACCACGACCGGTGCACTCATTGACTCCATCCTGGCTGCAAACGAGAAGGGCAAGATCAGGGTCCGCAAGATTGATGACAATACGGCGGACCAGGTAGAGATCCTGATCCACCTGGCCCCCGGGGTGTCGCCCGACCAGACCATCGATGCCCTCTATGCCTTCACCGACTGCGAGATGTCGGTATCTCCGAACACCTGTGTCATCTTCGACGGCAAGCCCCGCTTCCTCGGGGTGAGCGAGTTGCTCAGCCTGTCGGTGGATCATACGGTCGATCTGTTGGGAAAAGAGCTGAACATTCGCATGGACGAGCTGGACGAACTATGGCATTTCGCCAGTCTGGAGCGCATCTTCATTGAGAACAGGATATACCGGAGGATAGAAAAAAGCGAGACCTGGGAGGACGTGATCGCCACCATAGAGAAAGGACTGGAACCCTTCCTCGGCCAGTTGCGCCGCGCGCTTACCCGTGACGACATTATCCGGCTTACCGAGATCAGGATCAAGAGGATATCACGTCACGATGCGGACCGGGCTGCCGATAACCTCCTCAGGATAGAGGCGGAGATGGAACAGGTGCGCTATAGGCTGGAACACCTCATCGAGCATGCGATAGAATGGTTCGGGAGCCTGAGGGAGAAATTTGGGAAGGGAAGGGAGCGCCGGTCGGAGATCCGAAGCTTCGAGGTTATCGAAGCCACCATGGTGGCGGCGGCCAATCAGAAGCTGTATGTGAACCGCGAGGAAGGCTTTGCCGGGACGAGCCTGCGCAAGGACGAATTTGTCTGCGACTGCAGCGACATCGACGATATCATCGTGATCCGGGGCGATGGCAGCTTCCTGGTGACCCGCGTTGCCGAAAAGGTATTCGTGGGCAAGGATATCCTGCATATCGATGTGTTCCGAAGGAATGACGACCGGACCATCTATAATATGGTCTACCAGCACGGAAGGGGAGGCCCGGCTATGGTCAAACGCTTCCCTATAACCGGGGTAACGCGCGACAAGGAATATGACCTTACCGCAGGTGCCAAGGGTTCGCGCATTCTTTACCTGACAGCCAATGCCAACGGGGAAGCGGAACTGGTACATGTGATGCTGCGCCCGCGTCCCAGGCTGAAGAAGACCTCCTTCGACTTCGATTTCAGCCAGGTGAGCATTCGCAGCCGGTCGGCTAAAGGGAACATCCTGACCAAGAATGTGGTACGCAAAATCACCCAGAAGGAAGAGGGGGTTAGCACTCTCGGCGCCATCGGCATCTGGTATGATGATACCGTGAACCGGATCAATGCAGAAGGAAGGGGAGCCTACCTGGGACGTTTCATGGGCGATGACCGCATTATGGGCTTCAACCGGAACGGCACTTACAGGACCTACGGCTTCGATCTCACCACGCATTTCCAGGAAGAGCTGTTGCACATCCGCAAGTTCGATCCAGGCAGTCCGGTCACCCTGATTTACTTTGACGGGCAGAGCGGGGACCACTACCTTAAGCGTTTTCTGCCGGAAGACGCTGAGAAGCTGTTGAACCTGCTCACAGAGCACCCCGCTTCCAGGTTGGTCTGCTTTAGTTTCCATCCCACCCCGGTGTACATCATCAGGGGCACCCGACGGACCAAAGCCCAGGACCCGGTGGAAGAGGAGGTGAAGGCCGTGGAACACATCGCCGTCAAGGGGATAACGGCCAGGGGGAAGAAGCTGGTAGCCTTTGATGTCAGTGAAATAGCCGAAGTGGAGCAGGAAGCCCTGCCCGAGGAGCCCGAAGCCGATAGCCCGGAGGAGCAGGAAGCCGACAAGCTGGCGATGGCCTTCACTTCCGTGGAGGAGGAAGCTGTGGAAACGGATGTCTCCTCACCCGGAGGGGAGGATGAACCAGATTCCACGGAGCAGCCAGCCCCTCTGGAGGAGAATGAGGAGAATGTAGGGGCCAAGGCAGCGGCACCCCCAACCCGTCCGGGTCGCAAAGGCAGCAAGCCCCCCGAAAGCCCTCCCCCGCCCCCCCAGATGACCCTGTTCTGATGGCCATGGATAATATTTAACCAAGCACTTGGTATACTGATGGAAAGCAACACGAAACCTCATATCCTCGAGGTCAGCCCCAGCGCGAAATGGATAGGTGTCCTCGACCACAACATTGTGAGCTTCGATGTGGTCATGGAGACCCGCTATGGCACCACCTACAATTCCTATTTCATCGATGGGCCTGTGAAAGCCGTGGTGGAAACCGTGAAAGAGTCGTTCTGGCCGGAGTATGAACGCAAACTCCGGGCCCTTACCGACCCCGCTGAGATCCGGTACATCATCCTGAACCATAGTGAACCGGACCACAGCAGCAGCATCGGGCATCTGCTCGGGATCGCCCCCTCGGCCGAGGTGGTGGCCACCGGTAACGCCATCCGTAACCTCAAGGAGATCCTCTCCCGCGATTTCCCCCACCGGGCAGTGAAGGACGGGGATACCCTCGCCCTGGGCGACCGTGTGCTGCGGTTTATTGGCGCACCGAATTTACACTGGCCGGATACCATGTACACCTGGCTGGAGGATGAGGGGCTGCTCTTTACCTGCGACTCCTTCGGGGCCCATTATGCCGATGCCAACATGTTCGATGACCGGGTGGACCCCATCGCATTCGATGAGGCCTTCAAATATTACTTCGATGTCATCCTCAAGCCTTTCAGTAAGTTCATGCTGAAGGCCCTGGACAAGATAGCAGACCTGCCGGTGCGCACCATCTGCACCGGGCATGGGCCCATTCTCCGGTCGGACTGGAAGAAATACGTGGAGCTTAGCCGTAAATGGTCAGAGGAATACCTGCGTTATCCCGAGCAGCAGCGGGTTTACATTGCTTATGTGTCGGCCTATCACATGACCGGCGTGATCGCAGAGGAGCTCGCCCGGGGAATCCGTGATGCGGGGCCGATCGAAGTGGAGGTAATGGACATCGAAACCACGGATATCGGGGAGATGGAGGAGCAGCTCACCCGGGCAACCGGGTTACTGGTCGGCTCTCCCGTGATCAACCAGAATATACTGCTTCCCGTATATAAGTTGTTTGCCGCTGTCAACCCGCTGCGCGACCGGGGCAAGCTGGCCGGGGGCTTCGGGTCCTATGGCTGGAGCGGGGAAAATGAGAAACTCATCAGGATATCGCTGGAAAACCTGAAGCTCAACTACCACGGAGAAGGCCTGTTCTTCAAGTTCACTCCCGATGCAGCAGAGCTTCAGCAGAGCTATGCCTATGGCCGCAGTTTCGGGGAAGCCCTGCTCAGTACTGCAGCATCGGCAGAATAACAATCGGTGAACTAAGCCGTTGTCCTGTCTCTATTCCCCGTATCAAATGCCATTTCGCCTGAAAGCTGTGCGCATTTTGTGGTTATGGCTGCCAGCCATGATCTGGGGGCTTTCCTCAGGCTGCAGCGCCGAGAGGAACCTTTCCCGGGCCTTTGCCCGCAGCTGGGAACCTCCCGCGCTGCTCCTGTTAACCCCCGATGGAGTGATCAGGGAGAACCTGAAGACCAGTGAGGTAGATAAATTGAAAGGCCTCAGCCCTCAGGCCAGGGACTCCCTCTTGTTGTCCGGCAGCACCTATCTCAAGGATGTCAGCGATTCGATGTTCCTCGATACCTATGTGAACGCTTTCGCAGAAAAGCTGCGCAGCCAGGGGTATACGGTCTACTGGGAAAGCCAGCTGGACACTTTTCTTACCTTGCCCGGGCCGTCATGGATCCTGGATATGGCCCAGGTTATGCTGGAGGAGTATTCCATTCCCAAAACCGAACAGCAGATGTTCGATGACACCATCACCTATTACAAGCGCATCGATCTTAACGCTGTCAGCATGCATTCCTGGTTTGAACTAAGTCCGGTGAACACCGACAATGCCCGGCTTGAGGTGCTGTATGCCAGTCACTTTCTTCAGGACCGGCTGCAGGGATCCTTCGTGCGGCATCCACTCAAGGGAACGGTAAGTTACAAATACAGCCTGCGCGAGATGCAGTTGAACGATATATACCACCTGGCTGGAATTCTCGGGATCAAGTATGCCGGTTGGATTACCGACCACTTCATGCATAACTATGTAAAGATGAGCCTTCCGGAATCCTATCGCCCAAGGGTGTGGTTCCATTTTGATCCCGAAAAGGCAAGCCTTGTCCGCTCCTGGGGTGAGCGTTTCCTGGTCCTGGATCAGTGATGTTCCCCGGCCCTGGCATAGGGGGGGAGATCGAGGGGGGCAAAGTTTCCGGACATATAACGGAATACCCCGGCCATGGCGATCATGGCGGCATTGTCGGTGCTGTAGGCAAAACGGGGCAGGAACACTTTCCATCCCTTGACTCCGGCCATCTGCAGCAAGGCTTCCCGAAGGCCCGAATTGGCGCTGACCCCTCCGGCGATAGCAATCTCCAGGATTCCGGTATGTTCCGCGGCGAGGGCCAGTTTGCGCAGCAGTATACTCACAATGCTGTGTTGCACCGAGGCACAGAGGTCTGCCTTGTTCTTCCCGATGAAGTCCGGATCGCTTTTCAGGCGGTCGCGGAGGAAGTACAGAAAGGATGTCTTCAGCCCGCTGAAGCTGTAATCGAGGCCGGGGATGCGCGGCTCAGGGAAACTGTATGCGAAGGCATTGCCTTCCCTGGCCAGCTTGTCGATGAGCGGCCCACCGGGGTAGGGCAGTCCCATGATCTTGGCGGCCTTGTCGAAGGCCTCTCCTGCCGCATCATCGATGGTTTGGCCGATACTGCGCATGTGCCCGGGGGATTCTACCACAACGATCTGGGTATGGCCCCCGGAAACTGTGAGACAAAGGAACGGAAATTGTGGTATTTCCTGATCCGGGGTGTCCCGGATGAAAT
Source organism: Bacteroidota bacterium (assembly GCA_022710185.1). Classification (GTDB taxonomy): domain Bacteria; phylum Bacteroidota; class Bacteroidia; order Bacteroidales; family JAGNHN01; genus JAGNHN01. The sequence goes on from JAKLHK010000035.1 coordinate 9,458, forward strand.
GCGCGAGGATATGTGCCTGAAGATGATCAACGTCGAGCAGGGGGATCCCCAGGGAAAGGGAGAGGGCCTTGGCAAACGAGGTGCCAACCAGAAGGGATCCCAGAAGTCCCGGCCCACGGGTATAAGCGATGGCATTCAGCTCATTTTTCCCTACATTTGCTTTGGACAGGGCGACCTCTACCACAGGGATGATGTTCTGCTGATGGGCCCTCGAGGCCAGCTCAGGGACTACGCCCCCGAAGTTCCGGTGAACTTCCTGGTTGGCGATCACGTTGGAAAGGATGTGGTCGCCCCGGATCACCGCAGCGGCGGTATCATCGCAGGAAGACTCTATACCAAGGATTAGGATATCTTCTGTTGGCCTGAGCATGCGCAAAATTACCAAAATATGGCGGAAGGTGCTGTGGGTGCTTGCCTCGGCGCTGATCCTGCTGGTGGTGGTGCCCCCTTTGGCCATCCGTATCCCGGCGGTTCAGACCCTGGTGAAGAATGCAGCCGTGAATATACTCTCCGACCAACTGGGAGCTCGTGTCGCTATTGGTGCCGTGCGCTTGCGCTGGTATCTCGACCTCAGCCTCCAGGATGTTCAGCTCGATGACCTTCGCGGTGCCCCCTTGCTCAGGGTGGGGGAAGCCAGGGTGGATATCGGCTCTCTGCGCCTTCGCAAGCGGATCCTGGTGGTGGCCAGCCTTCGCCTCGACCGCCCCGGCGTGATGATTCTGCGCAGGGCAGGGGAGGAGGACACCAACCTGCAGTTCCTTCTCGACCGCTTCGCCGCGGGGGATACCGCGGCAGCCCCCGCCTGGACCTTCAGGCTGGATGCGCTGGAGGTCACCGGGGGCTCCTTCGTTTATGAGGATGAGGCCCGGGGCCGTGTGGACTATGGGATCGACTGGGACCACCTCAGGGTGGATTCCCTCTATCTCAGCCTTAAAGATTACCACCTCCAAGGGGACACCCACGTGTTCCGCCTCGACCACCTGGCCCTTCGCGAAGGTTCGGGCTTTCTATTGGATACCCTGACCGGGGATATGTCCCTGAGTGAGCAGGTGCTGCAAGCACGGCGTCTGCTGGTGCGAACGGCCGGTGCCCGCCTGGATCTGGACCTTGCCTTTACTTATGATTCCTTCGGGGCCTTCAACCATTTCATCGACAGCGTCTATGTCCGGGCCGCACTGCGTCCTTCCCGCCTCGATATGGCAGAGCTGGCCTATTTCGCACCTGAGCTCCGTACAATGCACAACCGGCTGACCTTGTCGGGTAATCTCAAAGGATATGTGAGCGCCTTCAGGGCACGGGAGCTGGAAATCGGTATGGGGCAGGACCTTATCCTCGCAGCCGACCTCGATGTCAATGGCTTGCCCGAGGTGAAGGAGACCTTTGTCGATGCCCGTATCCGCCAGCTTGAGCTTCAGGCCAGTAGCCTGGAGAGGTTCAGGCTTCCGGAATCCTCACGCTTCGGTGAGATGCCCGCTATTCTTCATCGGCTCGGAACCACCCGTATCCGTGGGGTGTTCACCGGCTTTTACAACGACTTCGTAGCCCAGGCCGATGTGCAGGCGGCCCAGGGATCGGTGAATACCGACCTCGTCCTGCGGCAGGAACCCGGGGGTATGACCTACAGGGGAAGCATCAGTTCTCCGGCCTTCGACCTGGGCGGACTGCTTGAACTGCGAGGTATGCTGGGAAGCCTCCGCTTGGATATGGAAGTGGAGGGCAGGGGTACCGACTGGAGTACCCTCGACCTCAAGATGCAAGGGGTGGTGGATTCCCTGGAACTTCAGGGGGAGACCTTCACCCGCATCGATATCCACGGGATGATGGAAGGGAAGCGATACACTGGTCAGCTGGCGGTGGACGACGACCTGCTGGGCCTGGACTTCAATGGGGAGGTAGACCTGGAAGGGGAGGTGCCCCGCTTCGACGTGATGGCCAGCGTGCACCATGCCCGCCTGGACCGGCTCACACGCAACGCATTCGGTAAGTATCTCAGTGCCAAAGGAGAAGTGATGCTGAACTTTTCCGGGGACCGGCTGGATCAGCTGGAAGGCACGATGGGCATCGAAGGCCTTGAACTGGCCGATACCGCGGAGCGGTTGCGCTGCCGATCCCTGTTGCTGAGTTTTGAACCCGACGACCGCAGGTATAAAGCCGTCAGGTTGCGTTCAGACCTTGCCGACCTCGATATTGAGGGGAGTTTCAGGTTCGAGGAACTATACCACGGCCTGGGATACAGCCTGCAGCGGCTACTCCCCACGGCCGGTTGGAAGGCGGCCATCCCCGCACCAGAAGTCGGGCACTACGCCAATCTGGAACTCACCCTCTATGAGACTGCGCCCCTCTCCGCCATCTTTTTTCCCGGGCTATACTTTGCGTTCGGGACCCAGCTCAACGCCCGCATGCTTGCTGAAGGTCAGGATTTGAACTGGCAGATGCGATCGCCTGAACTTTCCTTCAATGGGGTTGACCTGAGGGATGCCGAGATTTCCGGCAGCCTGCTGGAGGCGGGTGCCGGGTTGAAACTGAGGGGGAGCTCCCTGGCTATATCCGACAGTATAAAAACCTATGTCCCCACTGCGGATTTCCTGGTAACCACAGATTCGGCAGAGTTCGTGATCTCGTGGCAGGACCAGCAAGGGGCGACAACAGGCAAAGGTATGCTTCGCGGTTTCGCTTCTCTGCCCGATACCGCTAACCTGGTGGTGCGCCTGAGCGAGTCGCGCATACCCCTCGACAGCCTGTTGTGGACCTTCAATACGGATCATGCAATCAGTATTGACCCCCAGGGGGTGAGCTTCCGTAATGTTATGCTCAGTCACAAGCTGCAGATGATCCGGTTGAACGGCAAGCTGGACCGCAGTCCGGAAAGCCAGCTGGGGCTGCAGTTCAACCATTTCGATATACGGATGGCGCACCTGTTGCTTGAGCCCTATGGTGTAGAACTGGAAGGCATTATGGATGGCGATGTCACCCTCATGTCTGTCCTCGGGACCCCCAGGGGCTTTTCTTCCTTGAATATCCGCGATTTTACCTTCAACGGCGACCTGCTCGGCGATGCCCAGGTGCTGGCCGACTGGCAGCCCGACCTGAAGCGGCTCCGCACCGATACCCGTGTGATCTATCAGGGAAATGCAGGTCAAAGTGTCCCCCTTGAAGTCACAGGCTTCTACTATCCGGAACGTGACACAGGCAACTTCGATCTGAATATTTCCGTTAGCAACTTGAAGCTGAGTATATTGCAGCCCTATATCAGTACACTGAGCTCCAGGCTCTCCGGCTTTCTCTCCGGACAACTCGGCCTGAGCGGGACCACAGCCCGGCCGGTATTGGCAGGGCGGCTCACGGCCCGGCGCGCCGCCATTCTCATCGATTATCTCAATGAGGAGTACTCCTTTACCCATGACATCATCGTGAAACCCGACGGTTTCGTAGTCCAGGATCTCGAACTCTCCGATGCCCAGGGCCAGAAGGCGCTGTGCAATGGCGGGATATATCATGAGGGGTTCAGGGACCTGCGGGTCGATTTCAGTGTGGCACCTCAGGCATTTTCGGTGCTCAACACCACTCTCGCCCAGAACGAGCTGTTCTACGGCAGAGGAAAGGGAACAGGAACCGCACGGTTCAGCGGACCTCCCGACGACCTCCTAATGGATATCCGTGCCACCACCGATAAGGGTACCCGGATCCATATCCCCATTTCCTATGATGCCGAAGTGTCGGATCGTGGCTACATCACCTTTATTGATCCCCGGGCGAAGGCGGAGGAGGAGATGGCCGGACCGGCCAGTCTGAGCGGGATACGGATGAACTTCGATCTGACGGCCACGCCCGACGCGGAGGTTGAGATCAGCCTGCCTTCGCGCATGGGACAGATCAAGGGCAAGGGAAACGGGAACCTGAGGTTCAATATCGATACACGGGGCGAGTTCAATATGTTCGGGGATTATGAGATCAGCGAGGGCTTTTTTGATATGACCCTGCAAAACCTGCTGAGCCGCCGTTTCGAGATTCGCAAGGGCAGCCAGATCCGGTGGAACGGGGACCCTTATGCGGCCGAGCTGGCCATGGTGGCGGTATATAAAGTGAGGGCCAGCCTGAGGGAGCTGATGCCGGTTGGAGATTCCTCCGCGTACCGCCAGCGCGTCCCGGTCAACTGTATCATTCGTCTTTCCGACAACCTCCTTTCGCCCGGTATCCGCTTCGCCTTCGAGCTTCCGGAAAGCAGTGAGGAAGTCAATCGTATCGTTTTCAGTCAGATAGACACTACAAACGACGCCATGATGAGCCGTCAGATGATCTCTTTGCTGGTACTCAACAGTTTTATCTCTGAAGAAGGCAGCGGCAGCCTGGCGTCCGGGGTGAGTGCTTCCTCCTTCGAGCTGCTGAGCATGCAGCTGAGCAACTGGCTTTCCCAGATCAGCCAGGACTTTGACATCGGGGTACACTATCGGCCCGGGGACGAGATGACCAATGAGGAACTGGAGCTGGCCCTTACTACCCAGGTGCTCAACGACCGGGTGCTCATCAATGGCAACGTGGGCATCGCGGGTGAACGCAATACGTCCAATGCCAGCAGCCTGGTGGGCGATGTGCAGATCGAGGTAAAGCTTACGGAGGACGGGCGTTTCAGGGTCAAGGCCTTCAACAAGTCGAATTATGTGGACCTGCTGGACACCCGTGCGCCATATACGCAGGGAGTCGGGGTGTTTTACCGCAAGGAGTTCGATGAGCTGGAAGAGGTCTTCCGCCCCCGTAGAACGATAAAGTAGTTTTAGTCGAGATTCAGGAGATGCCCCATGCGCTCCTGCTTGGTCTTGAGGTAGCGGTAATTGTGGGGATTGGGCTGGATGATCAGCGGCAGGTTGTCCACGATCTCGAGACCATAGCCCAGCAGGCCGGCCCTTTTCTGGGGGTTATTGCTGATCAGGCGGATACGGCGGGCACCCAGTTCACGGATCATCTGAGCACCAATCCCGTAATCGCGCTCGTCTGCCTTGAAACCCAGCCGCTCGTTGGCCTCTATGGTATCCAGTCCGAGCTCCTGCAGGTGATAGGCCTTCAGCTTGTTGAGCAGCCCGATCCCACGGCCTTCCTGGTTCATGTACAGGATGATGCCTTTTCCTTCTTCCTCCACCAGGCGCATGGCCTGGTGCAGCTGGGGCCCGCAGTCACATTTGCAGGAGCCCAGCACGTCCCCGGTAAGGCAGGAGGAATGCACCCTGACCAGCACCGGCTCATCGGGCGTCCAATGGCCCTTTACCAGGGCCAGGTGCAGGATGTCGTTGCTGGTGTCGCGGAAGACCTTAAGGTCGAAGCTGCCCCATTCGGTAGGAAGGGCTACCGTTTCTTCGAGGCGGATGAGGCTCTCGGTCATGACCCGGTAGGCGATGAGGTCGCGTATCGAGATGATCTTGAGATCGAAACGCTTAGCGATCTGAACCAGTTCCGGCAGGCGTGCCATGCCCCCTTCCTCGTCCATAATCTCGACCAGTGCCGCGGCAGGTTTCAGCCCGGCAAGACGGGCCAGGTCTACGGCTGCCTCGGTATGCCCTGCCCTGCGCAGCACCCCTCCTTTCTTCGCCTTCAGGGGAAAAATATGGCCAGGGCGGGCCAGGTCCTCCGGCCGGGTGGCCTCCGCGGCCAGGGCCAGAATGGTCTTGGCACGGTCGGAAGCGGAAATTCCTGTGCTGCAGCCCTTTCCTATAAGATCAACAGATACCGTGAAGGCTGTCTCATGCAAGGCGGTGTTGTTTGACACCATCATCTCAAGTCCCAGCGCCTCACAGCGCTCCTCGCTCACCGGAGCACAGATCAGTCCCCTGCCGTAACGGGCCATGAAGTTCACGATCTCTGGGGTGATCGTTTCCGCTGCAGTAATGAAATCCCCTTCGTTCTCCCGGTCCTCATCGTCCACCACGATCAGTACCTTACCCTGGCGGATGTCTTCAATGGCTTCCTCTATCGTGTTCAGCTTCAGTTCCATAGGACCTGGATCTCTGGATGTGGTCAATTCGGATGCAAAGGTAGGCATTTCGTTGATAAGGTTCTAACAAGCCCTCCTTTACCGTTCGGAATCGCGCCCATCTTGCGTTACCTTTGTCCCCTTAACCATTTCCTAAATCCATGGCCCGTCGCATCCAACCCAATCCGGGGATCGTTTCCTTCCTTTTTCTGATCCTTGCAGCCCTTCACCTGAATGCCCAGGTTACGCTCACCCAGGCTGATATGCCGGCGGTGAACGACACTTTCCGGATCAGTACCGCTGTAGATATTTCGGGCCAGGACCCTTCCCTCACCGGGGCAGCTTATACCTGGGATTATTCCGGGCTCAGCGCCCTCAGCCAGACGCTCGATACCTTTCTTCCAATGAGCACAGTGCCTGCCCTTTATCAGCTCTTTTTCAACAACCCCCTCGACCCCAATAAGGCAAACCTGGCCCGCAAAATGCCCATGCTCAACCTCATTCCCGGCTTTGAGATCGGGGATGTATACGAATTCTACCGCAACAACGCGCAGAGCTTCAGTTTTCTGGGTTATGCCGGGGAGCTGAGCGGGATACCTCTGGCAGTGAAATACGACCAGCCCGACGTTTGGTACCGCTTTCCGTTGAACTTCGGTGCCCACGACTCCTCCCGCTCCGTGTTCAGCCTGAGCCTTCCGGGCCTGGGCAGCTTCTATTCCGATCGTAAGCGGTGGAACACAGTGGATGGCTGGGGACAGCTCAGTACGCCCTTCGGCACCTTCCAGGTCCTCCGGCAGCGCTCGGAAGTGGAGGAGTACGACAGCCTCTTCCTGGATACCCTCGGCAGCGGTTTTGGGATCCAGCGTCTGTTTACCGAGTACAAGTGGCTGGCCCAGGGATACGGGCTGCCCGTGTTGCAGGTAACGGCAGAGGGGCCGTTGGTGACGGTTACCTATCTCGACTCCGCGTTGGCCCAGGGGACGCCAGTGACCTACCAGGCGCTGGATCCGTGGGGTCTCCGGGTGAGTGTGGATCAGGAGAGCGGACAGCTCCTGCTCCGTATGCGGTCGCCTTTAGACGGACCGGCAGAATGCGGGCTCTACGACCTGGGTGGAAGGCGGTTGATGCAAGTCCCGCTGCACCTGGTGCAGGGGGAGAATGCACAGTCCTTGCGGCCGGACTCCCCCCTGGCTCCCGGGGTTTACCTGCTCAGGCTCAGTTTGGGAAACCGCTCCATCATGGAGAAAGTTCTGGTACCCTGAAAGAACTGCCTTCTCCTGACCCCAGGGCGAAAGGTCAGGGCAGTGGGAAATGCCTAACTTAGCCTTTCCTATGTCAACCAGGCCATTTACTGTATACCGTTCCTCGGCGGGTTCAGGCAAGACCTTTACCCTGGTCAGGCATTACCTGCGCCTGCTCATGGAGCATCCGCAGCATTTCCGTCACATCCTGGCCATCACATTCACCAACAAGGCAGCCGGGGAGATGAAGCAGCGGATCGTAGAAAGCCTGGCGGAGCTCAGTGCCCTGCACCCGGATGGACCGGTTGGTGGCATGGCCGGGGCCCTGGTGGAGGATGGGCTGAACCCTGATGTCATCCGGCGTTCCTCCACCCTTGCCCTGCAGTATATACTGCACGATTACGGGGAGTTTGCAGTGGGTACCATCGATAGTTTCATGCACCGGGTGATCCGGACCTTCGCCCGCGATATGGATCTGCCGGCGGGCTTTGAGGTGACCCTGGACCTGGAGGAACTTTCGGCCCTGGTGGCCGACCAACTCCTGGATAAGGTCGGCACGGATACGGACATCACGGGCGTGCTCCAGGACTTCCTCAGCTACCGCATAGGGGAGGAAGGCAGCGCCCAGCTGGAGAAGGACCTGATGGAGTATGTGCTCATCATGCTGAACGAGGATGCCCGCGAGCACCGGGAGATGCTGGCCTCCTGGGACACGAGCCGCTTTCTGGCCCTGGGCCGTATGCTGCGCGACAGGATCAGTGCCCGCTATGACTACCTGGGGTCTATAGCCGGGGAAGCCCTTGCCTGTGCTGACCGCTTCGGCCTGGAGGATCCCGACGTCTCGGGAAAAACCAAGGGTATCCTCGGGTTTTTTCGCAGATTGCAGCAGCGCGATTGGGACAAAATGTCTCCCTCAGGGGATACCCGCAAGTCCCTGGAAGCCCAAACCCTGGCACATCCACAGGCACCTGCCGCCCGCAAGGCGCTCGTATCCCAGGCTGAGCCCACCCTGCGTGCACTCGCCGGCCGTGCCCTGCAATACCTGGAGCAGGAAACCCGCTTTCACATGGACGACGCCCTCATATACCGCAGGATTTACCTGCTGGCGCTGGGAGGAGCCATACAGCGTGAGCTCACCGAACTGCGCGGGCGAAGGAACCTGCTACCCATCAGTGATTTCAATTCCCTGGTCGCCGGAGTGGTGCTGCGCGAACCCGTCCCTTTCATCTATGAGCGCCTGGGGGAACGCTATCGGAATTTCCTGATCGATGAGTTCCAGGACACCTCAGTACTCCAGTGGGTCGACCTGGTGCCCCTGCTCGAGAACGGCCTGTCCGACGGGCAGCCCTCCCTCCTTGTGGGTGACGCAAAGCAATCCATCTACCGCTGGCGCTCAGGAGATGTGAGGCAGTTCATGGCCTTGCCAGCGCTGGATCCCCTGGACAGGTACCCGTCGATGCGTGCCCGTGAACCCCTCTTCAGGGCAGGTTATGAGCACCGGATACTGGGGAAGAACTACCGTTCCAGCCCCGATATCATCGGATTCAATAACGCATTCTTCACCTTCGCCTCCGGCCAGCTGCCCAAGGAGGGGCAGGAAGCCTATGCCGGCCTCCTTCAGGAGGCCGGGGGACACGCTCCGGCAGGGGCGGTCATGGTTCGCTTCATCGAGGCGGACAACCGCAAGGGTAGAGACCAGTTGTTTCCCGAGATCATCTTGGGTCTGGTCAGGGCGGAGCAGGAATCCGGCAAAGCGCTCAGCGATGTCGCTGTTCTCTGCCGCACCAATGCTGAAACAGCCGGGGTCGCCGAATGCCTGCTCAGCCATGGCATTGGAGTGGTGTCGACAGAATCTGTCCTGCTGGGTGCCTCGCCCCGCGTGAATGCCCTGGCCTCCCTGATGGAAATCGTAGCCTTCCCGGCAGAACGCCTGGCTGCCGCGATCCTGGTGCGCAATCTCCTGCTCTGCGGGAGAGTAGAGGGAGATACTGAAGCCCACGCATGGGAGTGTATCCTCCTGGACCAGGGGACTTCCTCCGGTTCCGGGGTACTGTCCTGGCTCGAATCCCATGGCTTACTGCTTGATCCTGCCAGCCTTCAGCGACTTCCGCTCTACGACCTGGCCGAACACCTGCTGCGCCTTCTGGGCTTCGGCACCCTGTCCGATGTGTACCTGCAGTTCTTCCTCGAGAATGTGGATCAGTATATCCGCACCTACGACAGCAGCCTTCAGGGGTTTATAGGCTGGTGGAAGGAATTCGGGAGGCGCCGTTCAGTGACCGTACCTCCAGGGCTTGAAGCGGTAACCATATTGACAGTGCACAAGGCCAAGGGGCTCGAATTCCCGGTAGTGATCTATCCCAGCTACTCGACCAGCAGCAGGAATACCCGCTCAGAGCGTTGGGTTGAAACAGAGCCCGGGCGTTTCGACGGCCTCAGCGCAGGGTACATCCCACTGAACGATCAGCTGAAGGGATCCTCCTGGGAGCATTGTCAGGAAGAAGAAAAAGTCATGTCTTCCCTCGACATCCTAAACGTTCACTATGTTGCCCTGACCCGGGCCATAGAGCGTTTGTACGTATTGCTCCCCCTGCCGTCGGAGAATATGAAGGCTTCAGCCCTGCCTCGTATTCACGGCCTGATGAAGGAATTTCTGGTGCACCAGGCCAAATGGGTGGAAGGGAGAATGGAGTATACCTGGGGCAGTACCCCCATTCCTCCCCTCGTGAAGGACGACGGAAGCAGTAGCGGGCAGGAACCGGTCCTGGCCTCCTGCTTCGGCTTCAGCTCATATCCCTGGGACCACCGCCTGAAGATCAGGAGCAACGCCAGCCTGAGCTGGGATCCTGAGGCCGGCCTGGATCCTGTCTCCTATGGTCTTCTGGCCCATCGCGTGCTGGCCCGTGTGAAGCGGTCAGGAGATGAGGTGCTGGCCATACAGCAGATCATGGATGAAGGCACCCTGGATGCAGTCCATGCAGAGAACCTGGCGCTCAGGATACGGTCAATATTGGATCATCCCGCGTTGGAACCCCATTTCAGAGGGGTTGGCAAGGTGCTCAACGAAGCGGAAATCCTTCTGCCCGAAGGCCGGTCGGTGCGCCCTGACCGCGTGGTGATTTACGAAGGATCTACTGTACTGATTGATTATAAAACAGGGGTTTACAGAGAAGAGCACGAACTGCAGGTGAAACGCTATGCGGATCTGCTTCGGGCCATGGGGTATCCGAGGGTGCAGGCAATCCTGGCTTATCTTCCTGATGCCCTTATAATAAATGTGGAAGGATGAGCGAAATACGACAACCTTGTCCCTGGCCAGGCCAGGATCCGCTGATGCTGGAGTATCATGATGAAGAATGGGGTGTTCCGGTCCATGATGACCGCAAGCATTTCGAATACCTGGTGCTGGATGCCTTCCAGGCGGGACTGAGCTGGAGGACAGTGCTTCACAAGCGGGAAGCCTTCCGGGCCGCTTTCGCAGGCTTCGACCCGGAGGTCGTGGCCTGCTTCGGACCGGAGGATGTGGAACGATTGATGGGGGATGCCGGAATTATCCGCAACCGTCAAAAGATCCTGGCGACCATAAACAATGCTCGTTGTTTCCTGCGCCTGGCGGAGGAACACGGATCATTCGACGCCTGGATCTGGCAGTTTACTGATGGCCGGACACGGCTCAATCATCACCACACTTTGTCAGAACTGCCAGCACGAAGTCCGGAGTCGGATCGTATGAGCTCAGCACTTAAGGTACTGGGATTTAAGTTTGTAGGGTCAACCATATGTTATGCCTATATGCAGGCGGCCGGCATGGTGAACGACCACCTGACGAGCTGTTTTCGTTGGGGACAAATTAATTCGGATTAATATATTGTAAAACAAAACATTAGACAAATACATTTTAAGCATTGATTCTATTTTCGCGGATTTTCTGAAATCGGACAAAAAGTTAATATATTTGTAAAAATCGTAACCAAATCTCCTTCCATATGCCAAGAACTACACTCACCATTGCAGAGATCGACGAGCTGTTGGTAGCGTATCGGTCCAGTCTTAAAAAGATGCGTTTCGAGCTCAACCAGCTCACCGACACCATCACCGCCCTTCAGGAAATGAAGAAAGAGCGGCAGGAGGCCAAGGAAGCCAAGGTTGCTGCCAGGGCTGAAGCCAAGGCTGAGGCCAGGGCGGCAAAAAAGGCGGCCAAACCGGCGGCGAAGAAGGCGAAGCGTGGGCGCAAGCCCAGCCGTACCAAAGGTTATCGGCTCAGTAGCTGGGATAATTACCTGGTCGAGCTCATCCGTGAGAACGGCAAGCCGATGACCAGCGCCGAACTGCTCGCCATGGCCGGTGCCAGGGCCGCTGAGAATAAGACCGCCTTCGATGAGGAGAAAATGAAGGGAAAGATCGCACGCAGCCTCCAGAAGCTGGCCAACAAGCGTGGCGTGCTGGGCAAGGCTTCGGCCCGGGGCAAAGGATTCACCTATGGACTTGGCGAATGGTTCTTCGCCCGCTCAGGAAGGCTCAAGAAAGCGTTTGAGGTATAAACTGGGATAAGGTACCGGGTCCTGATTTTTTTGCGACCAGGCCATCGGCCAACCAATAAACACCGGCTGCTGAACCCCGGACCATCGGCTCTGTCGGATGGGACGTTCAGGGATCAGCAGCCGGTTTTTTTTTGATGTACCCCAAGGTCTGGATCAGGTTGCCAGGGAAGCCTTATTTTTGCGTCACCAACATCGAAACAATGAATCGAAGCACATTCATCCTGCTGCCAGTCCTGCTCCTTACCCTGTTCGTATTGACTCCCTCCTGCAAGAGTGACGATCCCCCTGTTGAGGTGCCCACCTGCACCGACGGGATCATGAACCAGGAAGAAGAGGATGTGGATTGCGGAGGCCCCTGTCCCCCCTGTGAGGTCATGGGCATGTCCGCCTCTATCAGTGGATATTCCTGGGTGGCACAGAACATCAGCGCATCATACTCCGGTGGCAAGCTTACCATCACCGCCGACAATAATGTTACGCCCCTGTGGCAGATCGTTCTGGTCCATGACGGGCCGGCTACCCCAGGCACATACAGCCTCAGCACCCAGTCCAGCCTGGCCCAAATGGGGAACCCTTACACTTTCCAGAGTGGAAGCATCACCATCACCAAATTTGATACCCAGAACAAGGTTGTGTCCGGCACCTTCACCATGACATGCCAGAGCACATATAACGTGAAGGTGGAACAGGGTAATTTCACCATTCTGCCCTATAACTGATCCTTCCATGAGCCCGGAGGTTCAGCAGATACTATCGGAGCTTTACCGGCAATGGTGCGGCGAGTTTCCCTCCGGCCTACAACCCCTGCCCGGATCGGGATCAGCACGCTCCTACCTCCGCGCACAGGGCTCGGCGGGATCCGTAATGCTGGCACACAACCCCTCTGCTGAGGAGAATGAGGCCTTCTTATACCTCAGCAGGCACTTCCTGGAACAGGACCTCCCCGTTCCGCGTATCCTGCATATCGCTGAAGACAGGCTCTCCTATATCGTGGAAGACCTGGGTGATACCACGCTGTTCAGCATTCTGGAGCGCAGTCGTGGTGCAGCACAGTTCGAACAGATTATCCGGCCCCATTACCGCAGGGTCATCGAAGACCTGATCGCCTTTCAGACCCGTGGTGCCAGGGGCATCGACTTCTCCCGCTGTTACCCCCTCCCAACCTTCGACCGGAACGCCATACAGTGGGACCTCAGTTATTTCAAGTATTATTTCCTGCGGCTGGCGGGGATCGAATTCAATGAGGCCAGGCTGCAAGCCGGCTTCGATCAGCTGACCGACAATCTCCTGCAGCAACCGGCCGGATACTTCATGCACCGCGACTTCCAATCGCGCAACATCATGCTGAAGGATGGCCAGTATGTATACATCGATTACCAGGGCGGCCGCAGCGGCCCCCTGAGCTACGACCTGGCATCCTTACTGTTCAACTCCAGGGCCGATCTCAGCCCTGCCTTCCGGGAAGAGATGCTGGACCATTATATACAATCTGCTGGGGAAGTGCTTGAAGGGCGTGATGACAGCTTCAGAAAAGCCTTTCGCAGCATGGCCGTACTGAGGGTGTTGCAGGCCATGGGCGCCTATGGTTACAGAGGGTATTTCCAGCGAAAGGCCTTGTTTCTCAGTGGTATCCCCTTTGGCCTGAGAAACCTGGCTTCTTTGCTTGGACATCCGGACACCCAGCTGGAGCCCTATCTCATGGAAGTCCTCCTCAAGCTATCCCAAAGCCCTATGGACATCCAGGGCCCCCCCACCGGTCTGACCCTTTGGATACAGAGCTTCTCCTACCGTTACGGCATACCGGCCGATCCGGGGGGGCATGGGGGCGGATTCGTATTCGACTGCAGGGCACTGCCCAATCCGGGAAGGGATCCCTCCCTGGCGGGCCATACCGGGCGGGATGCTGAAGTGGCCGGCTTTCTCGAAGGGCGCCCGGAAGTGGAAGACTTCCTCCAGCATGCCCTCGCCCTGGTGCGCTACGCCGTGGAGCAATACCTCTCCCGGGGTTTCGACAGCCTGAGCGTGAGCTTTGGATGCACCGGGGGACGGCACCGTTCGGTATACTGCGCCGAACGTCTTAACCGCATGCTGGACGACATACCGGGCCTCAATATCCGCCTCAGGCACCTCCAGCAGGGGGAGCTTGGGGTAAGTGAACGCTAATTCAGGTATACCATGAGCAAGACCCTCTGTAAAGGTGGAAAGCCCGGCAAGGACAAGCCCGAATACCGTTGCCGGCGCTGCGGAAAAACAGCAGTGAAAGGCAAAAGGCTATGTAAACCTGAAGCACTGTGAGAGCCCTCCTTCTTTACCGGACCGGTTCATGATCGCGATGGTTCTTGCTGCAGGACTGGGAACCCGCCTGCGACCCTACACCGACCATGTCCCCAAAGCCCTCGTAGAGATTGGGGGCCTCCCCCTGATCGACCATATTCTAATCCGCCTGGCATCTTTTGGAATACAGGAAGCCATAGTGAACGTGCATCACCATGCACCCATGCTGATCAGGCACTTGGAGCGTCAACAAGTTGCGGATATCCATGTCCGCATTTCAGATGAGTCCCCGGACCTCCTGGATACCGGGGGTGCCCTTCGACAGGCTGCGGCCATGCTCAAGGGCCATGGCGACATTTTGGTGCATAATGCCGATGTCCTCAGCGACCTTGACCTGAGGGCCCTCCATCAGGCACACACTAATGGGGGCAATGCAGTAACTCTTGCAGTAAGATCTAGAAAATCAGGAAGATACCTGCTCGTATCCAGGGATGGTGCCCTCCAGGGTTGGACCAATGCCTCCACCGGAGAATACCTCTGGGCCAATGAGCCCCAGGATGCATGTCAGCCACTGGCATTCAGTGGGATACATTTCCTTTCCGAAAGAGTGCTCGACCTGTTTCCGGATGAGGTACGCTTCCCTCTGCTTCCGCATTACCTCAGGCTGGCCCACGGACTGGTCATAGGCACCTGGCGGCACGATGAAGGCCAGTGGACCGACCTCGGACGTCCAGAGGACCTCCAGAACATGCGCGATTGGTTGTCCTCCGTTCAGGGGCAGGATTGGATAAAAAAATATCATCGGGGATGGAGCCCTTCCTGAAACGACTGGCCCGGGAGATCAGCCCGGAACGGGGCTATGCCCCGGATAAAACCTGCGTGGTCCTTCCCAACCGGCGGGCGGGACTCTTCCTGAAACGATACCTCGCGGAAGGGCGGAGCTCACCGCTATGGGCACCGGAGGTTATGTCCATTGAAGATTTTGTATTCCACCTCCACGGAACAGGTAAAGCAGAAAGGCTGCGCCTGCTGATGCTGTTCTACCGCCATTACCAGCAGGCCATTAGCGAAGGCAGCGAGACCTTTTCCGCCTTTGTCCGCTGGGCAGAGCCCTTGCTCGATGACTTCAACGACCTTGATTTTTATCTTGCCGATCCGGATGACCTGTTCGGTTATCTGAGCGATGCACGGGCGATAGAGCGCTGGAGTCCTCAGGACCAGGAGTTCACCCCTTTTCAGGAAGCCTATCTTCGCTTCTATCGCAGCCTGGCGACGATGTACCACGGACTTCGCAGGGAGACACTGGCGGAAGGCCTGGCCTGGCCTGGCCTGGCAGCCCGGGAGGTGATGCAGAAGGTACAGACCAGTGGATGCAACCTGCCATGGGAAAAGATTTGTTTTGCAGGGCTCAATGCCCTCAGCCCGGCAGAAAAGGGGATCATCGGGGCACTGGAAAGGGAGGGAAGGGCAGAGACCTTCTGGGATGCGGATCTTTACTACCTGCAAAACCGGGAACAGGAGGCGGGCATGTTCCTGCGCGATCGATGGATGGCTGAAGGTGATCGTTTCCGCTGGGCTGGTGACTCCCTCGTTTCCAACGCTGTGCAGGTTACACTCAGCGGTATTCCGGGGCGAGTGGGCCAGGCCCGCAAGGCTGGGGATATTCTGGGCGGCTGGCTGGCAAGGGGGATACCTGCCGATGAACGGACCGCTGTGGTCCTGGCAGACGAGAGCCTCCTGTTGCCGGTGCTCAATTCCCTGCCCCGGGAAATCGGGGCGATCAACGTCACCATGGGACTTCCGCTGAAGTTGAGCCCGGCCACCACATTTTTTACCTCATGGTTTGCCTTGCTGGAGGAAGCCCATGTCCTGCATGAGCGGCAGCCCCGCAATGAACTGGGGTACAGGATGCGGTCCCTGCTCCGGCTGTTCAGCCACCCCTGGGCCTCATGGCTTGTCCCCGGGGCTAAGGATGAACTCCTGAAGATCGTAAACTGGGCCATGGACGAGGCGCGGAAAACCGGCAGGGTGGTCATCCGTGCGTCACACCTCCACCGGGTGTTGAGCCAATACCATGATGATGGCGAGGTATGGAAGATCCTTTTCCCTGTTGTCGCCCTTCAGCCTGAGGTACTGCTTCAGGCGGCGCTGAGAATCGTCTCCATCATGCGAGGGTCTATGCATACCGCCGTATCCGGTGAGCACAGTCAGGAAGCGCCCCTGGGCCTGGAATATCTTTTTGCCCTGCATCAACTCCTAACCCGCATTCAGGCCCTGCGCATAGACTTCAGTATCCCTGAGGACCTTCCCGGGGTGAGGCTGCTGTTTGAACGCCTGGCGGCGGCTCAGAAGCTCCCCCTGAGCGGAGAGCCGCTGCAAGGACTCCAGATTATGGGTGTACTGGAGACCAGGGCCCTGGATTTTGACCGTATCATCCTGATCTCGGCCAATGAGGACATCCTTCCGGCTGGTCGCCACATCAGTACTTTCATCCCTATGGATATCCGGACTCAGTTCGGACTTCCCGCCAGCAAGGAGCGTACCGCCGTATTCGCCTACCATTTCTGGAGGCTCCTCCAGCATCCATCCGAGGTGCACATCTTGTACGATACCCAGGAAGCCAGGATGGGTTCAGGGGAGAAGAGCCGTTTTCTCTTGCAGATGAAGCACGAATGGAAGGAGCGTAACCCTAAGCTGCAGCTCATGGAGTATCAGGAAGGGCTGATGCCCGAAATGGACAGTATCCCCATCCTGAGCCTCCAGAAAACGGAGGTAAGCCTGCGGCGCGTGTCGGAAATGGCCGCTGCGGGACTGTCTGCCTCTGCGCTCAGCGATTACAGGGCCTGCAGCCTTCGGTTTTACCTGAAACGGGTGCTCAGGTTGGAGGATGACAGCGCGGATCCAGAAGAGATTGGGGCAAATATTCCAGGGACCCTGGTACATCGCGCCCTGGAGCTGCTTTTTAAACCTTATGTCGGCACCCAGCCCGGCCCCTTGCAGGTGGAAGCCATGCTTCCCCGCGTGCTGGAAGCTACGGAACAGGCTTTTCGTGAGGCCTTCAGCGGGCGGGACCATGACTCGGGCCGCAACTATCTGCTATTTCAACAGGCCGTCGAGCTGATCCGTCATTTTCTGCGTGCAGAGTCCGTGCGGCTGGCCTCTTCCACTCCCCTGATCCTTGCCCTGGAACAGACCCTGCAAGCCGAACTCCCGGTACAGGACAGCGAAGGGAATATCCTGAACAGGGTCCGGTTGAAAGGGAAGGCTGACCGTATGGAGCGCTGCGGCGGCAGGACAAGGATCATTGACTACAAGACTGGGAAGGTGGAAGCGCGTGAGCTGGTATTCAAGGATCTGGAACGCCTTTCAGGTGCGAAGGGCGACAAGATCTTCCAGCTGATGTTCTACGAACTGCTCTACCACCTCTGTCATCCTGAGGACGAAGTGGAGATGATGATCCTGAGCCTGCGCAACCTTTCAGCAGATAATCTTGTTCTTAAGGGAGAGGCAAAGGCCTTCGATGCTGAAGACCGGGCCCGGTTCCGGGAGTATCTCGGGGAGATGCTGAGAGAACTTCTGGATCCTGATGAACCTTTCCGGCAGACCGAGGATGCAGCCCACTGCCGCTGGTGTGACTTTCGTGATCTTTGCTATCGTAAGAGCGGGAGCGCTGATCAGGGATAGATATTGAAGTTTTGTAGTTTTGTTCCGGTCGGCCACCGGGCCGACCAAAATGTTATGTTGATGAGGGGGAAATACCTGTTGCTGATTCTGAGCCTCCTGACGGGGCGCGCGGGACTATCCGGTCAGACCACTGACCCACGGGAGGATACGGCATCCTTTCCGTACTGGATCGAGATGATGGATGATCCAACCATCCCGGTACCGGAGGTCAGCCGGGCCTTCGAGCGTTACTGGGAGGGACGGGAGATCACCCGTGGGAGTGGCTGGAAGCCTTTCAAACGCTGGGAATATTACAACACACTCCGCATGCGACCCGATGGCCGAAGGGCCACGAATGCCGATTTGCTGGCCGCCTGGGAAAGCGTGGCTCCCCTGCGTTATCAGGAAAATTCGGGGGGCGACTGGACCATCCTCGGCCCCGTGCAGCAGCCTCCGGTGGTCAACAGCGGCCAGCCCAACGGACTGGGGCGTCTGAACGGCCTGGCCTTTGGGCCTTCCGGCAACCCTGTCATCTATGCTGCCGCAGCCAGCGGCGGCTTGTGGAAAACCAACGACGGCGGTCTATCATGGCTTCCCCTTACCGACAACTTGCCTTCGCTGGGGGTTTCCAGTATCCTGGTCGATCCGGTGAACCCTTCGGTCGTGCTCATGGGCACCGGCGACAGGGACCATAATGATGCCCCCGGCATAGGCGTATGGAAAAGTACCGATGCCGGTCAGAACTGGGCCGCCTCAACCTCTGGGATGGGAAACATCACCGTAGGGGATATGACCTTTGCCCTGCATACCTCCCAGATCATTTTGGCGGCTACCGGGAGCGGGATATACCGAAGCAACGACCAGGGGAACAACTGGCAACTTGCGCAGATAGGCAACTTCAAGGACATCGAACGGCATCCGCTCAATCCGGCCATCCTTTATGCCACGGCCTCAGGTAAGTTTTACCGCTCCGCCGATACGGGATATACCTGGAGTCAGGTTCCCGGGGTCCCGGTGGTGTCGCGCATGGCTATTGCCACCACTCCGGCAGCTCCCGAGGTGGTATACCTCGTCCTGACAAACAATAACTCCTTTAATTCCCTGCTGCGTTCCACCGATGCCGGGCTAACCTTCAGCGAACGCTCGAACAGTCCCAACATCATGGATTGGTCTACCACAGGCTCAGGAGGTGGTGGACAGGCCTGGTACAACCTCGCCATCGCTGCAGACCCTCTGGATCCGCTTGCAATCTATGTGGGAGGGGTCAACGTTTTTAAGTCATCGGATGGAGGGCTGACCTGGTCCATCAACTCCCACTGGACAGGTTCGGGCGGGGCGCCGGCAGTGCATGCCGACTGTCATTGGCTGGGCTATGCTCCCGATGGCAAGCTTTATGCTGCCAACGACGGGGGTGTTTATCATACGTCGAATGGAGGAGCCGCCTGGACCGAGATCACCAGCGGACTGGCCATCTCGCAGATATACAAGATCGGGCAGTCGCGGACTCAGCGCGATCGCCTGATGGCTGGTTACCAGGATAACGGGACCACGGTGTTCAACCCTTCGGGCTGGCTTACAGTGGCCGGAGGTGATGGGATGGAAGCGGCAGTAGACCCCGTAAATCCATCCTATACCTATGGATCCTACTATTATGGCGATGTCTACCGGCTTTACAACGACTCCTACAATGGAACCATTGCAGGCAATGGAAGCAATGGCATCACTGAAGGCGGGGCATGGGTGAGCCCATACGTCATCTCGGAGCAAGACCCCAACACCATGTTCCTGGGACTGATCAGCGTATGGAGGAGCAACAACATCCGCAACCTAAGCACAGGAACAGTGAGCTGGACCAAACTGGACAACGGACTGTCCGGAGGGGAGTGCCTCGATATGGAGAATTCGCGCATTGATCCGGACATCCTCTATGTTTCCAAATACAACAACACCTTCTACCGTACGGATGAGGCACATGGCGCATCCGTGACCTTTCTGAACCTTACGGGAGAGCTTCCCCATACGGGTCAGGTCCGAGCCATCGAAACCCATCCCACTCAGGCGGATGTGGTGTATATCATCCAGGATCGCAAGGTCTTCCGCTCCGGGGACCGGGGCATGACCTGGACCGACCTAACGGACAACCTCCCTGATGTCCCCATGAGTGATCTGATCTATTATGCCCGCAGTCAGGAGGGGCTCTACCTCGGGACAGACCTGGGTGTGTTTTACCGCGATAACTATACCAGTGGCTGGGTATCATTCTCCAACGGCCTTCCTGCAGCCATTCAGGTGAGCGAACTGGAGATATGGTATGATACGCTCAGCGGGCATCAGGATCGCATCCGCGCAGCCTCTTTCGGTCGTGGGGTTTGGGAGTCCTCCCTCTATGCCACCCGGCCCACAGCCAGCTTTACTTCCAGTAAAACCCTGATCCCCAAAGGCTGTGCCGTGGACTTCACCGACCTGAGCTCCGGCATCCCCGACCAGTGGCGCTGGTCTTTCCCCGGGGCCATCCCCGACACCTCATCGGCCATGAACCCTCAGGGAATCCTCTATGCTGCTGCGGGGACCTTCCCGGTGCAACTCATTGTTACCAATGCCATCGGCACCGATAGTCTTCTTATCCTTTCCTATATTGAAGTGAGTGATAGTCTCTTACCTGAGGTTGACCTGAACCTAGACCGCTCCTTTCTCTGCACAGCAGATCCGGTAGTCCGGTTCAGCGACCGTAGCGATCACTGCCCGGATACCTGGCTGTGGTCCTTCAGTCCGGACAGCGTGACCTACCTGAACGGTACCGGGCCCAACAGCCCGGATCCCATAGTGCGCTTCAATCACAGCGGAACCTTCGATCTCAGCCTTACGGTATGGAACCAGAACGGGTCCTCATCCCTTACACTGGCAGACAGGATCAGCGTTGGCGGAGCCAGCCTGCCCTTCACCGAAGATTTCGAAGGCATGGAATTGACGGAGAGTGGCTGGACCGTGGAAAACCCCGATGACGATCATACCTGGACGATCTGGGACCTGGGAACCCAGGGCCATGCTGTGGGAATACGGATATTCGGAACCAATAGCCTCGATCATACCGACCGACTGATCTCTCCCCCGCTCAACCTGGGCCAATCGCCGAATGCCAGTTTGACGTTCCGCTACGCCTATGCTGCGTATCAACCGGGCTATTCCGACTCGCTCAGGGTCTATATATCCGATGACTGCGGACTAAGCTGGACGCGGATCTTCAATGCCGGGGAGGACGGCAGCGGGAATTTCGCCACCAGATCCCCGCTGACCTCTCAGTTTATTCCCACAGCCGCATCGGACTGGTGTGGTGAGCCGGGCGGTCCCGCCTGCATCAGCCTGGACCTCACTTCCTGGGCCGGGAAAGCAGATATCAGGATTGCGTTTGAATCCTACAGTTACCTGAGCAATAACCTCTTTCTCGACGATATCCGTGTGGACCCCAATGTAGGACTGGAAGAGGGGAGCCAGTCGCCGGAAGCCTTTGACGTATGGCCGATCCCGGCGCAGGATAGAGTAGGGTTCATTTCACCCATGGAAGGGGAGGTGCTGATCAGCCTTACGGACATGCAGGGCCGGGTGATCTATACTGCCAATCAATACCTGAAGGCCGGTGCTGAACAGGTGCTCCGCTACGGCAGGGTAAGCCCGGGACTCTATCTGATAAGCCTCAGGCAGGGAAAGTCTGAGCTTAGCCGAAGGATCAGTGTCCGTTGATTTTTTTACTGTGTTGGATTTACACAGCCTGTGTTCGCAGGCGTTCATATTCTGAAAGGTGCTGATTATTAAAAGTTTGGAAGATAATCAGATGGGAAGTTCCGCATGATTTTTGCTTCTGGGGGTTAACCATCCCCCTGGATCATGCGCATCCACGCCCCGATCTTTTTCATTTTACTTTCCCTGACGGTCAGCGGCTTCGCCCAGGCGCCACCCGCTACCTATGCTGATGATGCTGACGCTGCGGCCCTTTTCCTTGACAGGATGGAGCCCGGGCAGTCCCGACGCCAGGCCTCAGACTGTCGTGTGGTTCCCTGGAACCCGGATTCGGAGGGAGCGCTGAAAGCTTATGTGTTCCCCGCAGACCAGGGATTTCTGCTTACTGACGCCGAACAGCGGGTGCTGGCCTTCAGTCCGAGGGGAAGCCTTCCCGATCCCAAGACGGTGGCCGGACATCCTGCCCTGGATTGGCTGCGGTGGGCCGGAGCTTCCATTACTGAAACCACGACCGGACCGGAACACCTGGATGACCTTGCCAGGACATCCGGCCCTGCAGTGGGCCGGGGAAATGTCAGACCGCTGCTGAAGTCCTCCTGGGATCAGTATTGCGGGTATAATGACCTCTGCCCGGCCGACAGCCTCGGCTCCTGTGGGAGGACCTGTGCCGGAGACCTGGCCGTGGCCATGGCCCAGGTGATGCGCTACTTTGCCTATCCTACTACTGGCAACAGCATGCTCACGTATACCCTGCCGGTATATGGCGATATCACGGCCATCTTCAGCCAGGCAAATTACGATTACCCCTCCATGCCCGACCATCCCTTTGCACCCCATCCCGAGGTGAACGAGCTGATCTTCCATTGCGGGGCCGCAATGCGTACGGCCTACGGCATCGATTACAGCGATGCGGAACTCCAGCAGGTGCCCCATGTGCTGCGCCAGTTCTTTCTTTTTGATCAGAATGTACATTATTTGCACAGTGCCGGCTGGGATCCGGCCTTGTGGAAGGAAGCCGTTAAAGATGAGTTGGAACTGGGAAGGCCGGTGATTTATGAAGGGCGGGGGACCACAAAGCATGCCTTTGTCTGCGATGGGTGCTGGGGGGCCGACTGGCTGCACTTCAATTGGGGATGGGGGGGACTGTTCGACGGGTATTTCTGGTTTCCAAATACCTGCCCCGGAACCATGAACTTCAATTTGCTGCATGCCGCCATCTTCGGAATACAAGCCCTGAAAACCCCTGTAGCTGAACTTACTGCATGGCCACTGGAGGTCATGCCCGGGGAATCAGTCGACTTCCTTGACGCTTCCTCCGGCTGTCCTTATAGCTGGGAGTGGAGCTTCGAAGGAGCGACATCGCCTTATTCCAATCTGCGTAACCCTGCAGGAATCACCTGGGACCAGCCCGGGAGTTACGATGTCAGGCTGGTGGCCATGAACAGCCAGGGCAGCGACAGTGTACTCATGGCTGACATGGTACACGTAAGTACGCTGGCCAAACCCTGTGCCCGGTTTACCGCTGCAGATACGCTGGTATGCCCCGGACATCCGCTCAGCCTCAGTCTCGACTGCCGCAATGCGGTGGATAGCCTGGTTTGGCTCATAACCCCTGGTTCGATCAGCCTAGTCAATGGGACGGCAGCACCGCATGGGATACAGGAGTTGGTATTCCATATCCCCGGAACCTATTCACTCAGGCTCGCCGCTCACAACCCCAATGGATGGGACACCACGCAGCAGGCGCTCCAGATAAGGGCAGGGGGGCTGTCGCTACCATTCACCGAAGGCTTCGAGCACGGAGGACTGAGTGGGAAATGGGAGGTGGTGGATGACGACTTCTTCAGCACATGGAATATCTATTTTATGACCAAGGGCAACGGAAGCAGCCGGAAATCGGCCTGGATGCACTTCGCAGACTATCCCTTTCCCTTCACCGGGGCCCATGACCTGCTCATTTCGCCCCCGCTGGACCTTCGAAATACGTCCATGCCCATGCTCAGCTTCAAGCATGCCTGTGTTATGAAAAGCATCACGGATTCCATGACCTATTTCAACATGGATACCCTGATCGTCAAGGTGTCCGGCGATTGTGGCGCAACCTGGACCACCCTGGTGACCGCGTGCAGCGGTGAGGAGCAATACGCGAGCGTATTCAGTGATTTTCAAGATTTTGTGCCCGATGAGGCTGAGGACTGGTGCGGGCAGGGCTGGGGAAGCCCGTGCTTTTCCTTCGACCTGTCCCCCTGGGCAGGCAGCGCTTCGGTCAGGATCATGTTCGAGGCCATCAACCGGAATGGGAACAACTGGTTCATCGACGACATATTCGTAGGCTCACCCGATACCACCAACGGCAGTGGGCCCCCCCCCCCCCCCCCCCCCCCCCCCCCCCCCCCCCCCCCCCCCCCCCCCCCCCCCCCCCACCCCCCCCC
>JAKLHK010000036.1 GCA_022710185.1 Bacteroidota bacterium
GCTGGAAAGCGTTGGCCTGACCCCTGGGAGACCTGATCCAGGATGTTTACCGGGCCCTCCGGAAGATCCCCAAGCGAAGCATTGCCCATAGCGCCTTCGTCCAACCATATTTTATCCTCCGTCGTTTGCCGCAAATTTCTTCTTGCATAACTCAGCGGCTTGCCCTACCTTGCCCTGTGCCCGGACGTCGGATAAATTACTTGTACGTTGTAGCCAATTAAAAAAAAGGACTATGCATAAATATTTATCATTGATTTTTTGCCTGATTTCGATATCAGCATTTTCACAAGAGATTGATTTAATTAAGGAATCGGATGGATTGCTTAATCAAGGGATTCTGTATTCTAAAATTATTAAAGCAAATGAGATAACTTTGTCACATATTAATAAAGACCAATACTTTGTATTTAGTTTCTATACTGACAAAGAAATAAAGTCGATTGTTTTTTCAAAAAAAACTGAAAACAATCAGATTTTACAAACAATTAAATACTCAGATTCATTGTCAGTTTTACATATTGATTCTATACCAAGAGATAAAACAAGTGATGAAGAACTATATGTAAAAATGTATTTCAATATGTATGCATCAAGTTTTTATTTTCCTTTACCTAAAGATTTTTGGGCGATTATAGAGAATAAAGGTGATAGATTTGATTCATACATGATACCACAGCAAAATGACCCGAAAATAGTAATGTTTGGACATGACTATTTGTTTACATATAAGTTAAATGGGGATTTTAAGAATTTTAAATTTATTCATAATAATCCAATTCCGATTCCTGCAATAAAATCAAGTGATGATTTTCAAGGGACAGCTCATGAGCATGCAAATCGAAATTCTAAATTTATTTCAGCAATTGACATAGCAAACATATTGGTTAGTATTAATCGAATTGATTGGGATAGACATATTGTTATATCAAAAAAATATGTTTCGATTTTCGATCTTAAAACTAAAACTTTAAAAATTGAGCTGAAAAAAGATTATGAGAACAGGGTCGGACAAAAATTAAAAAATTAACTGGCTACAACACGGCATATAAGTAATGGCGGGGTTTATGGGTTGGTAAGGGCAGTAATTCTATTTTAGTTTCTGCCTCGGTTGATAGATAATCGCTTCGAAAACCGCCACTACTCATATGCCAAACGTTGGGGCATATTTGAAATGAAACATTCGTACATCGTAAGCCTCCGGCCAACTGCATCTTGAAAACGTAAGAAGAAAAGGCTAAGGGCTACTGCTGAAAACCGGACAGCGCTCAGGGTCAAATCCCAGATGCTGCCGGCAAATGTCCTTCCAGTCTTTTTTGGTGTGCTGAATTACAGGGCTCAGCCCAGGACGCACCTGCAAGGCCCTTAGTACAGGACGGTTGCTTGCGGCGAGCAAGCCATCATGGCGAACCCGCACAAAGCCCTTGATGCTATTAACCAGAGGGTTATGCAAAGTTGAAAGACTTTTGCTTCTTTCAAGATATGATATACCATTTTGATATACTTTTGTGATACACTCGGTGGATTATGAAAACCATATCATTAAAAATAGACGAGACCATCTTCGAAAAAACGGAACAGATCCTCTCCCGGATCAAGAAATCCCGGAATCGCTACATCAATGAGGCGCTTGATTTCTATAACAGACATCAAGAGAGAATTCTTCTCGAGAAAAAATTACAGAGGGAATCCAGTCTTGTCAGGAAAGAGTCGCTATCCGTGCTTAACGAATTTGAAAGGATAACCTATGGCGATTAAACAATTTGAGGTCTGGATCGCCGACCTTAACTCCCAAATAGGAACGGAAGCCGGGAAAACCCGCCCGGTGTTGATTATTCAAACTAACCTGCTCAATAAGATCGGCTCAACGGAGAAAGTAGGTGGGGAAGGGCAGGATTGCCTACCTTTCCAAAATGGAAGCAATCGATCTATTACAGTTATTTTTTCCCAAGGAGATCCTGGACCATTTTGATGTGGTCGAGTACAAGGTTGAAGGCGATGATTTAACGTTTGTACTAGAAGAGAAGAATGAGCTGCCGCCAGGCCTTAATCGGATCGATTATGAGTCAAAGGGTTTCTCTCCCGCGGTGAAGCTTCAGGACTTTCCATTGCGCAACAAGGCAGTCTTTTTGATGGTCAGACGGCGTAAGTGGCTGGAAAAGAATACAGGAAGGATTATTCAGCACAAGTGGGAGCTGAGCATAGACGGGACCAAGTACACCAAAGATTTTGGTGCTTTTTTAAAAGGCTTGCTTAGATAACAACGCGGTAAGTGCCCGACAGGTGGGTAAGTTCTTTAAGGTGAACGGGGACACCCTGGGCAAGCAGTACAAGGATTACCTGAGCGGCTTCTATCGCTGGGATCAGCTCAAGCATGCGGAAGAGTGGGTGTTATACCCAGATAATCTGAGCGAAACGGTTTGTATAGACGAGGTTGCGCTGTCAGATGGAGAACTCTACACGGTGGTCACCAATGGAAAGGCCAAAGGGAAGAAAGGGGCGTTGATCGCAATGGTGGAGGGCACGCGCAGCGAGGAGGTTGGAGAGATCCTCGACAAGATGTCACTGGGTAAGCGCCTGATGGTAAAAGAAGTAACCCTTGATCTTGCTCAGAATATGCATAGGTTGGCCCGCAATAGTTTTCCCAGTGCCCATATCGTCTCGGATCGCTTCCACGTCCAACAGTTGGTCCTGGATGCCTTGCAACAGATGCGCATCGCCTTCAGATGGGATGCCATTGAGGAAGAAAACCGTAAGGTCGTCCAGGCGAGGAGCAAAGGCAAGGTCTATTATCCAGAAGCCCTTCCAAACGGAGACACCCTCAAGCAATTGCTTGCCCGAAGCCGGTACCTACTCTATAAGGCCCCCAATAAATGGTCCGCATCCCAGCGCGAACGAGCTGATCTGCTTTTCTCCAGGTACCCTGACCTGAGGAAGGCGTATGAGTTGTACATGATGTTCCGGAATATCTATGAATCAGCTCATTCCATTGAAATGGCCACTACTCAACTTGATCTCTGGTATGAGAAGGTGGAAAAGTATCAGTTCGAGCCGTTCCTCTCTGCATCCAACTCTGTCAAAGTCCATCAGGAGTCAATCCTGGGGTTCTTCCGTAACCGAAGCACCAATGCTATGGCCGAGAACTTCAATGCCAAGGTGAAGGCCTTCCGATCTGTTTTCAGAGGAGTCAAGGATGTTGGTTTCTTCATCTACCGTTTGACGCTTTTAACGGCATAACCAATGAGAGCTTCCCCACCTGATTTCTGCGGTGATCCATAAGATCCCCCATCCATCAACCATTGTCTGTCCAGTCACAACCAATATTGAGAATGATGCCGAAATACTCAGGGTTCATCTCAGGAAAGGAATGGCTAACCTCCCTGAAGATTGCGACATAATGACAGATCAGATCAGAGTAATTGACAATAGCCGGTTGATCCGGAAAACCGGCGACATTCCCCATGATCTGAAAGGAATGATCAAAGAAAACATCCGAATAATACTCGACCTGGAATAGCCTTCATACCTTTCGGCCATCACACAAAACATCACACGTATAAGACACGGGATCCCTATGCCAACTCAACAAAAAATCACCCCTTGCCTTTGGGTCGAGAAAGACGCGAAGGCGGTCGCCCAATACTACCTTTCCATCTTCAAAGATGGCAACCTGAAAGACTATCGCCAGTTTAAAAACCCGCCTGAATTTGGAGGGCAGGAATTTGATACGGCGGTATTGGAACTGGCCGGAGTAGAATTTTCGATACTTGCAGCTGGACCATTATTCCAATTCAACGAGGCAGTGTCTTTTGTTATAAATACTAAAGACCAGGCTGAAACGGACTATTACTGGGAAGCGCTGACTTCGAACGGGGGTGAAGAAGGCGTATGTGGATGGTGCAAAGACAAATTTGGATTATCATGGCAGATAGTGCCCGTTGAATATTTCGACCTTATACACAACGCAGATCCAGTTGTTCGGGAGAAAGCGTTGAGGAATACCTTTAAAATGAAGAAGCTGATACTTTCAGAGCTGAAATAGAAATAACAGCCAAGCCCCATGTCCCCCAAACAAACCTTACACCTCTGGATAGACGCCTTCAACCGGGCGGATGTGGAAGGTATTTCCGCCCTCTACGCGGAGGAGGCCGTCAACCACCAGGTGGCGAATGAACCGGTAGCAGGCAGGGCGGCGATACGGGAGATGTTCGCCCGGGAATTCGCGGCCGCCCGGATGACCTGCATCCCGGAAAACATCTTCACCGATGGGGAATGGGCCATACTGGAATGGAAGGACCCCAACGGACTGAGGGGCTGCGGCTTCTTCCGGGTACACGAGGGGAAGATTGTCTTCCAGCGCGGCTACTGGGACAAACTGTCCTTCCTGAAACTGCATCACCTGCCCATAGAGCGCGAGGTCTCAAATGATTAGGGAGCCAGCGAATAACACCGCCCCGGGATCCAGTATCGTTCTGCTTCGGGGTGTGAACGTCGGGGGGAACCGCAGCTTCCGGCCTTCCGTTCTGGCGGAACAGCTGAAAGATCTTGATGTCGCGAACCTCGGAGCAGCAGGCACCTTTGTGGTTCACAAACCCCTGCCGGAAAAGGAGTTACGTGCCGCCTTCTTGCATTGCCTCCCATTCGAAACGGAGATCATCATTGTTAGTCAGGAGGAGTTCCTCCGGCTCAGGTCCGCCAACCCCCACATGGGTCAGGACACCCCCGCAGGCACCACCCGCTTCGTCAGCTTCCTGGCTGCCCTGCCCACCGCCCCACCCCCTCTCCCGCTCTACCTGCCGGATCCGGAAGCCCCGTTGCTCCATATCCAGGAGCTCCAGGACCGCTTCGTGTTCGGGACCTACCAGCGCAACACCAAGGCCATCAGCCTTCTTGGCCGCCTCGACCGGCTGTTCGGTTGTACGGCAACCACACGAAACTGGAACACGGTGACGGCAATCCTGAAGGTGCTGGAGAATGAGGAGTAAGACCAGTGAACTGCCTAAAGTTAGGAGTACTTAGAGTGCCTGAAGTGAACCAAAGTGCTCCAGGGCGCCTGAAGTTGAAAAAGATAGGATTACAGGAGGTGCCGGGTCTCTGGATGCCCTTGTCCCTTGTCCCTTGCTCAAGGTCTCCCTCCATCTGAAATCTGAGATCGTTATTCGATATTCGATATTCCCTCTCCCACATCAGATATCAGATATCAGATATCAGATATTACTGAGCTGTCCCACAGCTCAGTACATCTTCTCCCGCTTCATAAGATAGGGAAGCAGTACCTGACGGAAGCCCTGGTTGATGTCGGCCTCCACGAGGTCGATGCGGTATTGCCCGCAGCGCAGCTTCAGCTCCTGGTTGAACGCCCGGATGCGCTCCAGGTACTGCGCCCTCACCTCGGCCGGGTGTATCCTCAACTCCCGCCCGCTCTCCAGGTCGATGAACCGGGACGGGCGGTTGTCGAAGCCGAAGTCGAACTCCCGGGCATGGTCGGCTACCTGGAAGAGGATCACCTCATGTTTATTGTGCTTCAGGTGCTGCAGGGCGCTGAACAGGGTTTCGGGATCGGCCAGGGAATCCATCATATCGCTGAAGATCACCACCAGGGAGCGCTTGTGGATCTGCTCGGCGATGGTGTGCAGGGTGGCTGCGGCGGAGGTGGCCCGCTGGTCCGACACCGCCCGGGGCAGGAGGTATTTCTCCAGCTCATGGTACAGATGGCGCAGGTGGAGGGAACTCGACTTGGTCTGGGTGGCCAGCTCGACCCGCTCGCTGAACAGGGTGAGCCCGAAGGCGTCGCGCTGGCGGCGCAGCAGGTTCATGATCGCCGCGGCGGCGTATATGGAGAAGACGATCTTGCTGGGCCGCTCCAGGGAAGGCTGGTCGGTGACTGGATAATACATGGACGACGACACATCCAGCACCACCTGGCAACGCAGGTTGGTCTCCTCCTCGTACCGCTTCACGAACATCTTCTCGGTGCGCCCATAGAGCTTCCAGTCGATGTGCCGGGTGGACTCCCCGGCATTGTATAGCCTGTGCTCGGCAAACTCCACGGAGAAGCCATGGAAGGGGCTCTTGTGTAAGCCGGTGATGAAGCCCTCCACCACCTGACGGGCGATCAGCTCCAGGGAGGAGAACTGCTGCAGTTTTCCGGGGTCCAGCTGTAGTTCATTCATAGGCATGGGGTCTCACTGCCGTTTGAGCGGCAGATGGTGCCGCGGCAGACCATGGATCGTAGCGCAGGGAAGGGATCAGAACAGCTTCTCCAGCTTGCCCTGGAGCACCGACTTGGGCACGGCCCCCACCTGCTTGTCGACCACCTGCCCACCCTTGAAGAAGAGGATGGTGGGGATATTGCGCACGCCAAACTGTGCGGTGATCCCGGGGTTGCTGTCGACATCGAGCTTGCACACTATGGCCTTGCCGTCATACTCCCGGGCCAGTTCTTCCACGATGGGGCCCACCATGCGGCAGGGCCCGCACCACTCGGCCCAGAGGTCGATCATCACGGGTTTGTCGGCATTCACCACGATCTCCTGAAAGTTCGCATCGGTCAGTTCAATGGCCATTTCTCTATGGTTTGATGAGTGAAGTAAACGTTGGAGGACAAAGATAGTTTTTTGGGATGGAATGGGGATGGTGAGGTTGTGAAGGATGTTGTATGTTGTCTGTTGTATGATATATTTTGCCCCCTGACTGCCGTCCGGTTTTCGCTTTTTGTTTCAATCCTTCATCATTCCTATTTCGGTGTTCGATATTCGATAGTCCCTTGTCCCTTGTTCAACCTCCTCAGTTCACGCTGATGTTCACCCCGGGCAGGGAGCCCACGCGCTTGATAAAGCCGGTGGGGTTCACCTGGGCCTTGCGGGCGGGCAGGTCCACCGACAGGTTCTTGTCGCGGAACACGTGGATCACCAGGCGGCAGCTCCCCTTCTCCTTCTTCACCGCGCTGACGATGGTTTCCAGGACCTGGGCATCCAGTTGGTCGAGGGCGAGCTTGAGTGTCAGCTTGCTGGCCTGCTTGTCGAGGGCCTCGGGGAGCAGGCTGAGGCTGGTGATGCGGATGTTGAGCTGGCTCTGGTTGCGGAAGGAGGGCTGTACCCTGGCCCTGACCATCAGGAAGGTACCTTCCTCCAGGAAATGCTTCATCTTCAGGTACTCCTCGGCAAAGAGGGTGAAGGTCATGGAGTCGCTGAAGTCCTCCAGCACGAAGGTCCCGAAGGGGTTGCCGTTCTTGGCCACCTTGCTGCTCGCCTCGGTCACCATGCCGGCGAAGCTCACATCCTTGTTGACGTAGCGGTTGAGCTGGTGTTTCAGGGTGTTGAGGTCGGTATTGGCCAGGTACCCGATCTCGGTGCGGTATTCGTCGAGGGGATGGCCGGAGATGTAGAAACCGGTCACTTCCTTTTCGTTCTTCAGCTGCTCGATGCGGCTCCAGGGGCGGCATTCGGGCAGCACGGGGTCATCCATGGCCACGCTTTCCGCGGCGCCGAAGAGCGAAACCTGGGAGGCATTCAGGCGTTCCTGCCAGGTTTGGCCATAGCGCACCACCCGGTCGAGGAAGATGGTGTCGTCGTTCTCTTCCTTGTGGAAATACTGCGCCCGGTGGGAAGGGACGAAGCCGTCGAAGGCCCCGGCCATGGCCAGGCTCTCGAGGCTCTTGCGGTTCACCGTGCGCAGGGGGATGCGCTTGGCCAGGTCGAAGATGTTGCGGAAAGGCCCGTTGGCCTCGCGCTCGCGCACGATCTCGCGCACGGCGTTTTCGCCCACGCCCTTGATGGCCCCCATGCCGAAGCGGACCTGTCCCTGCTCGTTCACGGTGAAGTCCAGCTGGCTTTCGTTGATATCCGGACCCAGCACGTCGATCTGCTGGTGGCGGCATTCTTCGATGAACTGGGTGATCTTCTTGATGTCGCTGAGGTTGTGCGTGAGCACGGCCGCCATGTATTCCGCCGGATAATTGGCCTTGAGGTAACCGGTGCGGTAGGCTACGATGGAATAGGCGGCGGAATGCGAGCGGTTGAAGCCGTATTTGGCGAACTCCTGCATAATCCCGAAGACCTCTTCGGCCTTTTCCTTGCTGATACCCTTTCCATCGGCCCCTTCCACAAACTTTTCACGCTCCTTCTCCATCACATCCATCTTCTTCTTGCCCATGGCGCGGCGGAGCACGTCGGCCTGTCCGAGGTTGTACCCGGCCAGGATCTGGGCCGTCTGCATGATCTGCTCCTGGTACACCATGATGCCGTATGTGGGGCGTAGGATGTCCTCGAGGTCGGGATGGGGGTAGATGACCTTTTCCATGCCCTGCTTGCGGCGGATGAACATGGGGATGTACTCCATGGGGCCCGGGCGATAGAGGGCATTCATGGCGATAAGGTCTTCTATGGTGTTCGGCTTCAGGTCTTTAAGGTATTGCCTCATCCCTTCCGACTCGAACTGGAAGGTACCTATGGTATCCCCCCGCTGGTAGAGCTGGAAGGTCTTCTCGTCGTCCAGGGAGATGTTTTCGATATCGACGCTGAGGCCGTGACGCTTCTTAACATTAAGGATGGCGTCCTTCATGATGGACAGGGTCTTCAGCCCGAGGAAGTCCATTTTAAGGAGCCCGGCATCTTCCACGATCTTGCCCTCGTACTGGGTGATCATCAGCTCGCTGTCCTTGGCGGTGGACAGGGGAACCTGGTGGATGAGGTCCTCGCGGCCGATGATGACTCCGCAGGCGTGGGTGCCCGTCTGGCGGGCCGATCCTTCCAGGGTCTGGGCGAACTGCAGGGTGCGGCGTTCGAGCTCAGGGCCGTCCCTGAGCACCTGGGCCAGCTCGGGCACCTCGCGGTAGGCCTGCTTGAGGGTGACACCGGGGACTTCGGGCACCAGCTTGGCCAGGCGGTCGGCATCGGGCAGGGGGAGCTTGAGCACCCGGGCCACGTCGCGTATGGCCAGGCGGGCCGCCATGGTACCGAAGGTCACGATCTGGGCTACGCGGGCCTCCCCATATTTGTTTACGACATATTTCAGCACCTTATCGCGGCCCTCGTCGTCAAAATCCACGTCGATATCGGGCATAGAGATGCGCTCGGGGTTCAGGAAGCGCTCGAACAGCAGGTTGTAGCGTATGGGATCAATGCTGGTGATGCCAGTGCAATAGGCCACGGCCGAGCCGGCTGCCGAGCCCCTGCCCGGACCCACCATCACGTCCATCTCCCTGGCCTTGTTGATGAAATCGGCCACGATGAGGAAATACCCGGCAAAGCCCATCTTCGCAATCACGCTCAACTCGAAATCCAGACGTTCCTGCACCTTGTCGTTCAGGTCAGGATAGAAGCGCGCCGCCCCTTCATAGGTCAGGTGCTTCAGGTATTCGTCCTGGGAATCAAAGCCTTCGGGCAGGGGAAAATCCGGCAACAGTACGTCCTTGGTGGTGATATCGTAGTCCTCCACCTTGTCCACGATCTCCCGGGTATTGGCCAGCACCTCGGGGATATCGGCGAACAGGGCCGCCATCTCCTCCGGGGAGCGGAGGTATTCGTTGCCGGTATAGTGCAGCCCGTCGGCATCGGCAAGGTCCTTGCCGGTGTTGAGGCAGATGAGGATCTTGTGGGCCTCGTAGTCTTCCTTGCGCACGAAGTGCACATCGTTGGCGGCGATGCATTTCACCCCATACTTCTCCCCCATCTCCAGGAGCTGGGGGTTCACCTGGTCCTGCTCGGCCAGTCCGTGGCGCTGGAGCTCCAGGTAAAAGTCCCCCCCGAAAATGTCCAGGTATTCTTTCAGTACTTCCTCGGCCCTTTCCCGTCCTTTGTTCATCAGGGTGTAAGGGATCTCGCCTCCCAGGCAGGCCGAACAGGCGATGAGGCCTTCGCTGTGCTCGCGCAGGATCTCCTTGTCGATGCGGGGCGTATAGTAAAAGCCCTCGAGGTATCCGCGGGTACTCAGTCGGGCCAGGTTGTGGTAGCCTGTCCTGTTCCTGGCCAGGAGGATGAGATGGTAGCTGATCTTGTCGCGCCGGGGCTGCTTCTCGAAGCGGGAGCCCTCGGCCACATATATTTCACATCCGATGAGCGGCTTGATGCTGCGTGCCTTCGCCTTCTTGAAGAAATCGAGCACCCCGAACATATTGCCGTGATCGGTGATGGCCAGGCTGTCCATTCCGAAGGACTGGGCCGTATCAAGGAGGTCGTCCACCTTGGCGGCCCCGTCGAGGATGCTGTATTGGGTATGTACGTGAAGGTGTGTGAATTCGGCCATATCTATATCACTGGTTTGCAGGATGTAAGGAATCCACATCCTGACCTGAGCGGGAGGGTAAAGATACCGATTAAGGGTGGAGGCCAGAAGGATGTTGAAAGATTGTGGAGAAGATCCGAAGCAAGAAAATTCAAATCATATACGACTGAATATCAATTTGTTTGCATTTTTTGTTTAACTTTATTATATTTTTGTTAAACATAAATTCTTATCCTGATGTTTCTATGCCATAACTAAACCAAACTGTGATATGAAAACGATTAAGCTCTTTGCCCTTGGACTGATCAGTATGTTCGTACTTGCTTCCTGCGATAAGGACGAAAACGATCCGATGGATCCTATGCCCAAGCAGAAGAATATTGTAGAGACCGCGATGGCCAACGATAACCTCAGCATCCTGGTAGCTGCCATCCAGCAGGCAGGCCTGGTGGATGCGCTGAGCGCTGATGGCCCTTTCACCGTATTTGCTCCCACCAACGACGCCTTTATGGCTTTGTTGAACGCCAACCCGGCATGGACCAGCCTGGAAGATATTGATGAGGCTACGCTCAGGGCCGTACTGCTTTACCACGTTACCAGCGGCGAGGTGATGGCTGCTGACCTCAGCGACACCTATGTAAGCACCCTGAGCCCCGCGATCAATGATGAACCGCTTTCACTGCAGGTGAGCACCACCGGCGGGGTAATGTTCAACGGGTCTTCCAAGCCTGTGACCACAGATATTATGGCCAGCAATGGTTTGATCCACGTGATCGACAAGGTGATGCTGCCGCAGAACGTCGTGGGATTGGCACTGAACAACCCGGTATTCTCAAGCCTGGTGGCCGCCCTTACCCGGTCGGATCTTACCACCGACTATGTAGGTATTCTGAGCGGTGCAGGCCCTTTCACGGTGTTTGCGCCCACCAATGATGCTTTTGCCGAGCTGCTGGCCAGCAATCCAGCCTGGACAAGCCTGAACGACATCCCGGTAGCCACACTGGAGGCCGTGCTTAACTATCACGTGCTGAACGGGGCCAATGTGCATTCCGACCAGCTCAGCGATGAGCAGCAGGTGAACACTATCGGAGGAAACTTCATCGTTGACCTCAGCAGCGGGGCCCAGATCAAGACCACCAGCGGACAGACCGCCAACATTGTACTGACCGATGTGCAGGGGATCAATGGGGTGGTGCACGTAGTGGACAAGGTATTGCTCCCGTAAACCGTTTCGGAATGCTGAATGCAGAAGGGGCTGTTTCCATCGGGGGACAGCCCCTTGATTTTGGATATACTACCATTACGGTGTTCTCGTTTTGACCGGGTAATTGGGGGAATCGGGGTATAGAATCTGGATGAAAACCCTTTCATTATTAATTTATTACCTCTATCTTTGCACCCCCAAATCCGTTCTGGCGGTTCGTCCGCAAGGGAGATGGAGCAGGCCGACGGGCGGCCTGCAGTAGTTCAACTATTTAAGTATCAATTAGATGCCAACAAAGATCAGATTGCAACGCAGGGGTAAGAAAGGCAAACCTTTTTACCAGATTGTGATCGCGGATGGTCGTGCACCACGAGATGGACGTTTTATCGAGAGAATTGGCACGTACAACCCGATCAGTAAACCCGCCGACATTGACGTGAACTTCGACAGGGCCCTTTACTGGCTTGAGAACGGCGCCCAGCCGACCGATACGGTCCGCGCCCTGCTGTCCCATTCCGGGGTACTGTACAAGAACCACCTCAACCGCGGCGTAGCCAAAGGTGCCCTCAGCCAGGAAATGGCTGACGCCAAGTTCAACACCTGGCTGGAAGAGAAGCAGCAGAAGACCGACCGCAGGGTGAAGGAACAGGAGCTGAAGCAGAAGGAAGGCCGCAAGGCTTCCATGGATGCCGAGAAGAAGGTAAACGAAGCCCGCGCCGCTGCCCTGGCCAAGAAACGCGCCGTAGAGATCGAGAAACTCGTGGCCGCTGCCCAGTCGGCAGAAGCTGAGGCTGCAGCCGCCAGCGAGCCGGTAGTGGAAGAGACCCGCCTGCCGGAAGAAGCCCCGGCTGTTGCCGCCGTGGAAGAAGTCCCGGCAGCAGAGGTTATTGCCGAAGAAGCACCCGCCGCTGAAGCCGCCGCAGACGGAGCTCCCGCAGAGGAAGCCCCTGCAGAGGAAGCCCCCGCCGCAGAGCCTGAGGCCTGACCCCGCTGATGTCCTGCGGACCACCCCGCCATGAGCTCACGTGGACTCATCCGCATAGGTAAGATCGGGAAAACCTTCGGCACCCAGGGTGAAGTAATCCTCGACCTGGTACACCGCCAGGTCAGCATAGACCCAAATGAACCCGTGTTCCTGGCCATACAGGGGACACGGGTTCCCTTTTTCCTCACCTCCCTCCATCGCCGTTCCGACGGCCGTTACCTGCTCACCCTCGACGGCGTGGGCTCCCCCGAACAGGCCCAGGCCTACCTCCAGGCGGAGGTGTTTATAGAACAAAACCCATCGGAGTCGCCGGATGAAGGGGAGCTCCTCATCACCGAGCTCGTGGGCTACCAGGTGATCGACGAGGTACACGGCCTGCTGGGCCAGGTAGCCGACATCCTTGAATACCCTGAACAGGATATGCTGCTGATCCGCCATCAGGACCAGGAGCTGCTGCTGCCCCTGGCCGACGACTACATCACCGGGTTGGATGTGGAGGGGCGCAGGCTGCACCTGCAAACCCCTGAAGGCCTCATCGACCTGCTTCTCGGCAATTCCTGATGGAACCCTTCCGATTCAAGGCATTCAGCGTTCAGCACCACGCCTCCACGATGAAAGTGGGAACGGATGCCGTCCTCCTGGGTGCCTGGAGTGCGGTGAAAGGAGCCCAGCGTATCCTGGACATTGGAACAGGCTGCGGGCTGATCGCCCTCATCGCCGCCCAGCGCTCAACGGCACTGGTGGATGCCATTGAACCTGACGAAGCCTCCGTGCAGGAGGCCGCTGAAAACTTTGCCTCCAGTCCGTGGCCGGAACGCCTTACAGCATACCCTGCCAGCGTGCAGGATTGGGACCCGCCATACCGCTACCCCCATATCCTGAGCAACCCGCCCTACTTCTCCGGACAACTGCGCTCGCCTGTTCCAGGCCGCAACAAGGCCCGCCACGCCACCGACCTGGATCCGGAAACCCTCGCCCGGCATTGCCTTCGGCTTCTGGCCCCCAACGGCAGGGTATCCCTGGTGCTGCCCTTCTCCCTGATCCCCCGGTTCAGCCAGGCCTTCCGTCTGGCCGGGGCAACCCCCGTCATCCTGAAACCCGTGAAGAACCGCCACGACCTTGCCCCTGCCCTCGGCCTGCTGGAGTTACGCCCCGGAACACATATACTCCAGGAAGAAAGCCCCCTCATATTGCACGATGGGCAAGGCGCACGCAGCCCGGAATACGCCGATCTTACACGGGAGCTGTACCTTTGAAGGGCAAGGCAATATCGAACAAGAAACAAGAAACAAGGAATGATTACTCAACCAGGAATGTGATCAGGATGGCCGTGAAGGAAATTTCGTGAATTCGTGGCATGAATACCAGAATCCACAACGGACAGCATCAAGCGATATCCAAGGACAGGCAGTCAGTGCCCCGTCTTTCCCGGTACTCCTAACTTTTTCAACTTAAGTCACTTTAGTTCACTTTAGGCACTCCAAGTACCCTGCGTTGAATAACTGCCTCCCTCGCGCCTACCCCGTCACTTGCACACTGATAACTGGCCCTGAGCACTGAGAATTGAGCTCTGAGCAATGAACACCGATGCCGTGCTTTTCGTACCTTTCCCGAAGCAACCGGAAGGCAGGGGACCCTGTCTTCCATTGAACCTCAACATCATGCGATCCGTCCTTTCCCTGCTTCTCAGCCTTTCCGCCTGCAGCGTGATGGCGCAGCTCCCGGCCGTGTATGACCTGCGGAACGTCAACTTCATCAACTACGTGACTTCGGTCAAATCCCAGCAGGGCGGCACCTGCTGGACCCACGGGGCTCTGGCGGCCATGGAAGGCAACCTGATGATCACCGGGCAGTGGGCCCTGGCCGGGGAACAGGGCGAGCCGGCCCTGGCCGAATACCACCTCGACTGGTGGAACGGCTTCAATGAACATTACAATCAGGACCTCATCCCCACCACCGGCAGCGGGCTCACGGTGCATATGGGAGGCGATTACCGGGTCACCACGGCCTACCTGAGCCGGGGGGAGGGGGCGGTGCGCGAGATCGACGGGCAGTCGTACAACACCCCGCCCCTGCGGCACGATACCTCCTTCCATTACTACTATCCCCGGCATGTGGAATGGTATGTTCTGGGGAACAGCCTGCAGGGGATAGACGTGATCAAACAGAAGATGATGGAGCATGGGGTGATGGGTACCTGCATGGATTATAACGGCAGCTTTATCAACAATGAATTTGAGCATTACCAGCCCCCCACGAGCAGCGAAGACCCCAACCATGCCGTGGCATACATCGGCTGGGACGACAGCCGGATCACCCAGGCGCCGCTACCCGGGGCCTGGCTGGTGAAGAACTCCTGGGGAGCCGGATGGGGCAACAGCGGCTACTTCTGGATCTCCTACTACGACAAGCACAGCGGCCGCCACCCGGAGATGGGGGCCATCTCCTTCCAGGACGTGGAACCTATGGCCTACGACCATGTATACTACCACGATTACCACGGTTGGAGGGACACGGAAGCCGGCATCAGTGAAGCCTTCAATGCCTTTGTGACCCAGGGGGCGGAGAAGGTGGCCGCACTGAGCTTCTTCACCGCCGCCGACAGCGTGGATTACACCCTGACCCTTTGCGGTAGTTACGTGAACGGCGCCCTGGGCGATACCCTGGCCAGCCTGAGCGGCAGCATGGACCATACCGGGTTTCACACGGTGGAACTGTCATCCCCTGTTGCGCTTCCGGCCGGGGACGATTTCTATGTCCGTCTGGTACTCTCCCATGGCGGCATGCCCTACGATCGTACGTCGGAGGTCCCTGTGCTGCTGGGTGCTTCGGCCCGGACCATGGTGGGATCAAGCGCCGCGCCGGGGCAAAGCTTCTACCATAACGGCCTGGCCTGGCAAGACTTCTATAACCACAACGGCATTCCTTACCCTGGCACAGGGAACTTCTGCATCAAGGCCCTTACCCTGGATGACCTCACCACCGGGCTTCATGGCGCAGCCGCGGGGAACGGGCTAAACCTCCATCTGCCCTACCCCAATCCCACTGAAGGCCCGCTCAGTCTCCGCTACCGCCTCGACCGACCTCAGCATATCCGCATCAGCCTGTATGACCTGCATGGAAGGGAGTTGCGCTGTCTGGTGGAAGGCCATCAGCCTCAGGGATTATCATCATGGAATGGGAACCTCAACGAGGGGCAGAATTTGGCACCAGGTTTGTATATACTAAGGATGACAGGAGAACGTTCCTGTATCTCACGCCCCCTGATGGTAAAATAATTTCATCCGGGTTGAACAAACTGAGCCCAAATCAGTTAATAGTGTGAATGATCTTTGAGATCCTGTTCCCCGACCGCCCCGGACTTCCTTCCTATCACTTGCGGCAGAGTTGTCTAACCGTCCGGCGTGGTCGGGGAATTTTTTTGCCCCCACCGCTGTTCCAACAGGCGCCCCCGGCTGCACCCCAGGCAGGCCCTACTATTCCTTCTTCCTTCCCTTTTCCCTGGCTTCGTTGAAGATATAGATCATACGGAAGGCGATCACGTTGTTGAACTGGTCCCGGACCAGGGTTTCATCCCCTACCACGAACTCGCGGGTCCGGATCTTGCCCAGGGAGTAGGAATACCGGGCGCTGAAATGCCAGCGGCCGGATACGCGGAACCTCAGGTCCCCGACGATACTGAAGTCGCTGCGCTCATAGGGTCCGCCGAGCAGTGTGGTAGCGGGCACCCGGAGCGCATGCTCATATTCTTCCACCCTCACCAGGCGGGCCCAGGAGAAGCCTGCCCCTGCCGTGATGACATCCTTATCGGTGAAATGCAGCAGCAGCGGCACTTCGAGATAGTCGAGCCGGAGGCGGTACTCGTATGTCAGGCTGTCGTTGACCTGGGGTTTCTGATAGCTTCCTTTCTGTATAAAATCGGTGGCGATGCTCACCGACCACTGTTCTCCCAGGGGCACGATTGCCGCGGCGCCCAGGGTGCCGCCTACTTTATGGAAGCCGTAAACCTCATCCCCGTCCACCTGGGTGAGGGTCATCCCGCCCATCACCGCCCCGCGGATTACCTGGGCCTCCGTGGGGTTCCAACAGACCAGGGTTGCCAGGGAGATCAGGAATAGCCGAAATGATCTTTTCATCAGGGTTCAAAGATACGGTAAGGATGGTTCATGGTTGATGGGCGATGTCAGCCTACTGCCGGCTCCGCATCACCGGCTGGGGGCCGGCCTGTTTCATCGAGAGCTGGATGCGCTTGCGCGGAATGTCGACTTCCAGCACTTTCACCAGGACCTGCTGGTGCAGCTGGACCACCTCGTTGGGGTCGCGTATGAACTTATGGGCCATCTCGCTGATGTGGACCA
This sequence comes from Bacteroidota bacterium, assembly GCA_022710185.1. Classification (GTDB taxonomy): domain Bacteria; phylum Bacteroidota; class Bacteroidia; order Bacteroidales; family JAGNHN01; genus JAGNHN01. Next base: position 16,769 of record JAKLHK010000036.1, read on the forward strand.
GGCCGTCCTGGTGGACCCCCACATCCACGAAAGCCCCGAAAGCCGTGATGTTGGTTACAATGCCGGGAAGCTCCATCCCCGGTTTCAGGTCACCGATTTCCCGGACCTTGTCGCTGAAGCTGAACTGGGTAAATCGCTGGCGCGGATCGCGGCCGGGCTTCTCCAGTTCGGAAAGGATATCCTTGAGGGTTGGCAGTCCGACGTTTCCTTCCACAAATTCGTCGATCTGTATCCTGGCTCGGAGCGCTGGATCTTTCATCAGCTCGGTCACGGTGGTATCCAGGCGCCTGGCCATAGCCTCCACCACGGGATAGCTTTCCGGGTGCACTGCACTGGCATCCAGCGGATTCTCGCCGTCTCTTATGCGCAGGAAGCCGGCGGACTGTTCGAATGCCTTGGGGCCAAAGCGGGGCACATCGAGCAGGCCTTTGCGGTTGCTGAACGGTCCATGGCTATCGCGGTGCTTCACGATGTTCTCGGCCAGGGCGGGGCCCAGGCCGGAAACATAGGCAAGCAGATGGGGAGAAGCCGTGTTCACCTCTACACCTACGGCATTCACGCAGCTTTCCACCACCTCGCCCAGGCTGGAGCGCAGGGCGGGCTGGTCCACATCGTGCTGGTATTGTCCGACGCCGATGGCCTTGGGATCGATCTTCACCAGCTCGGCCAGGGGATCCATAAGGCGGCGACCGATGCTCACGGCCCCTCTTACAGTAACGTCATAGTCCGGGAACTCCTTGCGGGCCAGATCGGAGGCGGAATACACGGAAGCCCCGCTCTCGTTCACCACCACAGCCTGGATGTCCTGGTCGAAGGGGATCTGACGAATGAGGTCCTCCGTCTCACGTCCCGCGGTGCCGTTCCCAATGGCGATGGCTTCGATGGCGTAGGCATCCACCAGCTGAAGGATCTTGTTCATGGCCTGGCGCACTTCTCGCCGCGGGGGATGGGGGTATATGGTTTCGTTGTAAAGCAATTTGCCCTGGGCGTCGAGGCAGACCAGTTTACATCCCGTGCGGAAGCCCGGGTCGATGGCCAGGATGCGTTTCTGTCCGAGAGGAGGCGACATGAGCAGTTGGCGCAGGTTGGAGGCGAAGACCCGAATGGCCTGCTGGTCGGCCCTTTCCCGGGCCCATTGCCGCATCTCGTTCTCCAGGCTGGGCATCAGCAGGCGGGCATAGCTGTCGTCGATGGCCATGCCGACCTGATCAGCGGCCGGGTTCCTGCGTTTCAGCACCAGGCGGTATATCACTTCGAGGGCTTCGTCCTTTTCGGGCTGAATATGTACCCGGAGAAAGCCTTCGGTCTCACCCCTGAGCACGGCCAGTACCCGGTGGGATGGGGCCTTCGGCAGGGGCTCGGCATAGCGGAAATAGTCGCGGTACTTCTGGGCCTCCTCTTCCTTTCCGGTGACCAGGGCGGAGGAGAGGGAGGATTTGCGCTGGAAAAGGTTGCGCAGGGAGGCCCGTACCCTGGAATCTTCGCTCACCCATTCGGCGATGATGTCCCGGGCCCCGGCCAGGGCGGCCTCCACGCTCTCCACGCCTTTCCCATCGTTCACAAATCGCGATGCCCTCGTCAGCAGGTCGATATCTGCCTGATCGAAGATCAGCCGGGCCAGGGGCTCCAGTCCTTTCTCGCGGGCGATGGTGGCCCTGGTCCGCCGTTTGGGCTTAAAGGGCAGGTAAAGGTCCTCCAGCTCCGCCAGGGCATCCGCTTTTCGTATCCTGTCCTCCAGCTCTGGGGTAAGCTGGCCCTGCTCGCGTATGGTCTCCAGGATGAATGCCCTTCTTCGCTCGATCTCCCTCAGGATCAATGCCTTGTCACGTATCTCACGGATCTGCACCTCATCGAGGTTACCCGTCATCTCCTTGCGGTAGCGTGCGATGAAGGGTACTGTAGCCCCGTCATTCAGCAGGAGGAGGGTATTCGAAACCTGCCTGATGCTGATCCCCATGCCCTGCGCTATCTTCTCTGAAGGATCGTAGACCTCCGGTTCCCGGGCACTTAAATGCTCCACCATCTCTTTCGCTTTAATCCTTCAAATGCTCCCCGATCAGGACGTGGTTCTCCACCGGGCCCCTGATCCTGCGTACGGTTACCTTTTCAAAACTCTTACGGGCCACTTCCTGAAGCTGGGCCGACTGGAGCCGCGTCTGCTCGTCGAACACCATTTTGTTGAACATTACCATACCGGGCCGTTTCACCAGGCGGCTCAGCCTTGACCAGAAGAGTTCCGTCTCGAACTGCGGGGGCACCATCCTGCCGATGAAGAGGTCCACCACCACCAGGCCGAACTGGGTGCTGCAGCTTCCGACATAGTCCATGGCATCGGCCCTGATCACTTCGAGCAGGGGGTTCTCCTCCAGTCCGAAGTGCTCCCGCCCTGCCTGCAGGACCAGCGCGTCTTTCTCCACCCCGGTGATCCCCACCTCATATTTCCATTCCTTATGCAGGATATGGCTCACCGAACCTGCTCCCAGGCCCAGGATTAGGACAGGGGAAAGCTCTATGATCTTCAGGGCCTCCGCTTCCAGCGCCTTGCGAAAGACGTTATGGAGGGTCCCGAAGGAATAATTGGAATCTGGGGAATTGAGCACCTTTCGGCCTGATACCCAACTCACATCGATCCTGCCGTTCAACGGACTGTTATACGAAGCAATGACCCGCTCCCCGAAATAGGACAGCAGGCGGGTTCCCGTGTGGCCCATACTGTTGAGGTTTGAGGTAAATATAGCAAACTTATGACTAGCGCACCAGGACAATGCTCCCTACCTTCCGCTGGTCACGGTAGACCTGAACTTCCGCCTGGCCCGTGTAATAAATCACAAAAGGATAGACCCCGTTCGGGCAGTCCATGCCCTTGAAGGTGCCGTCCCAGGGCAGGTTGATGTCGTTGGACTCGTATACTACCTCGCCCCAGCGGTTATAAATGAGGATATGATAAATGTAGAGGGGGGTCGAGGCTTTGGGTTCGAAGAAGTCGTTCACCCCGTCGCCGTTGGGGGTGAAGGCGTTGGGCACCCAGAGTTCCGAGCAGGGGAAGAGCCAGACGGTATCGCCCATTGGGCAGACCCCATTGTCCACGTACACCCAGTACTCTCCGGGGGTGGTCACCACATAGAGCGGGGCGCTGGATCCATCCTGCCACTGGATGGAAAGGATGCTGCTGTCGGGGCTGACGCTCAGCAGGAGGTCTTCGCCGGTGCAATAATAGCGGTCGGGGCCCAGGTTGACCTGGGGCCTCGGGATGACCTCCAGGGGCAGCCCCACGCTGTCGCTGCAACCTTCGGCGGAATATCCGATCACCAGGTAGTTGGTGGTCCAGGCCGGACTGGCGGTCACGTTGGTACCGGTGGTGGCGCTGAGGCCGGTGGCGGGCGACCAGGCGTAGGTCAGGGCGCCACTGGCATTGAATTCTGTGCTCTGACCGCGGCAGATCACGGGACTATCCGCCGTGACCAGGACATCGGGCTCGGGGTGGACGCTGAGGTTGAATGACAGGCTTGCCGAACAGCCCTGAACATTGGTTCCCTGGAGGACATAGGCGGTGCTGGCCGCCGGGTTGGCGATTACTGTGGTACCGGTCCCCGCACTGAGGCCCGTGGCGGGCGACCATTGGTAGGTCAGGGCGCCGGAGGCGGTCAGGTCTACACTCTCCCCCGGACAGATGCCCGGCTGGGGAGGATCGAGCTGCAGGACGGGAATGGGGTGCAACAGGGCTTTGACGCTGTCTGCTGCTTCACACCCATTCAGGCTCACGGTGAGATAGAAGGTCGTGGGGGCCGTGAGCACAGCGAAGGGGTTGGCGGAGGCCGGGTTGCTGAGCGCGGCGGCCGGTGACCAGGTGTAGGCAGTGCCACCGCTCCCCTGCAGCCATACCGTGTCCCCCGGACAAACGGAGGTGTCGTTGCCGGCGTCGGCCTGGGGAAGGGGACGTACCGTCACCACTACGCTGTCGGTCGCCTGGCAGCCGAGCGCCGTCACCGTGAGGAGGTAGGTCTGGGTGGCCGTGGGGAAGGCCCAGGGATTGGACACATTGACTGCACTGAGCCCGGCAGGAGGCCCCCAGTGGTAGGATGTACCGCCGCTGGCCTGCAGGCGCACACTATCGCCCTGGCATATCGCCGTATCCATTCCGGCCTGGGCCAGGGGCAGGGAAACTACGCTGACCCTTACGCTGTCGCGTGCGTCACAGGTGCCGTTGGTGGCGGTAACGTAATACCAGGTAGTCAGGCTGGGCCAAACTGTTACTGAGGAGGTTGAAGCCGGTGGAACGGTGCTCCAGGTGTAGGCCGTGGCTCCCGAGGCCTGAAGGATCGCCGAATCCCCGGCACAAAGGGTGGTGTCCTGGCTTACCACCAGCTGGGGCGGGGGGTACACCGTCACCTGCACCGAATCCAGGGCGCTGCAACTCCCGTCTGAAACGGTCACAAAATAGGTAGTAGTCGACAGGGGATGCACGGAGAGTACGGCATTGGTCTGCACCGGCACGGTGTTCCAGGTGTAGGTCCCTCCTCCGGAGGCGGTAAGGGTTGCCGTATCCCCGGCACAGATGGCCGTGTCGCTTCCGGCATAGGCCGGAGGCAAGGGGAGCACCGTCAGGCGAAGCGTGTCAAGGTCGGTGCAGCCATTGAGGGTCACGGTAAGGAAATAATTGCCGCTCACCAGGGGAGCTGCGATGGGGTTGGCGATAGTGGTGGAGCTGAGACCGGTGGGGGGTGCCCATTGGTAGGTCCCTCCCCCACTGGCGGTAAGGGGCACCGACCCCCCCAGGCAAAGGGTATCGTCACTTCCGGCATTGGCCTGGGGAAGGGGCTTCCAGGTGACCGTGACCTGATCGGTAGCGGAACAGTTACCGCTGGTAACCGTGACCACATAGGCTGTGGTCGTAGTGGGATGCACCCAGGTGCTGGCCGTCATCGGGCCGTGGCTCCAGGCATAGCTTGTGCCCCCGCTGGCGGTGAGCTGTACGCTGTCCCCTGCGCACATCGCCACGTTGGGACCGGCATTGGCCGGAGGGAGGGCGGTCACCAGCACCGAAACGGCATCGCTGGCGCTGCAGCCGTTGGCTGTCACGGTGAGGGTGTATACCGTGCTCAGGGTGGGCCAGGCCAGGGTACCGGCCTGGGATGGGGTGGACAGGCTCGCGGCAGGACCCCAGGCGTAGGCCCCTCCGCCAGATCCGAGGAGCTGGGCTGTGTCGCCCAGGCAGATGGCGGTATCGGCCCCGGCATAGGGCACAGGCAGTGCAGTGACGCCGACCATGACGCTATCGGTCACGATGCAGGCCCCTGAGGTGATGGTGACATGGTACAGGGTCCCGTTGAGCGGGCTTACCTGGATGGAGGCCTGGTTCTGGACCGGGGTGGTGCTCCAGGCGTACGACACTCCTCCGCTCGTGGTCAGGGTGATGCTGGTTCCTGCGCAGATCACGGTATCCGGTGTGGTCTGAGGCTGGGGCATGGGATCCACCGTGATGTTGACGGTGTCGGCGGCGCTGCAGCCCAGGGCCGTCACGGTGACCACATATTGGGTGGACGTGGCCGGCCAGGCCATGGGATCCGGCTGGGTCACGGAGGTGAGCCCAGCGGAAGGCGACCACTGATAGGACGTACCCCCGCTACTGAACAGCTGGACGCTGTCTCCGGCACAGAGGGCGGTGTCCGGACCAGCCTGAGCCCACGGCAGGGGGGTGACAGATACCGTGACGCTATCCGTTTCGGTACATCCCTGCTCGCTCACCGTCACATGGTAGGTAGTCGTCAGGGCTGGACTGACGGTCCAGGAGGGGGTGGCTGGTCCCCCGCTCCATTGGTAGGATGATCCTCCGGAGGCCTGGAGGGTGACGCTGTTCCCGTCGCATAGCGTCGTATCGGGGCTCACCAGGGGCACGGGCAGGGGGTTCACGGTAAAGGTGATCAGGGTGTCCAGCAAGCGCTCGCAGCGGCTGAGGGTGTCCACGGCCAGGATAGCATAACTGCCCCCCGTCAGGGCCGCGGGGATCACAAAGGTCAGGGTGTCGCCATTGCCATACTGGGGTGAGGAATAGCCCAGCAGGGTATTGGTATCGTATAGGGTGTACTCCACCCCTGCCTGGGTATTTCCAAGCCATACCAGGCCGCTGTCGTAGGGGCAGAGGGTATCGGTATAGTCGAGGGTGAGGGCGGTGGGTGGGGGCAGGATAATGTCGCGCAGGCAGCGCACGCTGAGCCCCCGGGACACCGCGATGGTCGTGCGGTTCACCCGGTTCTCGGTATTCCTGAGGTTGCGGACCCAGGCCGAGCCCCCTCCGGCATTGGGAGTGGAGGTCCAGTACCAGGCGTTGAGGCCCTGGTCCAGGAAACTATTGCCGCTGGACTGGCCGGAGGCATAGGCGGAGAAGCCGGTGGCGTTGGTGCCCTGCCCCCCGGCCGACCAGCCGATGATGGTCTTCAGGCGCATCCCGGCATCCTGGCCCCGGAAACTGGTGGTGTTCCATACCGGGTGACCGGCAGGATAGGCGTTGTCGGCATTTCCTTCCAGCACCTTCCATTCTTCATCGGTAGGAATATGCCAACCCAGAGGGCAAAGGCCCTGAGTCTGAGCGGGGGCATAAGCCATAGCCTCATTCCAGCTATAAAGCCCGCCGTAGAGGTCGCAATTGGCCGGGATGTTGTCGTAGCAATGTTTTTCCGCAATGCCGTTGTTGGCCTGGCCCTGGGCCAGGCTGCGGTAGATGCCGTAGTTCAGTCCTGACCCCATCCAGCACTGGGTACCGATCTGCACCACAGGATAGCTCCGCCCGTCACGGGGATCGGTCATGGGCGAGATGCAATAGGGCGAAGGCCCTACGGGGCCGGCCAATCCGTAGGGAAGCGGATCGACGATCAGGATGAGGGTGGTGATGCTGTCGCAGCCCAGAGACGACACCAGGGTATCCGGGTAAACCCCTCCCGTACTGATCCAGGTCCCGGCGAAGGGTACGGACTCCCCCTCACAAATAGTGTCGCGCAGGGTGTCACGGTACACCGGCAGGCTGGTGACGGTCACCTCCGCCGAATCCACGCAACCGAAGCGCGTCACCGTGACGCTGAATGTCTGCACTCCCTGTGAGATCACGGTAATGGAAGGCGTCAACTGCGGGGGCAGGGTATTCCACACATAAGACTGTCCCCCGCTGGCCAGCAGGCTCACCATCTCCCCTTCGCACACCCCCGTGTCTGCCGTAATGCCGATCACCGGCAGCGGGCTTACGGTGAAACTGATCAGGGTATCGAGATCGCGCATGCACCCGCTGAGGGTATCGCTCACCAGGAAATAATACAGGCTGCCCGTGCTGCCTGCAGGTATGGTGAAGCTCAGGGAGGCGCCATTGCCGTATTGGGGGGAACTGAAGCCCGCGCCGCTGTAGGCATCAAAGAGCGCGTATTCCTTCCCTGGCTGGGTGTTGCCCAGCAGGAGCAGGGCCGCCTCGTTCTCGCAAAGGCTGTCGGGATGGCTGAGCGTCAGCGGACCCAGGCCCCAGGGCAGGGGGACTACGGTAAGCTCAAGGGTTACCATGCTGTCGCAGCCATTGGCATTGATGAGCTTATCGGTGTATACCCCCCCCAGGCTGAGCCAGCTCCCGGCAAAGTACAGGCTGTCGCCCTGGCAGAGGGTATCGTAGACATAAACGCTGTCCGACGGTAGGGAGGTGATGGTGACCCGGGCGGAGTCCACGCACCCATTGAGGGTACCGGTCACGGAATAAGTCTGCACTCCGGCAACGATCACCAGGATGGTGTTGCCGCTTTGCGGGGGTGTGCCCCCCCACAGGTAGGAAGTGGCCCCGGAGGCGGTGAGGTTCACCCCGTTGCCTTCGCAAAGGCTGGTATCGCCCGGACTGATGGAGATCACCGGAAGGGGCAGGATATTGAAGACGATCACGGTGTCCAGCAGGCGCTCGCAGCCGGTCATGGTATCGATGGCCAGGAACTGGTAATGCCCCCCGGTCAGGGCCGGGGGCACGGTAAAGGGGATATCCCCTCCGTTACCATACTGGGGAGGGATAACCACGGTGCCACTCAGCGTGTCCACAAGATAATAGGCGATGTCCGGCTGGGAATTCTGCAGTTCCACCAAGGCGCTGTCCCCGGCACAGACGTCGGGGACGTAGTAGACATCCAGGCTCCCGGAAGGCAGCAGCCCGGTGGGCAGGGAAAAGACGGTAACGTTCACGGTGATGATGCTGTCGCAGCCCTGGGCCGTGGTAGAGGAGTCGATGTAGGTCCCGTTCTGGCTGTACCAAACCCCGTCGATGAACACGCTGTCGCCCTGGCAGAAGGAGGTGTCCACGGTGCTGATCACTCCGGGCAGGGTGTACACCATGATGCGGCCCTCGCTGCTGCATCCGTTCTGGGTGACGGTAACGCGGTACACCGTGGTATCCAGGGGAACGATGGGGATGAATGAGCCGGTAAGCGGAGGGGTGGTATTCCAGAGGAAGGAGGTGCCCCCGCTGGCGGCGAGGTACCCGGTCTGTCCGGGGCAGAGCAGGGTGTCCCCGACCACGGAAGCCGTTGGGGTGTCCCTGACGATGATATTGTTGGTGTAGGTGGCCCGGCAACCGTTGCCGTCGGTCATCTGTGCGGTATACATCCCGGCCTGGGCCGTGCTGATGTCCGGAATAAGGGCCGGACTGCCGCTGAAGGCGTAGCCCAGGGGACCTGTCCACTGATAAGTATACGGCGCCGCTGTAGCCGGCGACAGGATGGGCGTGATGGAGGCCGTGTCCCCTTCGCAGAAGCTCCCGGCAAACAGCAGCCCGGGACGGGGATAGACCTGGAAGACACCGCTGGTGTCCACCTGGTCCGCCGTGGCGGTATCCGTTACGGTGAGACTGAAAAAGACGAGGTTGGGAATGGGAGGGATGGCGGTCACCGGGATGAGGGTCGATGCCCCCCCCTGCTGGAGGGCGTTTGCGGACCACTGATAGCTGTACCCGCCCGATCCGCCGATCACCCAGGCCTGCAGATGGTTGGTGTCGCCCGGACAGATGCTGGGATTGGCCAGGCTGAGGCTGTCGATCCGCAATGATGCGCCGGTCACGGTCACCAGGAAGGAATCCACCGAGGCGCAGCCGGTGAGGGAGTCCCATGCATTCACGGTAAACTGGGTGGTGGCCGTCAGGGCGGAGGTGGTGGGCGTAGGGATCCCCGTATTGTTGAGCAGACTGGCAGGCGACCACAGGAAGCCGACATTCGCCGAAGGCGTGCTGGAGGTGAACAGGTTGACCGAAGTACCATAGGGCACGGTGGTCACAGGGCCGGAGACCAGCTGGGGGTTGGGGTTGACCAGGATCTGGGCCGTGTCCGCATCGCTGCAGCCGATGCTGTCCGTACCCGTAAGGATGAGCTGGTAATTGCCTGCCGGAGCGCCCTGGAACTGGGGGGTCAGGCTGGTATACGGACTGAGGAAGGGCGCCCCGCTGCCGGTCCAGGCATAGGCCATGAGGCCGGTTCCCGCTCCCTGTCCGTTGATGAGCACCACGGCATCCTCGCAGAGGTCCGGAGGGGGCTGTATGGAGACGATCGGTAAGTCATTGACCTGCAGGCGCACCGCCTGGGAGGTATCCCGGCATCCGGAAGGATTGGTCACGATGACCCGGATGTCGTATATCCCGGGAGGCAGCCCGGCGTTCAGCGTGGCCCCTCCCCCTCCAACGATGGCGGGCGGGGTGCTGGTCCATTGGTAGGCCCAGCCCGCCCCGGTCAGTGCGACATACTGTATGCTGTTTCCTATGCAGATGGCCGTGTCCCCCGGACTGAGGATGAGCGCCGTGGGCTGCACCCCGGCCGTCAGCACCACGGTGTCCTCCATCCAGGCAGTGCAGCCGCTCTGGGTATCCTGGGCCAGAACGGTATAGGCCCCGGCCTGGCTCCATATCCCGAACGGGAGGGAGTCGTTGACGCCCATCAGGGCCGTTCCGGTGAACACCCCGTTGCGGTACAGGCTGTACCTCACCCCGGCATCGCTCTCTTCCAGCCAGAGGGGCGCACCGCTGCCCGGACAGAATACGGCATCTTCCTGCAGTTCATAGCGTTCCGGGGCCTCGTACACCGTAATCCATAGCGAATCGAAGGCCCAGTTGTTCAAGTTGTTGTTGTCGAATACGGTGATATACACATAGCCCGAGGAATCCGGCACCACCACTGGGTCTTCCACCCCGGGATTCACGATCCAGGAAAAGGGCATCCATTCATAAAAAAATGAGCCCGAACCCCCGGATACCACCAGGTCGATCGACAGGCTGTCGCCTTCGCAGACGGCCAGGGCCGTGGGGACCAGCGTATCGATGGTCACCGGCCCGCCCAGCACCGTGACCTGCAGGGCATCGGTGGAGGTGCAACCGGCGCTGTCCGTGACATTCAAGGTAAAGGTGGTGGTGGATGAGAGGGAGGCCGTGGATGTAGACAGCAGGGAGGAATCGGTGACCAGGGCCCAGGGTGTCCAGCGGTGCTGGAAGGGGGCGGTACCCCCGCTCAGGCTGCCATTCAGCAGGGCGGCATTTCCGAAAAAGACGGTGTCATCCGGCCCGGCCTGGGCCTGGGGCGAGGGGTAGACCTTCAACAGGGCAAAGGCCGGATCGCTATCGCAGCCATAGACATTGGTGCCGATTACGCGGTAGGAATACAAGCCCGCCCCCAGTCCCGCAGGGGCATAGGCGGTGCCGGTATTGACCCAGGGGCCCAGGGGGCCGGGGTAGTACCAGCGCAGGGTGTCGGCCCCGCCGGCCGTGAGCAGGGGCAGCTCCCCTGCACAGATGCTGTCGCCGCTGACCGCCGGGGGCGACGGTCGGGGATGGAGGAGGGCGCTCCCGTTGTTCAGTATCAGGGGATTCAGGACATAGCCATCCGGACTGACCTGGGTCTGGACGCTGTCCCAGCTCAGCTGTGCATAGCCCGAAGTTCCGGTCACCACCAGGTAGAAAAGGGTGTCGTTGGTGAAGTTGTATGGGGTGGGCGAAATCGTAAACCACTGTATATTAATAGTTCCAGAGATATTTGATCCGAAAGCTATGCCTCCGGGCTGGAATTGAGGATTCACATCAACGATGCAGGCAGGAAAAGGCCCGATGTCCAAAGCCGAAGTATCATAGGAGAATCTAAGCACCATGGCCCAGACGCTGTCCAAACCCTGGGCGATCACCGGGACCAGCACCGTATCGGCGCAGCCCATGGCATGACCGAGGGTGAGGGTGACGGTGGGCAGGCTTTGCACCACCACCAGGCCGGAATCCGCCGCCGAACAGCCGTTGGCATCGGTCACGGTGACGGCATAGGCCGTGGTGAGCAGGGGTTTTACCGTGTCCGCGGGCCCCGTGGCCCCATGGCTCCAGACATAGCTCAGCCCTCCGGAAGCACTGAGGTAGGCTTCCTGCCCGGCCAGGATGAGGGTATCGATATCCGCGGCCGGGACCGGCAGGGGATTGATGAGCAGGGGCACCGCCAGGCTGGTGTCGCTGCACTGCTCGCTGACGATGCAACGGTACCAGGCCGGGGTCCCCGTGAATACCTGCAGCTGGGCCGTCTGTCCGCCGGAGGTCCCGCCGCCCACCGGAGCCCAGGGGCCGGCAGCCAGGGGGGCCGACTGCCACTGGAAGCCCAGGGCCTGGGGCGACTGCAGGCTGAAGACGGCCGTATCCCCCGCGCATACCCTGGCCGGCTGGGGTTCCGCCACGATGGGCGGTGGGGCCAGCAAGCTAAGGCTGCCGTTGGTGGCGGTCAGCGGCAAGGGAAGCACCGAGGCATTGAAGAATTGCGAATATCCCGGATAGGCGACAGATAGGGGCGAGAGCACCACTTCCAGGGGGCTGCTCCCCGCATTCAGATGGAAGCGCAGCCAGAACAGGGTATCCCCGTGGGGAAGGCTGATGCCGCTGCCCATTGAAAAATCGATGAAACTAACGCTTACCACGCTATCGTGCAAGAAGAGCAAATCAGCAATAGTCGTATCACTCAGCAACGGATGCAGGCCTACCATGCTGTCGAAGGCCACTGCCGCGGTATCGAAGCGTACCAGCAGGGTGAAGGCCGCCACCCCGGTGAAATGCGCCGCAGTAACCGGCACCTCCACCATGCCCGGGGCACAGCGGCTGGCCGAACCGACGGCGATCTGCACGGGCTGGGCCCCGGCCTGCAGGGCCAGCAGCAGAAGGATGACGGACAAGGCCTTCAGCTTTCCCTTCATCGTGTGATCATGATCCGTTTTGTCCCCATTCGTCCTTCCGTTGTCTTCACCATAAGCAGATAGACCCCTGGCGCCAGGCCCCGGGTGCCCAGGGAGAATTCCGCCTCCCCACTCCTGCCTTCCTTCAGCAGCCTTCCTTCCAGGCTACGGAGCTCCCAGCGGAGGCCGGAGCCCCCTTCACGCACCACTACGCGCAAGGCATCCGCTCCCTGGCTGGGACTGGGCCAGACCTGCAGGCCGGCATCTTCCCCTTCCAAAGGAAGCGCAAAGGTAAGTCCTGCGCCCGGTATACGTTCACCCTGTTTTCCGGTCAGTTCAGAACCGGACATCACCCGCGGAAGCACGAAGTCCCGGCGGGCGTCCCAGCGCAGCCAGAAGAGGGGGCCATCCCGCTTCAGCCCCTGGTCCTCAAGGGTGTACATTCCCAGCCTTAGCTTCCCTTCGGCATGGTTCCATACGCTGCCTTCGGGCAGGCCGTCCAGCCCCAGCAGGCCTTCCCCTTCCAGCTCAAGGGCCAGGGATAGGGAGAAGGCCTCCTGGTCGGCCTTCAGCCATACGGGGATGAGGAGCTCCCCTTCCCCGGGCGGCGGCGGCCCGCCAGTACGTTCCAGGATGAGCTGGGGACCGGCCTTGACCCCTCCGGGCTGCCAGGAGGCATTGACGTCCCCGGCGCAGATCACCCCCAGCCAGAGGCTGTCGATGCTGCCGCCGTTCACGCTCAGGGCAAGGGGGGGGAGCACCCAGTCGGGTACGGGGAAACTGCTGACCACGCTGGCGAAGCGCCTCAGTATCCAGAGGGCGTCGCCGGCGTTCACGAAGCCGCTGCCGTTGACATCGGCGGCCCGCTGGCGCAGGGGGCTGAGGCTGAGGTTGGATACGCTGAACTGTGCGGCGGCCAGGGCGTCGGCGGCGTTGACCCCGCCCCAGCCCATGAGGGTGGAGGGCTGCAGGGTGTAGGGACCATCCGGGAGGCAGCGGAAGCTGAACAGCCCCGCGCTCAGGTCGAGGGAATCGACCACCCCCGCCGGGGGGGCGCTGAGGCTAAGGCCGGTGCTGTCCATGGGCCGTAAGGGATCCTGGTCGTAATACACCCCGCCTTCGAGGCGGTACAGGAGCTCGACATCCAGGCTGAGGCTGGTGTCGGCGCTGCAACCCTGGGCATCAGAATAACTGTAGTGGAGGGTATGGGTCCCTGCTCCCGCAGCCAGGGGATCGAAGACCAGGCCGCTGATCCCTGGTCCGCTCCAGCTCCCCCCGGCCGGGCTAACGAAGGCCGGAACGAAGGGGGGGGCATCGATGCAGAGGACCGGGACAGGGGCCAGACTGAGCTGGGGCAGGGGGTGCACGGTGATGCTGAGGGCGGCAGAGGCACTGCAGCCGTTGAGGGCCGTGCCGGTGACGCTGTATGTGGTGGTAGTGGAAGGGCTCACGCTGAAGGAGGCCAGGCTGGCCCCGTTGGACCAGAGGTAGCTGTCGGCCCCGCCCACGCTGAGCTGGGTGGTGTCGCCCAGGCAGAGGACGGTGGCTCCTGCCTGCAGGCTGAGGACGGGAACGGGATCAACCCCCTGCTGCACGGAGGCCTGGGCGCTGCACCCCAGGGCGGTGCTGACCGTGACGCTGTAGGTGGTGGTGGTTGCGGGGGCCACCAGGATGCCCGGGCTGGTCTGGCCGCCCGACCACAGCCAGGCATCGCCCCCGGACACGCTGAGGAAGGCGGTATCGCCGGCGCATACCGATCCATAGGGCATGAGGCTGAAGGCCGGCAGGGGCAGCACGGTGAGGGTCAGGGGGACCGAGGCGCTGCATCCGTAGGCATCGGTGCCGGTGACGCTGTACACGGTGGTGGTGCCTGGTCCGACCACCGGGGCGCTGCCGCTCAGGGAAGAGGGGCTCCAGGCGTAAGTGAGGGCCCCGCTTGCGGTGAGCTGGGTGGAATCCCCCAGGCAAAGGCTGTCATGGGCCGCACTGAGCTGCAGCGGGGGCAGGGTGTACACCGTGACCAGGAGGTCGGCGCTGCTGCTGCAGCCCTGGGCATCGGTGCCCGTGAGGCTGTAGGTGGTGCTCTGGGCGGGGCTGACGGTGATGCTGCTTTGGGAAGAGAGGGTGCTCCAGAGGTAGGACTGGGCACCCTGGGCGGTGAGCGTCAGGCTGTTGCCGAGGCATACCACGGTGTACGGACTTTGAATGGCGACCGGGGGAAGGGGGTGGACGGTGATGGTCAGCTGATCGGCCGCGCTGCAGTTGTCCGCACTGATGCCTACCACCGTGTAGGTCGTGGTATTGGCAGGATTAACCGTTAGCGGGTTGCCTGAATAACCAGTCCAGGCATAACTGGCGGCATTACCTGTAGCGGTCAAAACAGCACTCTCTCCATCACAGATCGCCACATCCTGGCCAGCATTCACGATCGGCAAGGGGTTCACCGTGACCGTCACCTGATCCGCTGCGCTACAGTTGGCCGCGCTGCTGCCTACCACCGTGTAGGTTGTGTTGTTCGTAGGATTTACCGTTACCGGGTTACCTGCATAACCTGTCCAGGAATAAACGGTGGCATTTCCCGAAGCGGTTAGAACGGTAGTCTCTCCAGCACAGATCGCCACATCCTGGCCTGCATTCACGATTGGCAAGGGGTTCACCGTGACCGTCACCTGGTCCGCTGCGCTGCAGTTGGCCGCACTGCTGCCTACCACCGTGTAGGTTGTGCTGCTTGTGGGATTTACCGTCGCCGGGTTGCCCGCATAACCTGTCCAGGAATAAACGGTGGCATTTCCCGAAGCGGTTAGAACGGTAGTCTCTCCAGCACAGATCGCCACATCCTGGCCAGCATTCACGATCGGCAAGGGGTTCACCGTGACCGTCACCTGGTCCGCTGCGCTGCAGTTGGCCGCGCTGCTGCCTACCACCGTGTAGGTTGTGTTGTTCGTAGGATTTACCGTTACCGG
>JAKLHK010000037.1 GCA_022710185.1 Bacteroidota bacterium
AGTTGGCCGGAGGGGAGGGGGGGAGGGGCGTAGGTCACGGCCCAGTATACCTTTCCGATGCGGCGTTCGCGGATCATCTCATTCATGCGCGCCAGGGCCTTGGAGGTGCGGGCGAAGAGCACCACCCCGCTGACGGGGCGATCGAGGCGGTGGGCCACCCCCAGGAAGACCTCCCCGGGCTTGTTATATTTCTTTGCGATGTACTGCCTGAGCAGGTCCACCAGGGGCACATCCCCGGTTTTATCCCCCTGGACGATATCCCCGGGGTGTTTGTTCACCGCAATGAGGTGGTTGTCCTCGTAGAGGATGTCGGCGGCCAGGGCCTCGATGTCTCCGGGCCGGTGCATAGGATCAGTACTGTTCCCTTTCGTTGGGGAAGTCGAGGGCCTTGACATCGTGGATGTACGCCTTTACCGATCCGGAGATCTCCTCTTTGAGGTTGTGGTAGCGCCTGAGGAAGCGGGGGCTGAAGTCCTGGGTGATGCCCAGCATGTCGTGGAGCACCAGCACCTGACCGTCCACTCCATTGCCGGCACCGATGCCGATGGTAGGGATACGGATGTCGCCGGTGACCTGGGTAGCCAGGCGGGCGGGGATCTTCTCAAGCACGATGGCGAAGCAGCCGGCGCGGTCGAGGAGCTTGGCGTCTTCGCGCAGCTTCTGGGCCTCCTCATCGCGGGTGGCCCTGACCACATAGGTGCCGAACTTGTTGATGGCCTGAGGGGTGAGCCCCAAGTGGCCCATGACGGGGATGCCGGCGGTAAGGATGCGTTCCACCGATTCCAGGATCTCCCGTCCCCCTTCCAGCTTGACGGCATTGGCGCCCGATTCCTTCATGATGCGGATGGCGGTATGCAGGGCTTCCTTGGAGTTCCCCTGGTAGCTTCCGAAGGGCAGGTCGACCACCACCAGGGCCCGCTGAACCGCCCGCATGACAGAGGAGGCGTGATAGATCATCTCGTCCACCGTAATGGGCAGGGTGGTTCGGTGCCCGGCCATGACGTTGGAGGCGGAATCGCCGACCAGGACGACATCGATGCCGGCATCGTCGAGGATGCGGGCCATGGAATAGTCGTAACCGGTGAGCATGGCGATCTTCTCCCCCTTGAGCTTCATCTCCTGAAGGACGTGGGTGGTCACCTTGGGTACGGGGAACTTGCTTGCTGCCATGGCGTTGGATGTTAAATGGGCCGGAGGAACGGCCTCCTACCCCTGCAAAGGTACAAAACGGCACATACCTGTACTTTTTACGTCATCCTCCCGTTCAGCCAGCCTGGATTGTCCTACTTTTGTCCTATGAAGCGCATTCTCTTCCTTCTTATGCTCCCTTTCATCCTGCTGGGCTCCAGCTCCTGCGAGACCGACTTCGACGTTACCGCCGAGTGGAAGGACATTACCGTGGTGTATGGGTTGCTCAATCCCCTGGATACCTTTACCTACATCAAGGTCAACAAGGCCTTCCTGGGGGAAGGCAATGCCCTGGCCATGGCGGCCAATCCGGATTCGAGCTATTATAATTTCGACGAGATCGTCGTCACCATGGAAGAGTACCTGAACGGGAACTTCACCGGCAAGACCTTCACTTTCGACACCGTGATGGTGCACAACAAGGACCTGGGGGATTTCTATGCCCCGGACCAGGTGCTCTACCGCTGTCAGACCCTTAAACAGTTGAACCCGGACCGTACCTATCGTTTATATGTCCGCAACACCCGCACGGGCAAGGAGGTGAGCGCTGAAACGCCGCTGGTGTCGGGCTTCAGTATTGAAAAGCCGTTGTACAATCCCAATAATCCGGTGACCGGCTTCAATGGCAGCGTGCCCTATACCGCACAATGGTATTCGGCGGCCAACGGCAAGCGCTATGAGGTTACCATACGCTTCAATTATTATGAAACGGTGCCCGGATCCGGGGATACCACGCACAAGACCGTGAACTGGCAGTTCTCGCCCCGCAAATCGGACGGACTGGACGGAGGGGAGCTGATGGAGGTGCAGTATGAGGGTTCCGGGTTCCTTAACTACATCAAAAGCAATATACCGGTAGATGCCACGGTGAAGCGCAGCATCGGCAAGGTTGACTTCATTTTCAGTGTGGGGGCCGACGACCTGAACACCTACATCGATGTGAATGAGCCGGGCAACAGCCTGGTGCAGGAGAAGCCGGAGTACACCAACCTGGTGAGTACGGACGAGAACGGGGCCATCGGCATCTTTTCCAGTAGGACCATGAAGGTGCAGAGCTACAACCTGAACACCCAGACCGTTAGTCTGCTGCTTGACATGAACCTGAGTTTTTATTGATCTATTGCCGCAGGGCTGACCTTGACGGTGAAATTCAGTGCCCAAGGCTCGGTACTCAATGCTCAGAGTCATTGGTCATTGCGACAATAACTTCCCATGCTGTCGTTTTGTCACCTGCTGTGTGGCGGAATTCTGTCCCTCCCGGGTGGAGCGTGCCATTATTTCACCACAGTGAGAATTCCGGGCCATGGCACGAATATTGACTGACAGCGTCAGTTCAAACAAGTCATCCACAAAAAATAAGATAAGACATGGGAAAGATCATAGGCATTGACCTGGGGACCACGAACAGCTGTGTTGCCGTTATGGAAGGCAGCGAGCCCGTGGTGATCCCCAACAGCGAGGGCCGGCGCACCACCCCCAGCATCGTGGCCTTCACCGAGAACGGTGAGCGCAAGGTTGGGGACCCGGCCAAGCGCCAGGCCATCACCAATCCGGAAAAGACCGTATATTCGATCAAACGGTTCATGGGGGAGACCTTCGACCGGGTGCAAAAGGAGACTGCCCGGGTGCCTTTCAAGGTGGTACAGGGCGACAACAACACCCCACGGGTGAAGATTGATGACCGGTTGTACACCCCTCAGGAGATTTCGGCCATAGTGCTTCAGAAGATGAAGAAGACCGCCGAAGACTACCTGGGCCAGGAAGTGACTGAGGCGGTGATCACGGTACCGGCCTATTTCAGCGATTCGCAGCGCCAGGCCACCAAGGAAGCCGGGGAGATCGCCGGGCTCAAGGTAAGGCGCATCATCAACGAGCCTACGGCCGCTTCGCTGGCCTATGGCCTGGATAAAAAGAACAAGGACATCAAGGTTGCCGTATATGACCTGGGCGGGGGAACCTTCGACATCAGCATCCTGGAGCTGGGCGACGGGGTGTTCGAGGTGAAATCGACCAACGGGGACACCCACCTGGGCGGGGATGATTTCGATCAGAAGATCATCGACTGGCTGGCTGACGAGTTCAAGTCCGACGAAGGCATTGACCTGCGCCGCGACCCCATGGCCCTGCAGCGCCTGAAGGAGGCTGCCGAGAAGGCCAAGATCGAGCTGTCGAGCTCTACCAGTACCGAGATCAACCTTCCCTATATCATGCCTGTGGACGGCATCCCCAAGCACCTGGTGCGCACCCTGAGCCGTTCGAAGTTTGAGCAGCTGGTGGACCCCCTGGTGCAGGCTACCGTGGAGCCCTGTCGCAAGGCCCTGAAGGATGCCGGGATGAGTGCCACGGACGTTGACGAGGTGATCCTGGTGGGCGGGTCGACGCGTATCCCTGCCATACAGAAAGTCGTGGAGGAGTTCTTCGGAAAGGCGCCTTCGAAAGGCGTGAACCCCGATGAGGTGGTTGCCGTGGGTGCCGCCATCCAGGGCGGGGTGCTCACCGGGGAGGTGAAGGACGTCCTCCTGCTCGACGTCACCCCGCTTTCGCTGGGCATCGAAACCCTGGGCGGGGTGATGACGCGTTTGATCGAGGCCAACACCACCATTCCGACCAAGAAATCGGAGACCTTCAGCACAGCCTCCGACAGCCAGACCTCGGTAGAAATCCATGTGCTGCAGGGCGAGCGCCCCATGGCCCGCGACAACAAGAGCATAGGGCGTTTCCACCTTGACGGCATCCCCCCGGCCCCCCGCGGCGTGCCCCAGGTGGAGGTGACCTTTGACATTGACAGCAACGGCATACTGCACGTATCGGCCAAGGACAAGGCCACCGGGAAGTCGCAGCAGATACGCATCGAAGCCTCTTCGGGGCTGAGCGATGCCGAGATCAAGCGGATGAAGGACGAAGCTACGGCCAATGCCGAGGCTGACCGACTGGCCCGGGAGCGGGTGGACAAGCTGAACAGCGCCGACACCCTCATCTTCCAGACCGAGAAGCAGCTTAAAGAGTTCGGCGATAAGCTGCCCGAGAACAAGAAGGAGCCGCTGAAGATCGCCCTGGAAGAACTGAAGGCCGCGCATAAGTCGGATGACCTGGCGAGCATAGATGCCGCGATGGAGAAGCTGAACGCCGCCTGGCAGGCCGCTTCCACCGAGATGTACCAGGCTGCGCAGCAGCCCGCAGGCGAAGCGCCCCAGGGGGATGCAGCCCAGACCCCCAATGACGAGGTTACCGACGTTGACTTTGAAGAGGTTAAGGACAATAAGTAAGTTCGCTCCCTTCAGGGAATTTCAACATACATCCTAAGCACAAGGGGCTGTTTCCGGAGAGGGGCAGCCCCTTTGTATTTTTGATGGTTGAGGGAAAAGAGTGCCTGAAGTGACAAAAGTGAGCTAAAGTGACTAAAGTTCATAAAGTTAGGAGTACTTGGAGTTAGGAGTTAAAGTTAGAAGGTAATGGTTAAGAGTTATGAGTGTCTGTAAAGGTTAAAGAGACAGATTGTCATATAGTTACGAATACTTGAGGGGTCAGGTCCCTGGATGCCGACCCTCCTTGCTCGTCTTTCTCACTTGTCCGCTTCGCGCTTGTCCACTTTCCTCGCTTTTCTCGCTAGTCCTCTGTTCTCGCTTTACCTTCCTTCTGAAATCAGAGATCGTTGATTCCGCCAGTTGGCGGACAAGCTTTATTCGATATTCCTTTGGTCCTTGACTCTGAGCACTGAGCACTGAACCCCGGGCTCCTGTCGATAAGAAATCATTAATTCCGATCGTCCGGATTCCTAAACAGGCCGGATTTTTTATAGATTTGAAGGAACGGGGCGCTGGGCGTCCCGGCCTGAGACAGCTCAACGAACAGAACATACATTACTCACTACAAACCACTGTCTTATGAACAGAACACTTACACTTTGGAGGGCATTCGTCCTGGCCCTGGGCCTGATTATCGCCCCAGCGATCCTCAGCGGCCCCCTGCAGGCGCAGACCGCCGTCTTCATCAACGAGATCCATTATGATGATGCAAATGGATCAGGCGATATCAATGAATCAGTAGAGATTGCGGGTCCTGCCGGAACAAGCCTTTCTGATTATCAAATAATCCTGTATAATGGTGCTAATGGGTTGGTATACAACACACGTACCTTGTCAGGAGTAATCCCTGATGAAGGGGGTGGTTATGGTACCATGTGTTTTACCTACCCTACAAATGGAATTCAGAATGGGAGCCCCGATGGCGTTGCCTTATTCTACAACCCACAAACAGGAACTCCAGGAGTAATCCAGTTTTTAAGTTATGAAGGTAGTTTTACCGCCGTAGATGGTCCAGCAATCGGAGTGGGTTCATTTGACATTCTTCTATCTGAGACGAACTCTACCCCCATCGGTTTTTCGCTTCAGCTCTCCGGATTCGGGTCTGACTATGAGGACTTCATTTGGGAAGGCCCGATAGCCGCCACTTGCGGAAGCATTAACACCAACCAGGTGATGGCTACCAGCATCACCTTCTGCGCCGAGGTGCTGAGCTTCGACCTGCCCGGGCAGACCGGCCCCGCGGTCATCGATACCGTGAACAACACCATCACCGTAGAAGTGTTCGGGGGGACCAACCTGGCCGCCCTGGTGCCCAGCTTCACCCTCTGCCTGTACGCAACGGCCATCGACCCGCTGAGTCAGAATGTAATCATTTCCGGCAGCAGCGTGGTGAACTTCTCGGATACCGTGGTGTGGGACATCATCGGGGAAGTGCCGGTGCCCGAAACCTACGAGATCATCGTAACCGTGGCAGCCACCCAGGCCCCCAAGCTGGTCATCAACGAGGTGGACTATGACAATCCCGACCTGGACAATGCCGAATTCATCGAGCTCAAGAACGTGGGCACAGTAGCTGCCAACCTTGAGAACATGATGGTGAAGCTGATCAACGGCAACGGGGCCGTGGTGTACCGTACCATCACCCTGCCCGATACCGTGCTGCAGCCCGGCCATTACTATGTGATCTGCGGGAATCCCGCCAACACCCCGGAATGCGACCTGGACTATACGGTCAATACCGATGTGATCCAAAACGGCGCCCCTGATGGAATAGCCCTCTACGATGCTTCCAACCTGCTGTTGGACGTACTGAGCTATGAAGGGGACATTCCGGGCTATGTGGAAACGACTGGGGTAGGGCTGGAGGACCTCTCCTTCCTGGCGCCTTACGGTTTGCTCTTTGATGCCGGCCTTTCCCGTTATCCTGACGGGACAGATACCGACCACAACTTCAACGATTTCCTGTTTACCTGCACTACCCCCGGGGCACCCAACGGCAACAGCGCCATGCCCTGCCGCTGCATGATCACCTCGGTGACCCTGGACACTTCCACAGCCTGCGCCGCACCCCAGAACACTTATACCGCCACCATCACCGTGACCCATTATGCCTCGGCCGGTCTGGGCGACCTGGTGGTGAGCTCGGGGAACGGCAGTTATTACGGGACCTTCCCCATCATTTCCAATCCGCAGACCCTGGTGCTTACGGGACTGTCGTCCAATGGCCTGGACCTCGACCTGGAGGTATATCTATCCGGCAATATGAGCTGCATCTGGAGCACCGACAGCCTGCTCACGGCTCCGGTCCCCTGCGTGAACTGCATCGATTCGGCCTGGGTGTCGGAGATCGGCACATGCGACCCGGCCACGAATACCTATTTCGTCACCTTCAATTGGTGGCGCAACTATGCGATCTCCGGTCTCTGGGTTGTACAAGCCGGAAATGTGGTGGATACCATACCTTTTACTCCACAGAAGGCCGCCAACCACGGTTATGGTGACATAGAAGGCCTGATCGCCGACGGACAGCCGGTGGATATCACCATATATAATCTCAGCAACCCCGGATGCGTGGCCACCTTCCATGACCTGTGGATTGCGCCCCAGAACTGTTTTGAGCAGCCGGAGCTGGTGATCAACGAAGTGGACTATGACCAGGTGGGAGCCGATGCCGCTGAGTTCATCGAGATCAGGAACAACGGGCAGGACGACATCCACCTGGAAGGTTACAGCATCAAGCTGATCAACGGCAGCAACAATGGAGTGTACGCCACCTACACCTTCCTGGAAGGGATGTATATTATGGAGGACGGGTATTTTGTGATCTGCGCCAATGCCGCCAATACCGCCAACTGTGACTGGGATGTGTCACCGGATGCGGATATGGTTCAGAACGGCGCCCCTGATGCCCTGGCCCTGTACGATCCGTTCGGGGGCATCATCGACATGCTGAGCTATGAAGGCAATGTTACGGGCTACACCGAAGGCTCGGGCGTGGGCCTGAACGATGTGGCGAATACCACCGGGCATGGCCTTTCCCGTTACCCTGACGGGGTGGATACCGATGTGAACAACGTGGACTTCACCTTCAAGTGCATCACTCCCGGGGAGGCCAATACCTACCTGAGCGGGTATTGCGGACCTTTCCATACGGGGACGCTCAATGTGTATTACGGCAACGCCATGGGCCCCATCAATATGCCCAATGTGGTGGTTACTGCAAAGAAGGGCGGCGTAGTGATGGATGAGCAGGTGACCGATATGAACGGTATGGTGGTGTTCGACAGCCTGCAGAACGGCAGCTACACCTTTGTCATTGACCCGGAGACCTACAACTGGGGCTGGGGAGGGGTGAATGCCCTGGACGCCCTGCTCATTGCCAAGACCTTTGCCGGCTTGTGGACCCTGAACGGGATCTATCTGTGGGCCGGGAATGTGAACGGGGTAGACAACCTCAACGTGACCGATGCCCAGCTGGTGGCCCAGCGTTTTGCCGGGCTGATCCAGAGTTTCCCCGTGGGCGACTGGATGCCGCTGAGCTGGGGGTATAACCTTTCCTGGACCGAGGACCATGCCTTCCAGGAGTACTTCCCGCTGCTATGTTTCGGGGATGTCAACGGTTCGTATGAACCGCTCGTTCCGGTGCCGGGTCCCACCAAGTCAACGACGATGGGCCTGATGAACGAAGGGGTACTGGTAGCCGCTGACGAGGTGCTGAGGATTCCTGTTTCCCTGGACATCCCCGCCCAGCCGGGCGCGCTGTCGCTGGTGATGGGGCTGCCGGGCAACCTGAGCCTGCAGGGCATCACTATGATGGATGGGACCCAGCCCCTGTATACCCTCGAGGAAGGGGTGCTTACCCTGGCCTGGTTCAGCCTGGAAGGCCGGATGCTGGAGCAGGGTGCCCCGCTCATGTACTTCGATGCCCGCGTGGAAGGATCGCTGGAGGCCCCGGCATTCACCCTGCTTGAAGGCAGCGAGTTTGCCGAAGCCACTGGTGAGAAGAGAACCGGATTCAATTTACTGATGCCCTCTGTGGCCGAAGCCGTGGCCAGTGTCCATATCTATCCCAACCCAGCCACCTCAAATGCCCGGCTGAATTTCAGCGTTCCTGTGGATGGAGAGGTAACCATAGGGGTCTATAATGTGGTAGGCAACCAGGTCATGAGCCTGCCCTCTTCCTACATGAAAACTGGAAACCACGAGCTTGCCCTCAGTCTGGATGGCCTGGCTGAAGGGACGTATTTCGTGAAAATGCAGGCCGGAGAATTTTCCGCACTGGACCGCCTGGTTGTGGTACGATAGGACGGCCTTACCTACTGAATTACGATGGTGCTGCTCCCACTACGGGGGCGGCACCATTGCATTTCAATGAAGTGTTAAACTCTTGTTAAGCGCTCAATTTGTCAGGAGAATGTGTAATTTAGTGGATTGATTTCGTATCTTCACCAGTTAGCGTTCACGGGCATGTCCCGTTCTTCCTTGAGTACCGGTCGCTGCACGGCGGATGCCGTCAGGAATGTGTCAACTACAATACAATGAGATTATGAGAAAGATCTCCGTTCTGGTTTCGGCTATGCTGATCCTGCTCCTGGGCATTCAGGACAACCTTCGTTCGCAAGCGAGCATGACGCCCGTGTTCGTGAACGAGATCCATTACGACAACGATGGGCCAGACCTCAATGAGATCATTGAGATCGCAGGGCCTGCCGGGACCGACCTGTCGGATTACCTGCTCTACCTGTACAATGGCAGCGGGGGTCTGACCTATGCCCCGGGCAATCCGTTTTATCTGAACGGCATCATCCCTGACCAGGGGAACGGCTTCGGCACGGTATGCTTTTCTGTACCCGGGATACAGAACGGGACCCCTGACGGCATCGCCATCGTTTACTTCCCTACCGGCGCCCTGTACCCTGTGGTCAAGCAGTTCGTCAGCTACGAGGGCTTTTTCCCGGCCAACAACGGCCCGGCAGTAGGGGACACCTCACTGGACATCGGGGTTTATGAGAACACGACCTCCCCTGTGGGCTTCTCACTGCAGCTCGGGGGATTCGGGTCAACCTACGAAGACTTCCTCCTGACCGGAGGCTGGCAGTGGCCCACCCTGGCCACCTGCGGCTCGCCCAATAACAACCAGACCTTCATGGTGCTGGACTACTGCACCGATTTCCTCGATTTCTGGATGCTGGAGCAGACCGGCCCGGCACTGATCGATACCGTGAACAATACCGTGCAGGTTGAGGTGCGCACCGGCACCGACCTCACGCAGCTGGTCGCTTATTTCGACCTCTGCTGGTTTGCCGAGGTGACCGATACAGCTTCCGGCGGGGATGTGGAAAGCGGGGATTCGGCCCGTGATTTCAGCCAGCCCGTGGTGTGGAGGATCGACAACCTCAAGCCCAGCCAGTACTGGACCATCACGGTAACCGAGCAGGTCCCCGAAATGGTCATCAATGAAGTAGATTACGACCAACCATCTTCCGACATCTCTGAGTTCATCGAGCTGAAAAACAATGGCCCGGAGAGCGTAAACATTGCGGGGATGCAACTCCGGCTGATCGACGGGAGCGGGAGTGTATATGCCACCTATACCATACCTTCACACAGCCTGGCTCCCGGGAATTACTTTGTGATTTGCGGCAATGCGGCCAATACCATGAACTGCGACTGGGACATCACCCCGGATGCCCATTTTATTTCCAACGGGGCACCGGCCGCCATCGCGCTATACACCCATACGGGCTCCCTGGTGGATGCGGTCAGCTATGAAGGCAGCACGCCGGGGTACAACGAAAACGGGGGCACCCTGCTTGCCGATCCCGACGCCGAATCCAAGGTGGGCCTTTCGCGCTATCCCGACGGGACCGATACGGATGACAACGCCGCCGACCTCAGCCTGCTGTGCATCACCCCGGGCTATGCCAACGCCTACGACACGATTCCCTGTATCTGCACCATCACCGGGGTGAGCCTGGACAACATCCTGCCCTGCGATTCGATGACCAGCACCTTCGATGCCTACCTTACCGTTACCTACGCCAAGGCCCCCGGCAGCGGATACCTGGTGGTGAACGGGGTGAACCACGCCCTCACCGGCAGCCCGCAAACCATACTGCTGGAAAACATCCCTGCCCTGAACGGTCCGGTGGCTGTGAGCGTGCATTTCAGCGAGAACCCCTCCTGCAGCTGGTACAGCGCCAACCTCTTCACCTCGCCCGATCCCTGCGGCAAGTGCTATGTGGTGGATGCCTGGGCCGGTTCCCAGGGAAGTTGTGTTCCAGCAACCAATTTCTACACCCAGGAGATCCACCTGGACGTGATGTTCAACCCGGGTGGGCAGTGGGTGGTTACTGTAGGTGGAGTGAGCGACACCACGGTATTCGTTCCCCTGAGCGGAAACACGGGCATGCTCAGTGTTTCCGGGCTCATCTCCGATGGGGCCCCGGTTTCCGGGACCATCCGCAACCTGCTCATCCCAGGCTGCGTGTACATGCTGAACGGGGAGTGGACGGCGCCTGCCAACTGCTATGATTCCCCTGAGATCGTAGTGAACGAAGTGGACTATGACCAGCCGGGCGCCGACGGTGCTGAGTTCATAGAGCTGAAGAACAACGAGAGCTTCCCCGTTAATCTGGACGGCTATTTTGTAGAACTGATCAACGGGGGCACCGGGCTGGCCTATGACCGGATCTGGCTACCAGACGTGAACCTGGCCCCCGGCGATTACTTTGTGATGTGTGCCGATCCCCTGGCCACGGATTATTGCGACATGGACCTGGGTGCCCATCTGAACCTGGCGTCGCTGCCCTTCGGTATGGATGACGGGGCCCCGGACGCGGTGGCCCTGCACGATATCTTCGGTACCATGGTGGATGTGGTGAGCTATGAAGGCGACGTGGCCGGTCATGTGGAAGGTACTGGAGCCGGCGTGGAGGATGACGGGACGGCCGAAGGCCACAGCATCAGCCGCTATCCGGATGGCGTCGATACCGACGACAACGCTACAGATTTCCGCTACCGCTGCATCACCCCCGGGGAACCCAATACCTACCTCTATGGCTATTGCGGGCCCTTCCATTCGCTGGATCTGTTGGTGCGTTACAAGAATTCTGAAGGCACGCCCATGCCTGGGGTGGACCTCGGTGTGAGCGAAGCCAAAGGCGCTGTGGGATCCTATACCACAGGCGCCGGGGGCTGGGTCACCATAGACAGCCTGAAAAACATGAACTACGCCTTCAGCGTGGATGCCAGCCTGTATCCCTGGGGCTGGGGCGGGGTGAACGCCCTGGATGCCCTGCTCATCGCACGCCACTTCACCAACCTTTCCTATCTAGTCGGCGACTTCCTTGCCGTAGCCGATGTCACTGCCATCAATGGCGTGAACACCACCGATGCCCAGCGGGTCGCCATGCGTTTCGCCATGGGCGACGTGATCTCCTTTGGCAGCGGCGACTGGTACCCTATCGCCCGCAGCTTCGGCTTCTCCGCACCAGTGAATACTCAGTTTACCGATACCCTGGAACTGCTCTGCTTCGGGGATGTGAACGGCACACATATCCCTACTGCGCCGGTAAAGGCCTCGGAGGTACTGCTCAGCATCCGCGGGAGCGTAAGCCCTGACGAAGGCCGGGTCAGCCTGCCGCTACGTGCCGGGGAAGAGATGAAGCTCGGAGCCCTTTCGGTCCGAATGGCAATGCCCCTGGGCCTGGAAGTGGAAGATGTCAGAATGGCTGATGGAAGCCCCTGTTATTTCAGTATGGAAGACCAGGTACTGACCCTGTCGTGGTTCAGCCTCGACGGTCTGGCACTTGAAGCGGGGGATGACATCCTTCGGCTGCAACTGCAGGTTCGTGACGCTTCTTCGGTTGAAGGGTTCAGCCTGATGCCCGGTACGGTGTTCGGTTCATTTGAAGGGCAGGAGATGCCCGGGGTGAAGGTGGAACTGCCGGGGATCGCACCGCTGGCAGCCGGCTTCGACCTATGGCCCAATCCGGCCACACACAGCATCAACCTCTGGATCTCGTTGCCGGACAAGGGTAGGGTGAAGGCGGAAGTGGTGAACATGCTGGGACAGGCCACAGGAATCCAGGGCCAGTGGGATCTGCAGGCCGGGGAGCACCGCCTGGTCCTTCCCCTTCAGGGCCTGGCCGAAGGGAGCTACCTGGTCCGGTTGACCGGAGAGGGCAGCAGCGCCCAGAAACCCCTGGTGGTAGTGAGATAATGTTCCCTGAGCATGGCTGAGGGAACCTGATCCGAACGTTTGCGCCCCGCGCGGCGATAGAAAAGCCCTTCCTGTCATCCGGACCTGAAGGGCTTTTTTTCCCTCCCACAGGAGATGTACTTATCTTTGAAGCATTCTGTGAATTACTGCATATCATCAAGAAAAAAACCGACATATCATGAGATCATTTTACTCTTCCGGCCTGGTTATGCTGGCCATGGCCCTGACGTTCAGCCTGAGTGCCCAGAATGCCTGGATCAACGAGATCCACTATGACAACACAGGCACCGATCAGGGCGAGTTCATTGAGGTGGTAGTGCAGAATGCGTCCTCCTACAACCTGAACAAGTTCAAGGTGACCCTTTACAACGGGAACAACGGGGGAAGCTATGATACGGACAGCCTGAGCACGTTCACGGTGGGGAGCACCTACGGCGGTTACACCTTATTTTATCTTACCTACCCGGCCAACGGCATTCAGAACGGGGGTACAAGCGCAGCCCCGGCCCCTGACGGGGTGGCGCTTTCCTATCTGGGGGCGCTTATTCCAGGCCAGTTCCTTTCCTATGAAGGGGTGATGGCCGCGGTGGACGGTCCGGCCATGGGGGTCACTTCGAGCAATATCGGCGTGCTGGAGGATGGTACCAATGCGGTAGGAACATCGCTGCAGCTTACGGGCAATGGCACCGCCTATGCCCAGTTCACCTGGCAGGGTCCGGTGAGCGCTACGCCAGGCACCCTGAACCTTAACCAGACCCTGGGTACCTTCGTTCCTGACCCGGAGCCCAGCAACCATGTCACAGGCTTTGGCGCTACGTCCGCAGGCCTGGGCGTGACCCTGAGCTGGACTGATGCTGCAGGGACCCAGCTCCCCTCGGCCTATCTCCTCCTGGCCAGTACAACTCCCGGTTTCGTTTCGCCGACCGATACCGTGCCTGTGGCCGACGACAACGACCTGAGCGACGGACAGGGCGCCCGTAACGTGCTGTACGGCGCACAGACATACACCTTTACCGGACTCGACCCCAGTACCACGTATTACTTCGCCATTTTCCCCTATACCAATTCCGGGAGCTTCATCAACTATAAGACGAGCCTTCCGGTACCCCAGGCGAATGCCACTACACCGATGGTGGTCATCTCCCAGAACTTCAACAGCAATTCTTTCGGGACCTGGGACACGGTAAGCGCAGCCAGCGACAAGAACTGGTTCATCGATACCTACAATAATGATGTGTACGCCAAGATCAGCGGGTACCAGGGCAACGTTCCCAGTGATGACTGGCTTATCAGTCCGCCCCTGCCCCTGGACAATTATTCCGGGGAGGTGCTGACCTTCATCACCGCCAAGAACTATACGGGTCCCGACCTGGAGGTCCTGATCTCTACCAATTATTCCGGCAGCGGCAGCCCCGGCCTGGCCACCTGGACGCCGCTGACGGCCACCCTTTCGGCCGGGAGCTGGGCCTGGACGCCCTCTGGCAACATCAACCTCAGCGGGATTACGGGGGCCGCCTACCTCGCCTTCCGTTATACTTCCACCGCCACCGACGCTTCCACCTGGGAGCTGGACGATGTAGTGATCACGGGGACTCCTTCGGGCACGACGGCAGTTACCCTGAACGAGTTCCTCGCAGACAATGAGCTGGCCTATATGGACCCGAGTGACGGGGAGTACGACGACTGGATTGAACTCTACAATCCCACTTCCAGCCCGGTGAACCTGCTCAACTGGTCGATGACCGACGATCCCGGCAGTGGTGACCAATGGTATTTTCCGGATACCGTGCTGCCTGCCGGGGGGTACCTGATCGTTTGGGCCGACGGGGATACCGCTGACCCCGGCCTGCATGCCGATTTCTCCATTTCCAAGAATGGAGAGGACCTGGTATTGTACGATGCCCTGGGTGCCATGGTGGATTCCATCAGCTTCGGGACCCAGTACGAAGACACCACCTATGCCCGCATTCCTGATGGCTTCGGCAGCTGGTTCTATGCCATGCCCACACCCATGGCGCAGAACGCCCTCTTCCCGGTGATCGTGGTGGATACGGTCCCGCCCCAGGTTGTCAACGCGGCGGCTAACAGTGCTACGGAGGTGGTGGTCACCTTCAATGAAGCCGTGGGACCGAGCGCTGAAAACACCGCCAACTATACCGGCCTGGGCACCCTGGCCTCTGCCGTAAGGAATGCCAGCCTGAAGGTGGTGACGCTAAGCCTGTCCACCCCCTTAACCAGCGGGCAGGTGTACACCCTGACCGTTAATGGGGTTTCGGATACCAGTGGCAATGCCATGACGGCCCCGGCGCAGTTCTATGTCGTTTTCGGCACCGTGAGTGCGGACCTGGTGATCACCGAGATCATGTACAACCCCCCTGAAGTGGGCACGGATTCGCTGGAGTACGTGGAAGTATACAACCGGGGGTCATCTCCTGTTCCCCTGGTGAATTTCTATTTCTCCGAGGGCATCACCTTCACCTTCCCCAATGTGATGATGCAGCCCGGGGATTACTTTGTTATTGGCGATAATCCTGCCGCCCTTACGGCCACGCTGGGAGCAGTCAACGTATTCCAGTGGACCTCCAGCGGGCTCTCCAATTCCGGGGAGACCCTGATCCTGAAGAATCCTGCAGGTGATGTTATCGACAGCGTCACCTATTCCGACGTGGCTCCCTGGCCCACTTCGCCTGACGGGAATGGGCCCTCCCTGGTATTCTGCGACCCCAGTCTGGACAATAATGATCCGGCCAACTGGACCGCTTCCGTTGAATATGCCGGGCTGAATGCCGCCGGGGATACCCTCTTTGGAACACCCGGAAGCGCCTGTACGGGTTCGGGAATCTTCGAGCCCGGTGGGCAGTTGGTCGACTGGAGCCTGTTCCCGGTTCCGGCCTCGGAGCAGGTGAGCCTGGTGCTTCCCGCCGGGACGTGGGAGGTTCGTATCCTGGACCTTTCCGGGCGCCTGATGCAGGCAGTCCCTGAGGTCAGGAGCGGAGATGTTATGGATATCAGCACATTAAATCCAGGGCTCTTCATTGTCCGGGTATCCCAATCCACCGGCAACCTGAGCGGGATGCGCAAGCTGGTGGTGGAATAAGGCCATGGTCCGGGTCGCCGCCTTCTGCAGTACCGGAGCAGCCTGGCATGGCCGATACGGGATGGGCCAATTTCCCTCCTGTAACCGGGCCCACAGCCATCTATGGCTGAGCCTGGTGCTACTGGCGCTCGCGGGCGGGTTGTTCTCCCAGAATGACCGCCTCTTGAGGCTGGAGCAGGACGTGCGGTCCACAGAGGAAGTGCATGAGGTCCTGCCCCTGGGACCCGAAGGATTGCTGGTCATATACCCCGGGGAAGAGCGGGATGCTGAAGGAAGAGTACCCTGGCAGGTGCTATTCTACGACAGCGCGATGCGTCCGGGATGGAAAAGGACAGAATCCCTGCCTACTGGGGCCCGGCTGATCCGTGGCCAGGCCGATCAGGGTGAGGCCCACCTGCTGTTCATGGCCCAGGATGGGAGCCAGGGATGGGTGTTAGGATTGGATCTGCACGATGGTTCGGATATATCAATCGACTTCCGTCCTGAGGAACGCGTGGACGTACATTATTTCTCACGGAAGGGGCCATATTTTCTGATCGGGGCGGCGGACAAGAAGCACCGCCTACAGCCCTGGCTCCTGGACAGCATGGGCCGTGCGGTCAGGCTGGAGACCGGCCAGGAGGAGGAGCAGTGGCTGGATGACGCCCTTTGGCTGGAAGGCAGCACGGAGATCGTTCTGGCCTATAAGTACCGCTCTTCCCGGCGCAGTCATGGCATCCGTCTACAGGCATACAACGCAGAGGGACAGCGCACCTGGTCATCGGAGTTCGCGGAGCGTAACGACCGTGGGCACAGCGCTGCCCGGCTGGCAAAGGGCCGCGGGCAGGAGGTACTGCTGGTGGGGGCCTATAGCCTGGATGAACGTACCGCTTCCTATACCTCGCAGTCGCCGGCCTTTGAGACCGCCTCCGGGCTGTTCACGGCCCGCATCCTTGGCGGAGACCTGATCCAGGGCCCGGACTATCATCCCTTCAAGGAATTCGCGAACTATTTCAGCCACCTGAGTTATAACGAAGTGTCGCGGATGAAGGCCACCCCTGCAGAAAGTTCACCATCCGTGGACTTCAGGGTGCTGATGCAGGGCCTGCGCCCTGTCAATGGCAGTTTTGTGCTCATGGCAGAGGCCTATTACGAGAAGTACCATTATGTGAGCCGGATGTCGTACGATATATACGGACGTCCCGTGCCTTCTTCCTATACGGTATTCGATGGGTACCAGTATACCAATGCCTTCATTGCCGCCTTCGACAGCAGCGGGGTCCGGCTATGGGATAATAATGTGGAGATGAGCGATCTTTTGGTGCAGGAGAGGCGGCAGTTCATGGAAGTGCTCCCGGACAGGGATGAAATTGTACTTGCCTGGGTGGATGACTCACATATTACTTCACAGGCCATCCATGGACGGCAGGTTACCGCCCTGCCCGAGCGTACCCCCCTGGAATCTCCGGGTACGGGCCAGCGCAGCATTGAGGGGGAGAACGAGAGGATACAGTACTGGTATGGGCACTATGCACTCTGCTCAGGATACCAGAAGATCCGCTTCACCGGGCAAACGGGTGGCGACCGGCGTACCCTGTTCTATGTATCCAAGGTCATCTATCGCTGAGCCCATGAAGAAGCTGGTGTTCATTGCCCTGATCCTTGTCCTGATCCCCCTGACCCAGCGGGCACAGGGAACGTCTGCGGCCTGGAGGACCCAGGCTGGAGAGGAGGTTCGGCTTCCGGACGTGCCCTTCGACAGCCTCTACCGCTACATTTCGTTGGTAGGGGAAGAAGACCCATCCCGGGCAGCCTTGTTGTCGCGTACCCTTCTGGCTTCGAAAAAACTCAACCAGAACGCAGGCCAGAGGGCCCGGATCCTGATGCTGCTGGCACGGAGCGAATATGATGATTTCAGGCTGGACACGGCACTGCAATATGGAATACTCGCGGGTAAGCTCTTCACGAAGACCGGGATGAAGGAGGATGCCGCTGATGCCGACAATTTCGCCGGGATCGTCTTTGACGACCTGGGTAAGTACGACCTGGCCATTCTGCATTACAACAAGGCCCTGCGCTACTATAAACAGGCCCGCGATACCAACGGCATGGTGAGGGTGCTGAACAACATCGGGATCGCCCAGGAGAACCTGGGGAACCTCGTGCAGGCCATGGACTTTTACAAAGCCAGCCTGGATTTCGCCGTAGCATCCAAGGATACCGAGAACGAAGCGACCACCCTGACCAACATCGGATCACTCTTCCTGAGCTGGGGGAGCTATTCCCTGGCCCTGGACCACTACCTGCGTGCCCTTCAGATTATCAAGCTGCGGAAAAACGAGGAGGAGGAGGCCTGGTTGCTCAACCACCTGGGCAACCTATACCTGGACTGGGAAAACTACCCGCTTTCCCTTAGGTACTACCAGCAGTCGCTGGAGATGTACCGCCGTTATGGTAACCTGGTAGGCCTGGCCAAGGTGCTCAACAACCTGGCCATTGTTTATCAGCACACAGAGCGCAAGGACTCTGCCCTGCATTATTATATACAGTCCTATGAAATGGAGAAGCAGCATGGGGATGTGAAAGGCATTGCCGAGTCGCTGATCAATCTGGGAAGTTTCTATCTGGATGAGGGGCAGTTGGAGAAGGCCAGAGCTTATCTGGAGGAAGCGCGGCAGGCCTATATTGCGATCGGTAATCCCCTGGGACTCGCCTCTTCCTACACCTATCTGGGGAAGGTGCTCACCCGCCTGGGACAGTACGATGCGGCCCGGGGCATGTTCGACCGAAGTCTCCCGTTGAGCCGTCAATCCCAGAACAGTGTTCAGATGCTGGAGAACTACGAAGGGCTGTATCAATTGATGGAAGCGCGTGGGGATTATCCAGCGGCCTTCAATTACCTGAGAAGGTATGTGAGTATGAAGGATTCCCTCTTTTCCGAGGATACCAAGCGCAAGATGTCGGACCTGAGCAGTTCCTACGAGAACGAGCGGCGCAGGCAGCAGATCGAGTTGCTGAAAGCTGAGCAGCAGATCCGGGAGGCGGAGCTGAAGGAGAAGCAGGAGAAGATCCGTATGCAGCAGACCGGGATGATCCTCAGCCTGGTTGCACTGGTGGTGCTTCTGGGTTTCATCGTTCTGCTGTACCGACAGGTGGTCAAGCGAAGAAAAGCCTTTCAGGAGCTGGAGGAAAAGAACCAGCTCATTCTCAAAGGCCGTATGGAATTGCTGCAGGCCAAGGAGAAGGCAGAGGAAGCTGACCGGCTGAAAACGGCCTTCCTGGCGAATATGTCGCATGAGATACGGACCCCGATGAACGCTATCATCGGGTTCACCGACCTGCTGCAGGATGAAAGCTATACCGTGGAGCAGCGCAAGGAGTTCATTCGCCTGATCAGCATCAACAGCAGTCAGTTGATGGACCTCATCACGGATATCATGGACATTGCCCGCATCGAATCGGGGCAGTTAAGGATTAGTCCGGTGAGCACAGATGTTGACCAGCTCCTCACTGAGACCTGGTCGAGCTTCCGCAAGGCCATTGTGGAGAAGAGCCTTTCAGGCCTTCAGCTGGAGCTGGACACCCCGCCCCATGCCGGGCCCCTGCGCCTGCTAACTGATCCGGTGAGGTTGCGCCAGGTACTCAATAATCTCTTGCAGAATGCCGTGAAGTTCACTGAGACGGGCAAGATTACCTTCGGGTACCGCCATCATGAGACCTTCGGACAGCTGTTCTTCGTGAGTGATACCGGCATCGGGATCCCGACGGAGAAGCAGTCGATGGTCTTCGAGCGTTTCCTGCAGGTGGACAACTCCCATACGCGGAGGTACGGGGGAAGTGGCCTGGGGCTCTCCATCACCCGTGGTCTGGTAGAGCTGCTGGGGGGGCACATCTGGCTGGAATCGGAACCGGGACGGGGAACGAGCTTTTTCTTCACCCTGGGAGAACACCGCCATTGATCTTGACCGCACCTGATCGAACAAAGAATTCTTAACTTGGCCTGCCTTTTCGGCTGACCTCTTGACAACCATCCAATCCACAACAAACCTGACCTTGCCATGACACGACACGTAAGCATGCTGCTGTCCGACTCCAAAGCCGCCCGCTGGACGGCGCTCATCCTCGTTTCCCTTACGATGATGGCCGCCTATTTCTTCGTCGACATGATTGCTCCCCTTCAGACCCTGATGCTCAAGAAGTATGCCTGGGATCCTGACATCTATGGGTTCTTCTCGGGATCAGAGTACATGCTCAACGTGCTCGGCTTTCTTATTGTTTCGGGGATTATTCTTGATAAGATGGGCATCCGCTTCACCGGCCTGACGGCGGCCACCACCATGCTTATCGGGGGTGCGGTGAAATATTACGGATTGACGCCCTACTTCAACGAAGGCGGGTTCGCTTATGAATTCTTCAGTTCCTTCTGGACGAGCATGCCAGCCTCGGCCAAGGTAGCTTCCCTGGGGTACGCTATTTTCGGCATCGGGGTGGAAATGGCCGGAATCACGGTATCAAAGACCATAGTGAAGTGGTTCAAGGGCAAGGAACTGGCCCTGGCCATGGGTATGGAGATGGCCACTGCCCGTCTCGGGGCTTCGGTTGCCTTCTTCTTTTCGGCCACCATTGCCGGTGCAGGCAAGATTACGGAGGATCCACTGAAATCGGTATGGTTCGGGCTGGCCCTGCTGGCCATCGGCTTCCTCACCTTCCTGGTGTATGTGTTCATGGACGTTAAACTCGACAAGCAAGCCCAAGCCTCAGCCAGCGATGAGCCTGCGGAGGAGTTTCGCATCAGCGACCTGGCCAAGATCCTCACCAACCGTGGGTTCCTGCTCATTTCCCTGTTGTGCGTGCTCTTTTATTCCGGGGTATTTCCCTTCCTGAAATATGCCGTGAACATGATGGAGAACAAGCTGGACATCACGGGCTCTACCGGGGGTTATATCGCGGGCCTGCTGCCGGTAGGCACCATTTTCCTGACCCCCCTGGTCGGTTATTTCCTCGATACCCGGGGCAAGGGCGCTACACTTATGATCTTCGGTGCGGCCCTGCTGACCATTGCTCACCTCACTTTTGCCCTGGTTCCGCTCACCATGGGCCTGGCCATCGCGTCCATCGTCGTACTCGGCGTGGCCTTCTCCCTGGTTCCAGCTTCCATGTGGCCTTCGGTGCCCAAGATCGTGGAAGACCGTTACCTGGGTTCGGCTTATGCCCTGGTGTTCTGGATCCAGAACATCGGCCTGATGTTCTTCCCCTGGCTGATCGGGGTGGTGCTGCAGGCCATGAACCCCGGTGTAGCGGAGCGCATCCGCAATGGGGAGGTCGGCGTGTTCTACGACTACACCTGGCCAATGCTCATCTTTGCCGGCCTGGGCATGACGGCCATTTTCCTCGCCTTCCTGCTGCGCAGGGAAGACCGCAGGAAGGGCTACGGGCTGGAGCAGCCCAACAGGAAGTAGCAGGCCGCTCAGCAGTCAACACTCACAATAAACCTCCAGCATAACGCATGAACGAAGGACGTTCATGCGCACACTCATCATACCTCGCGCTCGCACTCGATGCTATGTTTGAGGTGCGAGTGTGAGTGTGAAATTGAGTGTGATGGTGAGGCGCGGGAGGGCATAAAAAAAAGCCCTGCGGCAACCGCAGGACTTTGGTCGGAGCGGCGAGACTCGAACTCGCGACCTCTTGCACCCCATGCAAGCACGCTACCAACTGCGCCACGCCCCGAAAGCGTGGGGCAAAGATAAAACAATTTCGTTTTGTTCCGCTGCGCGTCATCTTGTCATAATTTTGGGGGAGGAACTGACGCTTCCGGCTACTGAGTGCCTGAACCGGGCGCTGGCATGATTTATGACCATAGCCCCCTCAAGAACAACTTCAAACCATTACAGCATGAATGAGCAGATGGAACACATGGAATGCCTGATCGTTGGCTCAGGTCCGGCCGGGTATACCGCGGCGATCTATGCCGCAAGGGCGGATCTGAAACCGGTGATGTACCAGGGGCTGCAGCCGGGCGGGCAGCTTACCTCGACCACCGAAGTGGAAAATTTTCCCGGGTATCCCGAAGGGGTGCAGGGGCCGGAGATGATGGAAGACCTGCGAAAGCAGGCCGAGCGCTTCGGCACGGACATCCGCTGGGGGCTGATTACCGATGCGGACCTCAGCCAGCGCCCTTTCAGGGTGACGGCCGATGACGGCAAGGTGATGCTGGCCGAGACCCTGATCATTGCCACGGGCGCTTCAGCCAAGTGGCTGGGCCTGGAGTCAGAGAAGAAGTACAATGGATTTGGAGTCAGCGCCTGCGCCACCTGCGACGGTTTCTTTTTCCGCGGAAAGGATGTGGCGGTGGTTGGGGGAGGGGATACCGCGGCCGAAGAGGCCAGCTACCTTGCCAAGCTTTGCAACAAGGTTTACCTCATCCACCGCCGCGACGAGCTCAGGGCATCCAAGGCCATGGTGAACCGCGTGATGCGCACCCCAAACATCGAGGTGGTCTGGAACAGCGTGCCCGAGGAGATCCTGGGGGATGGCAAAGTGGTTACTGGTGCCAGACTGAAGGACGTACACAGTGGGGAGACCCGTGAGATCAGCATCGATGGCTTCTTCGTGGCCATCGGCCACAAGCCCAACAGCGACCTGTTCCAGGGTAAACTGGACATGGACGCGAATGGTTACCTCGTTACCAAGCCTGATTCTACAGCCACCAATGTTCCCGGGGTCTTCGCCTGCGGGGATGTGCAGGATCATGTGTTCCGCCAGGCCATCACTGCCGCGGGCACCGGATGCATGGCCGCCCTGGAAGCCGAGCGCTTCCTGGCCGCATTGAACGATTAGTACTGACGCGTTTTGATGAAGGGGGACGTTCCGTTGGGCGTTCCCCTTTTTTTGTGCCAAAATATGCACCAGGGCGCAGAGGAAGCGGATTTGACGTACATTTACTAGGTTCCTTGAATTCATCCGAGCCTTAACATCAAACCGTAACCGTATGAAACACCTGTTACGCTCCGTCAGGATGCTCATCCTGATCACCCTGCTGTTCATGTCAGCCTACGAAAGCAGCGCACAATACTGCTCCGCCAGTGGTTATTGCGATGAATACATTTCCTATGTGACGATAGGGAGCATCAATAATTCCACCAGCTGTGGAAATTCCTACGAAGATTACACCTACATGAGTACCCTGGTGGTCCCGGGCATGAGTTATGCCATTCAGATCGGCAACGGGGTACCCTACAGCGCCGACCAGTGCGGCATCTGGGTCGACTGGAACCAGAACCAGAACTTCTACGATGATGCCCCGGTCACTGTACTCGGTACCCCAGGGGGCGGACCCTATTCGGCCACGATCGTCGTGCCCCCTACGGCCCTGCCCGGCAATGCCAGGATGCGTGTCCGCATCATGTACACCGGTACCGTGGACCCCTGCGGTATTACGAGCTATGGTGAAGTGGAGGACTACACCCTGACGGTGGCCTCATCCAGCGCCATTGATGCCGGGGTGCTCAGCATCACCTCGCCCACTTCGCCCAACAGCCCGGGCCTCCAGCCTATTTCAGCCGTGCTGATGAACTTCGGCACCTCCACCCTGACCTCGGCCACCATGGGCTATTCGGTAGACGGCGTTGCGGGCACTCCCTACGCCTGGACGGGCAGTCTGACCAACCTGGCCGCGGATACCGTGACGGTAGGTGCAGCCAACCTCGCCAATGGTACCCATATAATAAAGGTGTGGTCGCAGAACCCCAACAGCCAGGTGGACTCCTTCGCCCTGAACGATACAGCGGTGAAGACCGTGGTCACCTGCAACCTGATGACCGGAACCTACACCATCGGGGGCACCGGCGCCAATTTCCCCACCATCAGCGCCGCTGTGCTCGCCCTGGGCAGCTGCGGCATCAGCGGGCCGGTCACTTTCAACATTAGTCCGGGCATCTATAATGAGCAGGTAACCATCCCTGAGATCCCTGGGGCTTCGTCAGTGAATACGGTCACCTTCCAGTCGTCGACCAATATTGCCAGCGATGTGGTATTGACATACAATGTCAACAACTTCATCGATTACCACACCCTCCGGCTCGACGGAGCCGACTTCATCACGGTGCAGTACATGACCATCATCGCGGCCGATTCGGTGAATGCGCGGGCGGTGGAGTTGGTGGGAGGAGCATGCAACAATCTCTTCCTCAATAATATCATCAAACTGGATCCCATGGCATCCAGTTCCTGGGGGACGGCCTGCATCTATTCCGATGCAGATATCGACGAACGTAACCTCATCATTGGAAATACCCTGCAGCATGGCTACTTCGGCATCCGTATGCAAGGTTCCTGGTCTGCCACGGAGAAACTGAACGTGATTGAAGGGAACACCATCACAGACTTTTATAACTACGGGATCTACTGTTACTATCAGGATACCCTGTTCATCCAGTCGAACCAGGTGACCAGCGGAGCCTTTCCGGTGTACATGTACGGCATTGATATAGAGAATTGCAACGGTCCCATCCAGGTGAACAAGAACCGCATCCACATGAAGGGGACGAGCGGGGGTTACGGGATGTATATGTATTATGTGGATGGAGGGACGGTAGATCGCGCCATGGTTTCGAACAACTTCATCACCATGACAGGGCTATCCACCTCCTCATATTATGGGCTGTACCTGAACAATACCAATAACCTGGACGTCTTTTACAACAGTATCCGCCTTTCCAGCGGCTCGCCTTACAGTTCTGCGTTCCAGATCTATACCTGGAGCGGATATGGCAATGCCCTGGTGAACAATATCCTCAGCAATTTCGGCGGGGGCTATGCTGCCTACATTGACTGGGGTTCCCTGGCAGGTATCTCCTTCATGGACCACAACGACCTGTTCACTACCGGCGGTTATGTCGGATACAACAATACCGACCTCACCGACCTGGCCGCCTGGATCACTTCGACCGGGCTGGACAGCAACAGCGTTTCGGCCAACCCGGGCTTCACCACTCCTTCCAGCCTCTATCCTTCCAGCGGCGCCATCAATGGGATGGGACTGCCGTTGTCGGCCGTATACGACGATATCGATGGAAATCCCAGGGATTTCCTGACCCCGGACATCGGTGCGGTGGAGTTTGTCCCCCCCACGACAGACCTTTCGCTCCTGGGCTGGGTGACACCGACAGGGAACTCCTGCGGGCTTTCCAGTTCCCAGCAGGTGACCATACAGGTGTTCAATAATGGCCTGAACCCCCAGGGGGCATTCTATGTATCCTATTCTACCGATGGCGGTCAGACCTATATCCTGCCCGAGCTGGTGAGCCAGGTGATTACACCTGGCGACACCCTGACCTATACCTTCTCCCAGTCGGCCAATATGCAGGCCATCGGAACTTACCTTTGCCGGGCGTATGTAAGCAAGACGGGGGACGTCAATTCGTTGAACGACACCCTGCCGGTGGTAACGGTACGCAACCTTGGGCTGATCAGTTCCTTCCCCTTCCTGGAGGATTTCGAGCCTACGGGTAGCGACTACCTGGCCCTGGAACAGGCCAGCAACGCCCGCCTGGTGGTGGGCAATACCATGGGCAACCCCAACAACGCCCTGCATTTCACCGGGGGCGACTGGAACGGATGGTCGGGGGGTTCAACGTCTACTACCCCAACCGATGCCTGGGAATACAACGTGACCCACCATGCCAAGGCCTATACGTGCACTGTTGATGCCATTGCGGTAGCCAACCTCAAGCTCACCCTCGACCTCAAGCAGACCTACACCTATGGATATGCCTACAGCTGGTTCAGGGTGCTGATCAACGACACCAACCAGATCGCCGACCTCAACGGGGTGTCGGACTTCAACCCGGTCACCTCCTTCAGCGATCCCTTCCAGACCATAGAGTTCGATCTCAGCTCTTTTGCCGGGACCTATTTCACGATCACCCTGCAGGCTGCGAACTATTATGATGTGAACAATGGTACGGGACTGGGCGATAATGCCTTTGTGGACAACATCCGCCTCTATGTGCCCACGCCCCACGACCTGGGTGTTTCTGCCGTGCTGAATCCCAGCGACAGTGCCTGCGCCGGGGCCAGTTCAGATGTGGTGGTGGTGGTGAAGAACTATGGCACTTCCACCCAGGCCAACTTCCCGGTACATGCCCGGGTATTGGGCCCGGGGGGAACCTTGCAGACCGTTTTCATGACTTATACCGACTCCCTGCCCGGCAATGCCAAGGATACCGTTGTCGTAGGCACGGTAAACACCAGCACCACGGGCAATTATACCATTACGGCCTATACGGCCCTGAGCGGGGAGCAGGTTCCCTCGAACGATACCTTCCAGGCACCCTTCACCTCTATCGTGCCCATCGACAGCTTCCCTATGCTGGAAGACTTCGAGACCTTCGTAGTGGGATATCCGGGTACCTTCAAGAACGGATGGGTGGCCGAGCCGTCCACCGGCTATGCCTATATGTTCTACGTGAATGCGGGGCAGACGCCTTCCTATAATACCGGCCCCAGTGGCGACCATACCACCGGGCAGGGCAAATATGTGTTCGGCGAGGCCAGCAACGGCTACCTGGGCGATGTCACCACGCTGACCTCTCCCTGTCTGGACCTGAGCAGCATGACGGCTCCCGAGCTGAGGTTCTGGTATCATATGTTTGGGACCACTATCGGGCAATTGGCCGTAGACGTGCTGGACGGAGGGGTATGGATCAACGGCGTCTACACGATGAACGGTCCCCAGCACACCTCGCTCACCGATCCCTGGAAAGAGGCCGTGGTGAGCCTGATTGGGCATGCTTCCGCCGACAAGATCCGGTTCCGGCTAACCCGCGGACTGGACTATGAAGGCGACATCTGTATCGATGATATCATGCTGCGCGAATCTCCGAACAAGGAAGCCCATTTTGTGGGATTTGCCGGACCGGCCGGAGGTTGCGACCTCGGACTGGAGGATGTGAGCGTGATGATCTGGAACCGGGGCGCCGACACCATCAGCGGGGGCTGTACCGCCAGTTATCATATCCATGGGGCTGCCCTTCCCGTGACTGAGCCCATGAACATGATCATCGTTCCAGGAGATACTGCGACCTTCACTTTTGCTACCAAGGCCAACCTGACAACGGTGACCGACTCCGTGTTCGGAATGACGGGATGGGTGAGCCTCACGGGGGACAGCTGGCATGTCAACGATACCGGCAGTACCAGCGCCAACTCTTTCAACAGCCCGCCGGCACCCCAGCCGGTAAGTGCTACCACCCTCATTGGGGGCACCGCCAGCCTTACCATTGCCAACCCGGCCCCTGATCAGGCCTACTGGTGGTACGACAGCCCCACGGCCCTGCTGAATATTGGGGTTGGGGACACTTTTGTAACGCCCCCACTCCAGAACACTACCGTCTATTGGGTGGAAGCCCTGTATGGGAGCGGGTTCCAGAATGTGACCCTGGGTCCGGGCAGCGTTTCGTCGCCCTATGTACCCAGCTATGGGTACTACGACTACAACTGGAGCGCCTCCCTCTACCTGGCCAGTGAGCTCAATACCGGAGGGGAGATGGATTCCATTGCCTATTACGTGGACAATGCCGTGGTGTTCCCTATGATGAATCAGAAGATCTATCTGAAACACACCGCCGATGCGGTCTTCAGTTCGGCCCTCATCCCCGATACTACCGGGATGACCCTGGTGTATGACGGTCCGGTGACCTGGACAGGTCCGGGTTGGGTCTCCATCCCTCTGGATAATCCATTCCACTACAATGGCATGGATAACCTGATGGTATACTGGGAGAACCGTGACGGTTCCTATACCAGTCCCTACCATTATTTCCGCTGCACCCAGACGAACGATTACAAGGCAAAGTACGACTATCAGGATGGTTCGTTCCCCAGTGTGGCGACCTGGGCCAATATGCTGACCTATAGCCGGCCCGACATTGCCCTGAAAGGGGCAGGAAACGGTTGTCCGAGCCCCAGGGTGCCTGACACCGCCTTTGTGATCAGTCCCGTGGTGATCGTCAATGCCGGTCCCGACCTCTCGATGTGCCAGGGCGGCAGTGTGCAGCTCAACGTCTCTGCCAGCGGGGGCATTCAGCCATACATCTATAGCTGGAGCCCGGCCACCTCGCTGAACAACGCAGCCATCGCCAACCCGCTCGCCAGCCCCATCACCAATACTACCTATTCCGTGACCGTGACCGACCAGAACGGGGATTACGGCACCGATGCCGTGATCGTGCTGGTGAACCCACTTCCCAACGTGACTTTCGGCCCGATTGCCCCGATGACCATGGGCACCCCGCCCTTTACCCTCACCCAGGGTAGTCCGGCCGGAGGCACGTATACCGGTCCGGGTGTGAGCGGAGGTATGTTCTATCCTGCGGTGGCCGGTCAGGGGATCCATACCCTCACCTATACCTATACCAGTCCTACTACCGGATGCACCGGTGTGGCTACCCGTGCCGTGGATGTGGGTCCGGTCGGCCTGGAAGAATTTGACGGGGTGCTGGGTGCACTGGCCTATCCCAACCCGGCCGGGAAGACCCTCCATATCCGGCTCTATTCAAGGGAAGCCGAGGTGAGCTATACGCTGCATGATGCTGCAGGGCGGCAGTTAGACGGCGGTACCTGGCTCAACTGCGAAGGACGCAGTATACGCCTGCTGGAACTCGGGGAATTAGCGCCCGGGGCATATACCCTGAGGCTACAGGCCGGGGATGCAGAGTCCAGCCTGCGTTTCATACGATCTGCAGAATAAAGGCAGATAAAACTGAACGGGGGGGCCAGACGGCCCCCTCTTTTTTTCGGCATTTGAATACGCTATAGGATAGAAAGATTTGAATATATTTGGAGCGAGAACCTGAGTCGTAACCTAACCCTTAAATTATGAAGCGATTGTTTACCCAACTGACAGTCCTGCTGTCTATGCTGGTTCTGATCAATTCCGCACTTCAGGCACAAACCCCTTGTGCTGCAAGCGGCGGATGTGATGAGTACATCAGCAATGTGGTCATTGGAACGATCACCAACCCTACTGCCTGTTCCAACTATGCCAATTACACGACGATGAGCACCCTGGTGGTGCCGGGGATGACCTATCCCATCACCGTGTCCAATGGTAACCCCTATTCCTCGGACCAGTGCGGGATCTGGGTGGATTGGAACCATGACAACACTTTCCAGACCACAGAAGCAGTAACGGTGAGCGGTACTCCGGGCAACGGCCCTTACACCGCAAACATCACGGTGCCTCCCACGGCATTACCGGGGGCAACCCGCATCAGGATCAGGATCACTTACACCGGAACTGTGGATCCCTGCGGAACCACCACTTACGGTGAAGTGGAAGACTATACCCTGATGGTGGCCTCCTCCTCTGCACTGGATGCTGGGATCGTCGGGATCACCTCCCCGGTACACCCCAACAGCCCGGGCCTGCACAGCGTGAGCGCCGTGCTGATGAACTTCGGCACGAGCACCCTGACCAGCGCCACCCTGGGTTATTCCGTGGATGGGGTAACGGGTACGCCCTACTCCTGGACCGGCAGCCTGCCCAACCTGGGCAAGGATACCGTGACCGTGGGTTCCACCACCCTGGCCAACGGCCTTCATAACGTTAAGGTATGGTCCAGTGCCCCCAATGCCGGCACGGACTCCTTCTCGCTCAACGATACCTTCCAGATCCAGGTGCTTACGGCCACCCTGCTCAACGGGGTATACACCATCGGGGGACCTGCCGCTGACTTCCCTGACTTCGTAACTGCCATCGGTGCCGCT
Organism: Bacteroidota bacterium; assembly: GCA_022710185.1. Taxonomy (GTDB): domain Bacteria; phylum Bacteroidota; class Bacteroidia; order Bacteroidales; family JAGNHN01; genus JAGNHN01. The sequence goes on from JAKLHK010000037.1 coordinate 29,564, forward strand.
ACTGCAGCGGGCATCGGGGGGCCGGTCACTTTCAATGTGAACCCGGGAACCTATACCGGACAGCTGACTATTCCACCCATCATGGGCGTGAGCGCCAGCCAGTCCATCACCTTCCAGTCGGTCACCGGCAATGCTTCCGATGTGGTCGTGAAGTACAACGCCAGTTCAACATCCAATAACTGGACCATGAAGCTTAACGGTGCGGACTACCTGACTTTCAACAACATCACATTCAAGGCGGAGGACTCAGCCTATGCCTATGTTGTACATATTACGGGCGGGGCCGATTACAACTCCTTCGAGGGCTGCGTGTTCATCAGCCAGCCCATGGCCCGGACCAATTCCTATTCGGCCTGTATCTATGACAACACCGGACTGGACCACTACAACAGCTTTACCAACTGCGAGATGTGGAACGGGTATTATTCGGTATACGCCTACGGCAGCGGCTCCACCTCCCTGCAGGGGGGCTGGATCTTCAGCAACAACCTGCTGAAGGACTTCTACTATTACGGGCTCTATTTCTATTATCAGATGGCGCCCGTGATCAACGAGAACATCGTGCAGAACCATCCCAGTTCAGGCTATGTGTATCCGTTCAACGCCATGTATTGCGATGGAGAACTGCAGGTTACCAAGAACCGCGTGAGCACCAGCTGCACCAGCCAGAGCTACGGTATGCGCATCTATTACTGCGACGCCGCAGATACGGCAAAGGGGCTTGTAGCCAATAATATGGTGGTTGCCGGCGGGGCCAAT
>JAKLHK010000038.1 GCA_022710185.1 Bacteroidota bacterium
GGCAGGGGTTGGTCCGCACGGACTTCGGGAGCGCGAGGGGGGCGGTCGCCACGGCCTTCCTCCGGCCGGCGTTCCTGACGTTCCTGGCGCGGTTCTTCCTTGCGAGGCTCATCCCTGCGTCGTGTCCCGCTAAAGAGGTTCTCCTCCTCAGGGCGTTCCGGCGCCTTCTCTCTCAGTTTTTCTACCGACGAAGAGGCCACAGGCACATGCTCCGGCTTCTTCTCCTCTGCCGGGCGGATGCGCTTGCGACGGCCACGTCCCCTGCGTTCTTCCCGTTCTTCCATCGAAGGCTTCTCCTGGGAAGGGTTGCGCACGGGGGCCAGGGCCTGGGTGTCAAGTATCTTGTATATGAGATCCTGCTTCAGCAGCTTCTCATACTTGCTGATGTTTAGCTCTTTGGCAATTTCCTTGAGCTCAGCAACTTTCTTGCTGTTCAGTGAAATAATGTCGTACATGTGTGAATTGTTTGTCTACGCCTTCTGCGTTCGGACTTCCTTCCCTTCTCGTCTGCTTGGATATCTTTACTGGAACGTTGACCCTTGGGGTAAACTATGCGTGGTTGTGGGGAGGGGGAATAGCAGTGCAAAGATACTAAATACATCCATAAATGCAAGCCCCCGGACCCCAAACCGGATAATAATGAAACACTTTAACGGAATTCCGGAGGCTTTAGTATTCTCCACCCTCCAGGTATACGAGTCGCAGACACCACAGGCCCTATTGATGTTGTCCGGGTATCGGAATTCCCGCCTCCTTGCCTACCTTTGCCCACAAAATCCCTGGTCATGATCCAGCGTATACAGTCGATCTATCTCCTGCTCGCCGCCGCCGCCCTGGCCCTGATGTACTTCTTCCCCTTGTCGGAGCACAGCTTCAGGGGGCTGGTGGTTCCTTTTACCCTGCTTTCGAAGGGAGGTGCCCAAGAACTTACGGCATCCATGATGATTACAGTGTGGCCGCTGGTCGTGGGGGTGCTCGTGCTGATGATCCTCTCGCTTGCCGCCCTCTTTCTCTACAGCAAGCGTTCAACCCAGATGAAGGTGGTCATGGTATCAGTACTGCTGAATATATTACTGATCCTGGGGTCCTTCTGGATGGTCCGCCGGCTGGCTTCGCGTCTTGACCCCGCAGCAGTGGACCAGGTGATGAACTATCAGTTCGGGGCCTACCTGCCCGTACTTTCCCTCCTCTTCCTTATTCTCGCTCACCGGGGCATTAAAAAGGACGAACAAAAGGTGAGGGCAGCCGATCGGCTTCGCTGAGTTATATCCGCTTTCTTTCTGTCTCAAATACTTCCAGGGCCTCTGCACGTCCCCCGGCTATGCGGAAGCGCATCAGGGTGATTTTGTGGTGCATCCCCTGATAGCCAGCTGCTCCCGGGTTCAGGTGCAGCAGGCCCTGCACAGGATCCGGCATGGCCTTCAGGATATGCGAATGCCCACTGATAAACAGTCCTGGACGGTGCCTGCGGATCAGGTCACGGCCCTGGGAACTGTACCTTCCGGGATAACCCCCGATATGCATCAAAAGACAGCGCAGGCCCTCCCGCTCCACGAGCTGGTGTTCCGGATACATCATCCTGAGCGGGGCCCCGTCGATGTTGCCGTGTACGGCAAGCAGGGGCCGGAAGGCCGACAAGGCGTCGGCTACCGCTTCCGTTCCTATATCCCCCGCATGCCAGACCTCGTCAACTTCCGAAAAGAACTCAAATACACTGGGATGCAGGTATCCATGGGTGTCGGAAAGCAGGCCGATGCGTATCATAGGGTGAACCGCTTTGGAGGCGTAAGATCGAAAAGGTCCTGATGGCTGCAGCCTCTCCGCCGCCGGTCAGGACCGTTTCCTCCTGCCGGATGGGCTCCGGCCGTGAACACTCAGAACTTGTATGCGAAGCCTATGCCGAAGATTTCTTTGAACTGGGTCCGGGGACCTATGTCGCCATTCTTGTCGACAATATTAATATCGTCGTCATACAAGAGCTGGGTGCTCAGGTTGGCCGTGATAAACTTGTTCACTTTCATGGCAATGAGCACTTCCCAGTTCACGTCGATGTTCTGGGGATTATTCAGGTAGTTGGAGAAGAAGTCAGCCTTGGTTTGGAAGTTCACGTTCTCCATAAGGTCGGTCTTGAAGGCCACCTTAACGAAACCCCCGAACTCCGAACGCAGGTTTTCGCCCGGATCCACCCCGTAGGCGCCAGCATCAGCAAGGGCCTGGTCGTTTACGATAGTGAACTTGGAGGTGAGGGGAGAAATGAAGGCGGTGAAACGGTCGTTGGGTTTATAGTCCATACCCAGTGATGCCGTGACATATCCCGGTGCCAGGAAGGTGGAGATCACCGTGGAGTCGTCAGGGTATTTGTATCCGTCGGTAAACTGCGACTTGAAGTTCAGCAGTGCGGTGTAAAACCATTTGTCTGAAGCCTTGTATCCGAATTTCGAGGCCAGGTCCATCTTGTCGTCGCTTTTACGCACATCCTGATCCCCCTGCTTCAGCAGGCCGTAGGCCAGGTCGAGGGTGTTGTCCCAGGCACTCTTACCCTGGGCCCAGTTTGCGAACAGGCTGAGATAGGCGTTGGTGGCCAGGGAGTTTTCCCCCCCTGCGGCCCAGTTGGTCAGGCTGGTCTGGGTAAAGCTCAGGCCGGTATTCCCTCCGGTTTTCCATGTCTTGACAGGCTCAACCGCGGCCTCCTGGGCCATCAGTCCCATGCTTGAGCATAAAGCCATTATCACGATGATCTTTTTCATGCTATTATTTTTTGGGGTTGAAATACAGTCCTGACTGCACTTATCACCAGGGAGTTACTGCACAGAGGTGCCCTGATGGGTCGGAAAGTAGCGATAATCGGAGCCTTCCGGCAATGCAAAGGTAATGTTAATCCGCATTTCACAGCGAACATAGCGACCTTCCACTGTAGCTGGCACCCAATGCAGCAGGCTTACGAGCCGCTGAGCCTCTTCGTCGCAGCCTCCCCCAATGCCCCGGATAACCCTAACATTACTGCTTCTGCCGGAGGGTTCGACCACAAGTTGAACTTCTACGTTACCCGATATCCCGAGCTTCAGCGCGGCAGGGGGATAGCTCATGTTCTTCAGGATGAAATCACGCATGCTCAGGCAACCTCCGGGGTATACCGGGCTGGGAGAGGTGGTCGTCCTCTCCAGGGGGAAAATATACACTGACGTATCAAAGGGAAGATAGGGGAAGGGGGGGGCATCGTATCCGCGTGACCTGACGATTCTATGGTATTGCCCGGGATGAAAATGCAAGGTGAGGAGGTGGTCCTTTTCAATGGGCTGACCCTGGTACAGGGCCGGCTCCCACCGGATCAGCCGCAGCAGCCGGAGGGCTTCCGCATCAAGGGCCCCGCTGAGGCCGCTCTCCACCCTGATCCGCTGCAAGGTACCCTCGCGGGAAACGAAAAATCGTAGCACCACCTTGCCTTTTACTTTCTGCTGCAGCTCTGCCAGGGGGTAATGCATTTCGGAGCTCAGCAGGCTGCGCAGGGCGGCCGGCCCACCATAAGGCTGTGGAAGAACAAGATCCTGTCCCTGGATGGCCAGGCCCTGGATCACCAGCAGGAGTATAATGAGCAGGGGGGAGGGGCGGAGGCTCATGGCAGTGCTTGCGTTTGGACTAAGGTACGAACTGGATGGCATGTAACTTCATCCGCAGGAACAACGTTCAATCCCGGGTCAGTGTCTTTACAGAAAATGAATACATTTACGCTGGATTTATCCTGATCACCCTGTACTATGAAGTTCCGCCCCATCCTGTTCTTCCTACTCCTTCTTGCCGGAATATCGGCATGTTACGAGATCGATCCCTATGTGCCAGACCCGGACACCATTTATACCCCGGGCAAACGCATCACTCCCCGCATGGAGAAGGAATTGGCGGCGAGCGCTTCACTCTACCTTGAATTGGGAACGCTGGTGGTACTGAACCTGGAACACTTCAATACGCCTTCGGGAGACCTGGGGCCAGACACAGACAGCAACGGTACCGATGCCATACGCTACCTGGTTGAGGATACCTCCTATTTTGTCTTTATTCCCGAGGAAACCACCGATTATGTTGTGCGCTTCTGGGATGAGGCCATGGACAGCATGTATTTCAGTGCATACAACACCAGTGAAAAGATCACGGTGAGGCTGGCCCCGGGCAAGTATGTCATGCGCTTCAGCTCCATGCTGGCCTTTGGTGCCGATACGGCCAATGTCCAGCCCCTGTTCATCCAGCCCGACCTTGAGCTGGGCTCAAAGGCCGGTTCGGAACTGAAGTACTGGTATATGATGTGCCGTACCCTGGAATGTGTCAAGTGCGATCTGAAGGAGCTGGATTTCAGTGGGATGTATCTGGTCAATGCAGACCTTGAACGGGCTGACCTCAGTGAAGCCAACTTGGATGGGGCCGATCTCAAGGGCGCTCAGGCCTTGTACTCCGACTTTAGTGATGCCTCCATGAAGGCCGCAGATATCAGGGGGGCAAACCTGAGTTTCGGGCTCCTCCGGAATGTCAATCTTACGGATGCTGATCTGGGTTATGCCATTCTCAATGCCGTAGACCTCAGCGGGGCGCGGCTGTATGGAGCCAATTTTTGCCTGGCCACCAAGAATGGCTGGATCATCGAAAATGTGAAGTCGGATACCACTACCCTTTGCTTCCCCTGACCTCAGATTCTCTCCAGCGTCCCTGCATCAACCCATCCTTTCTCTCCGCTGGGGATCCTGATTTCCAGCCATTCGCCCAGGCCGTCGATGACCTGGACGCGGGTTCCTTCATGGATCACGAAAAGATCGACACTGGAAACGTCCGGTGAGCTTTTTACGGTCACTGCCGGAGTGAAGATGATCGCGTAGGGGCGGGTTTTCATGATGTGGTGCTTCTGCCATGCGAAGGCCAGGGCGTGCAGCATGATAACCAGTGCCAGAAGAGCAGGCCAGAAGGCTGTCCGTCGGAGGATTGTGTGACGGGATAACAGGAATACCAACAGCAGGGCCAGGGCGGCGGACAGGAAGAAGAGGGCGACCCGGGCCCAGCCATCAGCACTATAGAAATCGCGTAGTTCATTCCACCACCGGACGAAAAAAAGCTGGGGTACGGTCTCGGCCTTGTCAACGATGCGTGTCCGGGCCAGGGCCAGGTTGAAGTGGATGTCCTCATCCGAAGGATCCTCCCTGAAGGCTCGCTCATACCAGAGGATGGCCCGCGGAATGGAATTCAGCTTGAAATGGGCGTTGCCCATGTTGTAATAGAGTGGAGCCGAGACATAGCCTGAGGATTCGATCTGCTCGTACATCCGCAGCGCTTCCTCGTACCGACCCTGCTGATATTGAGCAGCGGCCTGGTCCATAAGGGCCTCTGCCTCAGACGCACTGAGTTGTCCCAGGACCACAGGACTGGAAAGGACCAGCCATAACCACAGCATCACGATGTGCCTGCTCATTTCTTCATCTCGTTTTCGATCCGTGTGATCACTTCCATTGCCCTTGCATACATATCCTTCCGCGCTTCCCTGCCCTCGGGTGGAGCAAAGCGCGCAAATTCGGCATCACCGATCAGGGCCTTCAGCTCTTCCACTGAAGGCTCATTTACCTGGTGGTTCCGGAGCTTTTCCTCAGCGTTGTCGAGGGTGAGGCTGGCCAGGGGCAGATTGAAACGGTCGCCGAGGTAACCCCAGATGGCCTGGGAGATGGCTTCGTAATACCCTTCCCCGTTGCCTGATTTCAGTCGCGAATATGCGGTTCGCAGGTGCTTTCGTGCCAGCCGGGTAGCCCGGCGCCGACGGACCGCACCGTAATCGCTCAGGTAGTCCGTCCTGCGCTTCCAGAAAACCAGGCTCAGTCCAAAGAGCAGCAAAGGCAGGATGGCCAGGAGGATGAAGCCCGGGCTCAAGAAGAAGGACGCGCCCTGCATGCGCAGGCCGGCATCCCCCGTTTTCAGGAAGCGAATGTCGGACCCGATGAACTTTACGTCTTCCTGACTTACAGCGCTGATGGTTCCGTTGCCCTGCTCGCCTTCCCCGCGGACTACCTCCAGCGCGAAGGCGGGCACCCTGATGGTTTTGTAACGGTCGCTGCTGGGGTCGAAATAGCTGAACGTCATTTCCTTGATTCCAAAACTTCCGGGAACGCGAGGAATGGCGATGTATTCAAAGGAACGGCTGCCACTCAGTCCTGAACGGTTGGCCGTGAACCGATCGGAGACCCTGGGATCATACACCTCAAAGTCGCTGGGAAAGCCCACCTCGGGAGCCTCTGCCATCATCAGGTTACCAGTCCCGCTCAATACATATTTAATTGTAAGGGCATCGTTGGTCGAAAGCTGGGTGCGGTCTACCTCTCCACTGAAGGTAAAACTACCCACCGCCCCGCTGAAACCAGCCGGACGGCCGGTGAGCGGCAGCGCCCTGACTTTGAGAGTCAGTGGCTGGCTGCGCAGGGTCACGGGAATGTCCTGATAGGTATTGAAAAAACTGCCGCCGAAAAAATTGTCGAAGAAAGGGTCCCCTGTCCGGCGCTGCGACTGTACCCGGGCGGCGACCTCTACCTCAAAGGCGGGTATACTGAGCTCGCCGGTCTTCTGCGGAAAGGCTGCGATGCGCTTGAATTCCACCACGACGTATTTCGAACCGTTGATGGTTTCCTCAGTCTGACGGTACTGCTTTTCGTCTTTCAGAAGATCCTCTGTCCAGAAACCCGGTAGTGAAGGCTGGACCATGGCCGAAGGGAGACTGATCTGCCGGCGGGTGTATATCTTGTATGTTAGGATGACCTGCTCACCCATCCAGGGACTCTGATTGTCGGTGCTTACCCTGAGGAATACATCATCCTTGCCAAGGCTTTGCCCGGAAGAAGGTTCCTGCCCGGAGCGGGAGGGGCGCTGCTGGCTGCCCGGCGAAGCCTTGGGTGCGGTCTGACCCTTGATGACATTTATGGTCAAACCGTTGGAAGTGTATTGCTGCCCATTTACGATGATGGTGGCCGGTCCTATGGTATAGCGCCCTTCCTGGTCGGCAAGGAGATAATAGGTATAGGAATAGCTCACCGAACGCGCGATCTGTCCGTTGATAATCTGGGTGCTGAAGCTGCTCGAGGTGTTGGGCCCGCTCAACACACTGAAGCCTTTGAAATCAGGGCCCCTGAAATCTTTGCCCTCGCTGTTCACGGTGAACACCACCCTGAACTGTTCACCGACCACCACCTGGGCCTTGGCCGTAGCGGTAAAGCTCACTTCCTCCGCCTGCAGGGCCAGGGCATGCCTTGAACCGGATCCGGCCAGCAACCCGATCAGGGCGACCAACCAGGCTATGTTCCTGCGTATTGTGGATACCCTTTGCATATTGCTTGGTTTACCAGTCTTTGTCTGTTTTCCTTCGTTCGGCCGGGGCTTTCTGCTGCTGAACCTTGTCCAGCGTGCGCTTCTCCTCATTGCGCAATGCCTGTAGCATCCGCTCCGCATCCTCTTTGCTGATCTGTTGAGGCTGCCTTGCTTGCTGTTGCTGTTGTTGCTGTTGCTGTTGCTGTTGCTGTTGTTGCTGCTGTTGCTGCTGCTGTTGTTGCTGCTGTTGTTGCTGTCGCTGTTGCTGTTGCTGTTGCTGTTGCTGTTGCTGTTGCTGTTGCTGCAGCTTTCGCTGCACCCAGGCCAGGTTGTACCTGGCATCTTCGTTGGAAGGGTCCAGTCGCAAAGCATTCTTATAGGCCTCTTCAGCTTCCTTTAGTTTATCCGACCTGACCAGGGTATTTCCCAGGTTGTGAAATGCGCTGGATCGAAGGTCCTTTTCCTTCAGTGTGCTGCTGCTCCCCAGGAAGTTCATTGCAGCGTCTTCAAAATTGTCCTGGCGGTAAAGTGCGGTGCCCAGGTTGTAAACTGCCCGGGGGTCGGCAGGGTCTTTTTCCATGCCTTTTCGATAGCTGAGCTCAGCATCCACGTAATCTTCCTTGCTGAACGCGCGGTTTCCACGGCGCAACTCTGTCCTGGCTGACTGGGTATGGGCAATCCCTGAGGAAAGCAGCAGGAGGCCGATGAATAGCCAGGTTCTCATGGGCGCTTGGTGTCGAATAGTTTGTGATTGAAGAGGCTGAAATTCCGGAACCAGCGGCTTCTCCGTTCAGCGATCAGCATCTCGGTCAACAGCAGGATCAGGGCGGCGACCAGGAAGGGTTGGAAGCGGTCCTCATAATCGGAGAAGGTGCGGGCTTCGAAACTGGTTTTCTCCAGTTTGTTCACTGCCTCGAACACCTGCTCCAGGCCGGCATCGGTATTGCTGGCCCGCACATAGATGCCACTCCCGCTGGCAGCGATCTGCTGCAGCATGGCTTCGTTGAGCCGCGTCACCACTGTCGAGCCTGCCTGATCCTTCTTGAAACCTACCCTGAGGTTGCCCTGGTACTGCGGAATAGGTCCTCCTTCCGGCGTGCCCATACCAATGGTGCATACCATGATGTCTTTCCGGGCAGCCTCTCCTGCAGCCAGCAGGGCGTCATCTTCGTGGTTCTCTCCATCGGTGATCACGATGATGGCCTTGCTGTTCTCCGATTCACCAAATGCGGCCATGGCCTGTGCAATGGCATCGCCTATGGCTGTTCCCTGGCTGGGTATTAGTTCTGGCCCCACTGTACTCAGGAAGAGCTTGGCTGCCGAATAGTCGGAGGTGATAGGAAGCTGGGTATAGGCCTTGCCGGCGAAGACCACCATACCAATCCGGTCGTTGCTGAGCTTGTCGATGAGCCTTGAAATGGCCTGCCGTGCCCTCGAAAGACGGTTGGGCTGGATGTCCTCGGCCAGCATGCTGTTGGAAACATCCAGCGCGATCATGATCTCAATGCCCTTGCGTTCAGCTTTTTCCAGGGTGGAGCCCGTCTGAGGATTGGCCAGGGCCACCACGATCATAGCCAGGGCGGGCGCCAGCAACAAAAAGCGCAGTCGTCTCCGGCCCCGGGATAGTTCCGGCATAAGGCCACGTACCAGGGCCGGTTCCCCGAGACGCTGTATCCTTCGTTTCCATGCGTAGGCCCTGACAACGAAGATCGCCCACACCAGCGGCAGGAGGAGCAACCCATAGAGATATTCTGGATGTTCGAACCGGAACATGGCTTATCAGGGGGTTATCCGCAGGAAGAGATTACGGGTGAAAAACTCGAGAAGGATAAGCAGCAAGCCCAGCAGGGCAGGCCAATAGAACTCCTCATATTTCTTATGGAACTCGGTGACATCAATGCGCGACTTCTCCATCTGATCGATCTCCTGATAGATGCTCTCCAGCGTTCTGTTGTTCGTAGCACGGAAGTACATGCCTCCTGTCATATCGGCCACCTTTTCCAGAAGGGCTTCGTCGATTTTTACCTCCACATTCTGGTATTGTCGGCCGAACGGTGTCTGGAAAGGGTAGGGAGCCATGCCCCGGGTGCCTACTCCAATGGTATAGATGCGGATGCCGAACACCCTGGCTATCTCGGCGGCTGATACCGGATCAAGCACACCCATATTGTTTTCCCCATCGGTAAGCAGGATGATGACCCGGCTGATGGCCGTGCTTTCCTTGAGCCGGTTGACGGCCGTAGCCAATCCGTCGCCGATGGCCGTACCATCGTCGATAAGTCCGGTAGTGACCCCCCCGAAAAGCTCCCTCAATACCCGGTGGTCGGTGGTCAGGGGACATTGGGTAAAGGCTTCCCCGCTGAAAATAACCAGGCCGATACGGTCATTGGGCCGGCCCAGCGTGAAATCAGACGCCACACGCTTTGCGGCCTCCAGGCGGTTGGGCTTCAGGTCCTCGGCCAGCATGCTGGTGCTGACATCCAGGGCCATGACGATGTCGATCCCCTCAATAGTCACATCCTGCCTTGAGCTGCTGCTCTGCGGACGCGCAAGGGCCATGATGAGCAGGGCCATGGCGAGCATCCGCAATACCGGAAGGGCATACATCAGATAAATCCTGAACGACTGACCTGCTCCGGCAAAGATCCTGAGCTGGGACAAACGAAGGTCGGGCTGCTTGCGTCCCAGACGATACAGGTCCCAGCCCGCCAGCACCGGCAGGAGGATCAGCAGGTAAAACCACTGCGGATCAGCAAACTGTATTTTCTGCCACCACGCTGTCATGCCTTGTTGTCGGTATCAGATGGTTCGCTGTTGGTGTGCGGAATCCCTTTGGTATCCTGTGCCTCATTCGCTGAGGGAATGGTCGCCCTGACAAAGTCGGCTGCAGCACGAAGGCAGCGTTCGTTTTCATCGGGAAGGGGAGAGGCTTTGGCGAACTTCACCATATCCGCGAGCGTGAACATTTCGTGGAGAAGGTGAAGTTTATCCCGGTCAATATCATGCAGATCTTCCAATGCATCCATGATTTCCCAGCTCACCATTTCCATGGCAGGGATACCGAAGCGCTCATCAAGATAGGTTCGCAGTATCCCGGTGAGCTCGGAATGGTATTCCTTGATGCGCCCTTCCTGCCAGAGCTTCCGCTTGCGCAGGGATTCGAACGCATCGAGTGCCCGGATATGGGGCGGTAGGGGAGGCCTGGAGAGTAGGCTGATCAAGGGCTTTCCGCTCTTTCTCGCCCTCAGGTACCAACGGATGCCCCAGAGGAGCAGCCCTAAGGCGATTACAGCGAGTACCCAGGGATAAATTTCTTTCCAGGTCAGGGGCACCTTGAACGGCCCATGGATGTCACGGATCTCCTCACTGTCTTCCAGGGTAACCGAAAAGACCGAGAGCTGTACCGGTGATGCTTTGATGGTGAGGGTATCCCTTCCCTGGACCTGAAGAGCCATGAGCGGCCCGATGAGATAGTCCCCTGAATCGAAGGAAGTGATCAGGAGATCCCGGCTGATCCGGAAATATCCGTCTTCGTGCTGGATGGTATCGGTGGCGGATTGTTCCAGAACCTCTATCCCCTTGACCAGGGTGTCGTAGAAAACCGGCAACCGGTAGTGATCCGGGTTGCCCCGGCCATTCAGGATCATCCGTGCATGCAGCTGCTCCCCGATTCGGATAACGGGGGTGTCGAGCTCCAGTACCAGGGATGTCTGGGCCTGGGCCTGCCAGGCAAGCAGACCGGGAAGCAGGAGGAGGAGCAGATGCTTCGCTATGTTGGATCGGTGCTTCATGCCTGGGACCTGCTTTCCCTGCGTTTGAACAGATCGATGAGGGGGCGTACATAGTCCTGGTCAGTGCGGATGGTGACCAGATCAGTTCCGGAACGCGTAAACGCCTCCTTCAGGGTGGCCAACTGTGACTGCTTCCATTCTTCATGGGCCCTGCGGGTTGCCTGGCTGCTGGTGTCGAGCCAACGGGCCTCTCCCGTTTCAGCATCCCTAACCCTGACCAGACCGATGGAAGGCAGTTGTTCCTCTGCCGGATCCACGATGCGTACCGCGATGAGGTCATGCTTCTGCTGGGTAATCCGCAGTGCATCTGCAAAGCCTTCGGTCAGGAAATCTGAAAAAAGGAAGGCCACCGAACGCTTCTTGATGGCGTTGTTGAGAAAGCGCAGGGCTTCAGGGATATGGGTGCCCCGCTGCCCGGGACGGAAATCCAGCAGCTCCCGGATGATCCTGAGGATGTGGGATCGCCCCTTCTTGGGCGGGATGAACTTTTCAACCCTGTCAGTAAAGAAGATGACCCCCACCTTGTCGTTGTTCTGAATGGCGGAAAAGGACAGTACCGCTGCAGCCTCGGTGATGAGGTCCTGCTTGTACATGCCGCGCGTGCCGAACTCCTGGCTACCGCTCACATCAATGAGCAGAATGACGGTGAGTTCCCGTTCTTCTTCAAAGACCTTCACATAAGGATGGTTGAAGCGCGCCGTTACATTCCAGTCAATGTTACGTATGTCGTCCCCGTACTGATATTCCCTGACCTCACTGAAGGTCATGCCTCTCCCCTTGAAGACGGAGTGATATTGACCCGAGAAGATCTGCCGCGACAGCCCCCTGGTCTTGATCTCGATCTTCCGCACCTTGCGCAGGATCTCGCTGGTATCTCTTGCTGGCATGGGTCGAAGAGGTTGAGACAGAAGGGATCAGGGTACTTCGACGGCGTTGAGGATATCGTTGATGATATCTTCGGTACTGACGTTTTCTGCTTCAGCCTCGTAGGAAAGACCGATGCGGTGCCTCAGGACGTCATGTGCCACGGCACGGATGTCGTCGGGAATTACATAGCCCCTGCGTTTGATGAAGGCAAAAGCCTTGGCAGCCAGGGCAAGGTTGATGCTGGCCCTGGGCGAAGCCCCGTATTGGATCAGGTTGCGGAATCCCTTCAGTCCGTATTCCGCCGGGTAACGTGAAGCGAATACAATATCAGTGATGTAGTTTTCAATCTTCTCATCAATATAAACCTCCCTGACCACCTTACGCGCTTTCATGATATCCTCAGGTTTTACCACCGGGCGGGTGGCCGGTAGCTCAGCGGCAATGTTCTGCCGCAGTATAAGCTTCTCTTCTTCCTTTTTAGGATAATCGATGACTACCTTCAGCATGAAACGGTCGACCTGGGCTTCCGGCAATGGGTAGGTACCTTCCTGTTCGATGGGGTTCTGGGTGGCCAGCACAAGGAAGGGCTCCTCCAAAGGAAACGTCTTGTCACCTATGGTCACCTGGCGCTCCTGCATGGCTTCGAGCAAAGCACTCTGAACCTTGGCCGGGGAACGGTTGATCTCATCGGCAAGGATGAAGTTGGCGAAGACCGGGCCTTTGCGCACTTCGAACTCCTCCTTCTTCTGACTGTATATCATGGTCCCAATCAGGTCGGCGGGAAGCAGGTCCGGAGTGAACTGTATCCTGCTGTACTTAGCCTGTACCGCACCAGCCAGCGATTTGATCGCCAGGGTTTTGGCAAGACCGGGAACGCCTTCGAGCAGGATATGGCCGCTGGAAAGCAATCCGATGAGCAGGCGTTCCAGCATGTGCTTTTGTCCGATGATCACCTGCTTCATTTCCATCGACAGGATATCCACGAAGGCACTCTCTTGTTGTATCCTTTCGTTCAGTACTTTAATGTCCGTCTGGATCATGGGATAACGGTTTGCTCGGGCAAAATTAACAAGCCATGGTGCAGGGCTCCGGAAAGAGGCTGTTAAATTTTGTTAAACAGCCCTATATTGCCGCCTTTTTCAGCCTATTGGTGTCTGGGGATAGGATGGAAGTCCGGCTTATTTAGAATTTTTCCAAATAATAATTTACTTTTGTTGCATTCAATACATTGATATAATGATGAGAATATCCCTCGGGCTGGCAGCCCTTGCCCTCAGCCTTACGATGAGTGCCTGGACCCAGGTGAGCCTGCAGCTCTCCTCAGGTCGGCAAAATGTTATTCAGGAGGAAACGACCCTGTTGAAATATTTTGGTTCTGACCAGGGCGACCTGGTGCTGGGGCGTTACTACCGTATCGTAACCTTCAACGGCCCCCTGAGCCAGGTGGCACAGGATCAGCTGCGTGAGCAGGGATTGCGGCTGCTGCAATATGTCCCGGAATTCTCCTACCTCGTTTCCGCAAATGGTCAGGCGGATCCGGTCCGTCTGCTGGAGGTCGGGGCTATTCATGCCCAGCCACTTACTGCCGGATTTCGTATGCACCCGGACCTTCAGGATGGTCTGTACCCAGAATGGGCCCTTCCGGATAATGACCATATCGACCTGAGTATTATGCTCCACGACGATATCCCAGCTACTGAGGTGGATGCCCTGTTGGCAGCTGCGGGCCTCCGCACCATTCCGGGGTATGCCGGAGGACGCGTCCGTTCGGTCAGGGTGGCCCGTTCGGAAATCGAACGGGTGGCTTCCATGGACTTCCTGGCCTGGGTCAGTGCTGTGGGTCCGGTGGATGAGCCGGAAAATTACAGCGGTAAAACATTGCACCGTTCCAATGTACTTTCCTCACAATATTCCGGAGGTCGGAAATATGATGGCACCGGGGTCAACGTCATGCTGCAGGATGATGGGATCATCGGGCCGCATATCGATTATGAAGGACGTATCGCCTTGCAGACCATTTCCTCGAACAGCGGGGACCATGGGGACCATGTAGCAGGAACCATTATGGGCGCCGGCAACCTGGATCCTACCACCCAGGGCATGGCTCCCGGAGCGGATATCTACGTCTATGGGGCGGCACCTACCTATCCTGGTTTTGCAGCCATAGGTTCACATTACGGACTTTATGATATCCGCGTGACCAGCACTTCATACAGTAACGGCTGCAATGCAGGGTATACAGCCCTGGCCCGCGATATGGACCAGCAGGTGAGGCAGCTTCCTGCCCTCATGCATGTGTTCTCGGCCGGCAACAACGGTACCTCCGACTGCGGCTATGGTGCAGGGGCCGGATGGGGCAACATTACCGGAGGCCATAAGATGGGCAAGAACGTTGTGGCTGTGGCCAACCTCGACTATAAGGATGATCTTTCCTCCTCATCCAGCCGCGGACCTGCCAATGACGGCCGGGTGAAGCCAGACGTCGCGGCCAAGGGTTCCGATGTGGTCTCCACCACTGACCCCAACCAATACACCACCAAGTCCGGCACCTCCATGTCCTGCCCCGGCACCTCAGGCACCATGCTGCAGCTTTACCATGCCTACCGTGCGCTCCATGGCGGTCAGGATCCGATGGGAGGACTGATGAAGGCCATACTGATGAACACTGCCGATGATATCGACAACCCCGGTCCGGACTTCAAGACGGGGTGGGGTAGGATCAATGCCCGCCGCGCCGTGGAAGCCCTGGAAGGCCTGCGCTACGCTACAGATACCCTGACCCAGGGAGACACCAATTATCATGCGATCACAGTCCCCGCGGGGGTGCGCCAGATGAAGGTCATGGTCTACTGGACAGATTATGAGGCCTTTACGGGAGCATCCAAAGCCCTGGTCAACGACCTGGATTCAAGAATGTATGATCCCTTGTCTTCATTGTATATGCCCTGGTCCCCTGACCCCGCACCCAGTCCCATCATTTTGAATACCCCCTCGCCCCGGGGCGTAGACAGTCTGAACAATGTTGAACAGATCGTGATCAACAACCCCCTGCCCGGTCAGCATCAGCTTATGGTAGCCGGAAAGCTCGTGCCCCAGGGCCCACAGGAATACTATATTACCTGGGAATTCCTGACCGAGGACGTTAAAGTAACCTATCCGCTGGGTGGTGAAGGCTTCCGGACGAACGAAAACATCACGCTGCGCTGGGATGCTTTTGGCGATACCGCTTCCTTCAATCTGGAGTACAGCCTGAACAACGGACTGAGCTGGAATACCATCTCCTCATCCGTCCCTGGCAGCCGCCGGTATTTCAACTGGACCCTCCCATCCACACAGACAGGATTGGCCCTGTTCCGCGTAAGCCGCGGAAGTTCGGTGAGTACCAGCGAAGCCAACTGGAGTATCATGGATATCCCCGCCAATCTTCAGGTGGAATGGGCCTGCAAGGATTCCTTCCAACTGGCATGGGATGCTGTGCCGGGTGCCGAGAGCTACGTTGTCTATATGCTGGGAAACAAGTATATGGACACTGTAGGGACGACAACCGCCACGCATTACATCATCAGCGGGGTGAACCAGACAGAGGTGCGCTGGGTCAGTGTTTCGGCCGTAGGCCCCAACAACGCCAGGGGGCGTAGGGCCAACGCCATAGTGAAGAATCCCGGGATATGGAACTGCACCTTTCCTTATGATATGACCATCCGGGTTATCTCCCCGGCCCCAGGTACGCAGCCTTCATGCATCAATCACACCGGCGTTCCGGTGAAGGTGGAGATCATCAACGTGGGCAGCAGCCCCCTGACCAATATCCCCCTTTCGTACTCCTTCCAGGCCAGCAACCTGAATGAGACCTTCACTGGTACGATTGCCCCGGGCACAAGCGCTGAGCATACCTTTGGATCCACCATCAGTTACAGCAACCCGGGTACCTACTACCTGGCCGCATCGGTCCTCCATCAGGCCGACAGCAATGCCTTCAACAATACCTTCACCAGCAAGTTCACTGTTTCATCGGCAGCAGCCATGACGTCGGGAAGCATACAGAACTTTGACGCCATGACGGTCTGCTCCGTGGTGAGCGATTGCGAGGCGGTCGACTGCAGCCTTGACGGAGGTTGGACCAACCAGAACAACGAGGAATATGATGATATCGACTGGAGGGTAGTGCAGGGCATTACGCCCACCAGCGGCACAGGCCCCCTGGGCGATCATTCCACCACGAATGGCAGCGGGAACTTCATCTACCTCGAGCCATCCGGCGATTGTTACGGGCGCGAGGCCCTGGTGGTGAGTCCCTGCCTTGACCTGAGCGGGATGCAGCACCCGGTTCTGGACTTCTGGTATAACATGAGCGGGGCCGATATGGGTGGACTCCATGTGGACCTGATGACCCAGGCCGAGTGGATCCTTGATGTGGTTCCGCCGGTGACCGGCAACCAGGGGCAGGGTTGGAAGAAGGGCGTGGTTGACCTGGGGTCGTATACCGGAAGCGTGGTCGCGGTGCGTTTCCGCGGAATCACCGGAAACGGCAACCTTTCGGATCTGGCCATAGATGATGTCGCATTGGTTGACGCCACCGGCATTGCCGAAGAAAGCGCCAGGCGCATCGGACTGGAGTATTATCCCAACCCTGTTTCTCAACGTCTCCATGTGCGCTTCATCAACGAGGAAGGCTCAATGGCCCAGGTTAGCCTGGTGGACATGGCAGGACGACCCGTCGTCCCGGCCGCTATGGTACAGGGCCAGGGATGGCAGCAGCTGGAACTCGACCTGAGCGATGTTTCCCGCGGTTCTTACCTGCTGCGCATCGCCGGTCAGCGCCATGTGGCCTACGGCCGGGTGGTTGTGGTGCGTTAAACCGGGCATCATGCTGAGTGACGGTCTCCAAGGGAATTCGCTGGAAAAATATCACTCCAACGAGCCTCTGATCCGTGAAACCGCGGAGCAGGTGATCAAGGATTTCGGCCTCTTTGAAATGGTGGTCACCTTCCGCGGGGACCAGGGAACACCCTATGATGAGCTGTTTGGACAGGTCCTCCCGCACATCCGGTCGCTGATGGAACATGAGAATGCCCGCCTGCATGCCCTGATGTACCAGATCGACATTCCCGAATCCTGGTGGGCCAGGATCCGCCGGGAACATAGTCCGGACGCTGTGGCACGCGGCATTACCGATGCCATTTTGCAGCGCGAGCTATTCAAGGTGATCACGCGCAACCACTACCGCCAGCGCAGGCTCTGAAGCTGTAGCTGCTGACATTGGATGAAGGATTCTCCTGCGGCCCGAACGAACATCATCCCGTAAACTTCCGCTTCGTGGCCGGATACTGGCTTAACAGTGCCAAAGCCTGATGTGGAGTTACCTTTGTGGCCTATAGCCGTAAACAGAGGGCTGTTGATATTTTGGAAACAGCAAAGAACTCATATCGAAAAAAGCTGTAAATTGTGCCCCTGTTTGGGTTCCGTAAGCTATTGTAATCCATAATCATAAGACTTATGAAGCGAAAAAATCTACTTTTCAGCCTAATCGTGTGGGTGTTTGGTGGGGCGCTGGTATTGGCCCAGTCAGGAATGAATGGGGCTGATAAGTTACAGCCCGCACCCATGGATGCCGCAGCCTGGATCAGGGTACTGCAGCAGAACCAGAACACCGGTACGGTAGACCCGGCCCATGTACGGGCAGCAAGGGATGCCGCACAAAAAGGCATGAAGAACGGAACCTCCCTGGGCCTTACCTGGGCCTCCATAGGGCCCGACAATGTCGGCGGGCGCACCCGTGCCGTGATCGTGGACCGGAATAACCCCAGCACTATTTATGCCGGTAGTGTAGCCGGAGGCGTTTGGAAAAGCACCACTGAGGCTTCCTCCTGGGTGCCCATGACGGTCAATGGCAGCACCAATTCAGCCATCACCATCTCCTGCATGGTGCAGAAAGAAAACGGCACCATCTATGCCGGTACCGGAGAAGGCTGGTACAATCCCCAGGGAACCTTCGGAGCCGGTGGGTTCATCGGCACAGGCCTCTATAAATGTTCTGATGGCAGCGATTTCGTGCCCGTCCCGGGTACCACCGGATGGGACTTCATCAATGCCGTCTGCCTCAACCCGGGCAATGGCCGCATCTTCGTGGCCACCGAGAAAGGACTATTCTACTCCGAGGACGAGCAGACCTGGACCCTGGCCAAGGACGCCAACGGCAATGTGCTCAACGGCGTGGCCACTGACCTCTGTGTCGGCTCCAACGGGATCGTGATTGCTGCAGTGGACAAGAAAGCCTATGTGTCGGAATCAGGCGCCGTTGATGGCTTTGTGAACCAGTCGACCGGTGCTGCCGGCAAGCTCCCCTTGACCAACGTAGGCCGTATCGAGTTCAGCATCTCCCCGGCCAATCCCGATGTAATTTACGCCCTGGCCGCAACCAATATAGGTACTGTCCTCAACGCATTCCGCTCCAAGGATAAAGGCAATACATGGAAGGTCATCGGTCCGGCCCAGTCGCCGGAATTCAACGTGTTCGGCTTCACCAGCACCGCCGGAACCAATTATATCGGCCTCTACAACAACACGATCAAGGCTTATCCTACCGATGAGAATGTTGTGGTCGTGGGCGGAGCCGACCTGTGGCAAGGATATCAGGTGGTGGAAGAGGGCTTCTATGCCTGGAGCCAGACCAGCTCCTATGCCATTAATCCGCAGATTCCTATTTATGTGCACCAGGGCATCAACGACATCGCATTTCATCCTACCCAGGTGGGTACCGCCTATCTCGCCACGGATGGCGGAATTTTCAAGGCCACGCAGAACGTTGGATTCCAGGCAAAGAATAAGAACTACAAGACCAGCCAGTTCTTCTCCGTTTCTTTCGGACCCGAAGGCGATGTGATGGGCGGATCCAAGGATAACGGAACGCTGCTGATCACCGGTGACGGCAATACCCCGGAAGAGGCTGAACAGCTGTATGGAGGCGACGGAACCCGCTGCCTGATCTCCCAGGTCAACCATAAAGCCCACATCGTTTCCCAACCCAATGGTTTCTTCCGCCGTACCGTGGACTATGGGGCCAACTGGAGGCCGGTACTGGGTACCGACATGTCGACGGTTCGTGGGGCCTATGTGGCACCCATCCTTTTATGGGAAAGCTTTTACAACAACAATAGCGTCGATTCGGTAAGCTATGTGGCCGATGCCGACTATCCTGCCGGTAGCAAGGTGACCGTCCGTTCGATCAATAATCATTATCCGTTTACTTATCAGCTCCCCTCCGCGCTGAATGAAGGAGAGGAAATTAAAGTGAAGGACGTGATCTCGGTGCATATGTTCTTCGGGGCAATCGGAGGGGTATGGATGACTAAAAACATCCTCAACTTCAACCTGGATCCCGCATGGGGCCAGATCGCCGAGTTTACGGGAACCACCCAGGCGCTGGCCGTGAGCCGCGACGGGGACGTCCTCTTCGCCGGTACCCAGGACGGTCAGCTCTACCGCATCAGCAATCTCAAGGCCTTTATCAATGACTCCACTTTCAGTGGGGTGGTGGTAGATACCCTGAATGCATGGACAGGGCGTGCCATTACCTCGCTGGCCTATCATTCCAGTGCTGCCGGTGAGCGTCTCATCGTTACCCTGGGGAACTATGGGAACAGCGTTTATGTATATCGCAGTGATAACCCCCTGACTGCCAGCCCAACCTTCCAGTCGGCCCAGGGCAATTTACCCCCTATGCCGGTATATGCCTCCCTCATCGAGATGAACAACCGTGACCGCGTGATGATAGGCACGGAAATGGGCGTATACGCTACCAGCACGATCAATGGCAATACTACTTGGGTTCATGAAGGCAATGGAATGCCCGATGTACCGGTGTTCGACCTCCAGCAGCAAACCCAGGCCCAGGCTGGTATCTATATCCCCGGCGTGGTCGGGCTGGATACCATCTGGGAAGTCTTCCCCGCCATGATGAACTACGGCGTGATCTATGCCGCCTCCCACGGACGCGGCCTCTTCAGAGCTGACAACTTCGTGCCGCTGAAAGAACCCAACGCCTCCGGAAGCCTTGCCAACCCTACCTTGAAGGTATTCCCCAACCCGGCCAGGGAACAGGCCTCCATCGGCTTCTCCATGGATAGGGCAGGTGAAGCCTTCTTGCAGGTCTATGACCTGAGCGGCCGCATCCTCCTTTCTGATTACATGGGGAATGCAGTCAAGGGTGAGAATGTCTTCATCCTTGACATGGGCAGGCTCCAGACCGGGACCTACTTCGTTAGGGTCCACGATGGCGTTCTGCCGGTGGGTAGCGGAAAGCTTATCGTACAGTAATCCATTGCAAAGTACATACAAGGGGGCTGTCTCGATGCGAGATGGCCCCTTTTTAATTATCTGGAGCAGGCAGAGGGGGGTGGGGTTATGTTCTATGTTCTATGTTCTATGTTCAATGTTTCCCGGTCCCTGAGCAGGAGGGCGCAGCCATCCGTGTCGAAGGGTGTTGTATGTCGTACGTATATGTTCTGTTGCCGGATTACCGTAGGAAAAGGTAAACCAGAATCCAGACCTGGTGAGATGATAAACTGATTGTTGAGGGTTCAGGGTTGATCGCTGACAGCAGCCTTCTCCCTTTTGGAGGGCAAACGATTGTAGCGCTGGCCGATATTGATTCCGAGGTAGAAGTTGACGAAATAATGATGCTTGGGATTGAAAGCCATGATTTCTACCGGGAAAAAGGGATAAATGTCCAGTAAGGTTCCCACTTCCAGGCTGCGTACCTTGGTATGCTCCTGCCCATAATCGAAAGTGAAGCCGAAACGGGCATAGGCTCCCGGGTGGAAGGAGGATTTCTCGATCCCCTTGAAGTAGGAAGCCCTTCCGTAGATATTCTCTACCTGGTGCTCCTCCGGGTCATAGCGTTCGGTGGTGATATTGTATTCGTAAATCGAAGACGTAAATCGAATGATATTCAGGTAGATGGGTTTGGCGATGGCCAGGGAGGCCCCTGCGCCCAGGATATAACGGACCTCCAGTCCTCCATCTCTGGGTTTGCGGCTGAGCCGGTTATGGAAACTATATCCCCCACGGGCTACCAGCACGCTGTTCATCTTTCCGTAGACATAGCTCCGGGAATTGCTGAAATAGGGGTTGACGGTCTTGATCTCCTTGGAGGATTTCATGGAAACCAGATCGAATTCAATGAACTGCTTACGCAAAGCAGTCCGGGCCACGCCCTGCCTGTATTGTCCTCCCCAGCCCAGGGTATGCAGCAGCAGGCCGCCACCGCGTTCCTTTCGCAGGATGACATCCAGGGTGCTGTCCTCCAGCAGCAAATCATCCCCGGGCTCCTGTGCCTGGGCCAGGAAGGGGATAAGTAATGCCAGGGTCAGCCAGAGGGATCGCATCTCAATACGCTTTTTCCACCTGATAACGCTTGGATTCCCCGTAGGCCGGGCATTTCTCGGTGGATTTACAGGATGCGACCAGCAGTACTATGGCGGCAAAGGCCAGCAGGAGAATGTGCTTTGTCTTCATGGATGGTTGGGTTCAACGGTATCTTAACCTACAAAGGTAAGCCTTTTCGGGGGAAAACTTTCCTGCGGCTTCTTTATTGCCTGAAGCACAAATCAGTGCCTGGGCTGGCTTGAAGATTGCAGAAGAATACCGAACTTGGCTTCCAATGAGTGCACTGGATCCGCGGATCGAGCCGTCATGGAAGAAGGTGCTGGAAGCAGAATTTGCCCAGCCTTACTTCCTCGTACTTAAGCAGTTCCTGCTTGAGGAACGCAGTAAATATGCCGTATACCCTTCCGGTAACCGCATTTTCGCGGCGTTCGACCATACCCCTTTCCAACAGGTGAAGGTAGTGATCCTTGGCCAGGACCCTTACCATGGCCCCGGCCAGGCTCACGGGCTTTGCTTTTCGGTGCCATTGGGCGTTGCCAAACCCCCATCTCTTCAAAATATTTTCAAGGAGTTGCAGTCTGACCTCGGGATTATGCCTCCTTCCCATGGGAACCTGGAAGCCTGGGCCAGGAGGGGAGTACTCTTGCTCAATGCCACCCTTACCGTGAGGGCAGGGCAGGCAGGTTCGCATCAGAACAAGGGCTGGGAACGCTTCACCGACAAGGCGATCTTCAAGCTGTCCAAAGAAAGGGAAGGTATTGTCTTTATGTTGTGGGGCAATTATGCGCGGGCCAAAGATGCACTCATCGATACCAGTCGTCACCATATTCTGTATGCCCCTCACCCCTCACCCCTGAGTGCCAGCCGGGGATTCTTCGGATGCCGGCATTTCTCCAGGGCCAACAACTGGCTGGAAGCGAAGGGGAGCGGTGCAGTGGATTGGAGGCTCTGAAGCCTGGACGGGAATGGTGCAATGAAGTAGGGGAATCCTTGATCAAAATTTAGATGCAGGTATCTAAATGTTAAAAAGGTGTAAATTGCCCCGTATTCCAAAATCCATCGTATGAAAAAACTCTCCTTTACGCTGCTCCTTTCCGTAGTGGTGACCGGGATGGCCATAGCCGGTTCATTCCAGGTCGGACTGCAGGGACAAAAGCAAACAGGTATGGGCCTGATCGGCACTGGGTTCACGGTAGGGCCGAGTGCCGTGTTCTTTAATCCGGGCTCTTTGACCTTTCTCGAAAGCAAACTGAGCTTCTCTGCCGGCCTTAGCCCTATTTTCTCCTCGGTGGCCTTCCAGAAGACGGCTCCTTCACTGTATGAGGCACAGACAGACAATCCCATGGGCACGCCCTTTTCCTTCTACGCCGCGGGAAAGCTGAACGACAAGCTGAGCCTCGGGCTGGGTGTTTACACCCCCTTCGGGAGCAGCACGGTATGGGAAGACAACTGGGCCGGGCGTTTCCTGATCCAGAATATTTCGCTGATGTCAATTTATGTTCAGCCGACTGTGTCATATCGCCTGAACGACAAGCTGGGGATCGGTGCAGGCTTTGTGTATGCCTACGGGAATGTCGCCCTGGAGAAAGCCGTACCGGTCGTTGGTCAGGATGGAGCCGAAGGACAGGCCTCCCTGGAAGGCAGCACGGGTGCCTATGGGTTTAATGCCGGGATCTCGTTTCATCCTACCGACAAGTTGGAACTGGGCCTGACCTATCGTTCCACGGTCCGTATGAAGGTGGAAGGGGGCGATGCAACCTTCACTGTACCGGCATCCCTGGCTACCAGTTTCCCTGAGGAGAATACCTTCGATGCCGAATTGCCCTTGCCGGGTTCGGTGAACCTGGGCGCTTCCTACAAGCTGAGCGACAAGCTGCAGCTGGGCTTCGATTTCCACTATGTATTCTGGAATGTCTATGATTCCCTCAATATCGATTTCGGGGAAAATACCTCCTCACTGGACGATTCGGAGAACCCCCGCTTGCTGAAGGATAACTGGATTGTGAGGGTTGGGGGCCAATATCTGCTGAACGACAAGCTCACGCTGAGGGCCGGCGGCTATTACGATTCCCCGGCAGTGGAAGATGACTATTATTCCCCGGAGACCCCGGATGCCGTCAAGATCGGTCTGACCGCCGGATTGAGCTACAGTCCCACCGCGAAGCTCGATGTGGACCTGTCGTTCCTGTACGTGATTGGAATTGAGCGGGATGTGACCTATGCCCCGGCCGATTTCGGTGGAAAGTACAAGTACAATGCCGTGATCCCCGGCATAGGGATCATGTACAGTCTCTAACCCCAAAGCGAGCCATCCATGAAAACT
This sequence comes from Bacteroidota bacterium, assembly GCA_022710185.1. Taxonomy (GTDB): domain Bacteria; phylum Bacteroidota; class Bacteroidia; order Bacteroidales; family JAGNHN01; genus JAGNHN01. Next base: position 23,692 of record JAKLHK010000038.1, read on the forward strand.
CTGAAATATCTTGCCTTTTTACTCATATCGGCCGGGATTTTGTCCTGTGAGCCGGCCATCGACGATTTCGAGCCCAATCAGGGTTCAGCTGATTTTAGCGTCTATGTCGCCCTCGGGAACTCCCTGACGGCCGGCTACGCTGATGGGGCCTTATACAAGAGTGCCCAGCAGACCGGCTATCCCGTGATGCTTGCGGCCCAGTTCGCTTCCGTGGGGGGTGGGGCCTTTAAAGTGCCATACATGCTCGACGAATATGGTCTGGGCGGGCGCCGTGTCCTGGGCCCGTCGACGAACTGCCTGGGCGTGACCAGCCTTGGACCGATCATGTATCCTGGTACCCTCAATCCGGCCAATGCCGCCTGGATCGGCGATCAGGGACCTTTCCAGAACCTCGGGGTACCGGGCGCACGCGTGTCGCACCTGCTGGCCCCCGGCTATGGCATGCTCAATCCTTACTACGGCCGTTTCGCTTCCAACCCGACCACTTCCAGCGTGCTGGCCGATGCCCTGGCGCAGTCGCCGACCTTTTTCAGTCTGTGGATAGGAGCCAACGACGTGCTCGGATATTCTACGAGCGGAGGCGACAATTGCGGGGATTCCCTCACTACTCCCGAAGCCTTTGCCCTGTATTACGGCATGTTGCTCGATAACCTGCTGGCCGGAGGGGCCAAGGCGGTGGTAGCCAACATCCCTGATGTCACCTCCATTCCCTTCTTCAATACCGTGCCCTTTGCTGCATTGGTTTTAACTGACCAGGCACAGGTGGACGGGCTGAATGCCGCATACCAGGCCCTGGGCTTCACGTTCCAGCTGGGGCCCAACCCCATGGTGATCCAGGACCTCAATGCACCTGCCGGTATGCGCCAGGCTACGCCTCAGGACCTCATTCTGCTCACCATTCCTCAGGATTCCATCCGCTGCGCCGGATGGGGCAGTATGAAGCCGGTGCCCCATCGCTATGTGCTGGATGCCCTGGAAGTGACTAAGGTCAGGAATACTATCAATGCCTTTAACCTGGCCATTGAAGCCGAAGCCGACGAGCGCGGCCTGGCCTTCGTAGATGCCAACGGAATCCTCCGTTCGGCCGAATCGGGCCTTGTGTTCGACGGGGTTACGCTCAATACGGCCTTTGTGAGCGGGGGGGTATTCTCCCTTGATGGCGTTCACCTGACCCCCAAGGGCAACGCCGTGGTGGCCAATGCGTTCATCGATGCCATCAATGCCCGCTTCGGGGCCAGCGTACCCAAGGTCGTCGTGAACGACTATCCCGGGGTGGCCTTCCCCTGACCTGATAAAAGGATAAGCTGAAAACAGGAACGGCCCCTGTCGCCATGGCGATCAGGGGCCGTTCTTTATTTCGGCTGCCCGAACAGCTTATTCCTTTTTCCAGCCCTGCTGATAGGCTTCCCAGCTCTCTTTAAGGTAGGCGCCTGTGGCAAAGAAATGCAGGATAGGCTCGAAGGCGTCGGATTGCATATATCCTTTGACTACCGTCAGTTTTTCCGACTTTTCATCAAGAAATACGTACGAAGGGTAGGACATCTGTCCTCCCAGGAGGGTGGCGGCGAGCTGATGGGTGGAACGCCGTCCTTCAGGGTTGGGATTAACGTACTTCTGTCCTGCCAGCGTGATCTCCTTGCTGGTCTCAGCATCCAGCTTGACATTATAATAATGCGCGTTCATGTAGCGCACAATGGTCGGGTCGCTGAAGGTGGAGGCGTCCATGCGCTTGCACCAGCCACACCAGTTGGTGTATACATCGATGAAAATCTTTTTGGGAGATTGTGCCTGCAGGGCATAAGCCTCCTGTATGCTCATCCATTTCACCTTTTCCGTTTCCACAGCGGGCGAGGGGGATTCAGCTTCCTGGCTCAGTGCGGTGAATGTGCCGGCGAAGAGCAGGGTAAGGGTCAGCAGAAGAATGGAGCGTTTCATTGAGGTATGGTTAGATTGTTGCGCATCATCAATATTCAGGCCAGAACAACGCAGGAGGCGGGCTGTTGTTCATTCGCCCTGGAATCCATGACGGCGGCTGCGGTCGAGCTCTCGCTTCAGGTCCTTGTCCTTGATGCTCTCGCGCTTGTCATAGAAATGCTTGCCCCTGGCCAGGGCGATTTCCAGCTTTGCCAGGCCTTTGTCATTGATATACAATACAGTAGGAATAATTGTAAAGCCTTTCTCCTGCACTTTGCCCATCAGTTTCTTCAGTTCCCTGCGGGTAAGCAGGAGTTTGCGTTCACGCTTGGGCTCATGATTGTAATGTGAGGCCATGGTGTATTCCGCGATATGCATATTGATCACAAACAGCTCATTATCCTTGAACTGACAATAAGCGTCGGCGAGGTTGGCCTTGCCCTCCCGTATGGATTTAATCTCAGAGCCGGTCAGGACAATACCGGCCGTGAAGCTTTCCACGAGGAAATAGGCATACTCCGACTTCTTGTTCCGTATGCGTACCTGGGGGTTGGACATGGCGGCGCCAAAGGTAGTCAATTGTTGTCAGCCCTGAGGACGGGAAAGGGGGAGGGGGTAGCCCCTGCCGAGCAGGCTGCCGGCCAGGGATGCAGCTTCCCGAAGCGCCTCCGGATCCAGACCGGTCGGAATATCATGCTCCTTACAGTAGGCCAGCAGATTCAGTGTGTTGAGGTTGCCCACCAGGGCATGGCCGGTCATGGGGCAGCCTCCCAGTCCGTTCAGCACGCTGTCGAAGGATCGGCAGCCGGCCTCCCAGGCAGCATGGACCCGATCAATTCCCTGGTCCGGGCGGGTGTGCAAATGGAACCCAATATGAGCGGCATGCGCCTTGAGCGCATAGAAAACCCCGGAAATGTCTTCCGGCCTCGACATAGCCACGGTGTCGGAGAGGGAGATGCGCCGGATGCCGGCTTCCTGGAGCTCCGACACAGCATCGATCAGCATCTGCCGCGACCAGTCTTCACCGTAAGGGTTGCCAAACGCCATGGAAATGTAAACCTGTGCTTCTTTCCCCGTTTCCCTGCATAAATCCCTGAGCCTGAGTATCCAGTTACGCGAGGAGGCAAGATCGGTATGCAGGTTTTTCGCGAGGAAGGTGGATGAAATGCTCCATGGATAGCCCAGGATATCCACGGCGGGATGTGCGGTGGACTGCAGGGCACCCCGTTCGTTGCCCACGATTACGAGGAAGCGTGTCGTTCCCTTGTGGGGCAGGAGCGAGTGCAGCACTGCTCCTGAATCAGCCAGCTGTGGGATGGCAGTAGGGGAGACGAAGCTTCCGATATCGATGACCGGAAATCCGACCTTGAGGAGGGCCCTGTGATAGCTTACCTTGACCTCAGTGGGGACAAAATAGGGTAGCCCTTGCATGGCATCCCTGGGACATTCTGTGATAAGCATTTGATCCATGTCCAAAAATACACCATTTATAGGCCATGACATTCCCTTAATCCAGGTTACTTATGTAATCACAAATGTAAATTACCCTTGTTGGAGGCCCCTGGGATAATAAAGGAAGGAGTAGTTGCATTTCAAATATTAGAAACAATCATTAACTACACAAAATCAGTATATAAAATAGTCTTATCTGAAATAAAGATTTAACTATTATTCGAAATATGGAGGACTGAAATTCAGCATATTGCAAATTTGCATAATGTTACATAATACAATTGAAAGATGTTACAATAAGCAACCCTGGTTTTACATTTATGTATTACATTTGTAAATATGGAAAAGCGCTTACATCAATTGCTGAAGGCGCTCAATCTGAGCGCATCTCAATTCGCCGATCAGATCGGGGTACAGAGATCCAGCATATCGCATGTACTGTCGGGGCGAAACAAGCCCAGCATGGACTTCACCGAGAAGATCCTGCGGCATTTTCCCCAGGTCAACCTCGATTGGCTGATCATGGGAAGTGGGAGCATGATGAAGGGCGGCGACCTTTTTACCGTCGCTGAACCGTCAGTGGCCGCGCCTCCACCCCAAATTCCTGCCCTGGAGCAAAGGACCAGCGCCCCGCTTCCTGGTTCTGCCATGGAAAAGCGCAGCACCGGAGCCCGGAGCGATGC
>JAKLHK010000039.1 GCA_022710185.1 Bacteroidota bacterium
TCATGTTCGAGCCCATCAGGGCGCGGTTGGCGTCGTCGTGCTCAAGGAAGGGGATCAACGAAGCCGCCACAGAGGCGATCTGGTTGGTGGCGACATCGATGAGGTGGATCCCGGTCTTTTCAGTAATCGGGTAATCGGCAAGGTAGCGAACTTTGATTTTGTCCTCCACCAGGTTGCCATCCTTGTCGATGGGCGTGGAAGCCTGGGCGATGATCTTGGCTTCTTCCTCCTCGGCGCTCAGGTAGAGGGGATCCTCGTTGAGTACCACCTTGCCCTGGTCTACCCTTCGGTAGGGCGTTTCGATGAAGCCCAGGCGGTTGATCTTGGCATACACACAGAGCGAGGAAATCAGACCGATGTTCGGTCCTTCCGGCGTTTCTATTGTGCAGAGACGACCATAATGGGTATAATGAACGTCGCGGACCTCGAAGCCAGCGCGCTCGCGTGACAGACCGCCGGGGCCCAGGGCGGAGATCCTGCGCTTGTGGGTGAGCTCCGACAAGGGGTTGGTCTGGTCCATGAACTGGGACAACTGGTTGGTGCCAAAGAAGGAGTTGATCACCGAGGACAGCGTCTTGGCATTGATCAGGTCCATGGGTGTGAACACCTCGTTGTCGCGAACGTTCATGCGCTCGCGTATGGTGCGGGCCATACGGGCCAGGCCCACCCCGAACTGGGCATAGAGCTGCTCGCCCACGGTACGTACGCGGCGGTTGCTCAGGTGATCGATATCATCCACCTCAGCCTTGGCATTGGCCAGCTCAATGAGGTGACGGATGATGGAGATAATGTCTTCCTTGGTCAGCACCCTGGTTTCCAGGGCTGTTTCCAGGTTCAGCTTGCGGTTGATGCGGTAACGGCCCACATCGCCCAGGTCGTAGCGCTTGTCGGAGAAGAACAACTTCTCGATGATGCCGCGTGCCGTTTCCTCATCCGGAGGCTCGGCGTTGCGCAACTGACGGTAGATATATTCCACGGCTTCCTTTTCCGAGTTGGCCGTGTCCTTCTGCAAGGTGTTGAAAATGATGGAGTAGTCGATGTTCTCCTCCTCACGGTGCAGGAGGATGGTCTTGATGCCGGCATCCACGATGAGGTCCACATGCTTGGCATCCAGTATGGTCTCCCGGTCGATGAGCACCTCGGTACGCTCGATGGATACCACCTCGCCTGTGTCCTCGTCCACAAAGTCTTCGATCCACGACCTGACCACGCGGGCCGCCAGTCGCTGGCCGAGTACTTTCTTCAGGGCCGTCTTCGATACCTTCACCTCCTGTGCCAGGTCGAAGATCTCCAGGATGTCCTTGTCGCTCTCAAACCCGATGGCACGCAGCAGGGTGGTAACCGGCAGCTTCTTCTTCCGGTCGATGTAGGCGTACATCACGTTGTTGATGTCCGTGGTGAACTCCATCCACGACCCCTTGAAGGGGATGATCCTGGCCGAATACAGCTGGGTTCCGTTGGCATGCCGGCTGGTCCCGAAGAACACCCCGGGGGAGCGGTGGAGCTGGGAAACCACAACGCGTTCGGCCCCGTTGATCACGAAGGTGCCGCCCGGCGTCATGTAGGGGATCATCCCCAGGTAAACGTCCTGGATGATAGTCTCGAAGTCCTCATGCTCGGGGTCCGTACAGTAAAGCTTCAGCTTGGCTTTGAGGGGAACGCTGTAGGTAAGCCCGCGCTCGATGCACTCCTCGATGGAATATCGCGGAGGGTCGACGAAATAGTCCAGGAACTCGAGCACAAAATTGTTCCTGGCGTCGGTGATGGGAAAGTTTTCCGAGAAAACGCTGAAGAGGCCTTCGTTGGAACGGTCCTCCGGATTGGTCTCCAGTTGAAAGAAATCCCGGAAAGATTTCAGTTGAACATCAAGAAAATCAGGATATTCGGTACTGATCTTTGCGGATGCGAAGCTGATCCGTTCGCCTGTCTGTATTGCCAAGGTTCTTTAGGTTTACGCCTGTCGTGGAAGGCAGGCAGGTTTAAAGACACACCAGAAATAAACACCGTTGCATTAAACGGGATATAGACTTCCGCGGCCAGAGCCGTCAGAAGCCTATAACCCGTGTAAACCCTGAAAGTCTTGGCTTACTTGACTTCCACCTCTGCACCTGCTTCTTCGAGCTGGGATTTCAGAGCTTCGGCTTCATCTTTGGTAACGCCTTCTTTGATGGCCTTAGGTGCGGCATCCACCAGTTCCTTGGCTTCCTTGAGGCCCAGGGAGGTGAGTTCCTTCACCAGTTTGACCACGGCCAGTTTCGACTGGCCGGCCGACTTCAGGATCACGTCAAATGCGGTCTGTTCTTCCACTGCGGGGCCACTGGCGTCACCGGCGGGGCCGGCGATGGCTACGGCTGCTGCAGCGGGTTCGATACCATATTCGTCTTTCAGGATACCCGCCAGTTCGTTGACTTCCTTAACGGTCAGGTTGACGAGTTGTTCAGCAAGAGCTTTGAGATCTGCCATTGTTATCCTTGTTTAATTGGTTGATGAATTCGTTGAATAAATTTCACTTGATTTTTGCGATCAGGCCCTTTCTCCCAGGGTCTTCAGGACGCCGTGGATGGTATTTCCTCCGCTTTGCAGTGCTCCCATGACATTGTTCATCGGGGACTTGAGCAGGAAGATCACATCGGCGACCAGCTCGTTCTTCGACTTGATGTTGATCAGGGCGTCGAGCTGGTTGTCGCCGGTGAAGGTCATTTCCTCCACATAGGCGCCTTTCAGCAGGGGTTTGCCCGACTCCTTGCGGAATTCCTTGATGAGCTTGGCGGGGGCGTTGCCCGAATCACCGAACATCAGGGAAGTGGGTCCATTCAGTACGCCGTACAGCGGGGAGAAATCCTTGTTGGAACGCTCCATGGCCTTCCTGAGCAAGGTATTCTTCACCACCATCAGCTGAATGTTTCGCCTGAAGCAGAGCCTCCTCAGCTTGGACGTGTTTTCCGCGTTGAGCTCGGAAATGTCGGCCAGGTAGATGGTCTCGTTATTGCTGAGTTGCTCCACGAGCGAATCGATCAGTTTGTTCTTGTCTTCTGGTCTCATGTTGATTTGCCCAGTTTAGATTCGTGAATCAACCATGGCTCAGACGGCCACCGACCGGGAGTCCACATGGACACCAGGGCTCATCGTGCTGGAGAGATAGATACTCTTCACGTAGGTCCCTTTTGCAGCCGTAGGCTTCAGCTTCATGATAGTGTGGATCAGTTCGCGGGCGTTGTCGGCGAGCTTGTCTTCAGTAAAGGAGACCTTGCCCACCGAGGCGTGGATGATGCCGTACTTATCGACCTTGAAGTCGATCTTACCGGCCTTCACGTCCTGTACGGCCTTCCCCACTTCCATGGTTACCGTTCCCGTCTTGGGGTTCGGCATCAGGCCGCGGGGTCCCAGGATACGGCCCAGGGGGCCGATCTTGGGCATGACCGAAGGCAGCGTGACCACCACGTCGAAATCGGTCCAGCCCTTCTTGATCTGTTCCACATAGTCGTCGAGGCCAACAAAGTCCGCACCGGCGGCCTTGGCTTCCTCTTCTTTGTCAGGGGTACAGAGCACCAGCACCCTCACGGTCTTTCCTGTTCCGTGCGGCAAGGTCACCGTGCCGCGAACCATCTGGTTGGCTTTACGGGGGTCCACTCCCAAACGGACGTCAAGGTCGACTGATGCGTCGAACTTGGTCCGGGAAATGTCCTTAACGACCTTGATTGCTTCCGGAAGCGAGTAGACCGCGTTCTTATCAAACTTCTCCAGTACTTCTTTCCTGGTCTTTGTAAGTTTTGCCATTTGCAGTAAATGTTAAAACGTGGTTCGGCTTCCAGTGCCCTATTTTTCAGTAGCAAACGGGGGTGTTCCCTTGATCGTGATCCCCATGCTGCGTGCCGTTCCGGCCACCATGCGCATGGCCGATTCGGCCGTGAACGCATTAAGGTCGACCATTTTGGCTTCCGCAATCGCCGCTACCTGGTCCCAGGTAATGCTGGCCACCTTGTTCCTGTTCGATTCCGGGGAACCTTTCTGGATCTTGGCGGCTTCCATCAGCTGGACGGCCACGGGAGGGGTCTTGATGATGAACTCAAAGGACTTGTCCTTGAACACCGTGATAATGACCGGCAGGATCTTGCCGGCATTGTCCTGGGTACGGGCATTGAACTGCTTACAGAACTCCATGATGTTGACCCCCTTGGCACCCAGTGCCGGGCCAACAGGCGGAGACGGGTTGGCAGCTCCCCCCTTGATCTGCAACTTAACTAAAGCGCTTACTTCTTTTGCCATTTCTCGTTTGCAGATTAGTGCGTGTTACACTTCAAAATGACTGCCCAGCGACCCTGGACAGTGGGATGACTACTCTTTTTCGACCTGCATGAAGCCCAGTTCCAACGGCGTTTTCCGGCCGAAGATCTTGACCATGACCTTCAGCTTTTTCTTCTCTTCGTTGATCTCCTCGATCACGCCGGTGAAACTGTTGAACGGGCCGTCAATCACTTTTACCGTCTCGCCCACGATGAAGGGTACGTTCACCTCTTCGCCCATCTCGGCCAACTCATCCACCTTTCCGAGGATGCGGTTGACCTCCGATGCCCGGAGAGGCTCCGGTTCGCCCTTGGACCCCAGGAAACCGATGACCCCCGGCACATTGCGTATAATGTGCGGAATCTCACCGGTCAGAACAGCCTCGATCAGCACATAACCCGGAAAGTAGTTCCTTTCCTTGCTGACTTTCTTGCCATTCCTGACCTGGTACACCTTTTCGGTCGGAATGAGGACCTGCGTGATATGGTCCTGGAGGTTCAGACGGCTTATCTCGCTCTCAAGGTATTGCTTTACCTTCTTTTCGCTGCCGCTGATCGCCCGGACCACATACCACTTTTTCAATTGTTCGCTCATACCTCCGCTGGGATAGACGGGATAGTACATCCCGGTCAGACAATGCCTGGTTTAGAAGAGCTTGTAAAACTCTTTCAGGAGCGTACTGAAACTGATATCCATCAGATATACCGCCAGGGCGATAATTAGGGAAGCAACGGATACCACTACGGCACTGCCCTGGAGCTCACTCCAGGAGGGCCAGGAGACCTTGTTGATGAGTTCATCATAACTCTCCCGGGCGTATTCCCTGATGCTAAACTTGGCCATTGTTCGTGATTATGTTTTTGCACGGGTGGTAGGACTCGAACCCACAGCCAATGGTTTTGGAGACCACTACTCTACCAATTGAGCTACACCCGTGTTTCCCTACCGGGGTTCACACGGGCAGGCAGGGACATCCCTGCCTGCCGTGCGTTCCCTATGAGAAGTTGTTTTATTCAATGATATCGGTTACCTGGCCTGCGCCCACGGTACGGCCGCCTTCGCGGATGGCGAAACGCAGACCCTTGTCCATGGCGATCTCGGAGATCAGGTGAACATCGATACCGAGGTTATCGCCGGGCATCACCATTTCCACGCCTTCCGGAAGCTTGATCTCCCCGGTCACGTCGGTGGTGCGGAAGTAGAACTGCGGACGGTAGTTGTTATGGAAGGGCGTATGACGGCCACCTTCTTCTTTCTTCAGGATGTACACCTCAGCCTTGAACTTGGTGTGTGGCTGGATGCTGCCCGGCTTGGCGATCACCATACCACGGCGGATCTCGTTCTTGTCGATGCCACGGAGCAGCAGACCGGTATTGTCACCAGCCTCACCGCGATCCAGGATCTTGCGGAACATTTCCACACCCGTCACCACGCTCTTGAGCTTCTCAGCACCCATGCCGATGATCTCCACCGGATCGCCGCTGTTGATCACGCCGGTCTCGATACGGCCGGTAGCCACGGTGCCACGACCGGTGATGGAGAACACGTCTTCCACAGGCATCAGGAAGGGCTTGTCCACATCACGCGGAGGCAGGGGGATGTAATTATCTACAGCTTCCATCAGCTCCATGATCTTGTCCACCCACTTGGGCTCCTTGTTCAGGCCGCCCAGAGCAGAACCCTGGATCACGGGTACGTTGTCGCCGTCGAACTCATAGAACGAGAGCAGCTCACGGATCTCCATCTCCACCAGCTCGAGCAGCTCGGGATCGTCAACCATGTCGCACTTGTTCATGAAAACTACGATACGGGGAACACCCACCTGACGGGCCAGCAGGATGTGCTCGCGGGTCTGGGGCATAGGACCGTCGGTAGCGGCCACCACCAGGATGGCACCGTCCATCTGGGCAGCACCGGTAACCATGTTCTTCACGTAGTCGGCATGTCCGGGGCAGTCGACGTGAGCATAATGACGGGCTTCCGTCTGATACTCCACGTGAGCGGTATTGATCGTAATACCCCTTTCCTTCTCTTCCGGAGCGTTGTCGATGCTGTCGAACGACTTATACTCGGAAAGGCCCTTCTCGGCAAGAACCAGGGTGATCGCTGCCGTAAGGGTGGTTTTGCCGTGGTCAACGTGGCCGATGGTGCCGATGTTGACGTGCGGTTTAGACCGATCGAATTTTTCCTTAGCCATATCGCTTAAAGATTAAGGTTGAAATAAACGTTTGTTAAAAGATTTGAGCCATTGATGAGACTTGAACTCATGACCTCTTCCTTACCAAGGAAGTGCTCTACCTCTGAGCTACAATGGCTTTTCGGACCGGAACACCCCGATCCTGCTTTCTTCAATTTGCGGCGGATAGCCCGCACTGTCAAAGACCAGAGCGGAAAACGGGACTCGAACCCGCCACCTACAGCTTGGAAGGCTGTCGCTCTACCGGATGAGCTATTTCCGCTTATCGTGTGGGGAGAGGAGGATTCGAACCTCCGAAGGCGTCCGCCAACAGATTTACAGTCTGCCCCATTTGGCCACTCTGGAATCTCCCCGAAATATCATCAAAACAAAGAACTCGAGCCTATGGACGGACTCGAACCGCCGACCGGCTGATTACAAATCAGCTGCTCTACCAACTGAGCTACATAGGCGATTCATTATGTCAATCCTAAAAAAAAGCAGTCCCTCGGAATAAAGGGACTGCAAAGGTATGCATTCTTTCAAGTTCAGCAAACGAATCCAAACATTTTTTTTCACTCCCCCCTCACCTTGTCCTTATGCTTGCGCAACTGCCTCCGAAGGGCCTCCACCGCCGTGTCAGTTGCTTCCTCAAAAGTGGCGCTCTCCTTCTTGGCAAAGAGGTCGTAACCCCTTACCATCAAGCGTATCTCAGCCACCTTGGTCTTCACCTTGTCGTGGCTTTCCAGCCTCAGCGTTACCTCGCTCCCGATCACCCCTTCATAAAACGTGGTGAGCTTCCCAACCTTGTCCTGGATGAAATCTTCCAGCTTCTTGTCGGTCTTGAAGTGAACTGAATTGATGCTAACTTTCATAGGTCCTCCTTTCTACGCCCTTGGATGGGCTTGTTCATAAACTTTCCTTAACTGATCTATGGTATTATGGGTATACACCTGGGTAGCAGCCAGGCTGCTGTGGCCCAGGATCTCTTTGATCGCGTTCAGGTCGGCCCCGTCGTCCAGCATATGGGTGGCAAAGGTGTGCCTGAGCACATGGGGGCTGCGGCGGCCCTGGGTGGTCACCCGCCCCAGCCAGTCGTGAACGATGGCATATACCCTGCGGGCATACAGCCGTTTCCCCTTGTCGGTAACGAACAGTGCCGGCTCCCCGGAATATACGCTATCCCTCCATACCAGGTAACGCTCCATTTCAGTCTCCAGCGCTGCGCCCAAGGGGATGTCGCGCTGCTTGTTGCGCTTGCCCAGCACGCGCACCACGTGGCGGCCGGGCACCACATCGGCACGGTCCAGCCCGCAAAGTTCCGAGACCCTCATCCCGGTACTATATAATAATGTGAGGAGCATCCGCTCCCGCGCCGTCCCCGGGTCGACAGGCTCCGGCAACAAACCCAGCAGACGCTCCATGGCCTCCCCGGTTAAAAATACCGGAAGGTCATGGGCCGGTCGGGGTAATACCAGGCCCTCGGCCGGGTTGGCGCCCAGACCGTGAAATCGCATCAGATAACGGTACATCGACTTGATGGCCGACACCTTGCGGTGCACCGAGCGGCGGCTCAGGCCATCCTCCAGCAGGCGGACAATATACGAACGCAACATCTCCGTACCGGCCTGGGCCGGATCGTCGATGCCATACACTTCCGAAAGATATTCAATGTATCCCAGGAGATCGCCCTGATAGGCCCTGACGGTGTGCGCCGCGTAACGCTTCTGATCCCTGAGGTACTCCAGATACTTTTCCCAAACTGCCATCCCCAAAATAAATAAGGAGAAACCCGATGCTGGTTTTAATAACGTTTAAATATAAAACATTATTTCCCAAACACCAAATTTCTCCCGCTATCAGGGGAGTGACACCAGGAAGGATCAGCCCTCCTGCTCGCGCTTGAGCTGCTCGATGTAGATGGCCTTGAGGACTTCCTCACGGCGCTCCACCGAGGGCTTGGTAAACTTCTGCCGACTGCGCAGCTCGCGCATGATGCCGGTCTTTTCGAATTTACGCTTCAGCTTCTTCAACGCGCGCTCGATGTTCTCGCCTTCTTTAACGGGTACGATGATCATAGTTTCCTGTTGGGCTTCAATTGGGACTAATACCCCCTTTTGGGGTGTGCAAAGATAGATAATAATTCTTGATCACCAAAAAAGATACAAAACAGGCATCATGTCTGATATCTGATATCTGATGTAAGAGGTAGGGGGAGGAAATCGAGCTATCCAGGTCAATATTCAGGGGTGCCGATGCACACCCGAAACCGGAAGGGAAGATCACCTTCTGATTACATATACTTGATATTCTGCACTCTATACAATTTCCTGTACCAGACATCACCCATCAGATATTTATGCTGAGCCTGTCGAAGCATCGGATATCAGATATTTCAGAGCTTCTCCAGGATGAAGGTCGTCATCTTCTCATAAAGATGTAGCGTGGTATTCTTGCCGGTGTATATCCCATGGTTGCTGTTGGGATAGAACATCAGGTCGAAGGGCCTGTTGGCAGCCACCAGGGCGCTCACCAGGTCGATGGAGTTCTGGTAGTGTACGTTGTCGTCGGCCGTCCCGTGGATCAGCAGGTAGTTCCCCTTCAGCTTGTCCACGTGGAAGATGGGGGAATTGCTGTCATACCCTTCCGGGTTCTCCTGAGGGGTGCGCATGAAGCGTTCCGTATAGATGTTGTCGTAATACCTCCAGTTCGACACGGGGGCCACCGCGATGGCTGCCTTGAAATGGTCAGCACCTTTAGTGATGGCCAGGGTCGACATGAACCCGCCATAGCTCCATCCCCAGATGCCGATACGTGACCCGTCCACCCAGGGAAGGCCGGCCAGGTACTTCGCGGCCTCGATCTGGTCGATGGTCTCGTACTTGCCCAATTGCAGATAGGTCATCTTTTTGAACTCCTCTCCCCTTGCCCCGGTACCTCTGTTATCAACACAGGCCACCACATAGCCCTTGCTGGCCAGGTACTGCTGCCAGGCGTTGCGGTAACTGTAGGCGTTGCGCACCATCTGTGAGCCAGGCCCACCGTATACCAGCATCACCACAGGGTACTTCTTTGCCGGGTCGAAGTTCCAGGGCTTCACCAGAAAACCATTGAGCTCCACCGGCTTGCCATCAGGCAAGGTGATCTCCGGACTGCCGAAGCTGAAAAACTCTATGGGCGTCCACCCCATGTCCTGAGCGGCCTTCTCCAGGCGGGCGTTGGTGCGCAGCACCCTCAGCTCCTTCCCCCTGCGGTCGTTCATGGTAACCACAGTGGGGGTATTGGCATCGGACCAGGTATTGACGTAATAGCTGTAACCCGCACTGAATTCCACGGCATGGGTACCCTGGCGGTTGGAAATCAGGGTACGCTTCCGGCCCTTAAGGTCGATGCTGTAGAGCATGCGGTCGAGGGGTGAGGTCTCGGTCGACAGATAATAGACCAGCCCGTTCTTCTCGTCCACGCCCAGCAGTTCAGCCACGTCCCAGGTACCGGAGGTGAGGGCACGTTCCTGCCCGGTGCTGAAGTCGACCAGGTAGAAGTGGTTATAGCCCGATTTCTCGCTGGAGATGAGGAAGTGTTTCTGGTCGCCGAGGAAGGTAAGGTCGTCGGTGATGTCGATATAATATTTGTTGCGTTCCTCATAGATCACCTGTGAGGTTCCGGCGGAGGCATCGGCCAGAAGGATCTCCAGGTGGTTCTGCAGGCGGTTGAGCCGTTGGATGGCCAACTGTCCGGGCAGGCTGCTCCATTGCACCCTGGGGATATAGATATCGGTTTCACCGCCGGTGTCCATGGTCACCGTCTTCCCGCTTTCAAGGTGGAAGACGTGGATGCTGACCACCGAATTGGCTTCCCCGGCCTTGGGATATTTATAGCGGACCTCTTCGGGGTAAAGGGCACCGTATTTGGGGAAGAAGAACTCCTTCACCCCGCTCTCGTCGAAGCGGTAATAGGCGATACTGCGGCTGTCGGGCGACCAGTAAAAGGCCTGGGGGAAGGAGAATTCCTCTTCGTACACCCAGTCGGTGGCCCCGTTGATGATGCGGTTGCGTTCCCCGTCGGTGGTCACTGCACGTTCGGTGCCCGTGCGGAGGTCGGTGATGAAGATATTGTTGTCGCGCACGAAGGCCACCTGTTGACCATCGGGCGAAAAGGTAGCGAGCTGCTGCTTGCCCTTGGCCGAGAGGCGGGTGGCCCGGTTTGCCTTGAGGTCGAACACATAGAATTCGGAACGGAAGGAATGGCGGTATATCTGCTCCGAGCCCGTGGTCAGCAGGATGCGGGTTTCGTCGGGGCTGAGGGCGAAGTCTTCGATGGTGAAGCCTTCGGTGACCACCTCGGGCATCATGGCCAGGCTGAACATGATCCGGGTCATTTTCCCTGTTTCATACTCGAACACCTTGATGGAGTCGTTGTCCAGCATGCAGAACGAACGGTCGTCGTTCATCGGGGTCATTGCCTGTATACCCCGGGGCATATACTGCATACGCCCCCAGATGGCTTCGAGGGTGAGCTGTTGGGTTTGGGCTAAGCTGCTGAGCGCTGTAATGAGGACCAGGGCACTAATGATCAGGATATGGATATGCTTCTTCATACAACGAAGTGGTAGTTGATTTGGAGGGGGGTAAAGATAGGGAATTGTCGATGGTTGAGGGTTGAGGGTTGATGGTTGTACCCTATTGCTTATAACAGTACAATGAAAACTGAATGGATCCAAGGTGGTTCAGCCGTTCTGTTGATTCTTTCGGGGTTCCTGCTCTTCCCCATCGCAACGAGTGCACAGTGCAAGGTGATTATTCAGGACGCCACCATTATCGGCCTGGCGGATTCTATAGCATTTGAGGAGAGCTGCATCCAGGCGACGGGATTGTAAACATAGTAATCCCTGAGAATCTTCATGGGTCATACCGCCTTGACATTCTCGATGCAGGTATGCGTGTAATCCGGACCATTGAGCGTGATGCCGCCGACCAGGATTTACTGAATACCGGCGCCGGAGATATCCCGGCCGGGATGTACTACATCCGGCTGATAAACAACGAACATTGCAGCTCATCGCCATACATCAATCATTGATCCGTGGCACGCTGAACAAAGTCCATCAACATTAAATTCAAATTAAACTACCTGATTAGTTTACCGCTTATCTTCCTGCCATCAGTCGAGGTTAAATGATAGAAATACACACCAGGAACAAGATGCGCCAGGTCGATATATTCGCGTGATGGAAGGTTCAAGGAACTGCTGCTGGTAACCCGGCCAAGCGCATCGAATATCGTGAGATTCATAGTCACAGGAATATTTTCGCTCGAACGAATCAATAATGCGGGGCCTTCCTGTACCAGAAAAACTCCCAGACCGGGAATTCCGGGTTCCAACCATCCAACAGTATTCGCTCCGGTAACCTTGATGTCATCAATTATCCACCCATATTCAGGGTTGCTGGGCGAACCTCCGTCAATAAGCTTGAAGCGTACTGCGGAATGAGTTTTCGATGCGCACTGAGCCGAAATATTGAACTCCTCCAATCTGAACCAGGAAGTGTTTGGTATGGCGGTGCCAACGGTCGGGGCCCATAGTACACCATAGGAACTTGGGCCGAAGATGTTCGGCATTGAAGGAAAAGCACTTGCGCCAAGGTATTGGGCTGAAGTAAGCGTTGTCCAGGTTACACCGCTGTCGCCAGTTACCTGGATCCACGCCAAATCAAAAAAATTGATCTTACAAATATGCCAGAAACTCAGGTGCACATTTGCAAAGGAAGAAGCATCAAAGAAGGCCGTAGTCAGATAGCTTGTTCCACCGCTGAGAACTTTGCAACTATCCGCGAATAGTCCGCTGGAGGCAAGATTACCCGTCACAGCCCAATGAGCCGATCCATTTGGGTAGGTTGAGGACGTTACGCTATCCCCATACCCCGGAGCCTCGAAGTTTTCAGAAAACAGCACATTCTGTGCAGGGGCAAGCGACACCATAATGGCAGCTAAGGCAGCAAGAAGGAAGCTTTTCATCAGGAAAAGTATTGTACGGCCTATGGCCGGATCATCCTGCTAAATGTATAACAATCTCCTGAAACAGCCTTACTTTAGGGCAGAGGAGGACAATTCACTCAACAAACTTCAGGTATCCAAGGAGATCTGGTGATCCATAATCTGGTTCGGTTCCTGCATAACCCTTTAACGGAAAAGATACTCGCAGAACCTTTGACCTGTATCAACCCCGATGCGCGCGCCCTTGAAGGTGATGAATTCCAGCGTACCACAGAGCAGACTTACAAGAATCTTGGAATTATCCCGAGGCCAATTGCAATACCAAAGCTAAGCATTGTACCTATCAGCACATACTCAGATTTAATCCTTTCATCCTCTTTGAATCTTAAAATTGATTTTGCAGCGATTAAGAATCCAACTGCTTCATATTGATTCAATAGAACAAAAGTCAATACAAGCATTCTTTCAACAATTCCAATTAGCTTACCCGCATGGGGAAGATCCTCTCCTTGCTTTTCATTATTTGGAATTGTGATGTTGAATGCCCTGAACGTTTCCTTAATAAAAACATTTGCAGGTTTCAAACAAATCAAATATGCTGTTATAATTATGGAATGTCGAAGACTCAGATAATCGTATAATCCGTGTGCTAATCCTTCTATACTTTGAAAAGCATAGACGACTGCAACTATGGTTATGATATGCAATATCTGGTCAGCAAAGAATGCAATGGTCACCCATCGGCTCCTTTTCTCAACATATCGTTTGAGAACATCCAGTGCCCCGTGAATTACTGCTATTACAAGAGCGTAGAAAAAAAATCTGAGTTGAAAAGACATTAACCAAGACAGCCCCAGTGCTATAAGGATATGATGTTTAAAGAACTTGCCTTTCAGACCATTTACTCTCTTCTCATCAACATCTTTGTCATTCTGAGCGATAAAGTCTGTTAATATATGTGCTACTATCTGCCAAACGATAAGATATAAAATACTCATACTAAATCTCTTGGGTGAACAGGTCTTTGAAGTAAAGGACAGCTTTTTCTATTGCATTCCATCCAACTGCGGTTGAATGCTGATTTACTACTGATTGCGTAATAGCAAGCTCATTGGCTATCTCAACTTCAGATAACCCCATTAACTTCATATAAAGAACCATACTCTGTCTTCCTGTCGCTTTCATCAATGTATGATCCAGAAGTGCTATGATCGGATCAATTTTGTTGTTGAGCGCATTGTCAGCACTTGCAAAGTAGATACTTTCCTTTATTGCCATTCTGTGCTTATTGTACGTCGAGAGATCGCTTATGATCCTTCCCGAATAATAAATAGCCTCCCCATCAATTATACCCTTTGCTTTATCAAATCGTGTTAACTGCCCGTAACCGATGGCAAGTCTGATTCCAAATGTCCTGAATGCCCTTATCCTGTTGTTCTTAACATCCGTCTCGGTATCCTCAATCTTAATCGCCTTCACAAAACATTTGATTGCAAGCGCAACACGTAAGGCTTGTCCCGGATCTGGGATTACGCATTCAATATAGTCACCCTTGACTACTCTACCGAAAACATCGTACTTGACTTCAATCTCCTGCAGTAGTTTATCCAATCCTTTCTCAATCATTATCCGGCTTTCAACAGATAAGCTGGTCCAGGCTATGATATCACCGGAGATTACAGCACCTTGCATTTTAAAGAATTTTCTGCAATATACGCATTTATCGGCCCTAATACCTATATCTTATATTTATCGGCTCTGAAGCCTATATTTTATGTTTATCGTAATAAGAGGCTATAAATAACGATTTACGATTGGAACTGACATCACCTTATTCTGGTCCTATCACAAATAGAGACACGATGCGAACTACTGGATCAGACTGGAATTCATGGACCTCTCCGGATTGCAAGTCCAAGTAGGTCAGTGCTGGGCAGGCACAGAACATAAAAAAAGAGGTGACGACACCTCTTCATTTTGTGGGATGTACTGGTCCGCCAGGAGTCGGAGAACCAGTGACCTCTTGCCTGTCATCCGCCAGCTGGCGGACTAAACCAACTGAGCTATTTGTTTTGGCCGAGAAGACCTCGAATGAAGTTACGACCCTGGGCAGTTTTTAATTCTCTTTCCCTGTGCATGGCTTCTGCCTTAGTCATGAATTCTTCAGAATGAATGAGGCTCCAGGGCTGATACCTGCCAGTCCAACCCTTATTGCGACTGTCATTGTGAGAAGCCAATCGTTGCTCCAAACCGGAGGTGAACCCGATGTAGATTCTATTGGTGGCTGGCGAATGGAGGACGTAAGTGTAGAACATAAAAAAAGAGGTGACGACACCTCTTCATTTTGTGGGATGTACTGGAATCGAACCAGTGACCTCTTGCCTGTCAAGCAAGCGCTCTAAACCAACTGAGCTAACACCCCAATATTTCAACATTTGCCCTCTTGCCTCTCATCCGCCAGCCGGCGGACTAAACCAACTGAGCTAACACCCCAATATTTCAACATTTGCCCTCTTGCCTCTCATCCGCCAGCCGGCGGACTAAACCAACTGAGCTAACACCCCAATATTTCAATAGTTGCCCTCTTGCCTGTCATCCGCCTGCTGGCGGACTAAACCAACTGAGCTAACACCCCAATATTTCAACATTTGCCCTCTTTCCTGTCATCCGCCAGCTGGCGGACTAAAACAACTGAGCGAACACCTCATTGCGATTGTCGATTAACGATTTAAATTATTGATCTGAGAATCAATTACTGCAATCATCATCGGGGGATGCAAATATACGATAACCTTGGTTCTCGCAAATAGTTTCCGGGGAAACATTCCTGAGTGAATCCACGAACTGTCTTTATCCCTAAGGAGAAAAACCCAGAACAAGTGTATCCTCTGTCATGCCGCAGCCTGTGCGAACGGTCCATTTCAGGACGTAGGTCTCCCCCTCCAGGCCTGCGAACACTGACTTAGGGTTCCAGATTTCGTCCACGTTCCCTCCCTGGCCGCTGAGAATGGACCACTGACCTTGTCCGGCCCATGGGACTTCAGCATCAAGCACAAATGAGGTTCCTGCTATCCCTGTACTGTCCTGTCCGGCCTGGGCCTGATCGGGGAATGGATAACAGGGGTATATGCTGTCGTGTACACAGCGGACTGAAAAACCGAAACGCTTGTTCCAATATCCGCGGTAGATGCCGGGGTCCTCAAACGAGATATAGTTCATGATCGCTTGAGTTCCCGTTACTGAAGCCGATGTCCAGAAGGCCGTTTCCTTCCGGTTACCGTAGAACTGCCCCATCCGGTAGCGGTATGCGCCAGGTAACGCACTGAAGCATAGCCTGTCGTCTGCTCCCAGGTTGGGTTCACGCCAAAGCTCAACGCCCCGGCTCTTCAACCCCCCACCGGTATCAAATCCGCGCCAACCCGTGGTATCCCAGATGGGATCGCCCGGCCCGTAATGCTGGTCAGCCATACCGGACAGCTCTTTCCACTCCTCATCCGTTGGCAGGTGCCAGCCTTGCGGACAAATTCCCCTGCCTCCCGCGAGGCTGTCATAGGCCATGGCCTCGTTCCATTCATAAAGCCCGCCGTAAACCCTGCAATACCCCGGGTCATTGGTGTAACAGTACTTCTCGATGAGCCCGTTGTCTGTTTGCTCCGAATGGTTAGAATCGGCAGTATAGCTGATAACCATATCCCCTATGTCGAGGTTCTCTGCCATCCAGCGGTGGGTCCCGATGCGAATGGAACGGTAGGTGCGGCCGTTGCGGGCATCGGTAAAAGTATCCCCGCAGGGCTGGGCCGGGGCAGGCAGGAAACTGACATTGACCGTATCCCTGGTCTCGCCGCAGCGGTTCCCCAACAGATATTCCAGCACATAGGACTCCCCTGCCTGGCCAGCCAGGAGGACCTGGTGGCTAATACTGTCCGCCAGTGAACCCGTACTGCCTGCCAGGATACGCCACAAATAACCTACCTCAGCAGGGCTGTTGCCGTTCAGGACCACGGCCGTCCCCGGAACATGCATACGATCGGGGCCGGCATCCGCCTGGTCGGGCACCGGAAGGCATGGATAGACGCTGTCCTGAAGGCAGCGCACCGAATACCCCCATTCCGGCCAGCGGAAATCCCGTCCGATCTGGTACTGGACATCTGCAAGCAAACGCCTCGCAATCAAGCTGTCGGGCCATGAGCGTCTGGTGGAACTCCAATAGCCAACGTAATCCTGGCCCATGGCGAAATACCCCCGTCCGTGGCGGATCCCTGAGGGCACGGCACCAAAGCGGAGGGGATTCCCAACATCTCCCGATGGCCACGCCCCCGCTTGTTTCAGCATCGCCCCGGCATCCATCCCTCTCCATCCAATGTACTGCCATTCCGGCTGGTAGGCATCGGTATATTGGTGGTCCGCATTTCCTTCCAGCACCATCCACTCAACATCCGTGGGAATATGCCAGCCTTCCGGGCAGATGCCCCGACTTCCCTCCAGGGTATCGTAGGCCATGGCTTCGTTCCAATCATACAATGCCCCCCGGGCTTCACATTCCGAAGGGTTGTTGTCATAGCAGTACTTTTCTGTGGTATCGTTGTCGCTCACCTGGGTGTGTATCAGGGCAGTACTATCGCTCGATCTGAAATTCCCGATATTGAGGTTCTTCGAAAACCAGCACTGGGTGCTGATACGCGTTGTAGGGTAGATCTGTCCATCCCGGGGATCCGGCAGGGGGTCACCGCACATCCAGACATAGGGCGGAGGGGGCAGGACCACTGGCGTCGGGGCGCAGCCGGTGAAGGAAGCGGTGATCGCGGTGGATCCGGTGAGGGAAATGAGGTTCTGAATGATGCGGGACGGGTCGTTACCCGGGCCACTGTACCTCAGGGTACCGTCCATGGAGAGGTCTTCAGGAAAATAACCCTGTGCGGTCGAAGTTATGATACCTGATCCGGTCACTTGCCCGATACGCTGCAGCACCGGGCTGCGGTCATTGAAGGGACCACTGTATTTCAGCACGTTATCCTGACTGAGATCGCCGGATATCATAGCGGCGTGTCCGGAAGGCAGTAGAATCGTGCAATTGCCATAGGCCGGATACTGCTGGGGGTTGCGAAAGTCCCAATGGCCCGGAGGAGGAAGGGGCAACGAAATAGGGAAGGCGGTCATCACGGCAAGGTGGCTGGGATGCCGTATGGAAACAAAGTAATCGCCTGCCGCTGCGTTGAAGCGGATCTCCGGACTTCCGTCCACCGCCATTATCTGACCGTATTTATTCAGCCAGGCTGCACGGCGGTCGTACACCGTATCCGGAGTAGTCCGGAGCTCAATGAGGATCCAATCCACCATGTCTGTTGGGATGGCAGACAGGGAATCGCTCCCGGAGTACTGCAAGGCCCCGGAGCCGAATGGCTGTTTAAAGGGAAGCAAACCTCGCTGATTCAGCGTTGTCAGCATAGTGTCGCTCCCTTGCCAGGCACCCTGCAGGATAGCAAATCCGGCAAATGTGGCCCGCTGGGCCAGGCAGGCACAGCCGATGCAAAGGATACAAAGAAAGGTGGGGACCCTTTTCATTTGACAGCGGATTTCATCGCATATGTGAGAAGTTGGTTCTCAAGGTACATAAAATAACTACAGAATAAAAGGATTTTCAGCAACTTACATAAAATAAATCCAACAAAATATCCCTTGTTTTAGAATCCTTTTCACCGTAAATTGGAACCTTCAAGCCCCTTAGAGGAATTAATATAAACGGAGACCCTCCGTCAGCCTTCTTGAGCCTGCGCTCACCGCCTGAGCAGTAAACCCCGCCGTCCTCTTTCCTGAGGGAACGGCCTCTAATACAAAGTATATGAAGCCTCCCGTAATGGGCTGCGCCAGACGTTGGTGCGCTGCTTTGGGCTTGTCCCTGTTTCTGACTGCCTTTGTCGTATGCCCTGGCCTTCAGGCTGGCCCGGTGGATACAGCCACTGCCCTGCAGGTGGCCACCAACTTTCTTCAGCAGAAGATGATACAAAAAGCCGGGGGAGTACCCCAACTCACGGCCATGCCGGCCTATTGCCGCCAGCACCAGGGGGCACCCACCTATTATATTATCAATTTCTCCGGCAGCGGGGGCTGGGTGATCGTGGGTGGTCAGGACTTCGCCTTTCCTGTGCTGGCCTACAATACGGATGGGAGCATCGAAACGGACCCCGCCCTGGTGAACCCGGCGGCCCGCTCCAGGCTCAACCGCTACCATACCGAGATCGCCGAAGGCATCAGCGCAGGCCGCAGTGCCGACAAGGCCCAGAGCGCCCTGTGGCAGACGGCCCTCAGCAGCAGTGCGGCCGCAGTTCCAGGCAAGTCTGCCTCGGGCCCCCTGTGCACCACGATCTGGGACCAGGACTGCAACGACAACAACTCCTGCCCTTTGATGGCTGGAGGGCCCTGCGGTCATGCCCTGGTAGGATGTGTGGCCACGGCCATGGGCCAGGTGATGAAATACTATGACTACCCCGCCCGGGGCACCGGTTCGCATTCCTACACCCATTCCAGCCTGGGAACCATTTCGGCTTCCTTTTCCTATGCCTTTGACTGGGATAATATGCCTGATAACCTGACGGTAACCACTACGGATGTGGACGAGTTGCTGTTCCGATGTGGTGTAGCGGTAGAAATGAACTATGGCACCGGCGTATCGCTGGCCTATCATTCGGATGTTGAAGGCGCCCTCCAGGATTACTTCTATTATAATACATCCGTTGCACAAAAGAAGCGGAGCAGTTATACCACAGCGAACTGGAAGACCCTGATGCGCAATGAGATCATCGCCGGTCGCCCGGTAATCTACCGCGGCTGCGATGTAGGCGGGGCCGGATGCCATGCCTGGGTGCTGGACGGTTACGACGACAGCTACCTGGGAAGCGGATCCCTTTACTTCCATCAGAACTGGGGATGGGGGGGATCGAGCGATGGCTGGTTCCTGATTGATGACCTGACCCCCGGCGGTTTCGACTTCAACGACGACGAATACGCCATGACCGGGATCGTCCCTCTGGAGAGCGACCCTAAACCTCTTCCCGGGGCAAGCACCATCTCCTATGCCAGCAATGTGATCAGCATGGGATGCACCGTATGGAACGATGGAAGCGGAGGAATTTCCAGGGACCACCGGCTGGGGTATTACCTCTCCTCCAATACCACCATCTCCCCTTCAGACTACCTGCTGACCACGGATGATGTGCCCATTCTCAGTCCATCGTACAGCAGTGCGGAATCGATGGCGATCAATGTGTTCAGTGCCACAGACCCTGCCCCCCCGGGAGTATACTATGCAGGATACTATATCGACGACCTCTATCAGGAGGACAACGAGGTCAGCGAGACCAACAACGCCTATCTGTTCGCGGGGACCTATACCGTTAATTGTAACGACCCCAGCGGGGTGAGCGCCACGGACGGGTCCTACTACGACAGGGTCAATGTAAGCTGGAACAGCGTTTGGTTTGCTACCCATTATAAGGTTTACCGCAACACCACAAATTCTACGGTTGGCGCTGTTGCCTTAACTGGATGGAGCAGCCCAATAACCTATTCGGATTATGATGTCCAGCCGGGCACTACCTATTATTATTTCATCAAGGCAGCCACCAGCTCGGCCGGCGATTATGCCAGCGACTTCAGTTCAGGAAACAGCGGCTATGTTTCCTTCCACACCCTCTCCAACGATGTGGCCCATACCGCCACCACCGATCCATCGTATTACATGTTTACCAATGCAAACCCCTATTGGTATGCCGTAGGGATACGCCCGGTGAACCTCAGTGACAACTGGAGTATGGTGATGTACTCGGATGCCGCAATGACTTCTACTCTGGCAACCTCGGCATATTCATACGACGTAGACTTCATAGTGGTGGATGGGAACCATACGGCTTCTGCCGCAAAATACATTCAAGGATATCGTTTCTCTGGCACTAGTGACGCTACGGTAGAGTATGAAGGTGGTTCCGAGGCGATTACGGTGGGCACCCCCGCAAGCTATTCCTGGACCGCCGGGGATGTGGTGCAGGTCTGGGATGTCTACCTCTATGCAGGCACCTATGTCTTCGATCTGGACCTGACGGCCAGCACCCTGGATCTTGATTTCGGGCTGTTCAAATCATCCGGCGCGGCCTACCACGCCAACCGGGAAGCCAGGGTAGCCGGCTCTACCTCCGGGGGAAACGGTGTGGACGAGATCTTCAGTTATGTGGTTCCATCCAACGACTGGTATGGCCTGGTAGTATGGGCCAACAATGCCAACAGCGGATTGTACACCCTCAAGGTCGACTACCCCGGGCAATGGCTGGGAACGGTCTCCCATGACTGGCATAACCCGGCCAACTGGTACGGCGGTGTGGTTCCGGACCTCAGCACGGACGTAACTATAAGCCCGGGCTATACCTATTACCCTGATGTGTCAACCGCCAATGCCAGCTGTGCATCCCTTAACCTGGATTGGGGCGCACGGCTTGATGTGAGCAACTATGACCTGTACGTGGACCAGAGCCTGTATGCATGTGGTGCGTTAAATCAAACCATGGTGGGATCGGACATATATGTGGCGAATGATATCTATTGGTGTTCAGGCTCCACCGGATCCATGGTAACGGGAGCGGAGTTCCACATCAGCGATGACTGGACCTTTTATGGCGGAGCCAACGTACAGTTCACGGCGGGAACAGTATATTTTGAAGGGACAGATGCCAGCAACGTGAACATTTATGAACCCAATTGCCGATTCTATAATGTCAGACCGTACAAGGCGGGCGCCACCCTTACCCTGCAGGGTCCGGATACCACCTATATAGATGGTTACCTCATCCTGGGGAGCTCAGGTTCCCTGAACACCGCTTCCAGCATGCCCTTGCTGGTGGTGGATGACTATATCAACAACGCCAGCAGCGGATCCCTGCACCTGGACCACGGGGAACTGCGACTTACAGGACCTTCCTACGCCAGTACCTTCCTCGGAGGGGACTATGTGAACCATCTCAGCATTGGGGATCCGGGCAGCAAGGCCGTCACCAACACCAAGAGCCTGAACAGCGCCCTGGTGGTGAATGGTAACCTGACCATTAACAACGGGACCCTGAACCCAAACAACAACAACCTCTACGTAAAGGGCAACTGGGCCAACTATGCAGGGTCGTCCGGATTTACCGAGGGAACGGGCAAGGTCATCCTCGACGGAGCCACTGCAGCAGATATCCTGACCCATGAAACGTTTTACAACCTGGAACTGGACAAGACATTTGCAAATTTCAACGGATTAGAATTCAGTGATTCCATCAGTGTTCTGAATGCCCTGCATATTTATGATGGTACCATGGAGATGAACATTCCGGCCATATTGCATGTCGGAGGGGACATCACGATAGAAGCAGGAGCAGGATTGAATGCCAATGACGGATCCGGAATCAAGGTCTATTGCGGTGATGACTTCGACAATCTAAATACGACCAACACGAGTGAGGTCGGTTATTCACCCGGGAACTGCATACTCATTATGAATGGGTCAGCTTACCAGTATATCCGTTGCTCAACTCCCATAGGTGATCTTGAAATCCGGTCCACTGACTATTATGTATACCCGTACTATGGTTACCCGCTCACCTGCAGTGACCTGATCATTTCGGAAGGAATGCTCACCCCCAACGGCGTGAAGGTCAAGGCCACCGGAAATTGCGATATCCATGGGATGCTTTATATGGCACTGTCATCAGATACCCTGGATGTTGCCGGGAATATCAAGTGGTACAGCGGGTCGGATGCCAACATCACCAATGGATCGATCATCGCCGGGTATGGATGGTACTTCTACGATGGGACCACTGCGCGCCTGGGAACAGGAAATACTGTTTATATGCGCAGTGCCATTCCTCTGGCTGCTCCCATCTACGCGGGTAACAATACGGTTGGGGCCTTTGGTAACCTGGTGATCGACCCGAGCGGGACCGGCTATGTATATCCCACCAACGACACAGTACATGTACTTGGGGATATGATACTTGGCGTAGGTGACAGGATTAAGATGTTCACCGGCAAGATCCATGTCCACGGTACTGTATCCATGCAAGGGACATCAAAGATTGATGAATTTCATTCCACGGGCCTGCTGGAGATTGACGGGAACTTCAACCAGATGGGACAGATCGGAATGAACTATGGCAAGACCCTGATCCATGGAGCCTATGAGCTGATAGGGTCCGGGGTGCTTAGGCTGAACGGAGGGTCTTTCATCAACGATCAGGCCTATTCCTCATCAAAGGCTTTCAGAGAGTTATGGGGAAAGCTCGTAATGAGCGGAGGACTCTTTGAGATCCGCAGCAACAGCATTTTAATTGGCAACTCATTCATTGACAGTATCTCAGGGGGAACCATTCGCTGCGGATTTACATTCTATGCAGGGGATCCCAATACATTTCAGCCCAGTGGGGGTACATTTGAATTCAGTGAGCAGTCATATTCCGGTGTGGGCAGTGCATATATGTCTATGAATGCCACAAACTACTTTCATCATCTCACTGTGGCCAGTAATGGCATCCTCAATATGTACTCGGATATCATGGTGCAGGGAGATGTCAATATTACCGCGGGGCCTCTGTTCGCCAATAACTACACCCTGGATGTTGGCGGCAATTGGAACAATACGGAAGGCGATGCGGGCTTCAACGAAGGAACCGGTAAGGTTAGGTTCATTGGCAATCTTCCCTCAGATCTGCTTAGCAACGAGACGTTCTATGATCTGGTCGTTCAAAAATCATATCCCGATTTTGAGGGACTTGAACTTGCTAATTCTACTGTTGTCAATGTCCGTAACAATCTGGACATCCTGGATGGGACCCTGGAGATGAATCCATACAGTAGCCTGAACGTGGATGGGGATCTGAGCATCTCCCTGCTGGCCGGGCTCAATGCCAATGATAATATGACGCAATTAAACCTGAAGGGAGACTGGGAAAACCTGAACACCAGCTATACCCTATCCAGTGGATTCAATGCTGGAAGCGGCAACACCTGCACCTTCATCGTAAGCGACAGCAGTTACCTGACTTCTTCCTGTAGCCCGGAGACCTTCAAGTATCTCAAGGTCATGATCGACACTGCTTCTACCTCCGGGACCAGGCGTTGGTTTTCCTCCACGGATATCCGTGTCAATGCCGACCTGCACGACTCCCTGGTTATCCCCATGATCACTGGAGACCTGCAACTCTATGGAGACCACTACCATTTCGGGCAAGGCTTGGTGGCCAGTTCCATGGAATATGCCGGGGGACTAGAACAGCACCTTTATGGCGGCTATCCCATGACCCTGCCTGATGTGGTGGTGAACAAGAGTGCAAAGGGAGGAGCCAGCGTGGAAACAGATGACTACGGGAACCCCCTTCCCCTGCCCAGCTCCAAGGTCGCCGGTGACCGGGTGATCGTGGAAGACAATTTCTATCTGGCCACCAGCTCATCGCGATTGACCATACAGGATGGGACCTTTGATCTGGCGAATGAGTACGGGCGCATCATGGGAGGAGTAGAAGTGGGGGCCAACGGCAGCCTGGTGCAATCGGGCGGGTCCCAGCTGCATATTAGGGACAGCCTGAACGTACGCTCCGGTGGTCATTACAACACCACAGGCGTAGCTGGCTATCATGCCAATGTCATAATGGAAACGCTTGCCGTGATCGATATTGCCAGTGGGGGAAACATCTCCTCGAGATATACGGAATTCCTCCTGAACGGTACGCAAGGGGTTAAGGTCAACGCCGGTGCCCTGGTTGACCTGGCAGCCGACTTCGATCATTGCCGGTTCATTTATTCACCGCCCATCATCAAGCCACCTTTTGGCACCTACAGACCGATGCTGCAGATCGAAAATTCCCAGACGCTATGGGTTGATTCAGCCTACTTCGGGCATACTAACCCTCCCTTGATTCCACCATTGGACATCGAAGTCAACGTACTTAAAAACCTCGACCAGGGTGATGTTCACTTCATTCATGCAACAGGGAACTGGGCCGGTGAACTCCATGACCGTGACACCAATGATCGCGTCCATTGGTATCCGGAGATGGAACTGCTGTGCAGTGCCGATCCGGCCGTGATCTGCATGGGGGATTCCACTGAGCTGGAGGTGACCATCAACGGAGGCATGGGGCCGTTCACCTTCGCATGGAGCCCTGCTGCTGGTCTTCAGGACTCAACTGCAGCCACCACCATGGCGGCCCCTGCGGCTACAACGACCTATCAGGTGATCGTGGTGGACCAGCTGGGCGATATGGATACCTGCTTCGTGCAGGTCATCGTCCATCCGCTGCCCACTGTAGGCCTCAACGCCACGGATGTATCCCTTTGCCTTGGGGAGAGCACTACCCTCAATGCCTCCGGGGCCTCTACCTATACCTGGAGCCATGGGCTGGGCAGCGGCAGCAGCAAGACCGTCAGTCCCGCGGCCACGACCACCTACAGCGTGACGGGTACCGACGGGAACGGATGTACCGGCACCGCCCAGCTCACCATCACCGTGAACCCCTTGCCCAGCGTGGGCCTCAGCACCACCGATGCGATCCTGTGCCTGGGAGAAAGTACTACCCTCAATGCCTCCGGGGCCTCCACCTTTGCCTGGAGCCATGCCCTGGGCAGCGGCAGCAGCAAGACCGTCAGTCCGGCGGCCACAACCATCTACAGCGTGACGGGAACCGACGGGAATGGATGCACGGGTACCGCCCAGGTCACCATTACTGTCAACCCCTTGCCCAGTGTGGGCCTCAGCGCGACGGATGTATCCCTTTGCCTTGGGGAGAGCACTACCCTCAATGCCTCCGGGGCCTCTACCTATGCCTGGAGCCATGGGCTGGGTAGTGGCAGCAGCAAGACCGTCAGTCCGGCGGCCACAACCACCTACAGCGTGACGGGTACCGACGGGAATGGATGCACGGGTACCGCCCAGGTCACCATTACTGTCAACCCCTTGCCCAGTGTGGGCCTCGGCGCGACGGATGTATCCCTTTGCCTTGGGGAGAGCACTACCCTCAATGCCTCCGGGGCCTCTACCTATGCCTGGAGCCATGCCCTGGGCAGCGGCAGCAGCAAGACCGTCAGTCCGGCGGCCACAACCACCTACAGCGTGACGGGTACCGACGGGAACGGTTGCACTGGCAGCGCCCAGCTCACCCTCACCGTGAACCCCTTGCCCATCGTGGGCCTCAGCGCCACTGATGCGATCCTGTGTGAGGGAGAAAGCACTACCCTCAATGCCTCCGGGGCCTCCACCTATGCCTGGAGCCATGCCCTGGGCAGCGGCAGCAGCAAGACCGTCAGTCCGGCTACCACGACCACCTACAGCGTAACGGGTACCGACGGGAACGGATGCACGGGTACTGCACAGGTCACCATTACTGTCAACCCCTTGCCCGGCGTGGGCCTTAGCGCGACGGATGCTATCCTCTGCCTGGGGGAAAGCACTATCCTTAACGCCTCCGGGGCCTCCACCTATGCCTGGAGCCATGCCCTGGGCAGCGGCAGCAGCAAGACCGTCAGCCCACTAACAACTACTACCTATAACATAACAGGTACCGACGGGAATGGATGCACGGGGACCGCCCAGGTCACCATTACTGTCAACCCCTTGCCCAGTGTGGGCCTTAGCGCGACGGATGTATCCCTTTGCCTTGGGGAGATCGCTACCCTCAATGCCTCCGGGGCCTCTACCTATGCCTGGAGCCATGCCCTGGGCAGCGGCAGCAGCAAGACCGTCAGCCCGGCGGCCACAACCACCTATAGCGTAACGGGTACCGACGGGAACGGTTGTACCGGCACCGCCCAGCTCACCATCACCGTGAGCCCCTTGCCCAGCGTGGGCCTCAGCACCACCGATGCGATCCTGTGCCTGGGAGAAAGTACTACCCTCAATGCCTCCGGGGCCTTCACCTATGCCTGGAGCCATGCCCTGGGCAGCGGCAGCAGCAAGACCGTCAGCCCTGCAGCTACCACTACCTACAGCGTAACGGGTACTGACGGGAACGGATGCACGGGTACTGCCCAGGTCACCATCACCGTGAACCCCTTGCCCGGCGTGGGCCTCAGCACGACGGATGCTATCCTCTGCCTGGGGGAAAGCACTACCCTCAACGCCTCCGGGGCCTCCACCTATGCCTGGAGCCATGGCCTGGGCAGCGGCGGCAGCAAGACCGTCAGTCCGGCGGCCACAACCATCTACAGCGTGACGGGTACCGACGGGAATGGCTGCACCGGCACCGCCCAGGTCACCATTACTGTCAACCCCTTGCCCGGCGTGGGCCTCAGCGCGACGGATGTATCCCTTTGCCTTGGGGAGAGCACTACCCTCAATGCCTCCGGGGCCTCTACCTATGCCTGGAGCCATGGGCTGGGTAGT
>JAKLHK010000004.1 GCA_022710185.1 Bacteroidota bacterium
ACCTCCTGAGGGATGTACTGCGGCTGGTTCATCTCAGGGTGAGGAGGCTGATGAGGGTGATGGCGGAGAGCACCAGGCTGAGGATGCCTCCGGTCTGGGCGGCATTCCAGCTGAAGATGCGTGCCCTGACGGGCTCCACATATATGAGGTCGTCGGGCTGAAGATAGAGGAGCTCGTTGCTGAGCATGTGGGCCTGGGTCAGGTCCAGGGTATAGGTGTAAGCCGTATCGCCCTGCTGGCGCACCAGGCTCACCCGGGTCCGGTCGCCGGTCAGGGTGATGTCACCGCACTGCGAAAGCACATCGAAGATGGTCACCTGGTCGTCGAACACATTGATCCGCCCCGGGGCGCCTACCTCTCCCAGCACCGTGACGCTGAAATTGGCCAGCCGCAGGCTGACCCTGCCACCCACCAGGTAGCCGTCCACCCTCCGCTGCACTGTGTCGGTCGCTTCCGTCAGGTTCAGGCCACCCACCTTCACCCCCCCCAGCACGGGGAGATTGACCTGGCCCCCTTCATCCACTGGATAACCGTTGAAATAGAACCAGCTGTCTCCCATGCCCCCCTGCTCCCCGGTATTGCGGCCGGGATTGAAAAAATCGAAGGTCTTCGCGTCCCATCCGGTAACACGGATGAAAAGGTTGTCCCCCGGCCGGATGCGGTACTCCGGGGGGGGGGCCATGGGATAGGCCTTGCCCTGATGGCGTTCTGCATCCTGCAGGTATACGCCCTTTTTCTGCGGAATACAGGAAACGAGCACCAGCAGGGCCGCTGCCATGAGCAGCCTGAGCCCCCGGGGTAAAATCTGTCGCGTATCTCTCGGCATCATATTGAATGCACGTCCACGGACCAAAGGTAAGCCCGGGCAGAGGAATTAAACTGCTTTCTCAGGAAAAGGTTACGGCTTGTGGCCTTCAGCCTGGAGCTACTGATCGTACAAACAGCGTACGCTGAAGGCAGCCTGGGAACCTCCAGTATTCCTCTGCACTTCAGAACGGTTCCAGTCCATATTGCGGTAGTACTTGTACTATCCATTGATTTCATCCATTATGGAACATTAATGCCCCACCTGCGTAGAATACATGCACCAATTATGCTCCTGTTATGGCCAACCGACTGATGGATCCCATTGGACGCCTGATGGGCCTCCGCTATAAATCACATCCCTGGCATGGGGTCGATATCGGAAAGCATGCCCCGGAGATCGTCACCTGCTTCATCGAGATGGTCCCCACCGATACCGTCAAGTACGAAGTAGACAAGGAAACGGGCTATCTGCGCATCGATCGTCCGCAGAAATACTCCAACACCGTTCCGGCCCTCTACGGCTTCATCCCCCAGACCTACAGCGCGCGCAAGGTGGCGGAGTTTGCCTGCAGCAAGGTGGGACGCACCGACATCAAAGGTGACGGGGACCCCATCGATATCTGCATCCTCACCGAGAAGCAGATCGCTCATGGCGATATCCTGGTCAGGGCCCGCCCCATCGGAGGTTTCAGGATGATCGACGGGAATGAGGCCGACGACAAGATCGTTGCGGTGCTCGACAACGACGCGGTTTACGGTGGATACAAGGACATCTCCGACTGCCCCCTCCTGGTGGTGGACCGCCTGAAACACTACTTCCTGACCTACAAAGACCTCCCGGGACAGAGTTCGGAAGTGGAGATCACCCATACCTACGGCATCCAGGAAGCCCATGAGGTCATCCTCAGGGCCCAGGAAGACTACCTGCAGAAGTTCGAGAACCTCGACAGCCTGCTATCCAACGTTTAGGCCATGGACCCCGTTCAGTTCATCAACCTGATCAGCCTGATCATCGCCGGGCTGGCCCTGGTCTTCCTTGCCCGCTACCTCTGGACCTCCTTTTTTGGTGGAGCCGACAAGCCCCTGCGCTGGCAGCAGGACAAGCAGGCCGGCAAAGTGCCCCAGGCCGTGCTGCTGACCGAAGGTCAGTACCCCGACAAGGTGAGGTTCTACAATTTCTGGTTCCAGCTCAGCCGCATCCTGGACGAGAACATCCCCGGAAGCCTGGCGGAGCTCGGGGTGTACAAGGGCGAGACGGCCCGCCTGCTGCACCATGCGGCGCCCGACCGTTTGCTCTACCTCTTCGACACTTTCAGCGGTTTCCCGGCCACTGACCTTCAGGGGGAACGCGGGGAGGCCGCGACTTACACCCCCCGCCATTTCGCCGACACCTCCGTAGAAAAAGTCCTGCGCACCATCGGTGCCAGCCGTAACCTGGTCGTGCGCCAGGGTTACTTCCCGGAAACCGCGGCCGGACTGGAAGACGAACGCTTTGCCCTGGTCAGCATGGATGCCGACCTTTACAAGCCCACCCTCGCCGGGTTGCATTTCTTCTATCCCCGCCTCTCTCCCGGCGGCGTCCTCCTCATCCACGACCACGACGCGCGCTGGCCAGGTATCCTCCAGGCCGTACAGGAATTCTCGGCCGGGATCCCCGAGAGCTTCATCCCCATTCCGGATATGCACTCCACGATGATGCTGGTGAAAAACCGCAGGCCCTCCTCCTGAGAATTTTTTTGCGCCAGTTTTGTCCGTTTCATACCTCCTGCAACGTCTAATTAAGCAAGGAATCTCCCCCCAACCAGTATCCGGATTCTATATATCTGGATATGAGAAGGAAGGAAGGACCCGGAAAATAATTGTGGATAAATCCGTTATTTTGCACCCCGCATTGAACGATGCGGTCCAAACGCTGTTAGCATACACATGGGCAAGAACCTGGTAATCGTAGAGTCACCGGCCAAGGCCAAGACCATCAGTGGTTTCCTCGGCAAGGACTTCGTAGTTAAATCGAGCTTCGGGCATGTGCGCGACCTGTCGAAGAAGCAGCTCGGGGTAGATATCGACCATGGGTTCCGGCCGCAGTACGAGCTGGACCCGGAGAAGAAGAAGATCATCCAGGAACTGAAGAAGAGCGCCAAGGAGGCCGGGACGGTATGGCTGGCCTCTGACGAGGACCGCGAGGGAGAGGCCATTTCCTGGCACCTGATGGAGGTGCTCGGCCTGGAGAAAGAGAAGGTAAGGCGCATTGTATTCCACGAAATCACCAAGACCGCCATCACCCAGGCCATTGAAAGGCCAAGGGAGATCGACATGAACCTGGTGGATGCCCAACAGGCGCGCCGGGTGCTCGATCGGCTGGTGGGTTTTGAGCTCTCCCCCCTGCTCTGGAAAAAGGTCAAGCCATCCCTCTCCGCCGGAAGGGTGCAGTCGGTAGCCGTCCGGCTCATCGTGGAACGGGAGAAGGAAATTGAAGGGTTCAATACCGAAGCCGCCTACCGCATCACGGCCCGCTTCATCGCTCACAATGGGGAAAGCCAGGAGACCATGCTGGAGGCAGAGCACCCGGAACGTTTTGCCGAGAAGGACCAGGCGATGGCCTTCCTGGGCCATTGCATAGGCGCGGCATTCACCGTAAGCGATGTGGAAAAAAAGCCCGCCCGCCGGTCACCTGCACCTCCCTTCACCACGTCTACCCTTCAGCAGGAGGCCTCCCGCAAGCTCGGCTTCAGCGTGTCGCGCACCATGACCGTTGCCCAGCAACTGTATGAGTCGGGAAAGATCACCTATATGCGTACCGACAGCGTCCACCTCTCCGAAATGGCCCTGGGCATGGCACGCCAGGTGATCGGAGAGATGTACGGCAAGGAATACGTTAAGACACGGCAGTTCACAACCTCATCTAAGGGCGCCCAGGAAGCCCACGAGGCCATACGCCCCACCTTCCTGCAGAACACCCAGGTGGAGGGTTCAGCCGATCAGCGTAAGCTCTACGACCTGATCTGGAAAAGGACCATCGCCTCCCAGATGAGCGATGCCACCCTCGAACGGACCATCATCACCATCGCCGCAGATACCCTCACCACGCCCTTCCAGGCCAGGGGCGAGGTCATCCTGTTCGACGGCTTCCTTAAGGTATATTTCGAAGGAAGGGATGAAGAGGACGAAGAGAACGGCAAGGGCATGCTGCCCGCCCTCAGGGCCGGCGACCGCCTCCACCCCAAAGACATTACCGCCACACAGCGCTTCAGCAAAGCACCCCCGCGCTATACCGAAGCCAGCCTGGTGAAAAAAATGGAGGAGCTCGGCATCGGGCGCCCTTCCACCTACGCCCCTACCATCTCCACCATACTCAAAAGGGAATATGTGGTGAAGGAAGACCGGCCGGGCAGCAAACGGGACTATACGGTGCTCACCCTCAAGGGGCAAAGCATTAAGGAAGACACCCGTCACGAGAACGTAGGCTATGAAAAGGCCAAGCTCTTCCCGACCGATATCGGCACCCTGGTCAACGAATTCCTGATGATGCATTTTGACGACATCATGGACTACAACTTCACTGCCAGTGTGGAAAAGCAGTTCGATGAGATCGCCGAAGGCCAGAAGGAATGGAGTGCCATGATCCGGGATTTTTATACCCCCTTCCATTCGCGCATTGAGAAGACCGGCACCGAATCCTCCCGTTTTAGCGGAGAACGCCTGCTGGGTTTGGACCCCGAATCAGGCAAGAACGTATATGCCAAAGTCGGTCGTTACGGCCCCATGATACAGATTGGCGACAATAACGATGACGATAAGCCCCGCTTCGCCGGATTGCGCAAGAATGGCCCGGGCATGCAGCAGATCACCCTGGAGGAGGCCCTGGAACTGTTCCGCTTTCCCCGCAGTGTGGGGAATTACGAAGACAAGGAGATCCTGGTGGGCATCGGGCGCTTCGGTCCTTTCGTCCGTCACGGAAGCCTGTTCTACTCTATCCCCAGGGGCGAAGATCCCGGCATGTACACCGAGGAGGCCGCGATCACGCTCATCCTGGCCAAGCGGAAAGAGGCCAGCGAAAAGCTCATCCGTGAATTCGCGGAGCGCCCTGATATCAAGGTACTCAACGGTCGCTACGGCCCCTATATCGCCTTTGGTAAGACCAATGTAAAGATCCCCAAGGGCACCGATCCTGCCGGGCTCAGCCTGCAGGACTGCGAGCGCCTGGCCGCCGAGGCCGCCGCCCTTCCGCCGAAAAAGAAGCCCGGGAAGAAAAGCTGAGCAGGCCCTCCGGAAGGAAAA
Source organism: Bacteroidota bacterium (assembly GCA_022710185.1). GTDB lineage: Bacteria > Bacteroidota > Bacteroidia > Bacteroidales > JAGNHN01 > JAGNHN01. Next base: position 5,086 of record JAKLHK010000004.1, read on the forward strand.
GGTGAACTTCCGTATCTTTAGCCGCTCAAGCCCAAAATCCGGCTGCGATGGAAATTGCCATGTTCTTCGAACCGGTAGACAATGTGCCGGTACTGCTTGACGAGCATCATAAGCGCCTGGGCGATATCCTGAGGATACACACCCGCGAAGGGGGATTCCCGGAACTCGTGGGAATACATGTGGCAATCCTTGGTGTCAGGGAAGACCGCCGCTCAGTGGACAACGAAGGCTGCGCCTACGCCGCCGAACAAGTGAGGCAGCAGCTGTACCGGCTGTTCCCTTCCCAGGAAAATGTGCTGCTGGCCGACCTGGGCGACATACGCAAGGGCTATGCCGTGGAAGATACCTACTTCGCCCTGTCGTCGGCCGTGGCCCAGCTTATCAAAGAAGGCATACTCCCCGTCATCATCGGCGGAAGCCAGGACCTCACCTATGCCAATTATATGGCCTACGAACAACTGGGCCAGATCATCAATATCGTATCGGTCGACCCCCGCTTCGACCTGGGCCGAACCGAAAACGAACTCGACGCCTCCTCCTACCTGAGCCGAATCATCCTTCACCAGCCCAATTACCTGTTCAACTTCACCAATATCGGGTACCAGTCTTACTACGTGGACCACAAAGCGGTGACCCTGATGAAGAACCTCCTCTTCGACGCCTACCGACTGGGACGGGTAAGGGCCAACCTCGAAGAAGTGGAGCCCATGGTGCGCAATGCCGACATGATCTCCGTGGATATCTCCTCCGTCAGGCAAAGCGACGCCCCGGGCCATAAGAATGCCTCCCCCAACGGTTTCTACGGGGAGGAGCTGTGCCAGATCACGCGCTACGCCGGCATGAGCGACAAGCTCACGAGCATCGGGTTCTATGAGTACAACCCCACCTACGACCCCAACGGCCAGACCGCCCAGCTCATCGCCCAGATGATATGGTATTTCATCGAAGGCTATTACGCCCGGGTCAAGGACTTCCCCATCAAGAACAAGGAAGACTACCTGAAGTACACTGTGGCTATCCGCAACCATCAGGAGGAGATCGTATTTTACAAAAGCAAACGCACCGACCGCTGGTGGATGGAAGTGACCTGTCCGGCCAGCGTACGCTCGAAATACTACCGGCACTATCTCGTTCCATGCTCATACACCGACTATCAGACCGCCTGCGAAGACGATGTTCCCGACCGCTGGTGGCAGGTCTACCAGAAATTTATGTGATGAACCAAACTGCTCTTTCCTGAGATGATGCAGGGCTCCCTCATACTCGGCCTTCTGCACAACATAGCCATACTATTGGCATTCAGTATGTTGTACATCCATTTCTGGAGCAGGAGCGACATCCACCAGGGCCTCAGGGAAAAACTGCTCACCGGTACAGTCATCGGGACCATAGGGATCATCCTGATGCTTACGCCCTGGACCCTGGTGCCGGGTATAGTGTTCGATACCCGTTCCATCCTGCTTTCGGTGGCCGGACTGTTTTTTGGGCTCATCCCTACCCTGCTGGCCATGCTGATCACTGCCGCCTTCCGGATCTATCTCGGAGGTGGAGGAGTGTATATGGGCGTTGCCGTGATCCTGGCATCCGGGGGCATTGGACTGTACTGGCATTACTATAGATCCAACTGGCAACGGCACGGGTACCTGATGGAACTGTTCCTTCTGGGGATGGCCACCCACATGGCCATGGCAATGCTCATGACCTTGCTACCCACCGAAACGGTATGGGAAACCCTCCGGCGACTGCTCATTCCTGTCCTCATCATCTATCCGGCCGGAACCGTACTGCTCGGTCTGCTGATGGTGGGCGGAACGCGCAACATTTTGACGCGACGGGCCCTCCGGGAGAAAGAAGAGAGCTATAAACGCCTCTATGAAAGCATGAAGGATGCCTACGCCATGGTGGACATGAGCGGAAGGATCATCGAGTCCAACCCGGCTTTCCGGGAAATGCTGGGGTACACTCAGGAGGAGTTGCTGCAGCTGACGCACCGCGACATCACCCCGGAACGCTGGCACGCCATGGAGGATAGGCGCATCAGCCTGGAAGTGATCCCCAATGGCAGCAGTGGGGCCTATGAAAAAGAACTCATCCGCCGCGACGGCAGTCTGCTGCCAGTGGAACTGCGCACCTTTTCCCTGAAGGACGACGAAGGTCAGGTCCGCTCCTTCTGGGCCATCGTCAGGGACATCTCCGGGCGTAAAAGGGCCGAGAAGGAACTGGTGCAGGCCAAGGAACAAGCCGAAGAGAACAACCGCCGCAAGACGGTCTTCCTGGCCGACATGAGCCATGAGATCCGCAATCCCCTGAACACCCTGATGGGATTCTCAGAGATCCTCTCCACCGAAAACCTCGACCAGGAAACCCGGGAAAAGTACCGCCAGATCGTGGAACTCTCGGGGTCCAAGCTCCTGCGGATCATCAACGATATGGTGGACCTCAGCCGGATGGAATCAGGGCAGCTGGAGATACACCCCAGCGACGGACTGCTGTCCCGGACAGTGAATGCCAGTCTGGAATCCTTCCGGCGCAGTGAGCTGCTGTCCGTAAAACCCGAAGTGGATTTGCGGCTCGTTTTCCCCCCCGACCTCCATGACCTTATGCTGCACACCGATTTCGTGAGGGTGCAGCAGGTCCTCGATAACCTCATCAGCAACGCCCTCAAGAATACCAGGGAGGGCAGTGTGGAGGTCAGGGTAAGGCTGGGTGGCATAGGAAAGGAAGCCGAACTGGTGTTTGAGGTGGAAGATACGGGCGTGGGCATACCTCCTGAACAACACGAGGCCATCTTTGAACGATTCCACCAGGTAGGACCCGCAGGATCACGCCAGGGCACCGGACTCGGGCTGAGCATCAGCAAGGGTCTGGTGGAGCTGCTGGGCGGCCGCCTATGGTTCGAGTCGACCCCGGGCCAGGGCAGTGTGTTCCACTTCACCATCCCTGCGGTGAGTGTGAGCCGAACCCACCTGATACAGCGTGAGAAGGCTCCTGTCCATGAACTCCTGCATGGGCTTAAGCTTTTCATCGCGGAAGACGACCTATACTCCTATATCTACCTGAAGGAACTGCTATCCCGCCTGGGAGGTCGGGTGGACCATGCCCGTAACGGGATAGAGCTGATGGCGATGCTGGAGGAGGGCGTGCCCGACCTGCTGTTCCTCGATATCAACATGCCCGGGAAGAGTGGACTGGAATGCCTGCAGGAGATGCAGGAGAAAGGGATACGGACCCGGGTCATCGCCCAGACCGCTTACGCCATGGCCGAGGAGCGCGAACGCTGCCTTACGGCCGGATGCCACGGTTACATCGCCAAACCCATTGGCAGGGAGGAGCTCTACGCCTTGATCAGCAAGGTCCTGCAACAGTCTGTCGACGGCTGATCCTTGTTCCGTAAACCCACATTCCCCCCCGGAATGTCATTAATTAATGTATGAAATGAAAACACGCGTTTGGACCCTTCCCACCCGTCTCTTTCATTGGATGCTGGCCATCGGATTTATCGGAGCCTATGTGCTCGGGGAAGAAGATGATCTCCGTAACCTGCATTTTGCCTTCGGCGCCCTGGTCGGTGGACTGGCCTTGCTGAGATTGCTCTTCGGGATCCTGGGGCCCCGGTATTCTCATTTCCGGGACTTCCACATCGGATGGAAGCACCAGCTGGGCTACCTCAAAAACATATCCAGGCCCTACCCCTTTCCGGGGCATAATCCGGCCGCTGCCCTGGTGATGCTGGCCATCCTGGGGATCGCACTGCTCACCACCCTGACGGGCTATATCACTTATGCGGGAAGCGGTACCTTCCCTGGTCTTCCCCTGGGCCCTGAAGGAATGGAAGATGCCCATAAAGCTCTGGCCAACATCTTTCTGGCCCTGGTGATCGTTCACCTCGCTGGTATCCTGGTCGACACCCTGCTGCATGCCAGGACCGGGACCCTGGCCTCCATGTTCAGCGGGGACAAGAATGTGGAAGGACAAGCTGTGCAGCTCAATGGGTTCCAGTGGTTCTTCAGCCTGGTCTGGATTGTTGTCCCTCTGGTCCTGTTCTTCCTGGCACTCCGGCTCGACCCTGCTCAGGGAGGGGCACAGGAAAGGGAAGGAACGGAGCAGCACGATCCATCGGAAGAGGAGGACTGAAAAGGGACCCAGGCCGGCCTGCGGGGCAGAAGGGTCAATAGGCCCTTAAATTGCGCCCTTCGATGTAATTGATGAAGGCCTGGTTCACCACCTTGTTCCCCCCCGGGGTAGGATAATCCCCGGTGAAATACCAGTCGCCCAGATGTTCCGGGCAGGACCGGTGCAGGTCTTCGATGGACTGGTAGACGATGACCACCCTGGACTTCACCTCGGGCGGGGTAACGATCTTCGCGATGCGTTCTGAAATCTCCCTCACGCTGAAGGGCCGGTAGATGTCCTTCACATGATTCACGATCTCTTCCTTGGGCTTGTGTTCCTGGGCCTTGCATTTCTTATATACCTCGTTGATCACCCCGGCCCGCCCGGTCTCATGCAGCAGGGCGATGACCGCGTTGAAGGCCACGAAGTCGTGCAGCTTGGCCATGTCGATACCATAACAGTCGGGATAACGGATCTGGGGGGCGGAGGAAGCGATCACGATCTGTTTGGGGTTGAGCCGGTCGAGGATGCGGATGATACTTTGCCGCAGCGTAGTGCCACGTACGATGGAATCGTCGAGCACCACCAGGTTGTCCAGGCCATCCCTCACCACCCCGTAGGTCACATCGTACACATGCGTCACCAGGTCGTCGCGGCGGGTGTCCTGGGTGATGAAGGTGCGCATTTTCACGTCTTTCACCGCAATCTTTTCTGCCCGCGGCCTCAGCGCAAGGATCTCCTTCAGTGCCGCTTCATCGCACTGCCTGAGCTGCAGTATGCGCTCCATCTTGATGCGGTCGCAGAAATCGTCCAGGGCTTCCATCATCCCGTAGAACGCCACGGCGGCGGTGTTGGGGATATAGGAGAATACGGTGTTCACCAGGTCATGGTCGATGGCCTCCAGCACGGTGGGCGTGAGCGAGCGTCCCAGGGCCTTGCGCTCCTGGTAGATGTCCTGGTCGGTGCCCCGGGAGAAATAGATCCGTTCGAAGGAACAGGATCTGCGCTCGGCCGGCGGCCGGCAGGGGCAATGCGTCACCGTGCCGTTGCGCCGCATGATGAGGGCATGCCCCGGCTGAAGCTCCTGCACGGCTGAGGCTTTGACGTTCAGTGCCGTTTGGATGACCGGGCGCTCGGAGGCGGCGACCACCACTTCCTCATCCTGGTAAAAGAAGGCGGGCCGTATGCCGGCCGGGTCGCGCATAACGAAGGCATCCCCATGCCCGAACAACCCGGCGATCACATAACCCCCATCCCAGTACTTGCTGGAATGCTGCAGTATTCCAGGGATATCGATGTTCTGGGCGATCATCCGGGTGATCTCCCGCTTCTCGTAGCCCTGGGCACGGTATTCCTGATACAATCGCTCGTTCTCCTCGTCGAGGAAATGCCCGATCTTTTCCAGTATGGTCACCGTGTCCGAGGTCTCCGTCGGGAACTGTCCATAGTTTACCAGGCGGCTGAACAGCTCGTCCACATTGGTCATGTTGAAGTTGCCGGCCAGCACCAGGTTGCGGGTGAGCCAGTTGTTCTCCCTCACGATGGGATGGATGGCGTTGATGCCGTGCCCCCCGAAGGTGCCATAGCGCAGGTGTCCCAGGAAGAGCTCCCCGCTGAACTCCACATGCCGCTTGAGCCATTGCACATCGTTGAGCACCTCCGGCCGGTCCTTGGCGGCCTTGTTGAAGCCGTTATGGATGGTACGGAAGATGTCCATGATGGGAGAATCACTGTCGGAGCGCACGCGGTTGATGTACCGCATCCCGGGCTGGGGGTCGAACTTGATACAGGCAATGCCGGCCCCGTCCTGGCCCCGGTTGTGCTGCTTCTCCATCAGCAGCTGCATCTTATTCAAGGCAAAAAAGGCGGTACCGTATTTCCCGAGGTAGTATTCCATTGGCTTTAATAGCCGGATCAGGGCAATACCGCATTCATGCTGTATGAGTTCGCTCATAGGGCCCTACTAAGTCGCAAAGGTAAGCCATTTCCCCGACGGGATTCACGGCCATTGCGTATCTTCAGCCTCCCAAACCACACCCAATGGACGCATCCATCCTGGTCATCCGTCCGGCCCTCAGGGAGGACGCCCCGGCCATCACAGCCTTTCAGCTGGCCATGGCCCAGGAAACCGAAGGCCTGGAGCTCCGCAGCGATACCCTGGCCCAGGGCGTGTCTGCTGTCTTCGACGACCCCTCCAAAGGCACCTATTTCGTTGCCGAAAACGGGGGCCTCATCCTGTCCAGCCTGATGGTCACCCCGGAATGGAGCGACTGGCGCAACGGCTGGGTGTGGTGGATACAATCAGTGTATGTGCTGCCCGAATGGCGCGGCCGAGGCGTCTACAAGGCGATGTACCTTCATATCCAGGAGCAGGTGCTCGGGCGAACTGACATCCTGGGAATCAGGCTGTACGTTGACCAGCGCAACACCGTCGCCGGTAAGGTATACGCCCGCCTGGGCATGAACGGGGATCACTACGCCCTTTATGAATGGATGCCCTGAAACCCCAGCTACGCCTTTTCAATCACTCTTCCGATATGCTGCAGCAAAAGATCCCGCATACCTACGTCATCATCTTCGGCCTCATCCTTATCGCGGCATCCTTCACCTGGTTCATCCCCGGGGGTGAATATGTGGATGCTGTCGCACTGGAGAACGGGAAGGAAGTGAGATCCGTCGTCTTCCAGAATACCGACAGCCAGCCCCAGACCTGGCAGGTGTTCGCTGCCCTGTACAAGGGCTTCGTCCGGCAGTCGGGCATCATCGTGCTCATTCTCATGATCGGGGGCGCCTTCTGGATCATGAACCACAGCAAGGCCATCGATGTGGGCATCCTCAGCTTCCTTAAGTTCAGCCGTCGGCTGGAACGCTATCGCCTGATCCGCAGGCTGGGGGTGGAGAACATCATCATCACGCTGGTCATGACCATGTTCAGCATCTTCGGAGCGGTGTTCGGCATGAGCGAGGAAACCATCGCCTTCATCGTCATCCTGGTGCCCCTGGCCATCTCCATGGGATATGACTCCATCACCGGGGTATGCATGGTGTTTGTGGCGGCCGGACTGGGTTTCGCCGGCGCCGTGCTCAACCCCTTCACCATCGGCATTGCCCAGGGCCTGTCTGACCTGCCCCTGTTCAGCGGACTGGAATACCGGGTGTTTTGCTGGTTCGTCATCACCCTCACCGGCATCGTCTGGGTCCTGCGCTATGCTTCCAGAGTGAAGAAGGACCCTAAAAGGTCGGTGGTTTATGAGGATGATGAATATTGGCGGAAGAAGGGAGCAACCGATATCGAGACCGTGCAGCTGCACACCCCCCGGGCTGCCTGGATATCCTGGGGGGTGCTGCTGGGCATCATGGCCGCCTTTTCCTTCGATCAGCCCCTGACCGTGATGAAGATCGGGAATGCCTCAGCAACCCTGCCGATGGTGCCGGTGGCTACCGCCATTTTCGCCCTGGCAGGCTTCCTGGCCCTCCGCCGTTCGGCCCACTTCTACATCCTGGCTCTGCTCATCCAGACCATCCTTTTCCTCATCATCGGAGTAATGGGCTATGGCTGGTATATCATGGAGATCGCCACCCTGTTCTTCGCCATGGGCATCTTTTCAGGGATCGCGATGGACTACAGCCCGAACCGGATCACCAAACTCTTCATCGAAGGGGCCGGGGATATCCTTTCGGCGGCGATGGTGGTGGGCCTGGCCGGGGGCATCATCGTCATCCTGGAAGACGGCAAGGTCATCGACACCATGCTCTTCGTGCTTTCCCGCTCCATGGAGGGTGCCGGTCAGTTCGCTGCGGTGAGCCTGATGTATGTGATCCAGACCGCCATCAACATCGTCATCCCCTCCGGCTCGGCCAAAGCGGCCCTCACCATGCCCATCATGGCCCCCTTTTCCGACCTCATCGGCCTGTCGCGCCAGGCCACCGTGATGGCCTTCCAGCTCGGCGATGGCTTCACCAATATGATCACGCCCACCTCGGGTGTACTCATCGGGGTACTGGGTGTCGCCCGCATCCCATACCATAAATGGTTCCGATGGATCGCCCCCTTCATGGCCCTGCTCATCCTCCTCGGATTCCTGCTGCTCATTCCAACGGTAACCATGGAGCTCAATGGATTCTGATTCCCGACCACAGGGTTGTTTGAGGTGATTGAATCGATAGGGGGGCACCTCTCTCCAAATGCATATCAGAGAAATCAAATCAGCAAGAGATAAGCGTCCATTCACGTCCATCCCCGGTCTGAAACATTATCAGCCCCTGAACCATGGGAAATCAAGCATCAAGCATCAACCATCAACCGTCGGGCTGCCACCCCTCCTGCCCCGCCTGTCCGCACCGCAGCTGGGCCGAAGAAGACAGCCTGGCACAGAAGCAGGGGTTCCTCGAAAAGGCCCTGGAACCCTGGAAGGAGGTGCTGAACCCGGTGGTGTCGGTTCAGGGCACGGCCCGCTGGGGCTACCGCAGGCAGGCGGTGTTGCATACCCAATGGGAGGAGGGATGGAGATACGGCCTCCGGAAAAGGGACGACCTAATCCCCATCCCCGACTGTCCGGTGCATCATCCACAACTGAATGAAGCCATACGGCTGATGGCTTCGACACTGCCTCCCCCGCCTTCGTTTCCGTTCGCCTTCTTCGTGGTCTCCGACGCCCAGATGGTGCTGGTAATCAAGTCAGGCGACCTCCCTTCGTACCCCATGTTCAATGAAAAGCTGATGCAGGACCTCACTGCCTGTGGGATCAAGGGCCTTTGGCTTCACCTGCACCCCTCCGCCGGGAAACGGGTGTTCGGCAAAGGGGGCTGGCACCTGGTATGGGGTGAGCCGCGCAGCCGGGACGCGAATGGACTGTGGTATGGCCCCGCCTCTTTTCAGCAGCTCATCCCTCAGCTTTACCAGGCATCCCTGGACCGGGCGCAGGAATTTCTGGCTCCCGGACCGGATACCGCAGTGACCGACCTGTATTGCGGTACCGGAACTTCCATGCAGCGTTGGATCCAGGCCGGTGCGGCAGTCGCCGGGGTGGAGTGGAGCGGGGAAGCGGTGGAATGTGCCCGGGAGAACGTTGGTGGCGCGCTGGTGCTGCGTGGGCTTTGCCGGCAGCGCCTGCCACAGCTTACGCAATGGTGGAGGGAGGCAAAGGAAGAGGGACGTCGTCCCCTGCTCTACGTCAACCCGCCCCGCACCGGACTGGAGCATGAAGTGACCGCATGGATCACCCGGGAATACCGTCCCCAGCGCATCGCCTACCTCAGCTGCAGCGCCGGGACCCTCGCCCGCGACATGAAAATGCTTGGTGAAGCGGACTATGAGATCAACTGCCTGCAGCCCTACGATTTCTTTCCCCAGACGAGGCATGTGGAATGCCTGGCCCTGCTGGAATTGCACACCAGTCCAGGGTAAGCTGGGGCTCCACGGCAATGAGGAATAGCATTGATCTGCTCATTGATGCTGTTTGCTTCACTGTCCGGATATATCCATTACTTTGCAATCTACCTCCGGCTTAAGTTGCGAATCAAACAGACAACGATATGCCCTCCTTCCAGCTTCATTGGTTCTCAGGTACCGGTAACGCCCACAAGGCCGCCCAATGGATTGCAGAAGAGGTGGCTTCCCGGGGTGGCGAGGCCCTGCTTATAAGTATTGCTGATGAGATCAAAATGCCGGGCAGTCCTGCGGATCCGGAAGCCGTGCTCGGTTTCTGCTACCCTACCCACGGATTCAACGCCCCGCCCCTGGTACTGAAATATCTCTGGAATTTCCCACGGGGGCGGAATGCGGTGTTTCTGCTGAACACCCGGGCCGGTCTCAAACTCTCAAAACTGCACGTGCCGGGACTTGGCGGCCTCGCCCTGTGGCTGCCCTTCCTGCTGCTCTGGCTGAAGGGCTACCGCGTAAGGGGTTTTCGCCCGCTCGATATGCCCTCCAACTGGATCTCCCTCCACCCGGGCGTGCGCGCCAGGGTCGTGGCCTCTATCCATCGCCATTGCCGCGAAACCCTGCGCAGGTTCAGTACCAGGATACTTGGGGGAAAACGGGTCCTGAACGGCCTGCTCTGGCTGCCCCTCGACCTCGCGGTCTCTCCCATTGCCGTCCTGTATTATCTCATTGGACGTTTCATGCTGGCCAAGACCTTCATGGCCAGCTACCGATGCAACGACTGCGGGAAATGCATACGGGAATGCCCTGTACAGGCGGTGGTACGCCGTTATGGCAGGCCCTATTGGAAATTCCGCTGCGAAAGCTGCATGCATTGCATGAACCACTGCCCCGAAAGGGCCATAGAAACGGCCCACGGCTTCGTTTTTCTCATGTGGTGGGGCGGGGCCAGCCTGGCCAGCCTGGCCCTGATGGAGTTTTTTCCGTTTCTGTACCCCGGCTCCACGGAAGTGACCGGACTGGCAGGATATGCCGGCACGGCCCTGCGCATTGGCATACGGTTGCTGGTGGTTTACCTGGCGTACCACCTGATGCATTTCCTGCTCCGCTACCGCTGGTTCAACTACCTGGTCACCTATACCTCGCTCACGAAGTTTGGTTTCTGGCGAAGGTACAGGGCAGGCCAGGTGAAAAGTTGACAGTGAAAAGTTTGGAGTGTATTGGGAGTCTTATCCTATCACTTCCCACTCCCCAGTATTCCCTCCACCGTCCCGATGCGGTAGCCTGCGCTGTATAGCTGCAGTTCACGCTGAGCGGTAGCCAGGGCTACCACGGGCCAGTGCCCGCGCAGTTCGCGGCCTGCGGCATTCTCCAAAGCTTTCAGCAATACAAGGCCCTTGTCCTCTGCACTGAAGCCGGCAGGAAAGGCCGTGGGGGCCAGGCTGGGATCTCCTTCCACACTGACCATATAGACGCGCATGCCGAAGGACTGCAGGTCCGCGGCCCTGGTCTGCAGGTCCATAAGCAGGTGGCGGGTAGGCTCCGTTCCTGGTGCGATCCAAACGATGAGGGCGGGAACGCGGCCTGGCTCATCGAGCCGCAGCGGCCCCGATCCTGTGCGGAGCTGCAGGCCCACTGAAGGCAGTACGGCCAGGGGTTCAGCCTTCAGGGTGTTGCGCCTCAGCGTCACTTCCTGCCTCCGTTCAAGGCCGGCCTCCAGGCTGAAGTGGCTCACGGCAGCCATGACGCTGCCGTCCCCCCTGCGCACGCCCGTGGTAAGCCGGTACAGTCCAGGATCCAGCGCCAGCCCTTGCGGTGAGAAATCCTTAAGCGCCTGCTCCCAGGCATAGTCCAGGGTGCGGAAGGAGCTGTCCTGCAACCTGGCCAGCGTGAAGTGAAGGGAATACAGGGGTTCAATGGAAGCACCCTCTGCTCCAAACAGTACCAGGCGGGCTTTCTCCCCTCCCTGTTCTTCTCCCTCTTCCGCTTCCTCTCCCTCCAGCTTCACCGTCTGCCACTCCCCGTCCCAGTACTGTGCGTAACGTGTCCCCGGCTCCAGACGGGCGGGGATGCCGAAACTGCGGCAGAGGGCGACATAGAATATGCGCAGGGACCAGGGGTCGCTGCACCTGAGCCCGTACACCCCGACCGGACTGATGGGTGCACGGTAGAAGTTTTCGTCAGGCAACACTTTGATGCTGTCTTTCACCCAATCTGCCAACTCCCCCGGGCTTCGGCCCGAGAGGGGTGCCGCATTTTTTTTGAAGTACTCCCGGTACGGACGGAGCATCTCATTGGCTACCCTGGGGTTGAGCACGAAAGCCTGGTGGGCCTCACTTCCTGCCGGCATGTCAGGTCGTCCTTTCTGGTCGCGATGGTCGAAATGGTCGGCCAGGGCCTCCGGACGGATGTCACGCAGGTCCTTCTCGCTGAGCTGCAGCAGCAGGGGGAACCCCCCGGCCCCGGCCCGGACCATGAAATCCTTAACCGTAGGCCAATTGCCGCGGCTCTGCCTCAGCAAACGCACCGTCAGCGCAGTGTCCAGGTCATGCCGTACCGCCAGTGCCCGGGATTCCTCATCCCTGATAAAGGTAGCCTCATAGGCAGCCCTGAGGCTGTCTTCCCGCTTCCAGCGGATATCATTCAGCGCCTTCCCTTGCTCCGCTATAGGCCTGGGAGCCGGTTCCAGGGGGGGGACCAGGTCGAGGGAAAGTACCGTATCCATGGGCAGGGAAGACCCCAGCCTCAACACCAGGGTATCGCTCAGGTCGCCCGGGGCCTTCTCCCAGGCCTGCAGTCCCTGAGCCGAGGCCCAGACCATGAGATCGCCCTTCCCTGTACTGAATGCCGCCCTTCCTTGCGCATCGGTCCGCTGAACAGCGATAGGGTAGAATTCGGCGTAATTGTATAGCTGGAACTCCACCCGGGCGCCGGGCACCGGACGCCCATCGGGGCCCAGCACCTTCACCAGCAGGTCGCGCACCTCGGCGTAGACTTCCAAGGTGTTGAGCACCGAAGTATGACGGCGGTGTTCCAATACTCTTCCCGGCCCTTTCCAGGGGCCATAGGTCTGCGTACTTACCAGCATGGCGCGGCGGGCCGGCTCGGTGAACCATCCCATGTTGGCCTCAGGGGCCGGTTCGCAGGCCCCCATGAAATACCATTCCCCATCGGCCCAGAACTCCACCCAGGCATGGTTGTCGTCGGTATGGGCCCAGCGCGGGGTGTATACCTGTCGTGCCGGGATGCCCACGGCACGCAGGGCGCTCACGGTAAACACTGACTCCTCACCGCAGCGTCCCAGGGCAGTGCGGACGGTAGCCAGAGGGGAGGAAGTGCGCTCGTCCGAACCCTGGTAGGTCACCTTCTCATGGCACCAGTGGTTCACTTCCAGCGCGGCTGACTTCATGTCCAAGTTCTTGACCCTCTCCTTCAACTCGCGGAAGAAGACCCTGCGGGAGCTGTCAAGGTTCTCGTTGTTCACCCGGCAGGGCAGGACGAAGTGACGGAACAGCTCCTCGGGCACCCGTCGACCCCAGGGGAAGGTGTCGCGGATGGCGAAGGAAGTGCGGACAATATCCAGGTAAAAGGCCCCGTCGTAATCGGCCAGGTCGCTCAGGGGCATGAAGGCATACAGGAATTTCAGCGCCTGACGCTCTTCCCGCGTGAGGGTGCGGTCGAACACCCCAAACAGGGCGTCCTCCCGGTGATGTGCCAGCTGCTGCCGGGCATGGAAGCGTTGCTCCACCAAGTCGCGGTAGCCCGCATCGCTGATGAAGTGGGGCTGGGGTTTGCAGGAGGGAAGCCCTCCGAGAAACAAGGAAAGAAAGAAGAACAGGGCCGGGGGTATCCCTGCCAGCGCCAATTTCCGGTCAAACGGTCGGGAAAGCATCAGGATCATAATTGCATGATGACGAAGCTCGGAATAATTGGGGAAAGCGCCTCGTCCAAAATCCCAAGATGAAGACCCATCCCATGCCCCGGACCAGGGTCATGGGACAGGGCACCCATTACCCGCTCTCCGCGTTCCTTCAGCGTTCGAGATACGCCCACACAAAGTTCGGGTGATGGCCGTTGGCGCGGACCATCCTGACCCAGAGCAGGGTCATATGTTCCAGGTGCAAGGCCTGGTTCAGGCCCCCGGTATCTTTAGCGAAGAATCCCATTTCCCCGAGCAATACCGCGACTTGCTCTTTTGCCTCTGGGTCATCGCCGGCAATGAGCATAAGCGGCTTGATCGTGTATCCCGGGAATTCCCCTCCCCCAAGGTTCTCGAAACCATAAATATTGAAGGCCTTGACCACCCTGGCGTCCGGGGCCCATTCCTGCACCGCCTCGGCCCCCGATCGCTCGCTCTTCAGCCCGTGCGTGATCCCCGGCCCAACGGGATTGGTGCAATCCACCAGGGTTTTCCCACCGAAAGCAAGGCCTTGCAGTATGCCCTGATTTGCCTGAAAAGGGGTGGCAAGAACAATGAGGTCTGCCATTCCCACCATTTCACGCATCGGAGCTGAAGCAAACAAGGGATTTTTCTCCACAGCTTCCTTTAGGCTTGCAGAATCCTTGTCGCGGAAGCCCAGGATAATAGTATGACCTTGTTTCTGAAGACTATCGGCAATGGTGAACCCTACCTTGCCGGTACCGATGAATCCGATTTTCATACTTATAAAATATTGGATCAAACAATTTAATGATTAACGGAGCTGCTGGTCCTGCTTTGTGAAAAAACAAAATATAGAGGAATGCCCAGAAAGATCCCAAACGCGAAGTATGGATGTATGAAACCCAGGCCAACGCCTGTCAGGTAAGCCACTGGACCAAACAGCAGCGAATACATCGTTCCGGTCCTGAAAGACATCAGATCAGTAGACTCTTCGAGTAGTCCCTTTTTTCTGATCAGATAAAGGCGAAGCAGGAAAAAACTCAGCGCCATCAGCGACATCACCGCACCGTACAAGACGATGGATGCAATGTTACCCGGATAGTCACCAAGCACCGCCGTAGGAAACGGGATGAAGGATGTCCAGAGCAGCAGCAGGGCATTCAACCAGAAAATTCCCTGATCTATTTGCTTGATTTGCTTGAAGATTCTGTGATGATTGACCCAGATCACGGCTACCGTGAAGAAGCTGATCAGCCACCCTATAAATTTTGGGAGCAATCCGGAAAGCGCATAGCTCAGATTCTGGGCAGAATGGTGTTCAGAGATATGAGGCACTTTGATCTCAAGCACCAGAAGTGTGATGATTATTGCAAAAATTCCGTCGGAGAAAGCCTCCACCCTACTCTTACTGAAAATGTTGTTCATCGTTTTCATTATTTGAAATCATATCTCAAGAAAAGTCCTGTGTTTGAGGAGAAGGGGTCAGGATGACCGGAACGTTCAGTTAGATCAGATCCTGCACCAAACTGGAAGCCTCTCCATTCCACCCCCAGGCGGATTCTTTGAGTGAATGAATACAGGTCTGAATCTGTTGGGAAGGTGCTCAAAGATTCGATCTGGGAGAAGAGTTTCAGCTCATTGGTGATTCCCGGGGTGAACCGTAAAAGAAGGTAATGATCAAGGGCAGGCTTCCTTTCTGTTTCAGAGACCAGCCAGCTGAAAAGGGTGACTTTTTCCCTCAGGAAAGCATATTGAATGCCGGCTTTTGTGTAGGCCCCTGAGTTGAATACCTGCACTACAAATACCGGAGCGATACCATTAAGTTTTGGGTGATTGTAGGACAGGGCCTCAGTAAAACCAAACTGCGGCAAATTGCTCGTGGGGCTCATAGCGCGGTCAATACCCGCCCTGTTCCTATTGAAAAGCAACAGTTTAGATGGTCTTTCCTGTGAATCTTCAAAGAACCTGAAAAACATCACATCCAGGGTGGTCCTGTTCTGTCCCACAAAAAGTTCCACTGGGATTTGTGAAAAGACAGCACCCCCGCCAAGGGATGCTGTCATAAACATAATGATCAGATACTTCCACATTATCTGGCCAGTCTATCAACCACCATACGAGCTACAGCCTCCCCTGAATTCTGCTGCTGCCCGGTGATCAGGTTGCCATCGGCAATAGCATAGGATACAAAGGCCTCGGCTACCTTAAAGGTTGTACCCGATAGTTTTCTTGCCTCGTCTTCGATGCGGTAGGGCTGGATCTTCATACCCACGGCCTTATCGGCAAAATCTTCTTCCGAATTGGCGAATCCTGTCCAGGTCTTCCCTTTGATCAATTGCTCCCCGTTCGACTTTTTTGCAGTAAGCAGTAGCGTTGTGGAGTGGCATACTGCCGCCGATGGCTTGCCTGTTTCATAGAAATTCACAAAAAGCTTTTCCAGCTCCTTGTTGTTTCTGAACGTATACATCGGGCCTTGTCCGCCCACCAGAAAGATCGCATCGTATGCTTCGGGATCCACATCCGTCATTTTTCTGGTATTTGCAAGCATTTCATTGAACCAGGGCAATTGCATATAGCCCAGGGTGATCACATCGTGGGAGGAATACCCGCTGGGGTCGTTCGGGTTGCTATAGGCATCCATCTCGATACTGCCCCCTTCGGTTGATGCCAGTTCCACTTCATATCCTGCTTCAAGGAATACCCGCATAGGGTGGGTGAGTTCTGCTGCCCAGAAGCCTATCGGCCATCCAGTTTGGGCGGATACCGAAGGGCTGCTGGCTACCATAAGTATCTTCCCTTTGGCAGGTGCCCCGTGAAAATGTACATACTGTTTCACCTCTGTTACAGCTTTGGTTGGTTTCGCGGTCTGTGCGAATCCTGCGATAGTGGTTGCAGCGATAAGTGCTGCGCTTAAAATCTGTGATTTCATCGTTTTTATGTTTGTGGCGACAAAATTATTTCTTTGTACTACCTTTGTACATATATTTACCTAAATGGTAGATACTAACAAATGGGAAAGTATACACATAATCAATAATATAGAATGCCAGAGTTCTTGTTCAACAATAAGTTGTATTACAACCCGGTCGAGTTTGTAATGGACAGGATCGGGGGTACCTGGAAAATGCCTATCCTTTGGCGACTTAGGGATAAGACGTTGCGATACAGTGAGATAAAGAAGACAATGCCCAAAGTGACCCACAAAATGCTCACGTCTTCATTACGGGAACTGGAAGAGGATGGCTTCATTCACCGGGAGGTCTTTCCTGTAGTCCCGCCAAAAGTCGAGTATTCTCTTACTATGCGGGGTAAAGGAGCCATACCCGTCGTCAGCGATCTGCGGCAGTATGGTTTTTTGTTAATGAAAGACTTCGGGATCGATACAGGAAAAGAGGATACGATGGCGTAACAGGTAATTGATCCGGTGCTGCGGGTAACCTATAAAGGGATTGACCGTTAATGGACGTGAATTAACGTTAATAACTCTTCCTTATTCATCCACGTCCATCCACGGTCAACCCTTCATTATTTATTCACGTCCATCCACGGTCTATTCCAGCCGGACCAGCACCGGCAGATGATCCGAAGGCCAGAGGCCGTTTGACCTTCGTTCCGGTATATGTTGAAAGACCTTAGGGACCAGATTCTTCACAAAAATGTAATCTATCCTTGATTCAAGGGTGGCATCCTGTTTGAAAGCATTGAATGTGCCTTCCGGGCCTGAGCGGAGAATACCATTCATCCGCCTGGGGTCTTCGAGGCGTGACGACAATATAGCGACCGGCCTTTCTTCCGGCCCGGCGTTAAGGTCTCCCATCACCACGATCTTCTTCTCCATTATTCCCATTCCATCGATAATCTGGAGGATGAGTTCTGCCGACCGTTCCCGGGCAACTTGCCCGATATGGTCGAAGTGAGTATTGAAGACATAGAACGTGTCGCCTGTGCTCAGTGCAAAGAATTTCCCGTAGGTTACAATACGTTCAAGCGCCGCATCCCAACCCACAGACACGGTATCCGGAGTATCGGAAAGCCACCAGGTACGGGAATCCAGCAGTTGCACCCTCTCCTTGTGATACAAGATCGCGGCAAACTCTCCCTGACGGTAGCCATCCTCTCTGCCCACCCCTGTGTAGTCATAGCCTGTCAGCACAGTGTCAAGGAATTCTACCTGAGCATACAAGCCTTCCTGTACTCCCAGAATGTCCGGCCGGTAGGTTCTGATAAGGCCCGCCACTTCCTCCCGCCTGAGCTTCCATCGGTTATCCCCATCCTCCGGATTGTCATAACGGATGTTCCAGCTCATGAGCGTGGTTTGCCCCACCAGGGAAAGCCTGGCAAGCATCACAAGAAGGCTCAAAACATAATATCTTCCCATAATTAGCCACTAGCCACCAGCCACTGTCTGCCGAAGGCAGCCATCATTACTCCTCTTTCCACCCGGCAATAACCTCCGCGATCTGCACGGCATTGGTGGCGGCGCCCTTGCGCAGGTTGTCGGAGACGATCCACAGGTTGAGCGTCTTCGGGGCGCTGGGATCCCGGCGGATCCTTCCCACGAAGACCTCGTCCCGTCCCTCGGCCAGCTGAGGGGTGGGATATACCGAGGCTACGGGATCGTCGAGCACGAGGAGCCCCGGGGTGGACCTCAGCAGGGCCACCGCTTCTTCCAGCACATATTCCCGGTGAAAGCTCACATTGACCGACTCAGAATGCCCGCCCTTCACCGGCACCCTGACCACCGTGGGCGACACGCGTATGCTCTCGTCACCCAGTATTTTACGGGTCTCGAACACCAGCTTGTCCTCTTCCGAGGTATACCCATCCGCCTGAAAATGCCCGCCCTGTGGGATGAGGTTCAGGTCAATGGGGTGGGGGTAGGCCTTAGGTCCATCTACGCCCCGCCTTTCGTCCATGAGCTGCTGCAGCCCTGCCACCCCCGATCCGGTCACACTTTGGTAGGTGGACACCACGATGCGGTCGAGGCCATAAGCCCGGTGCAGCGGGGCCAGTGCAGCCACGAGCTGTATGGTAGAGCAGTTGGGATTGGCGATGAGGTAATGGTCGCGGGCCATGCGGTGGGCATTGATCTCGGGCACTACCAGGGGCACCCCGGCCTCCCGTCTCCAGGCCGAGCTGTTGTCGATGACATAGGTTCCCTTCTCCGCGAAGCGGGGCGCCCAGGTCAGGGAAGTGCTTGCCCCCGCGCTGAACAGGGCGATGGCCGCACCCGATGCCAGCCCTTCCTCAGGGAGTACGACCTTCAGTTCCCGGCCCAGGAACTGCAAGCGCTGACCGGCCGACCGCTCGGAGGCCACCGGGATAAGCTCCAGGGGTGAAGGGAAGTTCATCTGCCGCTCTTCCAGCACGTTGAGCATCGTCCTGCCAACCATGCCGGTGGCGCCGAACACCAATATCTTCATTCTTTTTGGGCGTTTGAAGGGGGTCAGAACGTCTAATTTCTGCGAGATAAAGTTAAGGATTATGCAAAGGCTGATGATGTTGCTCCTGGGACTGCTTTGGTGCAGCCCGGGCGTGGGCCAGGTGGTGGAGCATTTCACCGACGGAGGCCTGGGGTCAGACCCCCAGTGGCTGGGGGATACGGCGCATTTCACGGTGAACGTCTCCGGCGAACTCCAGCTGGATGCCGGGGGAGCGGGCGTTTCGGCGATACACACCGCCAACACCCTCTGCGACAGTACCGAGTGGCTGATCCGGCTGAGGCTGGCCTTCTCCCCTTCGTCCAGCAACCTGGCCCGGGTGTGGCTCATGGCGCTCACCCCCCTGCCCGGGGGCTACCAGGATGGGTATTACCTGCAATTTGGGGAGAGCGGGAGCGTGGATGCCATCACCCTCGTCCTGGACTCGGCCGGCACCGCACACGAGTTGTGCCGGGGCCCTTCTGGCCAGGTGGCCGCTCCCTTTGACCTGGAAGTCCGGGTCACCCGCTCCCGATCAGGGGAATGGAAACTCATGGCCAGGGAACCCGGCCAGCTGGCCTACCTTACCCTGGCCCAGGCCACGGATACCCGCATCACCGGAACAGCCTGGTTCGGATTGCAGTGCATCTACACCCAGAGCAATAGCAAGAACTTCATCTTCGACGACCTCATTATCCGGGAGATCTATCGTGACCTCCTTCCTCCTACTCTGGACACCGCCTGGGCCGAATCCAGGGAGGTGGTGGTGATCAGGGCCAGCGAAGCCCTGTCCGGTGAGGCCCTGGACCCGGAGAACTATCTGATCCCGTTCACCGGCAGGGAACCTGCCCAGGTGAGCTGGCAGGGCACGGATCATAAAGCCGTTTCCCTCTTCTTTCCCGGGGGGCTGGACAATGGCGACCACCTGCTGCGTATCGGCACCTGGTGCGATGCGGACACCAACTGTAGCGGCGGGCTGAACGCCCTGTTCACACTACGCTACCCCCTGCCCTGGGACATCGTGATCCACGAGCTGATGTTCGATCCAGATCCGGCCCCGCCTGCTCTTCCGGCTACGGACTACCTGGAGTTGCTCAACCGCAGTGCTTATCCCCAACGGCTCTCAGGATGGAAGCTCTGGATCGGCCCAACCCCTGTCCTTCTCCCCACCCTTGAAGTGCCGGCAGGGGGCCTCATCGTGCTGACCCCCAAGCCCCAGGCCTTCCAGGGCCTGAGCGGGTGCTACGCCCTGCAGGCGCTTACCCTCCCGAATGCCGGGACAACACTGCGCCTGACCGATGCCTGGGGTGTCCTGATCTGCCGGCTGGACTACCGTCCGGAATGGATCGACGACCCTTTCCGGGCCGAAGGCGGATGGTCGCTGGAGCAGGTGGACGAGGGGCGCCCCTGGGATCCGGAAAACAACTGGAAGGTGAGCCATGCGGCAGCCGGGGGCACGCCCTGCGCCCCCAACAGCAGGGCAGGCATCCAACCCGACGACCATGCCCCCCGACTGCTGAAGGTCTGGCCTGTGGGCCCGTCCAGCCTGCGCCTGAGCTTCTCCGAGCCCATGGGTGCCCCGGTGCGCGAACCCGGCCGCTATGCCCTGACGCCCGACAGCCTGAAGATCCTGGGCATCTCCGATGCCTCGGGGGCCGGCATGGAGCTTACCCTGTCCACCTCCCCCCTGCCGGGGGAAGGCATCCCCTGCAGCCTGCAGACGGGGGACGGGCTTATGGACCTCAGCGGGAACCCCCTGCCATCCACAACCCTCTGCTTCGGACAACCCATGGAAAGTCGGGCGGGCGACCTGGTCATCAATGAACTGCTGTTCGATCCCTGGCCCGGAGGAGAGGATTACGTGGAAATATATCACCGATCAGATCATGTACTGGACTTGCAATGGCTCAGGTTGTGCTCCCGTGACCCGGAAACGGGGGAGGTACAGCAGATCAGCAGGATCTGCCGGGATACGGCGCTGCTCTGCCCGGGGGAGTTCCGGGTGCTCTGCCCTGATCAGGAAGCCGTCGCGGCGCAATACCCCCAGGCGTGCGGTGAGGCGTTCCTCGACGATATGGCGGACTTTCCTTCCTTCTCCGACGGGGAAGGCGGGGTCCTCCTCAGCCGCTACGATGGCCTGTCCATCGACGCATTCGACTATGATGAGTCCCTGCATTCGGCCTTCCTTTCCGACCCGGAAGGGGTGGCCCTGGAACGCATCGACCCGGACCTGCCGGCGGCGCGTGCCGACAACTGGCAGTCGGCATCCTTGGCCTCGGGCTATGCCAGCCCGGGCTGCCCCAATGCCCAGCCGCCTGCGCAGGAAACCAGGGAAAGCGTGGAGGTGGCGCCCCCTTTGCTCAGCCCTGACGGGGACGGCAGGGACGAGGTACTTACGATAAGCCTGCGGCCGGGCCGGGCCGGGAGCCTGGCCAACCTCCGCATCTTCACCGAGGGCGGACGGCCCTGCCGCACCCTGGCCCTGGGGGCCCTGCTCGGGGAAGAAGACCATTTCTACTGGAAAGGGGAAAACGAGGGGGGCCAGCGGGTCGCCCCAGGCCGCTACCTTGTGCTGGTGCAATTCTTCCATGAGGATGGAAGCACCCAGGCCCTCCGTGAGCTGGTGTGGGTGGCCTACTGAGCCAGGGGCGGCCTACTGCAAGGTTGAGGCAAAGGCGGTAACGCTCACCTCCTCCACCCCCTCCTCCAGCAGGCGCATAGCCGCGGCTTCCAGGGTCGCCCCGGTGGTAATGACGTCATCGATCAGCAGCACCCGCTTCCCTTTCAGAGGATGTCCGGGGCGGAGACGGAAAGCCTCCGAAACGTTTTCCCAGCGGGCATAGCGGCCCTTGCGCGTCTGGGTGGAGGTGAAGGATGCCCGTACCAGGCTCTTGGTATCCAGGGGAAGGCCCAGCGCCTGCGAAAGGCCCCGGGCAATGCATTCGCTCTGGTTGTAGCCACGTTTGCGCAGCTTGCGCGGATGCAAGGGCACGGGGATCAGGAGCTCCACCCCATGCAGCGCCCCACCCTCCAGCAGGCGCTGGCCCAGCATGCGGCCCATGAACTCGCCCAGGGACTGGTCGTCGCGGTATTTGAGGCGATGCACCAGCTTCTGCACCTTGTTGCCCTTGCGGAATACATAACCCGCCGTCGCCGAACGCAGCGGCACCCGTCCCCAGAACGCACGGGCCACCACATTGTCGGGGTCCTTCTCAAATCCGGTGGCCGGCAGATGGAAACGGCAGCGAAGGCAAAGGACCTCCTCGTCACGGTATAGGCTGTTCGAACAGCAAACACAGTGACGGGGAAAAAACAGATTGAAAAGATCGGTGAACATAGGCGCTGGCATATTGGGGTTTGTATTGAATTAGACGTTCTGGGGAGGGCAGAACGGAAAAAGAACAGTGATTTTTTAGGCTTTCCTAACTTCGTGGCCTCATCCTTCATACATCAAGCCTATATCCACTGATATGAGAAAGTCCCTGCTCCTCCTCCTCGCCCTGGCCTCCCTGGGCTTCATCCATGCCCAGGACAAACAGCTCAGCCTGCGCGACGCCACCTTCATGAACCCTGCGCTGCGGCCGCAGGGCCTGCGCAACCTGGCCTGGATGGGGAATACCGACGCCTATGCCTTCATCGAAAAGGAAGCCCTCGTCCGGGGGAGGATCAATGCCGAGTCCAGGGACACCCTGCTGCGGCTGAAGGACATCAACGCCGCCCTGACGAAGCAGGGGGCCGGGGAGCTCAAGCGGTTCCCCGCCCTGGAGTGGATGCAGGCCGACCGTTTCAGCTTTCACCATGAAGGAAAGGTATGGGGATACCATACCACCGAGCATACGGCCAAGGTCCTGGCCGCCTACCCGGAAGAGGCCGCCGGCCTGGTGCTGGAACCCCACACCCTCGCCCTGGCCTATACCGTCGACAACAACCTCTTCATCCACAGCAAGGGCAAGGACATCCCCGTGACCACGGATGCCGACCAAGGCATAGTGAACGGACAGACCGTGCACCGCAACGAATTCGGCATCGAGGGAGGCATCTTCTGGTCGCCCGACGGCCGCAGGCTGGCCTTTTACCGTAAAGACGAACGCGCCGTGGCCGAATATCCGCTGGTAGAGATCGGCGGACGCATCGCCGGGGTGAAGACCACCCGCTACCCCATGGCCGGCGAGGCCAGCGAGCACGTCACCCTGGGGGTGTACGACATCGAGACCGGCCGCACGGTGTTCATGCAGACCGGGGAGCCCGCCGAACAATACCTCACCAGTGTTACCTGGGCACCCGATGGGAACTCCGTGTTCATCGCCCTGCTCAACCGCGGTCAGGACCACCTCCGCCTCCATCGCTATGACGCCCTCACGGGACAACTGTTGAAGGCCCTCTTCGAGGAGAAAGACCCCAGATACGTGGAACCCGAACATCCCCTCTACTTCCTGCCCAACGATCCGGAAAAGTTCCTCTGGCTGAGCGAAAGGGACGGATACCAGCATTTCTACCTGTACAATACCGAAGGAGTGTTGCTGAACCAGGTGACCCGGGGAGAGTGGATGGTGACCTCCTTCGAAGGCTTCGACCCCAAAGGCCGCATGGTCTATTTCATGTCGACGGCCGCCGGGCCCCTGGAAGAGCAGCTCTATGCCGCCGACCTTAAGAAGGGCCGGCTGCAGCGCCTCACCTACGCCCCGGGTACCCATAGCGTGGTCTTCCGCGAGGACAAAGCCTATTTCTTCGACGTATACAGCAGCACCACAGTGGCCCGCGAATACCTCCTGCTGAACAATAGCGGCAGCCTGGTGGAGATGATGCTGGAGAACAAGGACCCGCTGGAGGGCTATGCCCTGGGCGAGATGAAGCTGTTCACTCTCAAGGCCGACGACGGCAGCGACCTGCATTGCCGCATGATCCTTCCTCCGGGCTTTGACGCCACCAGGAAATACCCCGCGCTGGTGTATGTGTACGGAGGGCCCCACGCCCAACTCGTTACCAACTCCTGGTTGGGGGGCGCGGGCCTGTTCCTCAACTATATGGCCCAGGAAGGTTTTGTGGTGTTCACCCTCGACAACCGGGGTTCGGCCCATCGCGGAAAGGCCTTTGAGCAGGCCCTTTTCCGCAACTGCGGCAGCGTAGAGGTAGCCGACCAGTTGAAGGGCGTGGAGTACCTGAAGAGCCTCCCCTATGTGGATGCCGGCCGCATAGGCGTGAACGGCTGGAGCTACGGAGGGTTTATGACCATCAGTATGATGCTGAAGCATCCCGGGCTGTTCAAGGTGGCCTGCGCCGGCGGACCGGTGATCGACTGGAAATGGTACGAGGTGATGTATGGGGAGCGTTACATGGACACCCCCCAGGACAACCCCGAGGGGTATAAGGCCAGCAGCCTGCTGAATTACGTGGACCAGCTCGAGGGCAAGCTGCTGGTGATCCACGGCACCATGGACCCCGTGGTGGTATGGCAGCACAGCCTGGAGTTCCTGAAGAAATGCGTGGACGAGGGCAAGCAGGTGGACTATTTCGTGTACCCCGGGCACGAGCACAACGTGGGCGGCAAGGACCGCATGCACCTCAACCAGAAGATCGCGGAGTATTTCAAGGAGAACCTCTGATCAGGGAATCTGCGTATCGGCCATACATCGCAGCGAAAAGCCCATGGCCCGCGAGAAGTAGGCCCTGTTGATCTGCGCATTGGTTGCGGCCAGGATGCGGTAGATCTTGGCCAGATAAACGGAGGAGGTCCAGAAGTACCCCATCGTGTTGAGGTAGGAGAAACTGCCGGCATAGTACCGCTGTCCACCGCCCAGGGCCGTGAATCCGCTGCTGTTGGTGGCGGTATTTCCCGTGTTCCAGTGGGCCGTTCCCGCTTCCTTCAACTGGGTCCCGATATCGGTCCCGCTCATCTGGAAGTCGATACAGTTCACGCTGGTATCCAGTAAGGTGGTCATCGTACACCACTCATCATCCGTAGGGATATGCCAGCCCGTGGGGCAGATGCCCCGGGTGCCGGCCGTGGTAACGTATCCCATCGCTTCGTTCCAGTCGTAGAGCCCGCCATAGATGGCACATTGGCCCGGATCGTTGTTGAAGCAGTACTTTTCGATGATGCCGTTGTTGCTCACATCCGAGTGGTTGCTTCCCGTATTTACGCTGCTCACCATCGTCCCGATGTTGAGGTTTTTCGCCATCCAGCACTGGGTGCCGATCGTCACGGTCGGGTATAGCTGTCCGTCCCGCATGTCCGTCAAGGTATCCCCGCACTGCTGGAAGGTCTGCACCGGGGGGAGGACCACGAAGGGGACAGGGACACCGCCGCCATAGGTGGTGGTGAGGGTGGTGGTGCCGGTCAGGGCGATGAGGTTCTGGATGATCATGGAGGGATCGTTGCCCAGGCCGCTGTATTTCACCAGGCCGTCCATGCGGATATCTTCGGGATAGTATCCGCCCAGGGTCGTGGTCAGGGAGCTGGACCCGGTGGCCTGCATGATGCGCTGGAACACCAGGGCGCGGTCGTTCCCCTGGCCGCTGTATTTCAGGGAGCCGTCGTGGTTGAGGTCGCCGGCGATCATCGCCTCAGCTCCGGAGGGCATGGTGATCACGCAGCCGCCGTAGGCCGGCAGGCGGGAGGTATCCGTGAAGTCGTAGAGTATATGGCCGGGTACGGCCACCTTGTCCCGGCTCATCAACGTCAGGTGGTTGCGGTGCTGGAGGGCGAGGTAATAGTTTCCCGGGGGCGAAGTAAAGCTCAGCCCCGGCAGGCCGTTGGTGTCCAGGAGCATGCCGTCGGTGCGCAGGACCGCGGCACGCCGTTCGATCACCGTATCGGGGGCCCTGCGCAGCTCCACCAGCACCCAGTCCACCATATCCGTGGGTATAGGGTCTGCGGATTCCGTGCCCGTATAGGACCAGGGCGCCACATGGTAGGGCTGGGCTACAGGCAGCAGACCGGAAGTATTGAGTATGGGCGCCAGGCTGTCGCCCGTCCTCCAGGCGGCCTGCAGTAAGGCCCTCAGGTGGAGCAGGGAGTCGGGAAGCTGCTGCGGCGCCTGGTAGAGCGCCGCCACCTCCTGGGGCGAGAGGGGGCGGTTCCAGAGGCCGATGTCATCCAGGCTTCCCTTGAAAGACCGTTGGAAGCTCAGGCTGTCGATGTTCAGGCCAATCAGGAAGGGGGTGATGCTCTGATAGGCGATGTAGGAACTGAAGGTCTGGCTGGCCAGCGGACTGCCGTTCAGGTAGAGCTTCGCCAGGGTGTTGTTTCCGCTGGCATGATAATCCAGGGTGAAGGCCACGTGGTACCATTGCCCGGTATCTATGGTGGCCAGGCCGCTGCCGCTGAGCACCTGGTCGGCGAAGGTGGTATTCCGGAACATCCCGCTCACCTCGGTATTGGGGGGGTTCCCGGTGATGATCTGAAAGCCCCCGCTGGAGCCGAAGGGTCCGATATTGGCCAGCAGGACATTCTGGTCCCATCCTCCGGGGCGGTGCTCCACCTTGAACCAGGCCGCCACCGAGAGGCTGCGGGCGTTGGTGAGCGCCGTGTCGTTGGGGCAGACGATCTTTTCGTTGGTCCCGGGGAAGAGGAACGCGGAGGCGCTTTGGCCGAAGCGGTCGGGGGCGGGCAGGGCGCCCATCACCGTGCCGTGGTTGGCGTGACCGCTGGCATCGGCGGCGTTGCCGTCGAAGGGGTACCAGGCCACCAGGCCGCTGTCGGGCACATGGGCGGGGATCTGGGCGTTGAGGGGCAGGGTTACCACGCCTATCAAAGGCAGGAAGCCATAGAACATGATACGTGCATTCATATAAAGATTATTGTGGTGGGCAGGCAAGGCACGGGGCGGAGGCTTGCGATAAGGCCCTGAAAGATAAGGAATATAGGAGTGAATTGCAACGGCAATGGATAGCCGAGGTGAATTCTCTCTAATTTTAATCCACCTGCCATCCCAACCATCGGATGCTAATAGTTAATTTACACTTTCTGTAAATAATTAATTTGTATCTGTAATTATGATCATTACCTTTGCAGACAGAACGCTTATGAAATATGCCAATGATCAAAGTCTGGCGAAGAGGAAGCTTGGAGTCCAACAAGCGGAGCTTTTTCATAGACGCCTGGAAGACCTCAGAGATTCAGAATCTTTTGCTGACCTGGAACATTTACCGGGAAATCATCATCAACTAAAATTTAACAGAAAGGATCAATGGTCCTGTGATTTGAATCAGCCATATCGTCTAATCTATATTCCAGCGTATGATCCTGTTCCAAAGGATGAGGATGGAAGACAATTATTAAAGGAATTAACGGCTGTACGAATTCTTGAAATCAACAACTACCACAAGGAGGGTAAACGATGACTAACATAAACGAATATTATCCTCAAGAGGTATTGCATCCTGGTGTCACACTTAATGATAAGTTAGATGAACTTGGTATGACCAGGAAGGAATTTGCAATACGGACGGGTAAGCCAGAAAAGACTGTAATTGCTGTACTCAAGGGGGAAAGTTCAATTACACCAGAAATGGCTGTCATTTTTGAAAATGTGATAAAGATACCGGCTCATTTCTGGATGAATAAGCAGGCAAGATATAATGAATATAAAGCACGTATAAACCGCAATAAGGTCATCAGCGATGCTGAGGATTGGGCAAGGCGGTTTCCGTATCGTGAAATGGCAGGATATGGTTGGGTTCCAAACGCAAGAAACATTCGCGAGAAAACAATCAACCTGCTGGACTACTTTGGAATTTCAGATGATGAAGCGTGGAAAGATTTGTATATCAATCGTAAGCTTAAAGTTGCTGCATATGCATCGTTGAAACACACACAAGAGCCTTATGCTATTTCTGCCTGGTTAAGACAGGGTGAGCTTCAGGCCGAATCCATCGAAGTTGGATCATACAGCGAAAAGGGATTCAAAGAAGCGCTGAACTCAATCAGATCTTTGATGGTTGCACAGCCTGCGAATTTTTTTTCAGAACTTCAGAAGATATGTGCAGAAATAGGGGTTAAGGTATTCTACACACCAAAGCTTCCCAAAGTTCCTATTAGCGGATCCACAAGATGGATTAATGACACACCGATCATTCAGTTAACGGCCAGGTATAGGCAAAATGATAGATTCTGGTTCACCTTCTTCCATGAAGCAGGGCATATCTTATTGCATAGGAAGAAATATGTCTCTCTTGAAGGGATCGACTTCGCAGAGTCAGACAAAGAAAAAGAAGAAGAAGCGCATAGGTTTGCTGAGAATTGGACTTTTTCAGAAGATCAGGAAAAGGAAGTAATTGCATCACTTCCCCTGAAAGAAACAGATGTCATATCATTTGCAAAGAAGTTTAACACTCATCCCGCCATGATTATTGGCAGGCTGCAACATAGAGGAGTTATACCGTATAATGCTGGACGTGGATTTATGCTACCAATTGATTTGTCAAGCCAGGTTGAGGTGGGTCGGAAAAACTGGACCAGCAACTAAGTTGGATCAAATTCATAAACCGACCCACCTCACCATGCCCATCAAAGGCAGGAAGCCATAGAACATGATACGTGTATTCATATAAAGATTATTGTGGTGGGCAGGCAAGGCACGGGGCGGAGGCTTGCGATAAGGCCTTGAAAGATATGGAATATGGGAGTGAATTGCAAGCCGCATCCGTGGGAGGTGGCGATTACATGGGATATCTGAGAGCCCCTCCTGGAAGACAGCAAAATGTATGACACTGCAGTTAGGGACCGGACGCCTGACACCATAGCTTCAAATCTTCATCTCATTCAACTGAGACCGCAGACTGCTCCAGTTCGGAAGGTACTTGTCCAGATAGGCACGGAACTGATCGTTGTGTTTACGCTCAAGAAGGTGGACCAGCTCGTGGGCAACCACATACTCGATGCATTCCATTGGCTTCTTCGCCATTTCCAGGTTAATGAGGATGTTTCCGGTCTCTGGGTTACAGGAACCCCACTTCGTTTTCATTCCCCGTACGCGTACCTTGTTGGTTCTGACGCCCAGGATCTTCTCCCATTTCGGAACGAGTTCAGCAAGGATGATCTTAAGCTCCTTCCTGTACCAGTTCTCCAACAAGGCACCCGCAGCTTCCTGTGGTTCACCTTCGTTCAGGTAGGCTTCTATATACTTTTTCCGGACTATGCGGACACGGGCTTGCCCCGGATGGTGCTCTCCTGTCATCGTCTTCAGAAGATAGCCACGACCAAGGAAATAATGGGTTTCCCGATCCAGATACTTTCGGGGGGACTGACGATCCTGACGCTCGAACTTCCGTTGCTGCTTCCGTATCCAGGAGAGCCTAGAGATTACGAAAAGCTCAAGTGTCTTCTCATTGACATCACGGGGAGCAGCCAGACGTACCCTTCCCTCCGGGGGGTATACCGCCAAGTGCAGGTTTTTGATGTCCTTGCGGATCATTTCGACTTCTATGCCAGCAATCAGCATTTCAGATGTACTCCTTTTGGTTCTTCACGATCTCGAAAATCTTGTTCTGTAGGTCACGGTCCCCTACGTGGCGTAAGATGGCATATTTCACAGCCCGCTCCTTAAGGATGTTCCCTATCCAGCTGTCTTCCCTGCTGTTGCGTATGTCCTCATCAAGGGCAAGGACCAGCTCGATATTCTCACCGAGATTGTCGTAAAGTGCTTGCCTGGCAGCAGTACTGATCTGACTGGGATACTGGTTTTCCCGTTTGCCTGGCTGTATCTGGCGGGCAAGTTCCTCCACCTGGCGCAGGAACTCCTCATAACTTATCGCTTCTGCCTTCCGCTGGTCGATCAGCTCCTGCAGCAATATGCTCATCTTTTCATAATGAGCCGGGTTCATCGGCATCTCCTGGATGATCACCTTGCGCATATTGGCTTCGAGTGTTTCCGCCACGGCATTCTTGTTCCCCCGAATCGCAGAAGGAAGCCTGGTAGTTGCCTCACCTACTCCCAGTTCATTAATCAGCTGGAGAAGGGTAACCTCTCCGAAGTCACTGATGACGCGGCTCGGATCAGCGGAAAGGTACATATCCAGCATCGTCCGCATCTGGGGTTCATATTGCTTCAGGTCGATATAATCCCCGCTGGCAACTTTTATCGTATCCCGAAGCTCCGTGAAATGCCTCACCCGGTTTTTCAACTGTGATGCTTCTGCATCCGTATATCCAAGCTCCTTCATCTCTGCAGCCGCATTGTTGTATGCCCGGATGAGCGAGACCACTGCCTTGTAAAAGGTGAGTCGCTGTTCTTCGTGCTCCTTTAGTGCTGAAGGATCAGAGGTGTCGCCACAGAAGAAGCTGATGTATTGTGGGGTGTTCCGGGGCGGTTCAACGCCTTCGCATAAACGTTCCACCGTCTCCAGGGCATCCTCCAGCTTTTCTTTTGCTTTCTCCAGCCTGTCAACGAGCAATCCCTGTATGTCCTCCGCCTGGAAGTTATCGAAGGCTTCAGAAGTATAATCTGCAATGGCAGTCCGCAGGGAATTGAACAGGTCCTTGTAATCTACGATGTAGCCGAACTCCTTGTCTTCCTTCTCGGTCCGGTTCACGCGGCAGATCGCCTGAAACAGCCCGTGGTCCTGCATCTGCTTGTCGATATAAAGATAGGTGCAAGCCGGGGCATCGAAGCCGGTCAGCAGCTTATCCACCACGATCAGCAGCTGCATATTCGCTGGCTCATCAATGAACTGCTTCTTTACATCCTTCTCAAACTGTTCGCGGGATTTTTCGCCCAGCATTCGCTGGTATGTCTCATATTGCTCTTCCTTCTCCGTCTCTCCCTCCCCTGTGCTTTCTCCCTTGATGGTAGCCAGTGAGGGCTCATACGAGGTGATGATGGCGCATTTGCGGAAGCCGATTTCCTGGAATATCTCGTAGTAGCGGCAGGCTTCATAGATACTGGAGGTTACCAGCAGGGCATTGCCGTGCCCATTGCGCAGACGGGGCTTGGTGTTAAAGTCCAGGAGGATATCCCCGGCAATCTTATATAGTCGGTCGCGGGTGCTAAGAATCTTCTGCATCGTACCCCACTGCTGTTTCAGCTCAGCCTTTGGCAGGTCATTCATTCCCCGGGTCATACTCTCGAACCATATATCCACTCCCTTCTGGTCGTTGATGCGCTGATCCACATCCCTGGCTTCATACAACAGATCCAGTACTATCCCGTCCTCCACCGCCTCGTTGAACTTATAGGTATGGATGTAGCTGCCGAACACTTCCAGGCTGGTCTGGTCGGTCTTGAGCAATGGTGTGCCGGTAAACCCTATGAAGAGGGCATCGGGCAGCAAATCCTTCATCGCTTGGTGAAGTAACCCACTTTGGGTACGGTGGCATTCATCGATGAATACGAAGAGGTTGCCTTTGGGCTGGAAATTTGCAGGACGGCGAAGTTCGTTCGCAAAGTCCTTTGCCGCTTCCTCATCGCTCTTCCCAAACTTATGCACCAGGGAACACAGCAGCCAGGGAAGGGTACCATTGAGCTTGTCGATCAGGTCCTGTCCGCTGGTGGTACGGTATATACTCTCGTCCACTCCCTTGAAAACCTTTTCGATCTGCTCATCCAACTCCGTCCGGTCAGTGATAATCAGCAATCGAGCATTCTCCTGATGCTCCCGTATCCACTTGGCAAGCCATACCATCGTGAGGCTCTTCCCGCTACCTTGCGAATGCCAGATGATCCCTCCCTCCCTTCTGCGGATATACTCCTGAGCTGCTTTTACCCCGAAATACTGGTTGGGTCGGCAGGTCTTTTTTATCCCGGCGTCGAATACAGTGAAATCGTGGATCATCTCCAGCAACCTTTCCTTGCTGAGCAACTGCTGCAGCTGCTGATCCAGTATGCTGCTGTCCTTGTCGTAGGTATGGTTTTCCTCCTTCCAGCGCAGGAAGTGCTTCTCCGGAGTTTTAATGGTTCCGTAGGATAATCCCTGGCTATCGTTCCCTGCAAGCACGAACTGTATGGTAGCAAAGAAGGGCTTAATGAAACGATGGAGCTGGTTATCAAGGTTTTGGCGAATACCTTCCGACACCATTACGCTGGCACGCTTCAGTTCGAGTACCACTAACGCAATGCCGTTGACGTACACTACCACGTCCGGACGTTTGGTATGCTCTCCGGGCACGGTAACCTCTTCGGCTACGGTAAAACGGTTGTTTTGTGGATGCTCCCAATCGATCAGGTTCACCGTGATGATCGCATCGGTTCGCTCGTCGCGTACTTTCACCCCATAACGCAGTATGCTGTATACTGCCTTATTCACCGGGTACAGATCATCCTGAGGGTTCACGGCTGCTGCGCGTACCAGGTCTTGTACCGCCCTCGTTATTATCGCATCCGTGTACTTTTCCTGGCTTCTTAGCCACGCTTTCAGGTCACCTTCCCGGATGTTGCTGTTCTGCAGGTCTTTGAGGTTGCCAAGGTAGGAATAACCCAAGGCGTCAACCATCAGTTGGATCACACGATCCTGTGTCAACCTTTCCTTGATCATAGGTAGCGTTTTCTCATTTTGGTCTGCCTGATCTTCCCTTTACGGGTTAGGCGGTACTTCTGATTACTGCTTGTCGCCCTGGAGATGGTCATTTCTATCAAACCTTCCTCCAGCGCCGGGTTCAGATAATTGTCCCGAAAACTGTTCGTATCTCGTAATTCAAGTACATCCATCAACTCTACCCGGCTCATTTCTCCAGAGATACACCACAGTACCCTCTCTACAAGTGATTGAATATCTGCGATATCAACCACAGATTCAGGTTCAGCTTGTGGGGTGACTTGTGGGGTGACTTGTGGGGTGACTTGTGGGGTGAAAGCCTTTCGGTAGATGATGGTCTTGAACACATCTTCCTGACGGAATCCGGGTTCCGGAAGTCCTGCCTGTCTGCAATCACGTATCATATCTCCGGTACCGGTACCCATTCGTTCAATATACCCAAGCTGGTACATTGGTTCTGCCAGCAAAGGATTCGCCGGGAACGAAGCATGAGGCTTACGAAGCTGGTCAATGGATAAACTTGGGGGAAGATGCCCTGGATTCCAAACCTCCAGACGGTCTTTAAACAGCATCACCTGAACACTCCCGGTACTCGTATAATCACGGTGGGCGACAGCATTCACTATCGCTTCCAGTATGACGGTTCTTGGGATCTCATAGGTCACCGGAACATCATTGGATGCTTTGCGCGTTCCGGTAGCTACATCAATGCGTGAAAGCACAAAGTCAGCTGCCTGATCGATTAGTTCAAACACATCTCCCCTCAGGTCTTTCTGTGCCAGTATGGGTTTGGCGATCTCGGTTCCATGAAAATGGGCACATTTCACCAGCGATGTCACAAACCATCTTTGAGGATCATTGCCGAATAAGAGAAGGGCACTATTGGTAAGATTTCCGGACCTCAACAGGTTAAGATGAGTTAATACATCCGGAACAGAAGAGCCTGCGGACAATG
Source organism: Bacteroidota bacterium (assembly GCA_022710185.1). GTDB lineage: Bacteria > Bacteroidota > Bacteroidia > Bacteroidales > JAGNHN01 > JAGNHN01. Next base: position 38,310 of record JAKLHK010000004.1, read on the forward strand.
GGAACCCGCGCTTCGCCTTCGCGGATTCAATGAATGATCGAACTTTCTCATCAGAAATATCGGACAGTTTTGCCTCCCGGTTCGCGGCAGCATCGAAGGGGGCAGTCTGTATCGACTGCCGCTTCATAAGATATTCAACCAGTGCACTGTACACCTGGGTCTTCAAATCTGACAGGCTATCAAACCTATGGCGGACCAATTCCGATTGTGCCTTCTCCACCAGTGCCTGCATTTTCGGATGGCGGTCATCCTTTTCTCCACGAAGCAAGACCACACGATACCGATGTTCCTGCGATGCTGCCAGATATTCCTGCTCTGTAGGCGAGGTCCGGTCGGCATTCTCAAATCCATACTCCGATCCCCATAACCCAAGATAGATCTCACATCTGCCTGCCGCTTCAAGGTAAACCTGGTCTGCCCGTTGATCCGATGCCGGCAGCATCTCGAACAGCCAGGGCTCGAAGAACTGTCCAAGCAGCTTATCTCCCAGGATGTATTCCGCGAGAGCCTGCCGTTCTGCCGCAAACTCACGCTGGACACTACTTATGAACACCCTGGATTTACTCATACCAGTCGGATTTTGCCAGTTAGCAGGGCTTGCATCATACCTAGCTTTTGGAGTTTGAGCTTCTGGAGCTTTGTTTCCAACAATTCAGTCTGTTCATCCAATGCAGAAAGTGAGTTAGCGATGTCTTCCTGTTCCTTAATGGAGCTGGGCTTATACAGGATAACATTCTTTACAATTTCCTTATTAAGATTTAGTACGCTACTTCCCGCAGCCATATTAAGATATTGATTTAGGACAAACGTGGAGGTAAGTGAATAGTACAAGAATTCACGATTGAAATCAGTCTGATAATCTTGAAGTACTAACCACCCGTCATGAATACACCCTCCAATCCTTAGAATATAAGGTCTTCCAAAACTCATTGAATTTGAAAGTAAAAGGTCCCCCTCAAAGACTACTCTTGAGTTTCTAATCCCTTCAGCAACAATTTTTTCATTTGTTGAATCAATAAACCTGCTTTTGGGTCTTGTATCTCCGATTTTAATCCAATTTATTCCATTTGGGTCATTGGTCAAGTAGTCTTGAATGGGTCTTGGTGAACCACCTCTGCTTACCTTAATAGTATTTCCTACTTTTACTTTAACCCACCCCTCCTTCGGTCGCAGCAGCTCCTGCATCACGCCTTTCTTGATGGCTTTCTTCTTCTCGATGAGCTGTTCGGTGTGGGCGATGAGGGCATCCATATCCGTGAGAGCTTCGGCGATGGCGGCTTGCTCGGAGAGAGGGGGAAGGGGGATTTGAGTCTTTGAAACAACCGTCCATTCAGCACGAGGCATTTTTGTTCCTATACTGATCATTGCTGATGAAATCACACGTTCGCTTTGCACAGTGTAGTATAGGTAATGTGAAGTTATCGTTTTGCCTTTCTTTAAAACCCAAATTTCCGTTGAACAAATGCCATTATCCTTCGGCAATAGGAATTTTCGTAAATATGGTCTTAGCTTTCCAAACAAAACGTCTCCTGGTTCAAAGATTGCCTTCTGACTTATGACAGATTTTGCTGGTGTAGAGCCAAGAATCCTGCCGGTCCCAACTGAAATATGTTCTAGTTCTATGCAGGGTGTATCATCATTAAGAGAACTTGCAAATACGCGCTTCTTTGAGGGAACACAAAGGTTCCCCAAAAATGAAACCTCCCAGTTCTCAGGTATCAACCCTATTTCCGTCTGTTTATATCCTTCATTCTTCATATTTCAACCCGATACGATGCACATTTATCAATAATACGCTTCACAGAGGTGCTTACCTGACCGTGGTGCATCCCTTCCCATAGCACCTTACTACAACCCACAACCACCAGTTTAGAGATTGCTCTGCTTAATGCCACATTAACCAGGCGTTCGCCATCCTTGCCATAGTACAGGTTGCCAATGCGTATGGGGCTTTTGTTGGTATCGAACAAACCATCTACCATATCGAAGATGATAATATCGCATTCGCTACCCTGGAAACTATGTATGGTTCCCACCTTTGCTTCAAAGTTCGGTTTGCATTCTTGTACAAACTCTTCAACAGCTTTCTGGTAGTTGAGCACCTGCGCACGATAGGGTGCAATAATGCCAACTGAACCACTAATGCCATCTGCATCGTACTCCCCCAGGAGACACATTACATACTCGAGGCTACCTTCGTTATAGCGGGAGTGAGTTCCAGTACGGGCTACGGCATAATCTTCATCTTTACCAAGGTCCACAAAAGTGACGTTGCCGGCTCTTGGCGAGACTTCATAACAAAGAGACTGACGGTCATTTTTAAGTGTATCAAGTTGTCCCCCGTAGAATTCAGTATTGACCAGCTCGATGATAGGCTTGGCACAGCGCCGCTGAAGTTTCAGCATAGAAACGGCTTCATGACTTGCGATATCACCAGTACCCAGAAGATCGAACAGACTTGAGTGAAGCCAGCGATCAGACAAGGCAGTGTTGGATAAGGCGATTGGTCCGAGCTGCCGGTGGTCCCCTGCGACGACGATACGCTTCGTAACCTTACTGGATAATGCCAGCAAGATTGGGGGTGACATCATACTTCCTTCGTCAATCACGAGGTTATCAAAGTTGGCTTCTGAGATAGACTCTTCCATAAGCGCTTTGGAAGAGGTGGTAAAGATGATCCGGGCATTCTCTATTCTTTCTCGCAGATGATTTGCCAACTGGTGTTTTGCCTGTTCCAGTTCCGATAGCTTTCTTGCATAGGTTGTCCTATTTTTATCCGCATCAATGGCAGGAATCTCTTCTTCGAGTACCTGTATCCTGCTGCGAAATTCAAGAGTCACATCATCTTCCGGGAACAATTCTTCGACTTCCAGTAAATCCTTATCCCCCACATATCCTATCCGCAGTATCTCTCCACGCTTTAGTATTTCTGCATCCTGTTTCTTAATGGCGGCTACAAGCTTCATTGCAAGTCCATTTACGGCTACGTTGGCTATGGAACAGACCAGGGTTCGCTCACCTTTCATGAACAATGCAAGGAGCAAGGATGCCAACGTATAGGATTTTCCCGTACCAGGCGGTCCCCATATATATGTAACGGGTTGTGTTATCGATTTCCTTACGGCTTCTTGTTGACTGACATCCAAATTGCCAGCAAGGGGTGGGATATTCTCATCAGGGAAATAAATGATGTCAGGTGCCGAACGGAACAGATTCCTGAACCGATGACTGCTCAGGTCAATCCTTTCGATACTTTTGATCAGGTTACTGATCAGGTACCAGGGGTTATTCTCCAGTCTGGGGCGACCACCTGATGGGAGCTTGCGGCTGGTCTGGAAAATAACCTTGCTTGTTCGACTATCAAACTGAAGAATAGTTACATAAGTGATAAAACCATGGTTTTTATACCGAACCTTTAATCCCTCCGGTAGCTGGATCACCTGGTCGTCCGAGTCCGTAAAACACCTCGCTGAATAGACCTGGATACCCTTTACTGTCGTTAAATAGGTCAAGCCATACAGGTCCACATAATTCTTTCGGGTGGATTCATTGAATGAACGTATTTCATCCTTCAGTGCCTGTATGATTTCTTGCTGAATCCCGATATCATCTATTTGTGGCGGGCGAACTGAGAAGATACCTGGGTGATGTTCTCGTATTAGGGAAATTGCTGGTCGGAATTTCCTTAGTCGTCCAGTACTGTCGAACTCGAAGAATTCCCTGTACTGTCCAAGCATCCGTGTAATCAGATGTACCCCATCCTGACCGTTACCAAAGATCAATGATGCTGCCTGTCCATTGGTAAAATAGAAATAAACCGGCTTTTGATGACGAGGGGCTTGCAGGTAAATAAGTTCAGATCCTTTCCTCACCAACTGCCTGATATAATAGTAGAATATCTCTTTAGGATCGTTTTTATCCCTCAGCGAGCGCCGAATCAGCTCATCGTCTATGTGAATTAATTCCTGCATGTCACAGCATTGTAAAACCCATCTTACGGAGATGCCCCTTTACCTTCTCATCCAGTTCGTTGATCTCCTCTTCGATAAAGGGTAAGGGAGTCTCATAGCGTTCCATCAGCTCCTTAATCCTTCCAGTCAGTCGTTGACTCACGCGCTCCAGCTCCCTTTCGATGGCAGCCTCCATTGCTTTCATCCACTTTGAACCGACCACGATCTCCTTCACCAGGGAGGGTGTAAGGCGCTGATATTGTGCCAATGCCAGTCTATCGATCTCCTTCCCGAGATCGCTGATCCTGGACTTAAGTTGGGACTGTTTCTCCGAGAGATCCAAGTAGGTCTTCATAACCCTGACCTCATCCTTTGCTTCCTTGTCGTCCCTGATCTCCTTCAGGCGCCGGGTGATTGTGCCCTTGTTCACCTTATCGAAATCTGAGAAGTAGCCTTCATCACCATTCTGCTCTTCCACGAGCTCATCCAGCTCAGCAGCAATGGCATCTGCTTCCGCTTCCAGCTCTTGCAATCTGTTTTGTTGATCAGCAAAGAACTCAGAGATCATCAATGCCGGAGGGATGAGGTCGCTGTTCCAGCCCTTATCCTTCTGCTTGCCCGACTTGTTGGTATCTGTAACACGGTATGGTTGTGATTCCCAGCCTGCTTCAGCGATCAGATATAGATCATCCTGCATCACCTCTGCCCAATAATCCATAAGGTGTTGATAGATATCGTAGTTATTCAGCAGTTTTTCCAAAGCATAGGCTTCCAGCAGGCGCTCACCAATGTGCGCGATAACCTGCCGGGGATTGCAGCCAATGTCCAGCGACTGCAGATAGTCTTTTGCTTCCTGAGACCAGCTGCCAAAGACCTCCTTCACCTGCTTGCTGTAACTGCGAAATTCAGGATATTCAAAGATGGCAGCCTTGATTTCCCCCTTATCGATGAGCATTTTGAAGTATCCTGGACGATCTCCTGCCGTGAACAGCTTCGACCTCAATCCTGGAAAAACGGTCCAATATTCTTGTAGTCCGTCCACATCGCGTTCCGGGATACCCCCGTACAGATGGGCAGCAATATCCTGAATATCTTCTACCTCCTGGCTTTCGATATATCGCGGGATATTCAGGTTGAAGTCATTCTTTGGATCTGCAATCTCTTCCACAGCTACAAGGCGACTATAACCCGGGATCTCGGTCTGCTTGTTGAAGACATCCACAATACGGTGGATATCCTGCTCCCGGAGACGGTTTTTGTTTCCGTCCTTGATAAATCCCTTGCTGGCATCGATCATAAAGATCCCCTTTCGTTCGGGTGCACCTGCCTTATCGATCACGATGATGCAGGCAGGGATACCGGTACCATAGAACAGGTTAGCCGGCAGCCCGATGATCCCTTTGATCAGTCCCCGGCGGATGATGTTCCTGCGGATCTCCGCTTCGGCATTTCCACGGAACAATACCCCGTGGGGAAGAATGATCGCCCCCTTGCCTGAGCTTTTCAGGGATGCGATGATATGTAGCAGGAAGGCATAGTCCCCGTTCTTCTGCGGGGGCATTCCATAGCCCGTAAACCGGTTATGTTCATCGTTCTGGGGATCGAAGCCCTGCATCCAGTTCTTGCTGGAGAATGGAGGATTGGCTACAGCGAAGTCGAAAGTCTTGAGGTATCCATGATCGTCAAAGAACAGAGGGTTGGAGAGTGTGCTTTGTCCTTTCACGATCTCGGCTGCATCGTTGCCGTGAAGTATCATATTCATCTTAGCAAGTGATCCTGTAGCATTATCTTTTTCTTGTCCGTATAGGGAAGACTTCCCATCATGCTCATCGCCGACCTTAAGCAGCAGTGATCCGGAACCACAGGTCGGGTCATAGAATGTTCGGTTCTCCCTCACCCCTTTTGGAATCTCCAGCACCATTGCCATTATCCGGCTCACCTCTGCAGGTGTGTAGAACTGTCCCTTTGCCTTTCCAGATTCTGTTGCGAAGTGACGCATAAGATATTCATAGGCATCCCCCAGCAGGTCATCGCCACCAGCTTTATTCTTGCTGAAATCAAGGGCAGGGTTCTCGAAGATGGCGATCAACTTACTGAGCGTGTCAACCATCTCCTTACCTTTTCCCAGCATTTCCTCATCGTTGAACACCGCAACGTCAATCACGTTCTGGAGTCCATTTGCTCTGGCGATGGCACCGATAGCAGTATCCATCCGCTCACCGATATCCTTGTGGTGCTTCAGCTTGGCAATCTCTGTGAAGCTGCATCCTGGAGGAACCTCAATCAGAGAATAGGGGTCACTTACTGCCTTATCGGAAACATACTTCCAGAAGAGCATAACCAGCACATAGTCCTTATACTGTGAGGCGTCCATACCCCCACGCAGCGCGTCGCAGCTTGCCCAGAGCGAGCTGTATAGTTCAGATTTCTTGAGAGCCATAGGCGAAGATCCTTGAAATGGTAGGGGTAAATCTAAGGAATAGTTGCCGTAATCAACGCTATTGGACCGCAAAAACATATATAGTTGACCTCTATTGCAATTGTTCGATTGATGGAAAGGCATTACCTTTCAGCTCTATAAGCATATCAACAGCCCATAGGTATTGGAGCCCGCATCAGAGATGCAAAGACGGTGGAGATTGCTATGGGGTTATTGGAGCTGGAGCATTTACTATCCAATCATAAGAATCTATGGCAACGCTAACCAACGAAGGCTACCTCACCGAATTATTAGATATAAAGGAAAAACTCGAAGATTTCGTGATCCTTATTAGCCAAGGTAGAGCGACATACTTTAAGGACGTTGCTCTCAAGCTTCGTATCCTGTATTGTAAGAAAAGACCATTACTGAAGGAGATTGAGCTTCGGTTTTTGGTTCAGTGCATGGTAGCCATCAAATATTCTATTGAGGAACAAGTAGCACGCGGAATGCTTCCAGCCTCTCTATTAGATGGATTGCATTTCCAAGTTAAATGCAATGCATCAACATGGTTTGAGCGAGGGCATGAACTCGTTCCGATATGGATAGCACTTGAGCGTGACGCGGTTATTCTTACTAACGAAAGCTACAGCTTAAGAAGAATAATAGAAGTAATGGCTGACCGAATGGGTGGGGCTCATATAGATCAATCCGTGCCTGATGCAGACCTGAAGCTATACAATAGTCAAACCCAAATCGGTGGGTTTTCTCTTGCTGAATCGGTGTTATTTGATGTTGCAAGGTCATCGATTAAATTAATTGAACTTATTGAAGACAAGCTAATTGGTGGTAATGCATCTCGGTTCATAATAGCTAGTTTGTGAAAGTTGCATAACCCCTCCATCTCAGCTAAATTATTATCTCTGCTGCTCCCCCGCTCCGCAAATATGGACTTGGAGGGTCTTTCGGGTGAGTTAGCATTGTGATTCAGGGTAGGTACGGTGCAACTACATCCGTATCGCCTGCAATAATAGAGCCTAGTAACGGCAAGCGGTTGTCGATCCTAATCTATTGTGCAAGCAGATATTCGCCCATATCAATCGAAGTTCATAATGGTGGTGGCGAACTCCTTCCGTGCATCATCATCGAAGCCGGCAAAATGCTGCCCCAGTTTATAGAAATTCTTGGACAGAGCACCCCTTTTCCCTACCTTTATCACAACACCCTGTCAGCAGGCAGCTGTTTCCGTGATGATTACCGTGGGCGGTAGTGTAATCCATCCAGAATGAGTGTGAGAGCGAGAGTGAGAATGCTACACTTTATTTGCCCTGGGGATCAGGGTTTGAGGAAGAGGAACAGGAAGAGGAAAAAGGGAGCCCACACTGTTCCTCCACACTCCAAACTGTTTTTGGGTTTGAGGAAGAGGGAGAGGAAGAGGGTTGAATAGTTTGGAGTTTGAGGAAGAGGGAGAGGAAGAGGGACGCCACACTCTTCCTCCACACTCCAAACTGTTATTGAGGAAGAGGGACGCCACACTCTTCCTCCACACTCCAAACTGTTTTAACCTTCACACTCCACACTGTTTTATCAGACTATACAGCATACGCGAAATCTCTTCCCCCATTGCGTAGAATTCCCTGAAGAGATTCCCGTCAATGAGATGCTGGTCCTTCATCAGGCCAAATATTGCTATGCATTCATACACTGAGCCGCGTGCAATAATATAGAAATACCTCTTGTCGCGCTTTGAGAAGCGTCCAGCCCCCTCTGCAATATTTAAGACAACACTTAATGAGGCCCGTAACAGCTGATTCCGTTCGGGGTTTTGGATATCATTAATCTGGACAAGGCTTTTTGTTTTCATATGGAATGATTTGGCCTGTCCGTATACCTCCAGCTTTTCGAAGTCGAACATACGGTCTGAGTGCTTGGTTACTACGCTAAATAGACGCAACAGGACCCTGGAACGGAAAAAATGAAGTGAAGAATTGTTGACTGTCCTGGGGATCAGTATTGTAGTTTGAGGAAGAGGGAGAGGGTTGAATAGTTTGGAGTTTGAGGAAGAGGGAGAGGGAGAGGAAGAGGGAGAGGGAAAATCACACTCTTCCTTCACACTCCACTCTGTTATTGAGGGAGAGGGAAAATCACACTCTTCCTTCACACTCCAAACTGCTATTGAGGAAGAGGGAAAATCACACTCTTCCTCCACACTCCAAACTGTTATTGAGGAAGAGGGAAAATCACACTCTTCCTCCACACTCCAAACTGTTATTGAGGAAGAGGGAAAATCACACTCTTCCTCCACACTCCAAACTGTTATTGAGGGAGAGGGAAAATCACACTCTTCCTCCACACTCCAAACTGTTATTGAGGAAGAGGGAAAATCACACTCTTCCTTCACACTCCAAACTGTTTTTGAGCCTCTCACCGGACTCGAACCGGCGACCTGCTCATTACGAGTGAGCTGCTCTACCAACTGAGCTAAAGAGGCTGGTCTATTACGAGGCGACAAAAGTAATAAAAAGCGGGCAACGGGCAAGGGCCGGGGCAAAAACCCCTCAGCGACCCTCGGGCCCCACGCTCTGGGTGATGATGACTTCCTGCCCCTCACCCAGGCCCAGCAGCCGGTGCAGGGGCTCCGCGTCGAAATACCCGCGCACCACCGTTGCCAGCCCTGCCGAAGCACAATAGAGATAGACGTTCTGCACCATCAGCCCGGCGTTGAGGGCGCTGGTGGCCTTGTACTCCGCCGCCGTGGCCCCGATGCGGGCATAGTCGGCCACGTAAACCAGGTTCACGGCCGCCTTGCCCACGAAATCCTGCTTGCCGGTCTCCGCCCGGTGGTCGCCCTCCAGCACGCGGAGCAGCCCGTGAGTGGTCACATCATAGCGGTACACGCCCCCCCTCAGGAAGACGTAGAGGTCCATCTCCTGCTTGTTGCGCGAATTGGCCGTGGTACGCTTGCCGCTTTCAGGGCGGTTGATGCCGTTGGCGGCCCACAACAAGTCAGAGAGCTGCTGCACATTCAGGGGTTCATCAACATACTCCCGCGACGAGCGCCGCTCGTTCAGGCAGTCCATCAGGCCCTTGCCGCCATGCTTCTGAGGCTCGGGCAAGGGAAGGCCCTCCTGGCCGTAGGCCAGGGAACCCAGCATGATCAAAGGCATCATAAGGAGGATCGGTTTCATTGCCTGGTGTTTTGCCAGGCAATATAGTTTTTCTATCTATATTCTGATAATCATAATGCATTGCCTTCAGGGTCGGCGGGCCTTTTTCATTCATTTCTCATTTCGCAGTGCTCATAGTCAATGATCAACTATTCATTGATTTGGCAGATCGAACGTGTGTCTTTGCGCTTTGATCGATGATACAATGTCTTTGAGCGATGAGCACTGAGCAATGAGTTCCTGGCCGCAGACGAACAAAAAAAGGATGACCCACCGGATCATCCTCTCTCATACAGGGTATGAAAAACCTTATTCCACAGGGAACATACGGTACTCCGCCTTGCTCTCCGGGGACTTCCAGTCGACATTCACCAGGGTCAGCGACTTCTTGAACTTGCCGGTCACTTTCTTGCCCCCCTCGTCGGTGAGGTCCCAGGTGATGGTGTAGGTGCTGCCGCTCTTGTTCACGGTCACCGTGCCTCCGGTCACCACATGCTGGGTGCCCGTCTGGTTGGCGATGCTGAAGTTGATGCCGAGGAACCCGATGTCGAAGGTCCCGTTGGCGGTGCTCATCTCATCGAAGGTGTAGGTACGGTTGTCCAGCTTGGTGGAGTCGGAGGTGTACATCTCGAAGTAAAGGGCGTTGCCGGTCCCGGTGATCTCGTCGATCTGGCCGTTGGTCATGTTCACGGTGAACCCGGACGACATCAGGGTGAGGTCGAGGTTGTATACGCCCGGTTCCCATTCCCCATAGTTTTCGATGAATCCCTGGGTCAGTTCGTAGGTCTTGCCGTCGTACATGAAGTAGTTTTCGGGCGAGGAATCATCATCGTCATCATCCTTGTTGCAGGAGGTCAGGGCCGCACCGGCGATCATCAGGGCAAACAGGGCACGCAAAGTAAATCTCATGATTAAAGGGTTTAAAAGGTTGACAATAACGGAAACATCCTTCCGGTGTATTGCGTTTTCCGGGGCTTTCCGCGCGGCAAATGTACTATTTCGTGAAGAACGTGGCTTCGTTTTATACGCCGAACCATGTTTTCAGGACCATATAGACCCCGGCGAGGAGGAAAAGGATGGCTATGGCCCGGCGAAACCACTGCTCGAAAGCCCGCACCCTCTTGTACAGCCGGCCGACTTCCCCCACGGCATAGGCCATGAGCCAGGCGAAGAGGACCACTGGCAGCCCGGTGGCCAGGGCAAAGGCCAGGGGCAGGTGCAGCCCCCCTTCCGGTCCCAGGGTCATGGGGATCAGCAGGGCGAAGTATAGCACCCCGCTGTATGGACAAAAGGCCAGGGCGAAAAGCATGCCCATCAGGAGCACAGCCCAGTAACTGTCCCTGGCGCGCTCTTCCAATGCCTTGCCGGCCCCGCTGAACCCGGGGATGCGCAGCGGGATGATATCCAGCATCACCAGGCCAAGCAAAAGGAGTACCGGGCCGATGATTTTTTCCCCATAGGTCTGAAAGAAACCACTAACATCGATGCTGTCCAGGCTGAAATACAGGATGGCCGCCAATCCTACATAGCTGATGCTCCTTCCGAGGGTATAGATCAGGCCGTTGAGGAAAACCCTGCGACGGTTGGCCAGGTCCCTGCTGATGTACCCTATGGCGGTGATATTGGTAGCCAGCGGACAGGGACTGATGGCGGTCATGAGCCCCAGGACGAAGGCGGACAGTACAGGAAACTGGCTGGCTTCGAACCAGCGGACGAGAATTTCTTCCATGTGCGGATCAAAGGTCCCCGATGGCGTCGTGGAGGGCGGCCTTGAGCTTCTCCGGCGATACCTTGCAGTACATGAAGGCCTTGTCGGTCAGGTCGGTCTTCTTTCCATCCTTCACCACCATCAGGCATTGCCCCTTGATGCCGAGCCCTTCGGCTTCGGCCTTGCCGCTGGACGATTCGCCGTTGATGGCAGTGAAGCTCACCTTGCCCGCCTTCATCTGGGCCGGGTACAGTTCCTCCAGGGCCGCCCTGGTCTTGCTTTCCACGGCCATGCAGGTGGCACAGCGGTGGTTGTTGTGGAAGTAATACACCTTCACCGGGCCATTCCCGGCCTTGCCTTGCTTCTTCTGGGCAGAAACACCAACTCCGGCGCCAAGAAGGAGCAGGATACTGAGAAAGAGGGCTGCATTTTTCATTAGGGTCTATGCTTGAGGTTTGAGTAGTTGCATGATCTCCTGAACGGAGGGCACCCTGCCGTTCATCACCACTTTGCCGTCCACCACCAGCCCCGGCGTACGGGCGATGCCGTAGGCCATGATGTCCATGATGTCGTCCACCTTCTCCACCGTGGCCTCCAGGCCCATTGCGGCCAGGGCTTCCCGGGTGTGGTGCTCGAGCTGTTTGCATTTGGGACAGCCGGTGCCCAGAACCTTGATCTCCATCATTGTGCTATCGTTGTTCGCAATATTACGAACTTTTTAAGCAAGAATAGCGAGAAAAGCACTCGCTCATATCGGCCATTAAAATGAACCATGGACCATCAACCATCAACCATCGAATTTTTAAAGTATTTTTTGCGGAACCAGAAGGCGACACTCACCAGGGCGATGAGTACGGGAACCTCAACCAATGGACCGATCACGGCGGCAAAGGCTTCGCCTGAGGAGATGCCGAATACGGCCACGGCCACGGCAATGGCCAGCTCGAAATTGTTGCTGGCAGCCGTGAACGAAAGGGCGGTGACCTTGGGGTAGTCCTTGCTCACCTTTCTTCCCATATAGAAGGACACGAAGAACATGATCACGAAGTAAAGCACCAGCGGGATGGCGATGCGCAACACATCGAAGGGGATCTGCACTATGCGCTCCCCCTTGAGGGAGAACATCACGAAGATGGTAAACAACAGGGCGATGAGGGTGAGCGGACTGATGCGGGGCACGAAGGAATGCTGGTACCACTCCTTGTCTTTCCACCGGATCAGGAGGTATCGGGTGAGAAAGCCCAGGATGAAGGGGATGCCGAGATAGATGAAGACACTTTCGGCCACCTGGCCCATGGTGATGTCCACCGCAAAGGTCTTCAGACCGAACAGCCCTGGCAGCACGGTAAGGAAGAACCAGGCGTATACGGAGAAGAAGAGCACCTGGAACACGGAATTGAAGGCCACCAGGCCGGCCACGTATTCGCGGTCGCCACGGGCCAGGTCGTTCCATACGATCACCATGGCGATGCAGCGGGCCAGGCCGATCAGGATGAGGCCGGCCATATACTCGGGCTGGTCTCTCAGGAAGAGGATGGCCAGGGCAAACATCAACAGAGGACCGATCACCCAGTTCTGTACCAGACTTAGGATAAGTATCTTACGGTCGCGGAATACTTCTCCCATCTCCTCATACTTCACCCTGGCCAGGGGAGGGAACATCATGACAATGAGCCCGATGGCGATGGGGATGTTGGTGGTTCCACGAGTAAAGCCGTCCCAGAAGCCTGCAATACCGGGAAAAACATATCCTGCGGCCACGCCGGCGAACATAGCCAGGAAGATCCACAGGGTAAGGTAACGGTCGAGGAAGCCAAGACGTTTTCCTGAAGCCATAACTTAGTGGATTAATGGTTCAATAGAGTCATAGAAATTCCGGAACCCTTCCCGGATCTCGTCGCGCACGCGGCGGAATACGGCCAGCACCGCTTCTTCGGTACCGGTGGCTTCGGCGGGATCGTCAAATCCGATATGAAGACGGTGCTTAACCTCCCCGATGAAGGCCGGACAGCTTTCCTGAGCGCCCCCGCATACCGTGATCACATAGTCGAAGGCTTTATTCAGGTATAGATCGACTGATTCCGGGCGACCGGCACTGATATCGATCCCAGTCTCCGCCATCACCGCTGTGGCCAACGGATTTACCCTGTCGGCAGGGGCCGTTCCGGCAGAAAAGACCTGCAGGCGCGGATCGAAGGATCGCAGGAAACCTTCGGCCATCTGGCTGCGGCAGGAGTTGCCGGTGCAAAGGATAAGGACTCTCATGTTCGTAATTTTGCGAACAAAGATAGATGTTCAGCAGTTTCGGAAGGTTAAGGGAATGTTAACGAAACAGTTCAGCGAACAGTTTGCGCGCAGCCTCCCAGTTTTCCCGGTTGATGCAGTATTTGATGCGCGGAGGCCGGATGTCGCCCTGGATGAGGCCGGCATCCTTGAGCTCCTTCAGGTGCTGGGAAAGCGTGGATTTGGCTATGGGAAGCACTTCTGAAAGGTCCTTGCTGTAACAGCAGCTCTGTTTGGAGAGCAGCTCCAGGATGAACATGCGTACCGGATGCCCCATGGCCCGGGCGAAACGGGCCGTGGCCTCATGGCCGGGAGTAATGACCAGTTCCTGAGGCTCAGGTGCCGTCACTTCACTGATTCCGGTGAGCGGTGGCTTCTTTATGCTTCCCATGGCCTGGCAAATCTACACCTTAATCGGCACACCAACGATCAGGCGATGCCCCCGTAGATCATCCCCGACAGGGTGGCCATAACCACCACCAGAGATACATAAGCAATGGTTTTCTGTGTTCCCAGTACTCCCCTTATCACCAGCATATTGGGAAGGGATAAAGATGGTCCTGCAAGCAACAACGCCAATGCCGGGCCCTTACCCATGCCCGAGGCGATAAGTCCCTGAAGTATAGGCACCTCCGTTAAGGTGGCAAAGTACATAAAGGCCCCGACGATGGATGCAAACAAATTGGAGAACACGGAGTTGCCCCCCACCAGCCACTGTATCCATGCGTTGGGGATGATGCCTGCGATGGCTTGTCCGTCGTGGGTGGAACCCAGCAGGAAGCCTGCGGTGACCACGCCCACAGCCAGCAGGGGCATAATCTGTTTGGCGAAGCCCCAGCTGGCGAGCGCCCATTCCCGGTTGTCGGTGTCATTATTGTCCTTTAGGGTTATGACGGACAGCGCCGTGATGCCCACCAGCATCGGCACCAGAGGAGCAAGCTTAGCCTCAGGGAGGAGTTGGAATGCCAGGATTGCCGAGAGCACGGTGGCCACCACCCCAGCGAATACCCAGGTCCAGCGGATCTTCAGGATATGAATAAGGGAATACACCAGGAACAGGGAGAAGAATCCGGTGATATACCACTTGTAGGCCCATAGAAAGTACCAGGCACTGCTGGTGTCCCCGGAAGCCGGGCTTCCCCAGTTGGCGAATACCAGGATGAGGACCAGGGTAAAGAAGTGGAAGGAGGTTTGCCACATCGGACGCTTTTCCTGCATCAATGGAATGTTCATTTGCGCTTCCTGCTTCTTTTTTTCTTCCTTACGGTAGATGAGGGACATAGCTGCTCCGATGATCACACTGAAGGCCACAGCGCCTATAGTCCTGGCCAGGCCCATTTCGAAACCCAGCACACGGGCCGTAAGGATGATGGCGAGGATATTGATGGCCGGGCCCGAATACAGGAACGCGATGGCCGGGCCCAGACCTGCCCCGCGTTTGTGGATGCTGGAGAACAGGGGAAGGATAGTACAGCTGCACACCGCCAGGATGGTGCCTGAAACGGAGGCCACGGTGTAGGCCAGCCATTTTTTTGCGTTGGCCCCGAAGTAACGCAGCACAGAGCCCTGGCTTACGAACACCGAGATCACCCCGGCGATGAAGAAGGCGGGCAGAAGGCAGAGGACCACATGCTCCCGGGCGTACCAACGGACCAGGTCGAGGGTAGCATCGAGGGCCGTGTTGAATCGCGCACTTTCCAGGGGAAGAAAGAAGGCGGCACCGAAGACGACCATGATCCAAAGAAGTATCCTGAGCTCTTTCCGCGTTTCCATGCCCATTAATTTTCTTATTTGTTCGTAAAATTACGAATAAATAAATAGCCGCGGCTGTGCCGGGCTCATGGGATAAAAATCCCCGCTGTGAACCAGGAGCCTTTATGCTTGCTGAGCTTCAGCTGGCCCGTCCTTGTCCCCGGGCGCGGTATCCTCCGGCTCGTCGAACTGTTCCCTCACCTCCTCCAGGGCAGCACTGGGTTTGGGGGGCAGAGGCTTGCGGTAAAGCAGGATCACGAGCAGGGAACAGATCAGGATACTGAAGAAGACCACGGAATAGCCCAGGTCCTGGATTACCTGGCCCTGGGGAAAGCCCCGCTGCAGGGGGATGGAGGCCAGCACAGCGGGCACCATGCCCTTGGGGGTCATCACCGCCATGATGGAGCGGTCGGGAGGCTGAAGCCCCCTCCTGGAGATGAGCAGCAGGCTGGCTGGAACGCGCAGCATTAGGATGAGCAGGATGAGTACCAGGGCAGTAGTGAGCACCAGCGAGGATCCGAACTGTATGGAAAGCCCCACATAAACGAAGAAGTAGGTCTGGACGATGAACACCATTTCCGCGAAGAAGTCTTTCTCTGACGATGTGAATCCTGAAGGCTGATAAAGGGATGAACGGGAGACCCAGGGAATGCTGCGGATCATTCCGGCATTGCCAAGAAGGATCCCGAAGCTCAGCACGCTGATCCCTCCGTTGAAACCCATCATCTCCACGGCTCCGTATAGGATGAACACGAAGGCCAGGTTGGTGAACATTGAGTTCTGTATGCTGCGGACATGATGGATGACCCCGGCCCAAATGAACCCACTCGCGAGTCCTATGAGCACGGCGAACAACAGGGCCATCCACATATTGTTGAGCATGCTCCCGATGCTGAGCTCACCACGGGAGATCCCTTCCAGTATGGACAGGCCAACCACCAGACATAGTACATCGCTCAGTGCGCTCTCCAGGATGAGCACGCTGCGGCTGCGCTCCCCTATCTTCAGCTGCTTTACCATGGGGATGACCACGGCAGAAGAAGTCCCACCGATGATTGCACCCACGAAGGCTGCGCTGAGGATGTCGAGCGAGAGTAGTGCGGTACCGATGAGCGTGGTGATGACCATGGTCACCAGGAAGTTGACCACGGTAAGCAGGGAGGCGCTGCCGATGGCGTTGCGCACTGCGCGCAGGTTGAGGTCGGCCCCGCTCTCGAAGAGGATGACGATGAGGGTGAGGGTGGTAAACACCGGGCCCATCTGTCCGAAGAAGTCCGGGCCGACCAGTCCTGCCACCGGTCCCAGCGCGATGCCGATGAGCAGCAGGAGCAGCACGTTGGGAACCCGGGTCTTGTCGAACAACTGATTGAAGGCGTGCGACAGGAAGATCAGCAGGCCGAGGAAGATGATGGACAGCAGGAGGTTCATGGATGGTTCGGATGCAGGGTAAAGGTAGGGAAATCAATGCTCAGTGCTCAGTGCTCAATGTTAATGGACAACGGATTGACGATTGAAGAGGAAGATTGACGATTGACGAGGAAAAGTGAAGGATCAACCGTCGCTCTTCACACTGTTGCTTCACACTGCAAACTCACAAAAATTGCATCAGATATCCTGTGGGTTACCCGAGCCGGGCTTGGTGCGCTTTTTTTCCTTAGGGACTTCTCCTGATGCAAAGGTGTGACGTAAAATTTGTTAACTTGAAACCGGCTTCTGATCTTGATTTACACAGTCAATTAGTTGATAGACATATCACAGTATATAAACGGACTATGTAATAGACCTCAGGCCTGGTTTTCAAAACACCACCATTATGAAGAACGTTTTATTACTACTTGCTTTGATTATAGTGGGATCAATAGGCTGGGCCCAACAACCCCAAACAGAGCATTACCTTGACCCCTATAACCCTGAGTTCGTAAAGGGGGAAATCATCATCAAATTCAAGGACAATGTGATGGTGAACATCCCCAAATCTGGCGCAAACAATAAAACCGGAGTTTTCTCTGTGGATGAGGAGCTGAAAGACAAGTCCGTCATCTCGGTGGGAAAGGTGTTCCGAAACTCCTCGCGTTTGAAAACCAGAACTCTTGTGAAGTATCCCAATGGGGAGGAAAAGAAAACTCCAGCCTTATACAACATATACCGGATAAAACTTGACCCAGGCGCAGATATCAAAGCCTTGGCAGAGGATCTTGCTGAAGATCCCACAGTAGAATTTGCGGAGCCCAATTACCTGGTTTATACGATGAGTACCACCCCCAATGACCCTCTTTACCCCAATCAGTGGCATTTGGGAGCCGTTAATGCACCCCAGGCCTGGGATAGCACCACGGGGGATAGTACACAAGTCATCGGGATTCTGGATACAGGTGTGGATTGGGACCATCCGGACCTCGATGACAACATCTGGCATAATCCCGGCGAAATACCCAATAACAATGCGGATGATGATGGCAATGGATATGTGGATGATGTGCGGGGTTGGGATTTTGTTAACGATGATAACAACCCTAACGATGACAACTCGCACGGCACGCACGTAGCAGGGATCGCTGCGGCAGAAGGGAACAATGGTACAGGTGTTTGTGGTGTAGCCTGGAATGCGCGAATTATGCCGGTTAAGTTGCTCCAAAGCAGCGGCCAGGGGAACTCAAACGACCTGGCGGCTGCCATTGCGTATGCAGCAGAAAATGGAGCTACGGTCATCAATATGAGTTTAGGGAGCTTTGGGGAATCTCTCACAGTAAAGGCAGCCCTTGAAAACGCCTACTCAACAGCAGTATTGGTTGCTGCTGCAGGGAACTCAAGAAGATGTATCTGCTACGATTGCTTCCCCTGTGCGAACTTCTACCCCGCAGCATATTCCTTTGTAATAGGAGTTGAAGCATCAACACCTGCCGGTGATAGGGCAGGCTTTTCTAACTATGATCCCTCAGGGCCAATATCTTATAATAATCCGTATGGACTTAATTATGAAATTATGGCTCCGGGAACAGGTGTCCTCAGCACCTTTCCAAATGGAACCTATAGCACCTTAAATGGGACATCTATGGCTGCCCCGGTTGTAGCAGGAGCAGTTGCTCTGATGAGACAACAAGACCCTGCTCAGTCGATTGAACAGATATTTGCCAGACTCCTACAGTCAGCAAATAATGGTGTTTTAGATATAATTGGAGCATTAACGTGCGTGCTTGTACCTAACCTCCAATATATAAGTTATAAAATCGTAGATACATTGCCTGGATGTGATAATGACGGAATTGCTGACGCTGGAGAAACTATTGAGCTATTTCTAAATGTAAAAAATTCTGGTGGATGGGCTGATAGTGTTTGGTCTAAAATACGATTTGCACCATATGAAGATACTACAGTGGCCACCATTAGAGATAGTATTAGTTATATAGGTGATATTTCCACCTATGCGAGTTTATCCGGTGTGTTGGACCCTTTTAGAATTTCGATTAATTCAAGTGTAAAAAACAATAGAGATATCGTATTTGAATATGAAGTAGGTGACGGAAACCAAAATGCAATCACTGGTTTGTTGACCATTAATATTCAAAGAGGAACAGAGGTCTCAGGAGCCATTATTGGAAATACAGTTTGGACAAGTGATAATTTATATATTGCTACTGCAAATATTGGTGTCCCAGCAGGTAGTAAATTAACGATTAAACCCGGTACGATTATCTTGCTCAACCCAGGTATCACTTTTACGATAGATGGTCAACTCGTTGCCAAGGGGACAAAGGACAGTTTGATATATTTCACTAAAAACAAGAATGATAGATGGGGCCATCTTGAGTTGAGGGATTCTGAGAATAATGCTGTTTATAACAGTAATGGTATGTTTCTTTCAGGCACGTTGATGGAATTCGTGGTTGTGGAATATGCCGGAGGTCTGAGTGCTGCTTTTGGTGGAATAGTATTAAGAAATTCTTCACCAATGATAAAAAGCTCAATTATAAGATATAATCAAGGAAATAACAATGGGTCAGGTATTGCGGTGAGGAATGGGTATTATGGAGGCGCAACGGTTACTAATTGTATGATCTATCAAAACAGCAGAAATGGGATAAATTCACAAGCCACAAGCAAGATAACTCATAATACAATATTTGATAATACAGAAAGAGGTGTTTTATATTGGAAAGACAACATAGTTGAGTATAATAACATAATTGATAATGATTTCAACATTGAAACAGTTGGCCAGAATTACAACAGCACCTATATGGCAGAGAATTGTTGGTTCGGAACTGATGATTCAATTCTTGTATCAACGTCGGTTTATGATTATTCCGATGATTTTAACCGTCCTTTACTCGACTATTCTCCATATCTACTAAAGCCGGATTCATTATCTCCACCTGTTGTTTGGAAAGTACTTCTCAACGGTCAAAATCCGCAAGTGACAACAATTAGTCCTTTTACTTCAGAAGTTGTGCGGTTTGATGTGCACTTTAGTAAAGCGATGGATATTTCCTATCCCCCACTGTTGTCTTTTGGCGTCAGAGAGCCGTATACCCAAAATATTGTAAGCAACAATTCCTCCTGGAGTGCTGACTCAACTGTCTGGACTGCATTCACAACTATAGACCAGGGGACAGGAGATGGTATTCAAATAGTTCGGGTTGCTAATGCTCAGGATACAGACCACTTTGAGATTCCAGTCGAACAATCCCGATTCGAGTTTGTCATCCAAGCCGCAGCCTCTGCCTCAGTTGCTTTTATGGCAACACCGGGTATAGGAAAGGTAGATTTGGAATGGCCTTCCGCAGTAACTGATGATGCACTGGGGTATAACCTTTACCGCTATCAGTTTATCGATTCAGTAAATACAACAGACAGCATCCGGATTAATGACGCATTGATAACGGACACAGTTTTCACCGACTTTAATGTTGTACCCGGCGAGACGTATTATTATTTCTATACCATCCTGGGAACGGATATGGCCGAAAGCGACCGTTCGAAAATCATATATGCCACTCCCTTCAGTGCAGCCAATGGGGATGCCAATGGGGATATGAACGTGAATGTGCTGGATATTACCACTATTGTTTCCTATATGCTCAACCAGGATCCGGAACCCTTCCTATTCGATGCCGCAGATGTAAATGGGGATGATAACATCAATGTTCTGGATATCATTGGGGTAGTTCAACTTATCTCGGGAAGCAAGTCGGTCCCGATAAGTAAGTTGATCGGATGGGATCAGCTCGATGCTATGATATTTATGGATTCAACAACCATCCGATTGCTAAGCAGCGGAAACATCGCCGCCCTGCAATTTGAGTTGCTCGGTGAGAACCTGGAAAAGATAAATCTGTACAGTAATGTAGAGGGCTTTGAATTTGCCTATGCTGTAAGCGAAGGAAAACTGATAGGAATACTTTATTCCTTCAAAGAAAAAGTGATCCCGAAGGGTTTAGCAGACCTTTTATCCATTGAGTTGAATGGTGCTGTGGTTGATTGGGGAAGCATAACTGCCGGAGATCTGGAAGGAGATTATGTGAAGGTTAATCCACAAGGAAATGTTAGTGCTTTGAATGATGACTTCTACGTAAGTGCCAGGCCTAACCCCTTCAATTATACCACAAGCATCACCTATAAACTGCCGGAAGAGGCAGAGGTGTCTTTAGAAATCTTCAATCTGCACGGTCAGAAGGTACACTCCATCCTTTCGAGCCAACAGCCAGGCGGTGGATATATTGTGGAATGGCAAGGTAAGGATGTTACGGGGCAGACTGTGCCTGCAGGAATATATTTCATTATGGTCAATGCAAAGGCGAATGTTGACCAAAAAGTGTATTCAAAGTGTATCAAGCTGATTTATTCGAATCAATAAGGGGCTGATTCTCAATCTGAGAGGTCAGGCTATAGTTATGACTGATATCAAGGGATTTCTGTTGTTCAAGCTGTTTGCTTCGGTATTCTTTATACTCGGGAATGTTGTTGGTGTATATGCACAGAATATCATCAGGATATCTGATGGAACAGCAGATCTGAACGATACCATCCTTGTCAGCATTCAAATTGCCAATGACCAGGCATTCATCGCGTTTCAGTTTGACATCGCAATTCCAGAATCCTTTACCTATGTGGAGAATTCTGCACAGTTGTCGAACAGGGAGAGCGGTCACTCCCTTTCAGTAATAAAAGTCTCCGACACTTTATTCCGGTTTCTGGCATTTTCGATGCAGAACAGCGCTTTCAGCGGAGACTCAGGGGAAGTGATGCGTATTGAGTTACATAGTGGAGATACACCTGGCATATATGAGCTTGAATTAAACAATGCTGTGATTTCAGATCCTTCATCTCATAATATCCTCAACCTGGCAGTTAATGGGGTTTGGACAATCGGGGCAGTAGGTTTCTGGGAATTTGTCAGTCCGGAAATGGGTTCAGCTTTTCCCAATCCAGGCAGTATTAATGAAATGTCCGTCAAGCTTAACATCAGCAAAGCAGCTTTATATTCTATCCTCCTTACAAATAGTGAAGGAAAGGTGTGCACATCACGCTCCATCCATTTCCATTCAGGAAGAAACTGTGTGCGGGTGGAAGACTTAGCGGGGTTTAAGGACCTAAGGCCTGGCATTTATTTCCTCAGTATGGCCAGGACAGATATGAACGCTATAGAGAATAAACAGATCAAGCTAATTCTTACTGACTAAACATAGCTCAATGGACAAGCTTTATCTCTTAAAAACACTTCTTACCATTGCGCTGCTCCAGACAGTTCTGAGTACGTCCCTTGTCGCATCAAACATCTTGTCCATAGGGCAGACTCAATGCACTGCAAACCAATTGGTTGTTGTAGACATCAGCATCGACAATGGCAACCAATTCGTTGCCTTCCAGGTTGACATACCCATTCCAAATGAATTTGTTTATGTTTCAGGCAGTGCCACATTAAACTCTGTACGAACAAATGGGCACTTGCTAAATGCCACCCTGCTTTCAGGAGGCACACTAAGGATCTTTGGATATTCTTTTTCTAATGCTCTTTTTCTGGGAAATACCGGAGTGGTTGCCAGTTTTCAGTTAGCCTCAGGATCTAATCCAGGATACTACGCACTCAATGCTACGAATGCGGTTATAGGGAATATAAATTCACAGAATATCCTTACAAGCGCCATAAATGGGAGTATCACAGTCAATGCACCTGAAATAAACACCAACCTCACTTCGATAGATTTTGGGGACATTCCCCTGGGGGGGTCAGAAGATCGGCCATTAAGGATCTATAACAATGGAAATATCGACCTTCACGTTCAGGGCATCTTCTTTGATAATCCTAATTTCGTGATAGTTGGAAACAGTTCATACGTAATTTCCCCGGGAAACTATCAAAACCTGACTGTACGGTTTAATTCAAACATAAAGGGGAATTACCAAAATCATCTGTATATAGTTTCTGATGATCCGGATGAAGATACTATTGCCGTTACCCTCGCAGCTGTTGCCTTTGCTGTGAACGAAATTCATACAGGGAATATGAGTACGCGGTCGGGGTATATCGATACCCTGCGGTTTAGCGTAAACAATATGGAGCCCTTTGTGGGTTTCCAGTTTGATCTGAGGTTGCCACAACCACTGCAATTCATCCAGGGTTCTGCCGTATTATCTTCACGAAAAGCAGATCATTCAGTTGCTTGCAATATTGTCCAGGGGAATATGCTGCGTGTTGTAGCCTATTCCCCCGGGAACAATCCTTTTTCAGGGAATAGTGGGATAATTGTCTCATTAGCTTTTGAGGTAAATGGTATCGGAGGATATTATCCGCTTACGATTGAAAATGCGATCATTGGTGATTCGTCCGGAACGGATGTATTGTCTGCATACTATAATGGCTCCCTGCAAATTGCGGCTGGAGATATTTCGTGCAGTTCCACTGTGGATCTGGGTGATGTTTCCATTTTTGATACAACCCACACTTCCTTATCCCTACATAATGTGGGGAATGATACATTGAAAGTTCAAGCGCTTGCATTTGCGCATCCTTCATACTATAGCGCGGCAAGTCTTCCAATTTACATTACTCCAACTTCGAGTTATCAATTGCCTATTTCGTTTCATAATGCTAATCCAGGAACACTCAGCAGCCAATTGATGATCTATTCCAATGATCCTGATGAGTCTCCGAAAAAAGTGAATCTCACGGCCAGTTCATATATTCCCAATCAAATGGCCATTGAAAGTGTCCTGGTATGTAATAGGGATTCATTGTTGCCTGACACATTCTGGGTAAGTCTTGGCATTGAGAATTATGAAGATTTCGTGGCTTTTCAATGTGACATAACTTTCCCCACAGGATTTGTCTGCCTCACGGATTCAACCGTATTAAGTTCCCGGGCACAGGATCACATTGTCTATAGTTATTTAGTATCTCCAGGCACTGTCAGATTATTTGCGTATAGTCTTTCCCTGAGTGTATTCTCTGGAGGATCGGGATCTGTCGCTCATCTATGTTTTGTAAATGTTACATCACCACCTGGAAACTATGCACTGTCACTCCGAAATGCCATTGTTGGGAACCAGCAATCACAGAACATCCTGCATAGCACCCTGGATGGCACCGTGGCCATAAATCAGTCACCTGTAGTAACAGTGAGTAGTGACATTACGATCTGTTATGGTGATTCTGTGCCAATTGGTGCTAATGGGGCAGCCGCTTATACCTGGGATCAGGGACTGGGTTCAGGAAGCAGCCATACAGTTGCCCCGGTAACATCTACCATCTTTTCAGTTACCGGAACCAATGCCAACGGGTGCACAGGAACTAACGAAGTAAGCGTCCTGATCTATCCTGAGCCAGACCAATCAAGCGCAGGTGCGGACGCTCTCAATATCGCTGACAGTATCTATTTCTTACAAGCAAATCTTCCCAATATTGGTGTAGGAGTATGGAAAATTGTTTCTGGACAAGGTGGCTATTTGGCAGACAGTCTAAACCCGAATAGTGCGTTTTCAGGACTCACCGACACCCTGTACCTACTGGAATGGAAGATATCCGGTATTTGTTCAAGCACCTCAGATAGCGTATTAATCTCATTCGCTGAGCCACCACAATATGCGAGAATTGATGTAAGCGTCCGCTATGCAAACAATGCATCAACCCCACTGACAGGCGTAGAGGTTGTCCTTTCTGGCGATAGCCTGACACGAACAGGGCTAACGGATACGAATGGCAACATTTCTTTTGATAGTTTACCTCTTGGTGATTACTACATTACTGCCTCACATACCGGAGCCTGGATTTCTGGAGCAAGTAATTCTGTTGACGCGCTGGCGATTATGCAACATTATGTGCATTTGATTTCACTATCAGGAATATACCTACAATGCGCCGCAGATGTCAATGCTTCGGGTTTTATCAACGCTACCGATGCGCTGCAGGTAGCGCAGCGTTTCACGGGTTTAGTGCAAGCCTTTGGTGCAGGTGACTGGTGTTTCTCGCCGGGAAATATAGATTTACTGAATCCTGAAAATTACTCAGTTGTTATTCAAGGAGTTATGGTAGGTGATGTGAATGGATCTTATGTACCTCCACAAAGTAAGTAGGGGTTTTGCAATGCTCAGCGCTAAGCGTTCCATACAATGTTCAGTGCCAACGGTCATTGAACATTTATAGGTTGGAGTTCAAGGACTTCGTCCCTCCCCCTCCTTCATCATTCCTTGTTTCCCGAATCACTCGCCTGGGGCTCACTCTCGGGGTTGTTCGACATACTCTATCCTTCTGAGATCGTTGATTGATATTCGATATTCCCCCGGAATGCAAGCATTATGGAGGAGGATTACGCTGCGCGTGATCCGTTGGGGGGGGGCTTCAGTCAATGCCCTGCCGGGCTTCGCCCGGCTACGGGCTTTCCCTTTCCCTGCCCCGGAATGCAAGCATTATGGAGGAGGATTACGCTGCGCGTGATCCGTTGGGGGGGGCTTCAGTCAATGCCCTGCCGGGCTTCGCCCGGCTACGGGCTTTCCCTTTCCCTGCCCCGGAATGCAAGCATTCCAGGCAGGGAAAGGGAAAGCCCTGTTTGCTTCGCAAACAGGGCTTTGACTGGTCGGGATGAGAGGATTCGAACCTCCGGCCTCTTCGTCCCGAACGAAGCGCGCTAACCGGGCTGCGCTACATCCCGAGGCCATAAATTGAGAGCGCAAATATACGAATTTATCCTGCAATGCAAACCAGCAGGCGCTCAAAATCAAGGCTGGCCAACCATCAGCTTGCGGGTCAGGTTGCGCCCACCAGCCTGCACCCTCACATGATAGCTTCCAGGAGCCACCCCGTCAAGCGGAAGGGGGAGTATCCGGGTCTGAACCTCGCCCAGGGAACGGGACCAGACCTCCCGCCCCAGGGCATCGTATAGTCCGACCTCCACCGACTGGGGACGGGTGAACGACAGGGCCAGGTTCGCCTGTCCGACCGCAGGATTGGGAAACACCTCCAGTGACATGTCCCCGCCCGGTTCATCCAGACCTACGGGGTAGCCCACGGTGAAGGCCGTAGAGGTGAAGTTCCCGAAATCAGGCTCGAAACTGTAGAGGTAATACCCCCCCTGCACACTCTTTATGCGCGCCGAGCCGATGGTGCCATTCCCATAAGGAGGGTTGATGTACCAGAAATCCAACCCATTGCCCCCGGCATCGGTGATCATCATCTTGTAACAGCCCTGCGTCAGGGTAATGGTATCATCATAATAGGTGTTCGCGGCCAGGGGTCCATTCTGGAATAATATGTTGCCCATCACATCTTCAATCCACCAGGCCGACTCCTGAGGGGCGTGATTGGAACGGAAACGGACGATAAAGGGGTTCTCGAAGTCAGGCGGAAGGCTGAACCGGCTGAAGGCGCTGTTGTTGTGGGGATTCTGGTCCTGTCCCCCATTGGGCTGGTCCACGCTCACCCGGAAGCAGGGGTCGAGGGCAGCGTCCGGCCCGAACAATGGAACCGGGGGCAAGATCACCACATCCTCCTCAAGGAAGGCCAGGTTGCCGGTCCAGGTATAGCTCTGCTGAGTGCCCCCACAACGTCCGTAGGTAAACACCAAACTGCTCAGGTTGGCGCTGCCGTTGTTCCTGATCCTCACCTTGGGATTACCGCATACGGGGTTCTCCCTTCCAAAGCGCGTGGCATCGCTGGGACTGATGATCTCCAGAACGGCGGCATCGGTGGTGAAACTGGGAGGGCCGTAAGAAACCAGGTAGGACTCCACCACATAGTTGCCATACGGGTCGTACTGGCAATTGTAATCGATCACAGGACTGGTCCCGGGGCTCACCCAGGGGGTGATCTCGATATCGTGCAGGGTGCCCGGAGCACCGGGACACCATCCCGCCCGGTCGAACACCCAGGTGCCGCCCTGGGGGAAGACGGGATTGCTGGCGCATTCTTCCATGATCTGCCAGGAATACCGGGTGGTACCATCCACATCGAGGCTGTGGATCTTGTAACAGAACTCGGCGCAGTTGGTGGCGTTATCGAAACCGTGGCCGGTGGTGGTGATCTTCACCCGGTACATGGAGGAGGCGGGATCCAGGGCCACGGTCCGGGGAGGGACGTTGGCCGCGAAGGTGCTCAGGTTGTAATTGCCGTTCCAGAGCCTGCCAATCCTATGGACCTCACGGGGCGGGGTACCTTCGATCATCAGGAACTTCATATCCAGCAGCTCCTGCCAGTTCCCTGCCTTGAGGTGGACGGAGTCGCGGAGCAGGGGGGCAAAATCGGTGACATCGTAGACCCAGGTAAAGCCCTCGCCCAGGTCGAGTCCAATGCCGTAGGGAGTGATGAAACGGCCCAGCTCATAGCGTTCCGTAACCGGGAAGGGCGGGCCGTAATACGGGCGGTTCTCCTTGAAGATGACCGTATCCCTGGGGATCAGGGTGGAATCGATGATCTGCCCGCTGCTGTTGAGGGTGTAGGCATAGGCCAGGGGCCAGGCCGTCAGGGTGTCGGTAGCCACGTTGCCCTGCAGGGTATCGTCGAACAGGATGACATACACCGGATTGTTCTCCAAGGTGTCAATAGCATAGACCGTATCGGTGACCTGGCTGAAGACCCCCTGCTCCAGGCGGAGGTCGGGCCTCAGCGCATAGGCATCGAACTCGCGGGTCCGCTCACCCCTGAAGCCCTTCCAGGCCGGGAGCATCAGGTCGGCATGCCTGCCGTTCCCACTGGCATCGTGGGCCAGCACTCCGCTCCCCTCGTTCAGGGGATAGTAAAGGATCAGGTCGTTCCAGTAAGGATCGGTAGGGTCGAGGCCACGGTACATGCGGTGCTGGATCTCGGTCATGCTCAGGGAGCGGTTCCAGAACCTTACCTCATCCATATCGCCGTTCCAGTGGTTGGCAATGGGCCGGCTCAGCTGCAGGGGGACGCTGGTGGCAGGGGTGTAGGCCGGAATAGTCCCCGTAAAGCTGAGGCTGCTGGGGAGCCCGTCGATGTAGAGCTTGAGCCTTGCGGCATTGTTGCTGCCGGTTCCGTCATACACCAGGGCCACATGGTGCCATACACCCTTACTCAGGGTCTTGAGCGAACTGCCATAGGTGTTGCTTCCGTTGCCTACCAGACAGAAAAGGTTGTCGGTAGCCCCCCCGGCGGAACCACTGGTCTCGATGCTGATCCGGTGTTCGTTGTCGAGCTTTTTCGCGAAGAGGGACCCCCAGCTGGTGAATGCTTCGGCCCTCACCCAGGCTTCGAAGGTGAAATGCTGGGTGGAATCCAGCGCATCAATATCCCCGGCATCTACGTAATGATAGGGGTCAATCTCGAGGTAATGCCTGGGATCGGTGGAGGACAGGGTGGATTGGAAGGGCACCGGGCTACCGTACACCTGCAATGGACCGCTGAGTTCATCATATCCGATCTCCACCAGCAGACTGGAGGTGCCATCCCACACGAAGGGCTGATGGAAGGGAAAAGACTGCCACCCGGTCTGGGGAAGGTAGAGGTCGCGGTCGTAGTGGGTGCTCAATACCGGGTTTCCGGGATTGATGCTGTCGAGCTGAGTCAGGGAAGTATGGGCCAGGCGGATGCGCAGATGGCTGAGCCAGGTGCCGGCCGACTGCAGCCGGAACCCCAGTCCGGTGATGTTTCCGGGGGCCAGGCCTGCGGCCATCAGTTCGGCCGCTGTGTAAAGGAAACGTGAGGTGCCGTCCTGCCCGGGCATTCCTACGGTGAGGGTGTAGGTCCCTCCGCCCAGGCTGGCCTGGCTGAGGGAAGTGGTATCAGTATAGCTGACCAGGAACTGGGGCCGGATCTCGTAACGGTGGCTGGGCTGCAGCATGCATTCGAAGGAGTCGGGGACCACCGGCCCGGGTACCATATAGCTGGGCTGGTACATGAGCGTGGAGTCAAAGCCCCCGGTATTATGGAAAAGATAGGTATAGGTCAGGTAGTCCCACTCCCCGCAGGCCGGGTTCTGGGCTGGATTGCATTTCAGGGTGTAGTACATCAGTATCCTCTCCCAGGAATGGGTACTGTCGGGAAAAATGAATACAGCATCCTGGGGTGATCCGAAGGTGAAGGTCTGCACGACCGTGGTGTCGCCTGGTCCGGCGAGCCCCCGCAAGGGAAACAGACAGAGCAGGAGATAGAGGGTGAAACGGGATCTCATATTCGGGGTCTTGGTTATGCATTGTCATCAGGCCAGCCCGCCACCATCCACCAGGAGATGGGTGCCGCTGATCCAGGAGGCCATGGGAGAACAAAGAAAAAGGACCGCCCGGGCGATGTCGTCCGCGGTTCCCATCCTTCCCAGGGGCCGGTGGGAGGCTTCGGCGCGAAACTCGGCCAGGGGCTGTCCCAGCTGCTGCTGCTCGGACCAGAGCAGGGGGGTGTCGGTATCTCCGGGACAAAGGCAGTTCACGCGTATCCCCTGGGGGCCATGATCGATCGCCATGGCGCGGGTCATATTCAGCAAGCCTCCCTTGGCGGCGCAATAGGACACGGCCCTGGGGCCCCCCTTCAGCGACCAGCCCGACCCGATATGCACAATACTTCCCTTTCCTGCCGTAATCATATGGGGAAGGACGGCCCGGCTGAGCAGCCAGGCTCCCTTGAGGCATACATCCAACGCCAGGTCCCAGGCTTCTTCGGAGAGTTCCAGACTGTCCTGCCGGACGATGAGGCCCGCGGAATTGACAAGGATGGAGGGTGTTCCTGATGATTCAAGGCAGAAACGGGCAGCTGCCTCGCAGGCCTCCATATCACGGACATCGGTGGGTACGGTATGGCACCAGCCGCCTCCAGCAATAATGCGGGCAGCCGTATCACTCATTCCTTCCGCATCCACATCGGCCAAAACTATCCGCGCTCCGGCCAGGGCAAGCAGACGGGCACTGGCCGCACCTATGCCAGAGGCCCCCCCACTGACCAGGGCAGTCTGGCCGCTCAGATCCAGGAGATGGTGGAGGTTGCCAGGGAAGTTCATCGGGAGTAAATTATTTTCATGAAAAATGCAGAGCCCGGTATAGTCGCTTCGAAATCAGGGTGAGCGGAGGAGAAGTGTCATCCCTAACTTCTTATTAATGAGTAAAATGATAAACACACAACTGTTATTAGCCGTTGATAACGGTACATATTTCAACATCCCGGCCGGGCGACTTCCTTTTCCTTCCTCCCCCACATAACCCACAAAATCTTCCCCTACCTCACCACCACCAGCTTCTTCACCAACTGTTCCTGCCCCCAAACCATCCGCAGGAAATACACCCCGGCCTCAAGCGTGTGGACAGGGATAGCATAGGCATGATAACCGGAAGAGGCCATCCCCTCTGCCAGCTCCATTACCAATCGACCGCTCCCATCCCTCAACTCTAAGGAATGGTCCCCTGCCAGAGGCAGAAATACACTTATCCTTGCTTCCTCCCCGGCAGGATTCGGAAAAATCTCCAGCCCCGGGGCAGGCTGGGATCCGGTCACCCCCGTGGTCACCCCGGCCACCACAGGAAATTCGATATAGTCTATCCAGGCCTTGTCGCTCCCACTGGCAACCCACCAGTCCTTTTCATAGCTCCACCTGAAGGTATGGGGACCAGGGTTTACCGGGTAGCTCACCCGGGACCAGCCAACCACCCCCGACCACTGATCGGCGGGGACGCCATCGATGCTGAAAATCAGATAGTCATAGCCATCTTCCGACGACACCTTACGGTAGAATGATATGCTGTCGTTCATCAGTACGTTCACCTGCACCGTCAGCTCCGAGCTCGCACTATGCGGGATGTTGCCCGAAGCAGCGCAGTATGTCCCTTCCCAGGCACCGGTGTTCACCACGGTCCAGGGCATGGAACCGCCCTGCTGCCAGGCAAACTTGCCGAAGCCCCCCGTCTCCCAGTCTTCCACCATGGTCCCGACCACCGGGCTGAAGGATAAGGTTGCCGTATATAGCCCTGAAATGAGGGTCCCGATCAGTTCGAAAAAGTCCCCCGCCTGAGCGCTGCCGCTGACCTGCACAGCGAAGCTGTATGCTTGCTGGCCGCCTTGTACCAGGTTGGGCAGGGTTGTGGTCCCTGCTGTCACACTGGCCAGCGGACTGTAGGTCACCAGGCTAAGGAAGGGGGCCGTGGCATCGCAATGGCCTGTGTTGCCTACCACTACGCTGATCTCAATACTCTCCCCGGGATCAATCGAGCCGTTACCGTTGCCCAGCACCTGATCATCCACCTCCATGGAGGTGATCATCAGGCGGGGGGCATTCAACACCACTTTAACCGGGTAGGTCCATGCACCCCCCGCGCTATCGCTCAGCAGCAGGTGGAACTGGACCAGGTGCTGGTCCGGGATGTATGGATCGATGGCGAAGCTGAAGGCGGAACCCAGGAGCAGGGTATCGCCGGCGGTAATTAAAGCGGCATTCTCCATGCTGTCAATCAGTGTAACCAGGCTGTCCAGGGTGCTGAGCCGAGCCGTGACCACGCCTGCATCCTGATTGCCGAAGTTCTGGACCTGGATGCCCAGCTGCACGGTCTCCCCGAAATCCGGCTTACCATTGTTATTCCCCGTGGGATCGGCAGTGATATAGCTATTGAGTCCTAGATAAGGACCATTGGGCGCAACCACCATGATGCTGTCGATATAGGGCTTACGGTTCATGCGTGTGGCTACGATCTTTGCCGGGCCGGGAATGGTGATGGGGTTAATGAGCAACGGAAGTGCACCCAGGGAATCCGACATCCCTGCACCGTGCAGCACGCCGTTCACGCTGAGCGCCACATAAGTGTATGGCTCCGTGCTCACATTGAAGAACGGCAGGCCCACCGGCATCGCAGGGGCGTGGCTGATGTTGAGCGCCGGGGGAATGCCATAGAAGTTGCGCAGGGAAGGATCGCCCATCAGGTGGTAGATTTCCCAGTAATACTTGTCCTCATTGGAGGTGGACGCCGTGACCGCCAGGTTGCCGGCCATGATGATCTGTCCGTTGGTCTCATACCATTCGCTGCGGGGCTCCCCATGGTCGTGGAACAGGCGGTCGTAGGCCCCCAGGCCGGTTCCCGCGTAGGTGGGATTGGCATTGGGTGTGCCAACACCCACACTCCAGTAGTAGTCCTCATCCCAGAGGGTGGAGTTGGAACCCCCGATATATCCCACGGCACCCTTGCCGCTGGCCCTCAGCAAGTCCTCGCCGAAGCAGCTGCCGTCAAACTTGTTCGAAAGACAGCAGTTTCCGATAATGAGGGGGTATTCCGAGGTATTCTGCAGGGAAGGGATATTGGAACTGGTGAAGCTGGGATCGGCCCAGCCGTTGGTGCCGCAATGGGCCGTGTAATTCACAAAGCCCACTCCGCTGCTCACCTTGCCGATGATAGCGGAGGCGTTGCTGCCGGAGGCGGGATAGAGATAGGTATGCGACAGCATATTATGCGCCGCATTGAAATAGTTGGCCGTACCGTAGTTGATCTGCCCGTTGGCGTGGGTGGGTCCGAAGCTGTTGTCCATGCCGGCCACCATCACCACCTCCCCCAGGAAACTGTCGCTGGGCATGAGGTAGCGCTCGTACTCCAGGGTCTTGTCGA
Organism: Bacteroidota bacterium; assembly: GCA_022710185.1. Lineage (GTDB taxonomy): Bacteria > Bacteroidota > Bacteroidia > Bacteroidales > JAGNHN01 > JAGNHN01. Next base: position 70,611 of record JAKLHK010000004.1, read on the forward strand.
TCTGGGGCTGAAGTTCCGTAAGGTTGTTGGCGGAAAAGCGCCCGTAGAAAAGCTCCGGGAGGTAATCGCTGCCCCCGTCGTATTCGAAATAGTACAGGTCGGAAGGGTGGGTGCCCGTGGTGCCGCTGTATGCCGGGATCTGGGCCACATCGCCCACCAGCAGGGCAAAGGTGGGGGCCGGATCGGTAGACGTAGCGGCATTGTATAGTCCGAGGAGATAGTTCTTGATCGAGGTCGTGGTTGTGCCCACCAGGGGATCGCTGGTGTATGCTTCGATCACCGTATACCCCATCTCCCTTTTCCAGGCGATGAAGGGCTGCAGCGCAGCCTGGAACATCGGAGAGGAGACGATAACGTATTTCATCGGGTAGATCGCGGAGGTGTCGTTTAGCATCTCGGCCCCGTGGTTGATCAGGGAATTAAAGGATACTTCGAAGAATGGGGAGTAAAACTTCCTGCGCATTTCCCGCGTAAGGGCGGGGTCGGCGCCGGGAAAGCTCACCCTCACTTCCATGTCCGTGGTGATTTCCAGAGTATGGCTGGTGGCATGGTAACGGAAAGGCGAACACACCAGGCGGGCTACCCGTACGCCCCGCATACGGCCCACCTCTTCGATCCTCACCAGTTTCTGCTCGCTGAAACCGTTCATGGCATATGCCGCCTCATCCTTCACCACCGGCAGCAGCGCAGGATCCTGGTCCTTGAACACCGAAGGCTGCACAGGGATCAACGGATGAGGATAGCCCTCTTCTGCAAGGCTCACCACCCGTGTGCTGCGGCTCAGCACCTCCACCGCCACCGATGCCCCTTCCGGGATCTCGATCAGGCGGCTCAGCACAGGCAGGTCAGGATGCCCGCTGCGGGACAGGTCGCGGATATAGCCCGGCAGGGTGAGGCGGGTATATTCCTGGCCACCCAGGGTTTGCAGGGAATACTGCAGCCCGCCCACCGTATTGCGGAAAACGAAGGCGGAGAACGCCCGCTCGTTCACCCGGAAAGCAGTCCCTTCAGGCTGTTCGCTGTGGCTGAGGGAGGCGCTATAACTGTTTACGCCCATCCCGAGGATGGCGCAAAGGAGGAGGATCTTCTTCATCGTATACCGTTCTGAAGGTCAAAGGTAAGGTATTCCCTCTGAAGGAGCACTGCCTCCCCCTTTGGGACGGGCTATCCTTGCCCCCTGCCTGAACGATTCTCATTACCTTGGTCCCGGAAATCCCCATGGCCTATGCTGCGGTCCATCGCCCTCATCCCTCTCCTGAGCCTCCTGCTTCCCTTCTCCCTGCGTGCGCAATCCGAAGGCGATTCCCTCATCACCGATCTTCTCCTCCTGCTCCCCCGCGAAGATGCCTGGCCTCCGGCTCCCCGGCAGGTGTACCCTGCTTCCTTCTTCCGCGACATTCTGCTGCACCCCGGCCTGGGCAATTTCCTCGACAACAGCGTCCATGCGGTGGTGTTCCAGACGGAGACCGCCGGGGATATCGGCCTGGCCGATCCCCTGGTATTTTCCCTGCAGGGCAGCTCCTGGCTGTGGAACCGCTACTACCTCGATGGCCTCCGCAACGACGATCCCTGGCAGACCGGCCACCTCCTCTACCAGCCCCCCATGCAGCATACGTCCCTGGGCCTGGATCCCAACGGGCCGGCCCTGCATTTCAGCACGGAGGCCCTGCAACGGCCCTGGGCCAGCGTCACATACAACCACGGGGACCTCGGAGGGATCAGCGGCTTCACCCAGCCCATGGTGGAATGGTTCCACCGTACCGCCACCGACCGGCTCAAGCGCCCCCTCCCCGGACGCCGCCACCTGGTATATGCCACCGAGGTGCAGTTCGGCACCCCCCTGGTAGGGCAAGGTCATCAGCTCAGCGGCCAGTTCCTACTGGGCCGGCGCCGGATGCCCGACATCTCCTTCGCCGGCCTCGATGCTTTTTATCCCGAGAACTTCGGGCGCATGATGCTGCACTATCAGCGGCCCGCGGGACGGATAAGCCTGGGGGCGCTGTTCAACGCGGAATCCAGGGACAACTATTATTCCGAGGCCTACTACTCACCCCGCGAAACGGCCCGCTTCCGCTCCGCCACGGCCACCGCCTACGGCATAGTGCGCCGGGCACACTTCCTGGCCAACCTGGCCCTCACCGCCGGGCTCAGGGACCTCCGTCACCACGACCCCGGCTTTTCCCGCAATATCCTGGACCAGGACGGAGAAGGCTTCGAACCCTGGTACCCATCCTCCACCGACCGCTTCCTCAGTCTGCAGGGCGCCCTGGACCGCAGCCTCTGCGGGGGCCTCCGGCTGCTGGCGCATACCCAGAACCACCTGCTGATGTTCCGGCCGTTGCAGGAAGAAATGCTGAACCCCGTCTTCCTGATGAACGACCACAGCTGGCAGTCGCTGTTCGCCGCCCGCTGGACTTCCGCCGACTTCAACGGGGGACTGCTGGAAAACCGGCTGGGCATGGGATGGGAGGGCCAATGGGCCCGGGGGCTGGACATCAGCCTGCAGTCCTTCCTCTCCCTGGATGGTTTGCTGCTGCAGGGCAACAGCCACCTCAGCCCCGGACTGGAGGCCCGGATGCGGCTCGACTGGGAACCCCTGCCCTGGCTGAATATTTCCCTGGATATGGGGCACCGCAAGATCCCTTATCAGTCCCAGCAGTTGCGCTTCTTCTCCCCCCAATGGCTCAGCGGCACCTGGGTGTATTGGGATGATGCCGATGGCGACCGTCATTTTCAGGAGGCCGAGGCCCGCGGCGACTACCTGTATTCGGGAGGGGCCTGGCACCGTTGGACCGGGGGACTGCGGCAACCGGGCCTGGTCTTCCTGGACCTCCCTATAGCATTCAGTACAGGGAAATACGGCACCCTTTTCCTCCACAACCATTACAAGCAGTTCACCCGTTCCTGGGACGTCCGCTTCGCCGGCGACGCCCTCGATTACGGGCATTACGAGGACAGGGATGGCCAGGCCGTTTTCTTTTTCGATCGGCCGCCTCGGTACGAAGTGGTGGGGCTGGAACGCTCCGGTATGCAGGCCGTTACGGGATATGGCGGGTGGTTCCGCAGCAATCCCCACGCCATGGGCAATACCATCGGCTTCCGTCGGGAGGCGCCCCGTTTCTACCTCGACCTGGCCTGGACCTCCCACATGATCATCGGGTACAGCGCCATGGGGTACGGATTTATGCACAACAGCCCGGGCTTACTGTCGGAAAGCCTGGCCCAGCCCAATACCCGCACCCGCATGTTCGGCCGCAGCGATGCCGACCGGGGCTATTACGCCAAGCTGCTGCTGGGCTGGAAAATCTCAAAGAGCCTCTCCACCTCCTTCCAGTTTGCCTGGGTCGACGGCCAGCCCTTCACCAAGTTCCTTTACTATACCGACGAAGACCAGGCGCAGCGCCAGCTGGCCCTATGGCCCTATGTGGAGCGCGGCAACAGCGGGTGGTCCGGCGATTTCGGCCCGAGGGAAGACGGGTTCTTCGACAGCGTGCTGCGGATGCAGTACCAGCGGGCCTTCGGCGGCCACAGCCTGGGCATGGTACTCAGCGTTTACAACCTCTTCGATTTTGGCACCAACCTCGCCGAATATGCCTTTCCGGAAGGCGACAGCCGCTATGTGCTGGAGTTCACCGCCCCCCGCGGCATGATGCTGAGGGTTTGGATGGAGATGTGAAGCGGGGAATGAGGGCAGGCCTGGCAAGCGAAACAGCTATTCCAACTAACACAGTGCATCCCTGTGTAACACAGGTTTTCTTACCACAGATTAAACAGCCAGCCTGTCATTGGACCCCACGTTGCACCACAGTGACATAGGAACCCATGTTCGCGCGCGTCCGTGACGCGTGCGCAAGAGCTATCTTCACAATGCCACAGTATATACCGTCTGCATTATGGTATGCTTGCGTAACATATTCAATCGCGTTAGAAACGCGAAACCCTTCAGCGCGCGTCGAAGACGCGTGCCAACGCAGGGATAGGAACTTGTGAAGATACCAGTAATCACCTAATCTTTCATACAACGCACTGAGCATCCAAGTGACTTATCCCCAAGAAATGCTGTCACACTAGCTGAATTATAACTCAGGTAACGACCGAGACCAGTTGTGAAATATGCGGTTGATGTCCAAAAATTTGCATAGTATCCCATATTACTGAAGATACCTTGACTGTAACGTAAACCTGAACCCAAGCCTGTAAACCCGTAGCTATTCGTGGCTCCGGAATTCGGTGAATACCAGTGCTGAGTATCTGTCTCTTTCAATGCTCCCCCTGCAACAACAGAACCACCAAGTTGGATCTCCAAGGTTGACCACTCCGAATCATTAGGAATATGCCAACCTGCAGGACAAATGCCCTGGGTACCCGGGGTGTCAACATAGCCCATCATCTCATTCCAGTCATATAATCCGCCATAGATCGCACAATTTACCGGATCATTGTAGTAACAGTACTTTTCGATCATGCCATTATCGCTCACATCAGTGTGTGAACTGCCTGTGCTCACGCTATTTACCATCTTGCCAAGGTTCAGGTTCTCCCGCATCCAGCACTGGGTGCCGATCTGCACGGTACCGTACTTCTGACTGTCACGGGTATCGAGGAGGCTGTCTCCACAACTGAATCCTGGCACTGCCTCGGGATCCCAGGATGCATCCACATCTCCGCTCCATAGCATCTGGATATCAAGATTCACGGGCTGCCCACCAAGAACACTGACCCTTAGGCTGTCAGTTACCCAATCGCCAATGGGGAAAGTGTCCACGAGCCCCTGTGTCCTCCGTGTGACCATCAGAGCGTCAACGGCATTCACATGTTCGCTGCGGTTGACATCGCCGGCCTTTCTGTATATGCCGGACAGGGACATGCTGTCAACGAAATGGTACATCATGCCCAACACATCGGATGCTTCCACGCCGTCCCAGGCTCCAGGCTGTTCTATGTCAATGAGGTATCTGCCTTCAGCAAGGATATTCAGCAGAAAGTGGCCAGCGGTATCGGTCGTTGCCCGGTAGCTGAAGCCGTTATCCCCAACCAGATTCACCACAGTATTCTGGAGCGGGGACTGCGGCACATTGCCGTAGATCAGGCTTCCATACAGCGGACCACCGGTGCGGACGGTCTTCACAAGAAGAGTATCTGACCCACTGCATCCACCTGGCCTGGATACATTGACCCAATAGGTTCCGGTGCTGTCGACCCTGAATGAACTTCTTACCGTTCCATCCGACCATAGATACTGGCAACCTGAGCAGTCCACATCCATTGTCAAGGTGTCCCCAAGATAGATCATGGTATCGGATCCCAGGTGGGGCTGGGGATAGGCATAGGACCTTAAGTTGATCTGATTTGAGGATCGATTCTCGTACAGTGTCATGGTATCCAGGGAATGGACGGAATATCTTCCTGGAATGTCAATGATTCCGAAGGATAACGTATCACCCTGGGAGAACAGTGCTGGCCCGGCCATGGTATCGTTCCTGAACAGCTGGTAGGCTGTACCTTCCCGGGCATGGAGTATCCTGATCTCAGTACCAGGCTCACCTTCACAGAAGGCAGAGTCTCCGGTAAGCACAATATAGTCCGGTTTGACCACTACCTCCGCCGAAACCGTATCCCCCTGGTATGCAACGAATAACTGTGCATTGCCCGCCTGAAGTGCTTGCAGGGTTCCATCCTTCTTATAAAATGCGATGGTGGTATCCGTCACCCACGCAGATAGGGAGTCTGATTTTGTGATATCCAGGATAAGGGAGTCATGGAAGAACCCCTTTACCCGGTATGCCCCGGCCTGTCCAGTGAGGAGCATTATTGCTTCAGGTATAATGAGCAGACTATCGACTGATGGTGTATAGCCCGTCCTGATCCAAATGGAATCGTATACTATCTTATCCAGTGAATCCTTTCCCAGAGCTATTACTGAAAATCCTTCTGGATAACCCGTCCCGATGATCACATTGAATACCGCGGTATCCATGAAACTTTGCTGAAAATTGTATCCAGCCCCATCATTCCCAGACAGCAAACCAATCTGAAGTACACCGGGCGATCCAACGACAATCACTTGCATGGAATCTCCTGGAGGGATTAATGTATCATTTATAGGCGATATTATCCTGACCGAATCCAGGGAAGGAAGGGTATCCTTTGCCAGATCATTCTTGAGGTCATAGCTTAGGCTGACTGGCTGGAACCCGTTCTCAAATACATTGGCATTATTGGGGTTCTCCCTCAGTACATCCCGCACATGTGACATTATCAAGGTGTTGGCCGGTGAACCAATATGCTTCTGGTTGTTCACGAAATAAGTCCGTCCCTGCGTCAGGCCTCCTTTTTGTGATATTACAGGGACAATCAGATCATCATCTGCGCCGCCGAACAAATCTTCGGTAAAAATGGCGTGGCTCTGGTTGAGACAGCTTGACATATACGAAGCCAGTTGAATATGCATTCCAAGCTTTTTAAAAAGTCGCATTTGCAATATCTGAGTTGCTTTCAGATGTGCAGCATCCAGGATATTCCATAATAATGTTTCGTCGGCGCCTGATATGCTGGCGCTCGAACTGGATCCAAAAACTGCGGTATATAGATAATTTGAGGCCCAGAAATCATCAGGGTATTCCATTAGCCTCTCAGAGTATATGGAGTGTGATGGCACCATTTGTTTCGATAGATTGGATGCACGGTTCAGCTTTCCAACCCCATTGGATGAAGAACCCACCTTCAAGTCATGAACAGCGCCTCCATCAATGGGTCCCATCTCCACATCCAGTATTGGCGCAATGAACTTTTTAATAAATACAGCATCGCTCAGAAGGTAATTGGCCGCCTGGCTGCCGGAATGTGGAGTGTTGATGGTGATCAATTTGCGCACCTGTGCCGTGGAATTCTCAACCAGGTACTGCCTGGAAACCAGACCCCCCATGCTGTGCGCCACAAGGTCCACCTTACCGCACTGGATCCCGTGTGTGGCCAGGGTATTCAGCAAATGATCGATGGTAATTCTGAGCTGCGGACTGTTCGTTTTCAGATCGGCTCCCGCCCGGTTGATGACATGATAATTGACTCTGGCAGTGAGTAGGTTCTCCAGTGGTAGGCTGGAATACTGGCTTGGTAGCGCGTCCTGGCTCAGGTAATGCTGCTTCAGGTAGGTGTCCATGGCATTGAAGGTGGAGGGCTCGCCCCACAGCCCGTGTACCATCACGACCGGAGGGGTAATGAAGCGTACCCTGTATTCGTATAGCACTGTACCATTGAGCAAAATCTGGAAGTGGTCGTCACGGTAGTTACTGGCCCCGGTATTCACGAGACAGGCGGGATGTGTATAGGTCCATACCAGGGTGTTTCCGTTGATCTGTTTGTCGGAAGAGTAGAACTTTCCGTAGTGGTCGGGGTTGGAGCCTGAAGGGTCCCCCTTCACCCGCATCACGATCTTGCTGAGATCGATTGTTCCGGGCTGTTGTGTGCTGAAGCTGATCCGGGTCACTTTTGAACCGTCGGTACATATGCGGTAATCAATGGCTCCCGAACTTCCCTGATGGGTTGAGGCGATCACGGGAGCGCTGAGGCCGATCATGAAATCCGCAGGTCGGGTGGTCTTTACATCGAACAGATTTGAAATAGAATGAACGACGATCAGGTCTGATACCACAGAGGTCGAATCAGCGTATACCTGGCATGGCTTTAATGATGAGATAATCAGTCCCCATAGGATGCACTGGCGTGAAATATTTTGTACTAAATAGCTCATATTCTATTGTTTATACAAGTACGATTAAAAATTAATTTCCACAGCCTGAAATGCTTCCTGGTATGGTGGCTATCTGAAGATAATCCCCTGAGATATCTGTTAGCCTGCAGTATCCAGGAGAGCTGCAATCAAACTGGAGTTGCGTATTCCCGGAATTATATGCAAACCTTAACTCCACCAGTGTTGCTGACACCAACGAAATGGGAGTCAAAGAATACCAACTGAGCGTAATAGTCCCTGCCATGGAACCTGCTTGAAATGGGCCACCAAGTGAGCTGTTCAGGTTTTGAGTTCCAAGATATGTTACCACTTGCGGATCGTAGGTAATTCGGAACGAAAACCCTGCTGCCCCATTCCAGGTGCTCACCAATACCGGTACTATGACCTCATTGGATACTGGACAGTTCACCACATCACCCAACTTAATCGTCGTTTGCGGAACGCTGAAGCTGATGTTGACGGTATCGCTCGTAGAGCCACATTGATTTGAAATTGTCCATACAAGACTGTAACTCATCCCCGCCTGGCCCGTGATGAGCGCTGAAGCCAGTGTAATATCTGATATGCTTCCCCCTTGCCCACTGAGGATACTCCACTGTCCACTCCCATTAATGGGCTGATTTGCCTGTAGCTGGTGTGTCGTACCAGACAACAGGGAGGCATCAGGGCCAGCATTGGCTTGATCAGGGATAGGATTGCACTGAGTTTTAATGCATCGAACAGAATAACCTTGAATTCTATACTGATGATTGTATCGTCTTGCTATCCTTTTATTATTATGGGTGAGTTCCCTGCTATATGCATAACCCCAAGGTCTTGGCGTTGAACTCCAATAATATGCGACACTGCCTGCACTATAAAACTCTCCGTTCCAAGGTTCTCTGTGACCTCCGGGTAATGCAGCAAAACCAAATTCATTTGTTGCTCCAGTATTTGGACTTTGCCAATAAGTACTTCCTGTTTCCTTCATTCTTCCTCCTGCATCATACCCTCTATCTTCCCAATTATCCCATTCGTTTGAGTTCTCATCATATTGGCTATCGATGTATCCTTCCAGAGTTCTCCATTCACCTTCAGATGGTATATGCCAACCGGTAGGACAAATACCCTGCGCGAGCTCGATCTCAGTATATCCCATGGCCTCATTCCACTCATAGAGGGCTCCATAAATATTACAATTACTGGAAATATTGCCATAACAGTATTTCTCAATCACGCTGTCATTGTGCATGCCAGATTGGTAATAGGCACCATAGCTATTCACCATTACGCCAACATTAAGGTTTTCGCGCATCCAGCATTGGGCTCCAATCTGTACCGTATTATAGATTTGGCCACCATAAGCTAGAGTTGCCAGCCCCGGACATGGCATACCCATTACAGGGGTAAAGCCATCATCTGCCGTCAGTTTAAACTTTAGTTGTAAAAAGAAACCACCTGTATTACCCGCCCCAAAATCCCAGATAATATGCTTTCCAATGCCACTCATAATTCCTTGGCCAAAATCTCCGCTGAGATGTCCTGGATCTATCAGATAATTCCATGTCGCCCCATTGTCATTGGAAACTTTCAGTGTCACCGTCATTGCATCACCGTCAGCATCATGGAGATCATAATAGATATCCACCAGGAAGGAGTTGTCCACCCTTTCGCTGACCGAGAGGTTGCTTATCACCGGCGCGGAGTTCTGTGCCTGGAGCACAAAGGGAATGAGGCAAAGGAAGCTTAGGGCGAACTTCTTCATAGGACGATGGGCTTGGTCAGGGAAAGATCACAACGTTGCAAGAAAGGTAGAAAGATTCCGAAAATCTCCTGCGCCCGGAGGGATTTATTTTCTGGGTTTTAGAATGGGCATTCCCAGCGGTCCTGGTATAATGGACGAAGAACGCACCCGTGCCCACAATGCCTTCATCAGCGCTTGTGATATACTTAGCAGGAATATGGCGGAGTCAGGAGAAGTTCATACCCGGCGGACGGTGATAGGCCAGGACCGTAAGGATATCGGGGATTTTGCCTGCCTGGTTCACGCTGTGCTGGGAATCATGGCAAGATAAGATCTCCAGCACACGCTGGCCCTTAAAACCCTGCTGAGGGCAGGGGAAGCGGCACTTTCAGGGTGCGGCGGCTGCCCCCCTGTGAGAGCATGAGAAGATAGATCCCTGCCGGCAGCCCCCGGGTGGATAGGCGGATTTCCCCTACCGCAGAAGCGCTGCGCACTATCCTTCCGCTGAGGTCCGTCAGCAGGGCCGATCCGGGGCTTGTGGCCGAGGGGAAGCGGACCAGGATCAACCCTCCCGCACAGGCCATCAGGATTTCCCCGGAAGGAGGGGTGGATAGGGTACCGGAAGGAAGCGAGACCGTCACCACCAGGGTATCGGAGCCGGCACAGCCCCAGGCATTGGTCACATTCAGGCCGAAGACGTGGATCCCCGCAGGGAGGCTGCCCGCGGGAAAGAAGAGCTGGGGCAGGATGCTTCCGTTGCTCCAGGCGTAGGTAGCATAACTGCTGTCGGGGCCTATCCGCAGGCTGTCCAGCAGGGTGATGGAAGTATCCGGCCCCAGATGGGGCAGGGCGGGACGGAGGATCCCCTTCACGGCCGTCCGGGGGCTGCGGCAGTCCCCCTGCGGCCGGAAGCCGTAATGGTAGAAAACCCGGCCGCTCCATAGGCGCAAGGGATAGGCGTTGCCGAAGGCATACGATATGCCTGATCCGGAATGCAATGCCAGATGAGGGCCGCTCTTGACTATGGGCTGGCTCAGGGAGCGGTACCCCAGGCGCCGGGTGGATTGGGCGAACATCAGATAGACCCCGAGGGTGTCCCCGGCCCCCAGACTGAGCGGAGGGGGATCCAGGGAGAGGATAGCCCCTGTATCCGCCGAGATCAGGGTGTCTTGAAAATGAAGTGCCCAGGCGGCCGCATTCTGCTCGAAGCCGGCATGACCGCCCTGGCGGACATACATCCTCAGGGTGCCGCTTCCAGCCTGGCCAGCGATAAGCCATAGGCTGTCGACGACCAGGGCCGAGTCTGCCAACAAGTCGAACATCACCCCATTCCAGTATATATTCGGCAGCATGCCCGCATCCAGGCTGGCCGGATGGTGCAGGGGACCCCGCACGGCCTCGGCAAAGCGGAGGAAGGGCATGCCTGACGGGGGAAGGGGAAACAGGGCCGGCCCGAAGTGCAGCGGAAGGGCGGAAAGCGGGTCGGCATACCAGACAATGGTATCACCGGAACCGGTGTAAGCCTGCAGCAACACCGTGTCCCCGGGACACATGGTATCGTGGACGGCCAGCAGGAAGGGGTGCCCGGTATACGACCGGCTCAGCCAGAGGGTATCGTTGGAGGGAAGGCTGTCGTCCGGGGAGGCACAGTGCAGGCGGAAAGAGAAGGCACCCCCCGCCCAGGTATCTGCGGTGAAACAAAAGGTATCCGCAGAGCAGGAAGGCAGGGAGGGCAAGGCGGTCAGGCTGTCCTGTTTCCACGTCCCCCACGGGTCCTGGAACCGGAAGTACAGGCCCAGACCCTGGCTCCCGGAGGTGCCCAGGTTTACCACTTCGGCGCAGAGCGTCTGGTTGCTGTCGCCGCAGGGCGCAGGAGGGGCCTCAATCCAGCGAAGGCTGTGATCGGTATAGGGAAGGGTATCAGCCAGGGCCTCTGGCAGGGCGGCAAGGCAGACCCTGTGGGCTACCAGGGCATGTCCGGCATCGTTCAGGTGGACACCGTCCCCGGAATTGTACAGGGAGTCCAGCGTCCCCTGGGCATTGGCGAAGCCGGTCCACAGGTCGATGGCGCGGTTGCCGAAGCGGGCCAGCAGGCTGTCGCGCACCGCCTGCTGCAGCATGACGCCGGCAGGGCTGAAAGTGCGCGGCTGGGTGGTCGTGACCCAGAGTTCCACACCGTGTTGGTGGCAAAGCGTGGCCAGGGAGTCAAAGTTGCTGAGCTGTTCGTTCAGGCTATAGCCTGAGGCCACGTCGTTGGAGGGGAGGTTGATGAGGATGGCATCGGGCTGAAGCTCCAGGGCAGCGCTGAGGTTGTGGCTGGTATCGGGCAGGGGGCGGTTGGCCGGGGGCTGGAAGCCGTCGGGCATGATACGGTAAGTGGTGAAGCCTCCCACGGCCAGGTTGTATAGCATATTCCCGGCATTCAGTTCCTGTAACAACGCCTTGTAGCGGTTGACCCAGGCACTGTCGGGGGTGCTGGCCCCGGCCCCGGCGGCCGTAGAGGATCCCAGCACCACGATGCGCAGGGACGTATGCCGGGCACAGGGGTTGGACCCTGGCTGGGCCAGGGCCGCAAAGGCTGCCCACCACAGTACAGGCAGGAGGAACATACGCAAGCGCGGCATCAACAAAGCCATTGGAAGCGATAAAGGTAGGCGCTTTCAGCCTACGCAGGATAAGGCAGGCCACCTCACAACCTTGCAGCCTTCAACCATGAGAAACCCTTCAGCACGCGTCGAAGACGCGCGCCAATGCAGGGGTCAATCACAAATCGAACATGCGCCCATGCGTCCATCGTAAATCAAAAAAAGCCGCATTTTGCGGCTTTTTTGCTGTCTCCCCGCCAGGATTCGAACCTGGGACCCGCTGATTAAGAGTCAGCTGCTCTACCAACTGAGCTACGGAGAGATTTTTTATCAACGGGGCTGCAAAGATAATGATTCATCCGATACATGCAAGGCTTTTCTGAAGGCCGCCCCCCCCGCGCCCTTCAGCAGGGCCTCAGCCTGAAATGGCGATGCGCTGCAGGCTTTCGAAATTCAGGATCTCCACCTCATCCCCATGCGACTCGATGATGCCGTCGTCTTTGAACTCCTTCAGGATCCGGATCACGCTCTCCTTCGAAAGCCCCGTCATGTCGGCCAGGTCCTGACGGCTCAGACTGAGCTGGAAAGGGTTGCTGCCGTATACGTTACGCTGCAAATCCAGCAGCATGTCGGCCACCCGGCCCGGCACCTGCTTCTGGGTGAGGTTGATGAGCTTCTCGAAGTTATGGATGGCAAAGTAGTTGATATTCCGGATGAGCTCGTTGGCCAGGTTGATGTTGCTCTCCACCAGGCCGCGGAAGATCTTGCCGTCCATATAACAGCAGGTGCAGTCCTCCACCGCGGTTACGGTATAATGGTTGCGCCCGTCGGTATGAAAGCCCGGACCCCCGAAAAGCTCCGGCGGACGCGCGATATGAAGGATGAGGTTCTTGTTGTAATAGCCCTCGATGTACACCTTGGCCAGGCCCGAGGTAAGGGTGATCACATGGGTGCAGTCGGTGCCCTGCTTGATGATGGTCTCGCCCGCCCGGTAGCTCACTTCGTAGCGGCTTCCGTTGACCAGCTCCAGCTCGTCGTGGCTCAGGTGCCTGAACAGGTTCGACTGCGTGTCACACTCGTGGCAGTTCTTGCACCGGAACGATTTATGAAAAAGCGAGCTCACCTCTCCCCTGCAAATGATCTTAGGTACAAATATAGATATTTTGTGGGCGGATTGACCTGTGTCAATTTAATATTGATGCATTCCATTTCAGGCGCTGTTGCATTCCTCCCCCACCCTGCCCGTTGCTATGGCACATCCTGCTTTCTTTGTAGCTGCAAACCCTAAAAGGACGAGAATAATGAAACGAATGTGGAATATCCTTGGCGGCCTGATGCTTATCTCCCTGGCCGTTTTCGTGACAGGGTGTGAGTACGATCATCCGGTTCCCGAACCCCTGCCCGATGTGGTCAGCTTCTCGGGCGATATCATGCCGTATTTCAATGCCAGCTGCAATTTCAGCGGTTGCCACAACACCGGAGGGGAAGCCCCTGACCTTACCGCCGACTTCGCCTACGGGGCGCTGATGGATGGCAATTATATCAACCTGGAGAACCCGGAAGAGAGCCTGCTGTATACCAAGGTGGCCACCGGAGGATCCATGGCCCCTTACAGCACCCCGGGCAATACCGCCCTGGTCCTGGCCTGGATCAAGGCCGGCGCCCTGGACAACTAAGCACCCACACTAATCCTATAGCAATACCCGAAACCATGAAAAGCACACTGCGATTCCTGATCGCCGCGTTCCTGCTGAGCGGCACCTATAGCCTGATGGCTCAGGATGGCACGGAGGAGAAGCCGGTAGACAAACCGGTGAAGAACCCCTTCGAGAGCACCTACCTCATCGATCAGCAGACCGTGATGCTGCCCACCAAGGGCACCCTGGAGATGATCATCCACCACCGCTTCGGCGTCACCGGCAACGGGACCTCCGACCTCTGGGGAATCTACGCTCCCTCCAACATCCGCCTGGGCATGAACTACAGCTTTCACGACCGATTCCAGCTGCAGCTCGGGACCACCAAATTCAAGAAATTCCAGGATGTAGGCTATAAGGTCGGCATCATCCAGCAGACGCGCTCGGGCTCCATCCCTGTATCGGTCACCTGGTACGGCAACGTGGCCGTCGACGCCCGGGACGAAGCCGTCTTCGGAGCCGAATACGAATTCAGCCACCGCCTCAGCTATTTCAACCAGCTGATCATCTCCCGCAAGTTCAGCGAGAGCATCAGCGTGCAGGTCGCCCCCTCCTTCTCGCATTTCAACAATACCGAAGTGGGCTACCAGAACCGCTATGTGGGGCTGTCCTTTGCCGGCCGGGCCCGCATCAGCCCCCAGACCTCCATCGTGTTCAACTATGATACCCCCATCGAAATCGACGGCCTGCTGATCAAGGGCGCCGCCGGCATCGACGGTACCTTCGAGAACACCACCCTGCCCAAGGCCAATATCGGCCTGGGCGTGGAGATCAGCACCAGTACGCATGCCTTCCACATCTTCGTGGCTTCCTCCCAGGGCATCCTGCCCCAGGAGACGATGGTGTACAACCAGAACGATTTCTTCGATGGTGGCATGCTATTTGGTTTTAACCTGACCAGGTTATGGAATTGGTAAATTAAGTCTAACCCAAAAAAAGGAGTAAACCATGAAATCCAAGACCGCTAAAATTCTGACCGGCGCCTTCGCACTCATCGTGATGGGCGCGTTCCTCATGTCGTTCGCCGCTGCCCCCCAGGCCAAAGCCAAACCCTGGGACATCCCGGCCAAGTACAAGTCGATGAAGAACCCCCATGCCGGGGACAAGTCGACCATCGCCGCCGGCAAGATGGCCTGGGCCAAGCATTGCAAGTCGTGCCACGGCGCCATGGGCCTGGGCGACGGCCCCAAGGCCAAGCAGCTGAAGACCGACGTGGGCAACTTCTCCACCAAGGCCTTCCAGGCCGGCACCGACGGGGAACTGTACTACAAGTCCTTCGTAGGCCGCGACGAGATGCCGAACTTCGAGAAGAAGATCACCGACGAGGAAGAGCGTTGGGCGATCGTGAACTTCATGCGGACGATGGGCAAATAAGCCCCGCCCTCTTAGCAGGAAAGGGTGCCCATATCCGGTTAAGGGATAGGGCACCCTTTTTACTTGCACTCTTCCCAAACCAAACCATAACCTGAACATGGCACGACCAACCCTGAGATCCACCTCCGGCTATCGCTCATGGATCCTGCTCACCACCCTTCCCGCCCTGCTCTTCGCCGCCGGAACCCAGGGGCAGGATGACAGCACGCCCGTTACTGAAGAGCTGAAGCAGGCCAACCACACTGCCTGCCTCCACTGCCACTCCAAGAAATACTTCTCCTTCGTCAACGCCATGACTGAGGACAGCGTCAAGAAACGGATGTGTGACACCTATGTCATCACACCGGAAAAATACTACCGCTCCAACCACAAGACTTTCAGCTGCGCCGACTGCCACGATGCGGCCTTCGAGGTATATCCCCACGATCCCGAGCTGCGCCTGACCCCCAAGTATGAATGCCTGGACTGCCATGGGGGCGATGAGTACTGGGCCGATTACAAGTTCGAGGAGATCTACGCAGAGTACGAGGAAAGCGTGCATGCCGGCCTCTACGACAACGGCTTCAGCTGCTGGAGCTGCCACGACCCCCACGAATACCACATCAGCGCCAGGAACACGGAGAACATCAAGGCCACCATCGCCTATGACAACGCCATCTGCCTGAGCTGCCACGGAAACATCGACAAATACCAGCTGGTTACCGCCCAGGAGAACCCCGACATCATGACTTCCCACTCCTGGCTTCCGAACCAGAGCCTGCACTTCTCCAGCGTGCGCTGCCTGGAATGCCATACCGAGGTGAACGACAACATCCTGGTGGCCCACAAAATCCTTCCGGGAGACAAGGCCGTGAAGAACTGCGTGGAATGCCATTCCTCCGAGTCGAGGCTGCTGGAAACCCTGTACCGCTTTGAAAAGAAGGAGAAAAGAAGCCAGTTCGGGTTCTACAACGGGGTGCTTGTCAACGAGAACTCCTATGTGATCGGGGCCAACCGCAACATCTTCCTGAACGTGGCCTCCATCGTGATCTTCGGCTTCACCCTCCTGGCCATCTTCATCCATATCGTGCTTCGTCTCATCTCCAAAAAAAAGTAATGCACCATGAGCGGTAAACTATACCTCTACCCCGGGAGCATCCGGATCTGGCACCTGCTGAACGCGGTGCTCATCATCGGGCTCATCATCACCGGCGTCAGCCTGCAATATGCCGCCAAGGATCCCATCCTGCTGCCGTTCCGCGTGTCCATTACCTGGCACAACATCTTCGGTGTGCTGCTTAGCTTCAACTATGCCCTCTACCTCATCGCAGGGTTTGTCACCGGTAATTTCCGCTTCTACATCATCCGTCAGCCCCGCTTCTGGCACCGCCTGTTCCGCCAGGCCAGGTACTATGCGTTCGGCGTGTTCCGGGGGGAAGAACATCCCTTCCACGTGAGCGAGACCGAGAAGTTCAACCCCCTGCAGAAGATCAGCTATTGGTTTGTGATGTTCATCTTCATGCCTATCGTAATCGTGACGGGCTGGGGGCTGCTGTATCCCGACCTGGTAGCCCATGTGATCTTTGGGGTGAGCGGGCTGCATGTAACGGATATCGTTCACATCATTGCGGGCTTCATCCTGTCCATCTTCCTGGTGGTGCATATTTACCTCTGCACCGTTGGAATGAAATGGGGCGATGCCATCAAGACCATTTCCACGGGATATCACCATCCCCTGAACGACGATTGATCCGGACCAGGCTGACGGAAACCCCCTGGGGAATCCTCAGCCTGGTTTTTTTCTATAAACAGTAACACATATTAATATATGTCAGACGAACTTCAGAACAAAGAGAACAGCCGCAGGAAGTTCCTGCGCTACGGCTTGCTGGCCGGTGCCGGCGCTGTAGCCGGCCATACCCTGCTGAAGGCCACCACCCCTGAGCCGGAGGCCGGCTCAGGCGAAATGGTGAAGGTACTCACCACTGACGGTAAGCTGGTGGAGATCCCCAAATCGGCGATGAAGGCCGGCGATGCCTTCTTCATTGACCGGGAGGAGGCGCGCAAGGGGATTCCCAACCGCAAGTTTGTCATGGTGATCGACCTGGCCAAGTGCGCCAATGCCCGGGCCTGTACCGAGGCCTGCCAGAAAGGGCACCACCTGCCCGCCAGCCAGGAGTTCATGCGCGTATACCTGATGCAGGACGGTAAGAACACCGCCCCCTATTGGTTCCCCAAGCCCTGTTACCACTGCGACAAGCCGCAGTGTGTAAGCGTATGCCCGGTCGGGGCGACCTATAAGCGAACCGATGGTATCGTGCTGGTGGACAACGAACGCTGCATTGGCTGCAAGTTCTGCATGACCGGTTGCCCCTATTCCGCCCGCGTGTTTGCCTGGGAGCACTATCCCGAGTATGATGTGGATGTGCCCTATTCACCGGAGACCAGCGTACCCGGACAGGAAGGCACCGTTTCTAAGTGCGACTTCTGCCCTGACCTCCTCAGGGTGGGTAAACTACCCTACTGTGCTTCGGCCTGCCCCATGGGCGTCATCTACTTCGGGGATATGTACGAAGACATCGTGACCAACGGCTCGGAGACGGTCCGGTTCAGCGAGCTGATCCGCGACCGCGGGGGATACACTCATATGGGCAACCTGGGGACCAAGCCCAGCGTGTACTACCTGCCACCGGTGAACCGTCAGTTCCCGGTAGACCGCGGCTTCGACGGGCTGGATCCGGAGATCGCCGCCCGCTATGACAAGACACCCTACGTCCAGAAGAAAAAGAACCAGCAATGAGCAAGCCATTCGAATACAGCGCTCCGAAGCTCGAGGAGTTCACCCATGATATCGAGCATACCTCCCGGAGATGGTTACTCTGGGTCCTGCTGCTGGTATGCATCATCGGCCTGGGCATCTTCGCCCTGGTGATGCAGATCGTCAAGGGCCACGTAATCACCGGGATGCGGGACAATGTGGTTTGGGGCATCTACATCGTGAACTTCGTGTTCCTGATGGGGGTGAGCTATGCCGGCGCCCTGCTCTCCGGCTCCCTGCAGCTGTTCCGCACCAAATGGCGCGGGCCCATCCTGCGTTTCGCCGAGCTGATCACCATCATTTCGCTTTGCATCGGCCCCCTCTACATCCTGCTCTGCATCGGCCGCCTCGACCGTTTGCCCTTCCTGCTGATGTACCCCCGCATCCAGTCGCCTATCACCTGGGACGTGATCGCCATCTCCACCGACCTGGTGGGGTGCTTCATTTTCCTGTGGATGGCCCTGCTGCGCGACATCGCCCGGCTGCGCGACAAGGCCGACCTCAGGGTGCCCCGCTGGCGCAAGGCCGTGTACCGCTTCCTGGCCCTCAACTACCAGGACACCCCCGAGCAGCGCAAAAGACTGAAGTTCACCAAGGATGTGATGGCTGCCATGATCATCGCCATCGCCATCATTGTGTACTCAGTGCTGGCCTGGATCTTCTCCCTGACCCTGCAGCCCGGATGGGACTCCACGATTTTCGGCCCCTACTTCGTGATCGCTGCCGTGTATTCCGGTACCGGCGTACTGATCGTGCTTATGGCCATCTACCGTAAGATCTACCGCCTGGAACGCTACATCACCCGCAAGCACTTCGTGCATGTGGGCATAGTGCTCATGGTGCTGGCTATGTTCTTCGCCTATTTCACCTTCAGCGAGTACCTCACCCGCTGGTACGGGCAGAAAGAAGTGGACGGACGTTATCTTTCGCACCTCTACAACGACTATTTCTGGCTCTTCATCTTTGCCAACTATATCTCCATCCTGGCGCCCATCATCGTCATCGGCATCCCCCGTTTCCGCAGCATAAAGACCATCGTGACGGTGGCCGTGATTTCGGTGGTGGGGCTGTGGCTCAACCGTTACCTCATCATCGTGCCCACCCTGGAAGTACCCTATCTCCCTATCCAGGATACGCGTGAAGCATGGGTAGACTACCAGGGGACCTGGGTGGAGCTGCTGCTGAGCATTGGAGGTATAGGTTCGGTGGCCCTGCTCTTCACCCTGTTCGGAAAGCTGGTACCTCCGCTCGATGTATCGGAAATGGAAGATATCGAAGCGGAAATGCTGGAGAAGGAAAAGAAACTGGTTAACGCATAAGCCCGCAAAGCCATGAAAACGAACACACGAAATATTCTGGCGTTTGCTTTGCTCGCCGGTATCCTGTGCGGAGCCCCGCTCAGGGCCCAGGAAGAAGGTGCCGAAGGACCGGCCGTCCTCGATTTCGCCTTCAAGTACTTCAAGCGGAGCAACGGGCTCTACGAGCTCAAGGCCGTGGTGACCACCGAAACCGAGGATGGGTACGTTCCGGTCCGGGACCTCCCTATCGATTTCACCCACCTCACCGATGCCGATCCCGTTGTCCTGGGCCAGGTGAAGACAGACTACGATGGGGTGGCCCTGCTGATGGTGAAGCCTGAGGACATTGTCTATCGCGACACCGGCGGCCTCATGGGCTTCACCGCAGGTTTTGAAGGCAACGAGGCCTGGGATATGGCCTATGAGGAGGTCTATGTCAAGGACCTGCGCCTGACCATGACGGCAGAGGTAGTGGACAGCGTGAAGACCGTGCATGTGACCGCCCATTACATTAAAGGTGATGGACAGGAATACCCTGTGAACGAGCAGGACATCTTTCTGTTCAAGCAGGGGATGTTGAGTAAGCTGCAGATCGCCGACGGATGGCTGGTGGAAGGGGAATGCGATATTGAGTTCCCTGAAGGTATTCCCGGGGACAAGGATGGGAATGTGGCGCTCTTCGTTTCCGTGCTGGAGCACCCTGACTTTGGCAATGTGGAGGTTTCGGAGACGGTAGCCTGGGGGGTGATCCCCAATTACGTCACCGAAGAGAGCGGACTGCTCTGGACCACCGTGGCGCCCACCTGGATGATCGTTTTGCTCATCGTGCTGCTTGCCGGGGTGTGGGGGCATTATGTGTATGCCATGATCCAGATGCGGAAGATAAAAAAGACAGGCCCGAAAGGCTGAGCCCTGACTCCTATGGAGCAATAATGTTAAGTCAATGATTTGTAGGCACTAAATCATGATGAGGGATCCCGGATCAAATCAAAACCCTGCACCGGATCAATTTTTTATTGATCTATGTCAAGACTTGGTTGACGGATTGACAAAAAGCCCTTACTATATCTCAGCGCACAGCGTTAAACCGCAAACAAGTTTTCAACGAAATTGCATCGTTGTAAACAACCCAATAACCAAACTCAAACCATAGCGACATGAAAAGGATTTTCACCGGAATGCTCACCATTTTCGCGCTCGTGCTCGGGCTGCAGGTGGTATTGACATCGTGCGAAGGGCCGGAGGGGCCGGCTGGTCCCCAGGGTCCCATCGGAGGAGACGGATCAGTGGTATGCGGCGCCTGTCACAACCTCAGCACCGACCTGCTCCAGAAGATTACCCAGTATGAGTATTCTATCCATGCCACCGGCGGTACCGCCATTCGCAGTACCACGGCCAGCTGCGCCAACTGCCACTCTCATGAAGGTTTCCTTGAGTATATGGAGACCGGTACCGTAGCCGCAGGCATCCCCGTGCCCCTGCAGCCCAACTGCCGTACCTGCCACCCCATTCATGAAACCTACACTGTGGCCGACTACGCCCTCACCTATGCCGACCCCTTCGTGCTCAACATCACCGAGGAGAAGGCCTCCTTCGACATTGGCAAGGGTAACCTCTGCGCCAACTGCCACCAGCCGCGTGTGCTGGATCCCAAGATCAGCGTAGGGGGTCCTGACCTCACCATTACCAGCTATCGCTGGGGTTACCACCATGGCCCCCAGGCTGCCCTCTATGTAGGTGAAGGTGGTTACCGCATCCCCGGCTCCATGCCCTATCCGGCAACCACCGGATCCAAGCACATGGCCCTGCTGGACAATGGCTGCGTTGATTGCCACATGGCCCCGGGCTATGCCACCCAGAGCGGCGGTCACACCTGGAATATGCGCAATGCGTCAGGCGCCGCCAACATGGCTGCCTGCACCGAATGCCATAGCGGCGCCACCAGTTTCGACATCCTGGGCGGACAGACTGAAGTGGAGCACCTGCTCGACTCCCTCAAGACCCTGCTCACCGATGCCGGCATCTATGGCTACCAGAGTGCCTATATTTATCCGGGTACCTACACGGCCGATGAAGCCGGATGTTACCTGAACTTCCAGTACCTGGAAGAAGACCGCAGCCTCGGCGTGCACAACCTCACCTATGCCAAGGCCCTGCTGACCAACTCCATCGAGTTCCTGGCCAAGAAAAAGAAATAATTGCTGATAAGGATTAGATTGGGTACAGGGGCAGCCGAACACCGGCTGCCCCTTTTCTTTTTACACGCCCCGGCCCTATCTTTGTCGGGAACACCAACGCAGGCATGAGCGAAGGAAAGGATCAGGAGCCTTCGGCCCTCAGGGTCAACGAAGGCGTGGAGCCCCCACCCCGGGTGAACGACCAGGCGGTGGAGCGCCGGCGTGCCGCCCGTGCCCCGGGATTAAGCACCACGCAGTACGTGGACGGTATCCGTGCCGGAGACCGGGCCGTACTTAGCCGGGCCATTACCCTGGTGGAGAGCGTACGCCCCGACCACCAGCGGATAGCCCAGGAGATCATCGCAGCCTGCCTGCCCAATGCCGGCAAGGCCCTGCGCATCGGCATCACCGGGGTGCCCGGGGCCGGAAAGAGCACCTTCATCGAGGCCCTGGGAACCTACCTCACGCAAAGGGGGCGAAAACTGGCCGTGCTGGCCATCGACCCCAGCAGCGCCCGCAGCAAGGGCAGCATACTGGGCGACAAGACACGCATGGAGCAGTTGGCCAACGACTCCAACGCCTTCATCCGGCCCTCCCCCGCAGCCGGTTCCCTGGGCGGGGTAGCCCGCAAGACCCGGGAGACCATCATCCTCTGTGAAGCCGCCGGTTTCGACACCCTCTTCGTGGAAACCGTAGGCGTTGGCCAGTCGGAGATCGCCGTGCACGCCATGGTCGACTTCTTCCTGCTGCTCATGCTCGGAGGGGCTGGGGACGAGCTCCAGGGCATCAAGCGCGGTATTATGGAGATGGCCGACGGCATCGCCATCAACAAGGCCGATGGCGACAACCTCAAAGCCGCCACCCGTGCACAGGCTGAATACCGCAACGCCCTCCACCTCTTTCCCCCCCATCCCTCAGGCTGGGAGCCCCGTGTACTGACCTGTTCCTCCACTGAAGGGCAAGGCATTGCGGAGATATGGGCCATGATCTCCGAATACAGGCTGAGGATGCAGGCCAGCGGGTACTTCGAACATAAACGCCGGCAGCAGGACACCGCCATCATGCGTTCTGCGGCGATGGACCACCTGCACGAGGCCTTCTTCCAGCATGAGAAGATCAGGACCCTGCTCCCCGCATACGAACAGGCCGTGACCGAAAGCAGGATGAGCGCCTACGTCGCGGCCCAGGAGCTGATCCGTGCCTATTTCAGTTCCCTTCCCCCCCACCCCTGAGCCCGGGGCCCCATGGGACGTACCCTCGAAATCCAGGAATTCCTCCGCCTGCTGCCCACAGTGCCGGCGGCCGATGTCCGTTCGCCCTCGGAATACCTACGGGCCCACATCCCTGGAGTGATGAGCCTTCCCTTGTTCAGCGATGAGGAAAGGGCCATCATTGGCACCTTATATAAGCATCAGGGCCGGGAGCGCGCCACGCTGAAGGGCATGGAAATCGCCGGTCCTAAAATGGCCTCTTATGTAACCCAGGCCAGCGTGCTGGCCCCGGAACGCCGCCTCATGCTGCACTGTTGGAGGGGGGGGATGCGCAGCGCCGCCATGGCCTTCACCCTGGAAACGGCGGGCTTTGAAGTGATGCTCCTCGATGGGGGCTACCGCAGCTTCCGCCGCCTGGCCCTGGAACTGGTGCAGTACCCCTGGAAACTCAGGGTATTGGGCGGCATGACCGGCAGCGGCAAGACTCAGGTGCTGAAGCATTTGCAGCAAGATGGGCTCCAGGTGCTCGACCTGGAGGGCATGGCGAACCACAAGGGATCAGCTTTCGGGAGTATCGGACAGCTGGAACAGCCGGGTACCGAGCACTTTGTGAACCGCCTTGGCCTGGAGCTCAGCCGCCTCGACCCTCAGCAAACAGTATGGGTGGAAGACGAAAGCCATGAGATCGGCAAGGTAGGCATCCCCCACGCTTTCTTCCTGGGCATGCGCACAGCACCCCTGGTCTTCATGGACATCCCTCAGGAGCAGCGGGCACGCCACCTGGTGGCTGAATATGCTGTAGCCCCGCCCGAACTGCTGAAAGAAGCCTTCGAAAAGATAGGGAAACGCCTGGGGGGTGCAGCCCTGAAGGAAGCCCTGGGGGCGTTGGACCGGGGAGATCCCTATACTGCCGCCCTGCTTTCCCTGCAATACTACGACAAAACATACGCCTTCGGCCTTTCCGCCAGGGACGACAACAGGGTCCGCCGCATCGACGGAGCCGGCGCCGATCCCCGGGAGCTGGCCCGAAGGGTAATGGAAACCGCACGACAGTACTATGGAGACTAAACCCTTCCGCTTGACGCAGTTCAGTCCGGGAGCGGGCTGCGGCTGCAAGATATCCCCCGCGGTCCTGGAGCGCATCCTGCATACCGAAGGCAGGGAACATCCCCATCCGCTCCTGCTGGTGGGCAATGACAGCCGGGACGATGCGGCCGTATTCGACCTGGAAGACGGCAGCGGCATCATCAGCACCACCGACTTCTTCACCCCGGTGACCGATGACGCCTTTGATTTCGGGCGTATCGCCTCGGCCAACGCCATCAGCGACATCTATGCCATGGGTGGGCGGCCCCTGCTGGCCATCTCCGTACTGGGCTGGCCCCTGGAGAAACTGCCGGAGGAAGAGGCCCGTCATGTGCTGGAAGGAGCCCGGGCCATCTGCCGCGAAGCGGGCATACCCCTGGCCGGGGGGCACAGCATCGACAGTCTCGAGCCCTTCTTCGGGCTGGCTGTCACGGGAAGGGTGGCACTGGACCGGTTAAAAAGGAATGATACGGCAGAAGCCGGCTGCCTGCTGTACCTCACCAAGCCCCTGGGGGTGGGGGTGCTGACCACGGCAGAGAAGAAGGGCATGCTCCGTCCGGAGCATGCGCATATCGCCCGCGACCTGATGGTTCGGTTGAACAGGATTGGAGAGGAGCTGGGAGGGATGAAGGAGGTGCAGGCCATGACCGATGTCACGGGATTCGGTCTGCTGGGGCACCTGCTGGAGCTCTGCGAGGGGGCCGGACTGGACGCCGAAGTGAGCTGGGAACGCCTTCCGGTGATCCCCGAAGCCCTGGAATACGCCGCCCAGGGCGCTATCCCCGGAGGCACCCGCAGGAACTGGGCCAGCTACGGGCACAAGGTGTCCGGGGCCGAAGGGACCCGGCGCGACATCCTCTGCGATCCCCAAACCAATGGGGGCCTGCTCATCGCTGTAAGTCCCGCAGGAACATCACGTGTGGAAGAAATGCTGAAGGAACACGGGCTGGAGGAGCGGAGCATCGGAACCATGATCCCCGGAGGGTCATTCCCTGAGCGGGTCCGGATCAGCTGAGCCCTGACGCTCCGGCCACAGCAGCGAAGCGCCGACGCTTACGGCCAGGATACCTGCCACTACGATGAGGGAATGCACTGTTTTAAAGCCCCATCCCGCCAGGATGTCGTGGACCATCATCTTGGAACCGATGAAGATCAGCAGGACGGACAGTCCCGTTTTCAGGAAACGGAAGGAGTTCATCACATGCATCACCAGGAAGAAGAGGGAACGCAGGCCGATGATGGCAAAGATGTTGGAGAAGAAGACGATGTAAGGGTCCTTGGTGATGGAGAAGATGGCCGGAACCGAGTCGATAGCGAAGATGACATCGGTGAACTCTATGACCAGCAGCACGATGAACAGGGGGGTAACGAACCACTTCCCGTTGCGGTTGCGGATGAAAAGGCGGTGCCCCACGATGCGCGGATAGACGGCAAGGAAGCGCCGGGAGAAACGGACGACCGGATGGTGGGCCGGCTCAATCCTCTCCTTTTTATTGCGGTTCCGGTACATCAGGTAGCCTGTCAGGATCAGGAAGGCCCCGAAGACATAAAGAATCCATTCGAAGCGGTGGATCAGGGCGGCGCTCACGAAGATGAAGAGGAAGCGCATGATGATGGCGCCCAGGATGCCCCAGAAGAGGATCCATTTGAAGTATTTCTCCTTTACCCCGAAGCCGTAGAAGATCATGATCATCACGAAGACATTGTCTACGGACAGGGCATATTCAATAAGGTAACCGGTAAGATATTCCAGGGCCAGGTTGCTGCGGTATGCCTGCAGGGCCTGATCGAGGTCCATGCCGTTGATGTTCACCGGGTGCTTGTGCCTCAGTATAATGTCCTGGATCGAGCTCAGGTCGGACAAACCGTGCAGCAGGTGCCCCTGAAACAGCAGGAAAACATAAAACCCCAGGCCCAGGGTGACCCAGATGACCGTCCAGATCATCGCTTCCCTGAAACGGATTACGTGACTGTGGCGGTTAAGGACCCCCAGGTCGAAGATGAGGATCAGCAGTATCCCGACCAGGAAGGACCCGAAGAAGATGAGTTCGCTTTGATGCATGGCGTGCAAAGGTAGATGATTTTCAGGAGCGAAGCCATGCGCACCGACCCCTCTGTTGGCCGTCCACCAAAGATTTCATAGCTTTGACCCCCCTGTTAGCGAATAAACAACAAAAGAGCCATACCCTGATGAAACGAAGCGTTGAAATGAACCCCAATCCGCTGGTCCAGTACCTGAACAAACCGGCCCATGAGTTCACCAAGGCCGACCTGATCAATTATATTGAGGACCACGACATCGAGATGGTCAACCTGCGCTATGTCGGCGGGGACGGGCGGCTGAAGACCCTCAACTTCATCATCAACAGCCGGGAACACCTGGATGGCATCCTTTCCTCGGGGGAGCGGGTGGATGGATCGAGCCTGTTCGGGCATATTGAGGCGGGGTCGAGCGACCTCTATGTGATCCCGAGGTATAAGACCGCATTTGTGAACCCCTTTTCTGAGATCCCGGCCCTGGATATCCTGTGCTCGTATTTCGACAAGGACGGGAAGCCCCTGGAAAGCGCCCCGGAACACATCCTGCACAAGGCCCACGAGGCCCTGAAGCGGGAGACCGGCTACAGCTTTGAAGTGATGGGTGAGCTGGAATATTATGTGATCCATGAGGCCGACGATCTCTATGTTACGGGGGATCAGCGAGGCTATCACGAGTCCACGCCCTTCACCAAATGGGAGGGCCTGAGGGCCGAGGCCATGCGGGCCATCGCCATGACGGGAGGCCTGATCAAATACGGTCATTCCGAGGTAGGCAGCTTCAATGTGGACGGGATGGAATACGAACAGAACGAGATCGAGTTCCTGCCCACCACCCTGGAGGATGCCGCGGACCAGTTGGTGATCGCCAAATGGATACTGCGCACCCTGGCACACCGCTATGGGGTTACCGTCACCTTCGCACCCAAGATCACCACCGGCAAGGCCGGCAGCGGGATGCATGTGCACATGCGCCTTATGAAGGACGGGCGCAACGCCATGGTGGAAGAAGGTAAGCTGAGCGATACGGCCCGGCGCGCCATTGCCGGCATGCTCGACCTGGCGCCGGCACTCACGGCTTTCGGCAATACCAACCCCATGTCGTACTTCCGCCTGGTCCCCCACCAGGAAGCCCCGACGAATATCTGCTGGGGCGACCGCAACCGCAGCGTGCTGGTGAGGGTGCCCCTGGGCTGGTCGGGAGTGAAGAACATGGTGCATGCCGTCAACCCCCAGGACAAGGGCGAGTTGAAGGACCATTCGGGGAAACAGACCGTGGAGTTTCGTGCCCCGGACGGGTCGGCTGATATCTACCTGCTGCTGGCCGGACTTACCGTGGCGGTGAGGCATGGGCTGCAGATGAAGAACGCCCTTGACATCGCCGCGAAGACCTATGTCGACGTCAACATCTTCAAGGAGGAGTACAAGGACCGGGTGAACAGCCTCTGTCACCTGCCGGTGTCGTGCTGGGAGTCCGCCCACTGCCTCGACAACCAGCGGGCCGCCTTCGAACAGCATGAAGTCTTCCCCAAAGGTACCCTGGACCAACTCATCCGCAAGCTCAGGGCATATGACGACAAGGACCTGCGGGAGAGAGTCAGCCTCGATCAGCAGGAGATCCTTAAGCTGGTGAACCGCTACTTCCATTGCGGCTGAGGCCCCGCTGAAGCGGTCGCTTCCTTCCCCCGGATTCCTGGGTAAAACCTGTTTATTCTGTTAGTTTCGGCCATAATGGCATATTAATTCATACTAATATGCCATATTGGCGTAATTTGTAGTGGGATTTTGAAGAATCAGGCCCTGGTATGTGTTTTGAAAAGGAGGGGGTGTAAACACAAACCCAAGGTTTAACCAAACAAATAGGAGGACCAAACCATGACACTGATTCGCTGGAACAACCCGATGGCCGTTTCGAGGCTTTTTGACGAAATGTTCAACGAAGGATTTGGCCGTGAGGCCGGATATACCTGGAAGCCCCTGGCCAATGTTAGCGAGAAGGAAGATCGTTTCGAACTTGACCTGGCAGTGCCGGGGATGAAGAAGGACGACTTCAATATCTCCATCGAGAAGAATATGCTGAGCATCAGCGCAGAGACCAAGACTGAGCAAACCGACGAGCGCAAGGAGGACCATGTGAACTACACCCGGAAGGAGTTTACCTACGGTTCCTTCTGCCGGTCCTTCACCCTGCCCGAGTCGGTGGACCGTGAGAAGATCAGTGCAGAGTATTCCGACGGGATCCTGCACCTGGTGCTTCCCAAGAGCGAAAAGGAGACCCTCAGGAAGATGGTGAAGATTTCGTAAGACGAGGGGATGCAGGGTTAGGTTACCCCGGAGGCCGCTGGCCTTCGGGGTTTTTTATCTGAGTATTAAGTCCACTGCGAAAAACAGGACGTATTTGGTTAAAAATGATCCAATGAGCGATTAAGTGTAAGTTTTTTTTGCCCTCAGGCCAACCCTTCGACCGTGATTCGACAGGCCCACCAACCAGCTCAGGGACCCACGGGCCTCGTTGGATTCTCGCAGGAAGAATGCCTGAGGAGGATTGAAAGGAAAGGACCCTTCAGAGGGGGGTCCGTTTTCCTGAGGGAGATTCTTTAATGAATCGAGAAAAGACTACGCGAGAAAAGACCAAGCTATCATGCTGATTATCAGTAACTACCAACTCAATAACCGATATATCCGATATAACCGTTATAACGGTTAATTTTATATCTTACTGATTATCTGTATATTATAACTAATAATTTAAGATATTTCCCCGAAAAACCGATAATAGCACAGGCAGCGACCTCCAGTGGTACCATCTCAAGGCCTTGCAGTGCCCTTGCTGTACCTCAGCGTATACCCCAACCCCTGGTCAGTATGGAGCAACTCCCTCATATTCCAGCTAAACCTGGCCTCCTGTGCTGACTGACGCAACTGATGCCCTTTGGCACGTTTCAGCTCTCCGGACACCCTGCAGGTGCTCACCAGTTCTATCTTTCCGAGGAATTCATTGTCCATCAGTTCAGGATAATCCTTACGGACCTGGTTGCGAACGATAGGGGCAATGTTGCGGCGTTTCACGCTCCGCGATCCGATAGTGTACAAGGAGGGATAATAAAATTTCTTCTCCGTTTCGCCCAACAGATAAAGCGCCTGATTAAAGCGGGCCGGATCGCTGAAATCGAACGATAACCCAATACTCCCGTCACCGATCAGGGTATCCAGGCGCACATTGCTGATCCCTCTGGCGCTCTTTAATCTGTGCCCGGCTTCCCGGATCAATACGATCCCCTCACTGATCTCTTCGTCAACCGCCACGCCGCTGAGCAGCAGCAGCCCCGCGAGCTGACCCGCATCCACCTTCAGGCTGTAAGTGCCCGAACGATCTGCCTTAACGTCAAGTTCCTCACCAATCTCAATGCAGCCCGTCGGCGCCAGCATCAGGATAAGCAAAACAACCCAGGTCCAAAAAAAAGAGGGCCTGTTGGCCCTCGTCCTGTATTTCATTCTGCGAGAAGTAAAACCTTGTTCCCAAGTACTTCCACCACTCCTCCCCTGATGTCGAAAAACTCCAGGGTCTTGTCCGGGCGCTGCACCTTCACTTTCCCCTCCCTGAGGATGGAGATCATGGGCGCATGGTTGTTCATGATCTCGAAGGACCCATCGATGCCTGGCAGCTGCACCAGGCTGGCGTCGCCTTCAAAGACCGTGGAGTCCGGTGTGACGATCTGTACGTTCATTGTGGCTTAGTTGTCGGCCAGCAGTTTCTTGCCCTTCTCTATGGCTTCCTCAATGGTGCCAACCATCATGAAGGCAGCTTCGGGATATTCGTCCACTTCCCCGTCCATGATCATATTGAAGCCCTTGATGGTATCTTCTATGCTCACGAACACGCCCGGGATGCCGGTAAACTGTGTGGCGACATGGAAGGGCTGGGAGAGGAAGCGCTGCACGCGGCGGGCACGGTGCACTACCTGCTTGTCCTCGTCCGAAAGCTCGTCCATCCCCAGGATGGCGATGATGTCCTGCAGTTCCTTGTAACGCTGCAGCAGGTTCTTCACGCGTTCCGCCGTGCGGTAGTGCTCTTCGCCTACTACATTCGGCGTCAGGATACGCGAAGTGGAGTCCAGGGGGTCGACGGCAGGATAGATACCCAGCTCGGAGATCTTACGGCTGAGCACGGTGGTGGCGTCGAGGTGGGCGAAGGTGGTGGCCGGCGCCGGATCGGTAAGGTCGTCGGCAGGCACATAGACGGCCTGAACTGAGGTGATGGAACCCCTTTTAGTGGACGTGATGCGTTCCTGCATCACGCCCATCTCGGTGGCCAGGGTGGGCTGGTAGCCTACGGCCGAGGGCATGCGACCGAGGAGGGCCGATACCTCGGAGCCGGCCTGGGTGAATCGGAAGATATTATCAATAAAGAAGAGAATGTCGCGGCCGGTGCTTTCGTTCTTGTCCCCATCGCGGAAGTATTCCGCCAGGGTGAGGCCCGAGAGGGCTACGCGGGCGCGGGCCCCGGGGGGTTCGTTCATCTGCCCGAACACCAGGGCGGCCTGCGACTGGGCGAGCTGCTCATAGTCTACCTTGCTCAGGTCCCATCCGCCCTTCTCCATGTCTTCGAGGAAGGCCTCGCCATACTTGATGACCCCGCTCTCGATCATTTCCCGGAGCAGGTCGTTGCCCTCACGGGTACGTTCCCCCACGCCGGCGAACACGCTGAGGCCGGAATAGCTCTTGGCGATGTTGTTGATGAGCTCCATGATGATCACGGTCTTGCCCACCCCGGCACCGCCGAAAAGCCCGATCTTGCCGCCCTTGGAGTAGGGCTCGATCAGGTCGATCACCTTGATCCCGGTAAACAACACTTCCTGCTTGGTGGTAAGGTTCTCGAAACGGGGGGGTTCGTTATGGATGGGATAGGTCTGGTCCTTGGGTACCTCTTTCAGTCCATCAATGGCGTGGCCGATCACATTGAACAGCCTTCCCTTGATGAGCTCGCCCACCGGCATGGAAATGGTGGAGCCGGTATTGGACACCGGCATTCCCCGGCGCAGCCCGTCGGTAGAGTCCATGGCGATGCAGCGCATGGTATTCTCGCCAATATCCTGCTGGCATTCCAGCACAATGACGCGTCCGGTCTCATCTTTCACCTCGAGGGCGTCATAGATCTTCGGAAGGTCTTTTTCCTGCGCAAAGCTCACGTCGACGACCGCACCGATGATCTGCGCTATGGAACCTGAACGGATTTCAGACATACCAGATATTTAAATATTTGAGCGCAAAGATATAACATCCTCCCCAATGGTGGAAGCCCGGGTTTCAAAAATCAGGCCCATATGCCAGGGCCGGGGCCGCGCCCCGATAATTGCTATTTTTGTCCGCTTTCGCAACAAAAGCCTGTCGGAATGAAGGTACACCATGATCCCCGTATGGTTTGTGAACGTTGCCGGCCCTATGTCACCATGGGGACCTTCGACGGGGTTCATCTGGGCCATAGGAGCATCATCGGCCGCATGGTCCGTGAGGCCCATGAGGCCGGGACGGTGGCCGTGGTGGTGGTGTTCGATCCCCATCCCCGGCAGGTGCTGGAGCCCTGGGGCGCCCGCAACATCCGCCTGCTGAGTACCCTGTCCGAGAAGGAACACCTGCTGCGCCAGGCCGGTGTGGACCATTTCGTGGTGATGCCCTTCACCCCCCTGATTGCCCGCCTCGACTATGCCCGTTTTGTGCAGGAGTACCTCTTCGAGCCCCTGCAGATGCAGCGTTACTATGCCGGCCACGATCATGGCTTCGGCAGGGACAGGGAAGGCGGCTTCGAGGCGTTGCTGCGCCTCGGCGAGGACCTGGGGTTCGGAGTTTTCCGCATCGGCGCCACCCTGGAAGGAGGACTGGCGGTTTCTTCTTCCCGCATCCGCCGCGCCCTGGAAGATGGCGATGTGCACAGCGCCGCCCAGATGCTCGGCTACCCCTACGCCCTCTCCGGCGAAGTGATCTATGGAAACCGCATCGGCCACACCATGGGGTATCCTACCGCCAATATCGCGCCTTCCAGCCCCGACAAGCTCATCCCGGCCATGGGCGTGTATGCCGTTTGGGCAACAGTGGATGCAGAGCGATTCCCGGGCATGCTCAACATCGGGATACGCCCGACCATCGACCTGAACGCCGTGACCATAGAGGTGAACCTTTTCGGTTTTGACCGGGACATATACGGCCACGACATCACGGTGGAGTTCATCGGGAGGATACGGGAAGAGCGGAAGTTCAGCGGGCTGACCGAGCTGAGGGCCCAACTCGCCCGCGACCGCGACAGCGCCCTGGCGATCCTGGGGGAATGAGCCTGGCTTGATATTGAATTCGATTGGGGTGGCCAGGGTTTTCCGCGACCCACTGAGGGCTCGATCCCTGAAAACGCCAGGCCGTTCGTCGTCCGCCCGCGGGCGGACTCCTCACTTACCTCCCTTCCGGCTCTCCCACCAACGCATCGAAAGTCCGAAACACAGTCCTGCGACGGTCCAGATGGGGATCCCGATATAAAATGTTTTGAGGCTGATGGCTGCATCCCCTGTGAGGGGACCGATGATAATCTCGACAAGCACAAAGGTGACCAAGCCCCAAATAAGGCCAGTCCACAGCCAGCGCACTTTGTCGACGGATGGAACATTGCGATTCTTCATTATACCGGCTTCATTCAAGGAGTATGGCTAAAGGTAAGACGATTAGCAGATTATTCGATTACCCGATTATTCGATTAATGATTAATCGATTGATATTGTTTTATTTGTAATTCCTTGTTCCTTGTTTCTTGTTCCTTGTTCGATATTCGATATTCGCTCCCCGTCCCCCCGCTTCACCCCCCTTTTCGTACATTTACCCTTGGAACGAACAACCCGCCTACTATGCAGCAGCTCTCCCACCGACTGAAAGACGGAAAGATGGAAGTCGCCGAGGTAGCGATGCCTGTGCCTGCCCGCGGGCAGGTGCTGGTGCGCAACCATTTCTCGGTGATCAGCGCAGGCACCGAGGGGCGCACGGCTTCGGATGCGCGCAAGGGCTATGTGGCCAAGGCCCTCGCCCGTCAGGATGAGCTGAAGAAGGTGATCCGCCTGGCACGGCAGCAGGGATGGAAAAGCACCCTGGGCATGGTGATGCGCCGCCTGGAAGCGCCCTCTCCACTCGGATACAGCTGCGCTGGAGAGGTGATCGCTGTGGGGGAAGGCATTACATCCCTGCGTCCCGGCGACCGGGTGGCCTGCGGGGGCAATACCGCCAACCACGCCGAGGCGGTGACCGTACCCGAACTGCTGTGCGCCAGGATTCCTGAAGGGGTATCTTCAGCCGACGCTGCCTTCACCACCCTGGGCGCCATCGCCCTGCAGGGCATACGCCAGGCCGGGATACAGGCAGGGGAAAATGTGGCCGTTATTGGGCTGGGACTCCTCGGCCTGCTGAGCGTTCAGCTGCTGCGGGCCTCCGGGATACGGGTGATCGCCATCGATCTGCAGGAAGAACTTGCACAGAAAGCCCTGGAATGCGGGGCCGGACTTGCCCTGTCCCGCCAGGCCGAAGGACTGGAGGCTTCCATAGCGCATTTCACCGGGGGTTTGGGCGCCGATGCCGTGCTGATCACGGCCTCCACCGACTCCAACGACCCCGTGGAACTCGCCGGGATCCTCGCCAGGCATAAAGGCCGGGTAGTGGTGGTAGGCAACGTGCCTACAGGGTTCAGCCGCAAGGAATACTACCGCAAGGAACTTGAACTGCGGATGTCGATGTCGTATGGCCCCGGCCGTTACGATCCTACCTACGAGGAGCACGGGATCGACTATCCCGCCGGGTACGTGCGCTGGACCGAAAACCGTAATATGCAGGCCTTCCTGGACTTTGTGGCCGATGGTAAAGTGAAGCCGGGCCTTCTGGCCGGGGAACGTTTTCCCCTGGAGCAAGCCCCTGAAGCCTTCGATCGTCTGCTGGGCTCCCGCTCAACCGCCGGGGCACTGCTGATCAGTTATGATACGGAGCGCCAGCTTACCACGCGGATCCAGCGCAGCCCCCAAAGCCCACTCCCCGGCCAGCCCGGGATCTCCGTGATCGGAGCGGGCGCCTATGCCGGGAATATGATGCTCCCCATCCTCAAGTCATCCGGCAAGCTCCGCGGCATCGCCTCGGGCAAGGGCCTGAGCTCCAAGGCGGCGATGGACAAGTTCGGCTTTGCCTATGCCACCGGCGATGCCGAAGAGATCTTTACCGACAGGGAAACCCGGACGGTCTTTATCCTCACACGCCACGACAGCCATGCCAGCCTGGCCATCCGGGCGATGAATGCCCGAAAACACGCATTCGTGGAAAAGCCCCTGGCGATTACGTTGGAAGATCTGAAACAGGTTGAAACGGCCTGGAAGTCGGCCCCGGCAGGCATCCGGCTGGGGACAGGCTTCAACCGGAGGTTTGCCCCGGCAGTGGTGGATATCCTGGGGCGCCTGCCCCGGCAGCTACCCAGGGCCATCCATATCCGGGTTAACGCCGGCAAGCTGCCTCCCGGGCACTGGGCCGCCGACCCGCTCACCGGAGGAGGCCGCATTCTCGGGGAGATGTGCCATTTTATTGACCTGGCGCGCTGTATAGCCTCCAGCCCGGCCCTTGGGGTGTCGGCCGGCGGACTGCGGCAAGCCGGAGGGGAAGAGGATACGCTTAGTGCTGTGGTCACTTATGCCGACGGCAGCATGGCCTCCATCTCCTATTTCTCCAATGGAAATGTCAATATCCCCAAGGAAGAGATCGAAGTGTTCTGTGGAGGGACGGTAGCCCGCATCCACGATTTCCGGCGCTGGGAGGTGCTCAGCGGGAACGGGAAACATCATAGCGGCAGCAGCGGCAAGGCCGACAAGGGGCACCAGGCCCTGGTCGGCGCCTTCCTGAAGAGTATTGACCAAGGCACCGAGCCGCCCATCCCGGAGGAAGAAATCTTTGAGACGATGCGGACCACCTTTGCCGTCCAGCGCGCCCTCCGTGAGGCGAGGACCGTCTTTCTGACGGAACTTCTGCAGGAGGACATCGGTACCTATACTGAAAAACCGGAGCCTGAAAGCCCGGCGCACTGAGGTATGCAGGAGTCAGGGACAGGACCATATCCGGACCTAATCAGCGAAGCCTCCCGCAAAGCCTGGCGCTGGGCTGTGGAGCACGATTTCAGCGGCAGTGACCCCTACGACGCCCTGCTCTCCCCCTTTCCTTTCCGTTTGTTCGGCAAATGGGGAGAGGTAGCCGCCATCCAGCTCTTCAAGCGTTCCCCGTTTAACCTGAGACCCCTTTTTGCAGTGCCCACAGGTCATAACCCCAAGGCCCTGGGGCTTTTCCTGGAAACGGCGAGCAGGCTTCAAAGAGGTGGCGACCCGGATGCGGCAATGCAGGCTTCACGCCTGTTCTCGCTGATCACTGAAAAACAAAGCCAGGGTTTCTCCGGCGCCTGCTGGGGATATCACTTTCCCTGGTCGGGGCCCGCAAAGCGCCTGCCTCCGGGCTATCCTTCCACGGTGGTGACGGCGATGGTGGGGAGAGGATTGCAGGCCTGGTATGAAGTAAGTCAGGATGATAGGGTGAAAGCAGTCCTCGCGCAGGTGCCTGCCTTCCTGATGAACGACATAGCCCATACCGACGATGCGACTGGCCTTTGCTTCTCTTACACCCCCGCCGCCCGCGACCTCTGTTACAACGCCAGCCTTTTCGCGGCGGAGACCCTGGCGCGTTGCGATGCCGTGGCCGGGGAAGAGGAATTGCGTGGGCCCGTGACCCGGGCGGTGGAGTTTGTCCTCTCCCGTCAGAAACCCGACGGCGGCTGGTTGTACAGCGAGGATCCGCAAAGTGGACGGGAACGGGTGCAGATCGACTTCCATCAGGGATTCATCCTGGATTCCCTTTTTCATATCCGTCGCTTATACCGCCTGAACGATCCTGCCCTGGATGAGGCCATGTGGAAGGGCGCTGATTTTTACCTCCGCAAGCAGTTTACGCCCGAAGGCCGCAGCCTCCGTCGCCTGCCCCGGCAGTGGCCCGCCGACATCCACGCCCAGGCGCAGGGCATAATCACCTTCAGCCTGCTGCGGGAGCTGGACCCCCGCTTCCTGCCATTTGCAGAAACCCTTGCCCTGTGGACCATACGGAACATGATGTCGGAGGACGGCGCTTTCCACTACCAGAAATATCCCTTCTTCAGTATAAAAACACCTTTTATGCGCTGGGGGCAGGCGTGGATGGTGAATGCACTGACCTGCCTTTCGGCAGGGGAGAGATCCGATATCTGAAATCTGATATCTGATATCTGATTGTTGATATTGGAAGTACTGAAAATCATTCCCTTGCGAATAGGTGTTAATGTAATGGAAAGCATAGAGCGGGAAAGCGAACCCTGTCTTACACAAAGCGCCACCAAGGTTTACAGAGATCCCCGGAGAAATTAGTCTGAAGCTGAAAATCCTTCTCCGTGCTCCTCTGTGCGTGCTCCGTGATTTTTGTGTAACACGGATGTTTTTACCGCTGATTGATTCAGGTTCTCACGGATTAGCCACAGCGCTATACTTGTTACAGCAAGATACCGCAGCCACTCCACCGGATACGTCAGGCGCTCCAGGGGGTATACCACCATTGTTACCATCGCCAGGTAGATGAACCAGGACAGGCTGAGGGCAACCATCAGCGATAATATGGCATCACGATTGCCGCGGAACACTATCAGAAAGAGTCCGTACAGCCCAGCGAGCAAGGTGAGCAAGGTCCATACCAGGCCATGATTGAAGAAGAGCAGGGCATCCAGCCAGCCCTGGAAAGTATACCAGGCCCGGATGAAGCGGGGAGTGGAAAAGGAGTGTTCAGGAACCTGGTGAAGGTCGATTGCCAGGCGATCCAACAGGAAGCGGTTGTGCCCGGGCGCGGGATCCAGCATCCAGCGCAGGTCGGTATCGCTGAGCGCAAGATACCTTGCCTTCATCGCATCCGGGAAGTCGGGGGACCAATTGCATCGGCTGCGGATGGCACTGAGGGTGAAACTCATCCCCCAGTAGCGGAGGAAGAGTCCGGGATGTTCGAGCATCGCATCCCTGGCCACACGGGCCAGTTCAGGAAAAACGCAGGAAAGCCGGGGCGTCGGGCATTCCCCGTCCGGCTTTTTCGATTCGAGCGTGCGCTGGATAAGCGGCCACATCTTCTCGTACTCTTCGGTATAGATGGCCATCACCACACGGGGGTCGACCGCATGCTCAAGGCGGACAAGGCGTTCCGGCGCAAGGGATTCCTGGTATTCCCGCAGGCCTTCGTTGAGCGCATCCGGGTAATCCGGATGGGCTTGAGCATAGGTGAGGGTCGCACCGAAGCGGTTGACCGCAGGAGTGCCCGCCATCCCGAAGCGACCGCTGAGACGGTAGTTGTAGGCGGACAACGATAGTATCAGGACCAGCACCAGGGCAGCTCCGCCGAGGAGGTGAGGTCCCGGGTACCCCTTCCTCCATTGCCAAAACCCCCATATCAGCAGCACAGGAAGAAAGGCTATGGCGGCCGGGCGCAGCATCAGGGTGAAGGTGTACAGCGTGGCAAGGAGGAGGGCATTCCCTGCTGTCCTTTGCCGGATACCTTTCAGTAACATTGCCGTCAGGGCCATCAGCGCCGCCGAAAAAGGTGCATCGCTGAGTACGCTGGTTTCGTGGATTAGCTGCTGCCTGCTGATCAGGAACAGGGACATGGCCAGGGCAGCGAACACCACCTTCTTTCCCAGAAGATAACGCAGTTCATAAACCAGGAACACCGCCGCGCCCAGCGCCAGGAGGGAGTGCATCAGCACCACTCCCCAAAGGCCTTTCCCCAGGGCCAGGGGAAGGAGCAGCAGGAGCGGATAGCCCGGGTTGCGAAAGTCGAAGAGTGGCCACTCCCCGTTCAGCATGGCATAGGCCGCCTCCACATATCCGGTGGTGTCGCTGGTGATGCCCACCACCGGCAGGAAGGCATACCAGGGAAAGCGGGCCAGCAGGAAGGGAAGCCCTAGGATGAGGCTGCTGATCAGCAGATCGCGTTGGCGGAGCATGCCGAAATGTACGTAAATATCCGGCGGGGGTATCCCTCAGGTGCACATCTACCCTGGCCGGATATGTGCTATCTTTACTTCATAATAGTCTACCATCATGAGCGAAACACTGCAGGAAACCGGCTGCTGCCCCCGTTTCGATCCCGCCCCCTGGACCGACCAGCTGCTGGAATGGGACAGCAAGCCTTTTGTAAAAGCCAGGGTAAGTACCCTGTTCTACATGCCCCTAAACTTTGGACGGGAGATCACACGGTTGATGAAGGAGACGGAGGCGAACCAGGCGGCCAGTCCTGACTACATTTGTCTTTCCGATCATACCTCGCGTTGGAGCATGGACATCTATCTTGGGGTGAACAAACCCGTGCCTTCCTTAAGCAATACGGTGCTCAGCGGGAAATTCTTCAGCAGGGTATATGAGGGCCCGTTCCGTGACACCGGGAAATGGATGAAGGACTTTCAGGAAGAATGTGGGCGGCGTGGCCACACGCTGAAGAAGGCCTATATGTGGTACACCACCTGCCCCAAATGCGCCAAAGCCTATGGCAAGAACTACGTGGTGGTGATCGGAAGCCTGGCCTGAGGCTCTCCCGGAAGGGGATTGCCAGGGCCTTCACCGTTTCGCCGCAATTGTTCAACTTTGCAGGGGTCCAGACAAGGATCTCTTCTTCATGACAACATCTAAAGAATTCACGCCCAAGCTGTTCACCATACTCCGTGAAGGCATTACGCGTCAGCAGCTTACCCGCGACGTGGTGGCCGGCCTGGTCGTTGGCATCGTAGCCCTTCCCCTGGCGATTGCCTTTGCCATCGCCTCAGGGGTTTCGCCCGAGAAGGGGCTCATTACGGCTGTGGTCGCGGGTTTCATCATTTCGGCCTTCGGGGGTAGCCGGGTGCAGATTGGCGGGCCCACGGGGGCTTTCATTGTGATCGTGTATGGCATAGTGCAGGAGTTCGGGACCGGAGGGCTGGTCATCGCCACCTTCATGGCTGGATTCCTGCTCATCGGTATGGGGTTGGTAAAGATGGGCAACCTGCTGAAGTTCATTCCCTACCCCCTCATCATCGGGTTTACGAGCGGCATTGCCCTGATTATTTTCTCTTCGCAGGTGAAGGATGTGCTGGGGCTGGAGATGGGGGAAGTCCCGGCGGATTTCATCAGCAAGTGGGTCGCCTATTTCCATCATTTACAGGGCATCAATCCCTGGGCCCTCGCCATTGCCCTGTTCACCATGGCGCTCACCGCCTGGTTCCATAAGATCACTCCCCGCGTGCCGGGGTCTATCGTCGCCATCCTGCTCTCTACTCTGGCGGTGGTCTATTTCGATCTTCCTGTGGAGACCATAGAGACGCGTTTCGGGGAGATCTCCGGTACGTTCAGCCTTCCGGTAATCCCTGCCATGAGCTGGGAAACCTTCAAGTCGCTGCTGCAACCTGCCTTTGCCATCGCCTTGCTGGGGAGCATAGAATCTTTGTTATCGGCAGTTGTGGCCGACGGTATGACCGGAAGCCGTCACCGTTCCAATATGGAGCTCATCGCCCAGGGCGGGGCCAATGTATTCTCGGCCATGTTCGGCGGGATCCCGGCCACCGGGGCCATCGCCCGCACGGCTACCAATATCCGCAATGGAGGCCGTACCCCCGTTGCGGGCCTGGTGCATGCCGCAGTGCTGCTGCTTATCATGCTCTTCCTCGCCCCTTACGCCCGCCTCATCCCCTTCGCCGCCCTGGCAGGCATCCTGGTGGTCATCAGTTACCGCATGGGGGAATGGGGCCAGTTCTACCGTATGCTGCGCAGCACCCGCCTCGATGTCATCATCCTGCTCAACACCTTCCTGCTTACGGTCATTTTCGACCTGGTTATCGCCATTGAGGTCGGCATCGTATTGTCCAGCTTCCTG
Source organism: Bacteroidota bacterium (assembly GCA_022710185.1). Lineage (GTDB taxonomy): Bacteria > Bacteroidota > Bacteroidia > Bacteroidales > JAGNHN01 > JAGNHN01. Next base: position 110,302 of record JAKLHK010000004.1, read on the forward strand.
TTCATGAAGCGCATGGCCGAGGTGACGCAGGTCCGAACCCTGGGACAGGAAAGTGATGGAGACGGGCAGCTGTTCGAGGAGGAACTGAAGGACATCCCCAAAGGGGTGGTGATCTATGAGGTGAACGGCCCTCTCTTCTTCGGTGCGGCGCGCCAGTTCCAGGACACCTTGCTGAACATCCATGAACACCCCCACATCCTGATCCTGCGCATGCGCAACGTTCAATATGTGGATGCTACCGGGGTATACCGCCTGGGCGAAATGCTCGACCACTTCCGGCGCCGCAACACCCAGGTCATTCTTTCGGGGGTGAATGCCGAGGTCAGGTCCACCCTGGAACGGGCCGGGTTGTATGCCTTCATTCCCCATGCCAATGTGCTTCCCAACATCGCCGAGTCGCTGGCAAGGGCGCGTACCCTGTTGAGATGAGGCCTGGGATTTGCTATCTTGACAACCACCTAACCAAACCAATATCATAATGCAACGAATATTGATCATCATCCACGACGCCCCTTACGGAACCGAAAAGGCATACAACGCCCTGCGCATGGCCATGACCCTGCAGAAAGAGTACGGGGAAAGTGTACAAGTGCGGATCTTCCTGCTGGGCGATGCGGTATTCTGCGGGCTGCCCAACCAGAAAACCCCCGATGGGTATTACAACATTGAGCGCATGCTGCGGTCGGTGATCCGGCGCGGGGGAGAGGTGAAGAGCTGCGGAACCTGTTCCGAAGCCCGCGGCATCCATGAGCTACCCCTGGTTGAGGGCATACAGCTGAGCAACATGAAGGAGTTCGCCGCCTGGACGGTGGGGAGCGACAAGGTGCTGAGCTTCTGATTGCGGGGGGAATGGTCTTTTTCGACCACCAGGAGAAGCATCGTGTGATGGACTTGGTTGATCCCTGGAGATTTGATTGACAGAAATTTTATATGAAATACTACATCGGTAATACAGACCTTGAATGGTATAGGTACTTAAAAAGTATTCACCCGGAAGATATCAACTTTTGGCAACCCGGAGGGCTGACACACTTTCGGGCCATTGATGCTGGATCCCCATTTCTATTCAAGCTAAAGAGTCCAATCAGTAAGGTCGCTGGAATCGGCTTTTTTACATCATATTCGATACTGCCTATTCAATTTGCCTGGGAAGTCTTCCAGGAAAGAAATGGTGCACACGACTTGTTGTCCTTCACCTCTAAAATCAGATCATACAGAGATAAAACCAACTCCATCGATAAGAACTCCAATATTGGTTGCATTGTATTAACAAATCCCATCTTTTTCGAGGAGAGCGATTGGATTTCATTACCTAAGGATTGGTCCAGAAACATTGTTCAGGGAAAGACCTATTCAACGGAGGAAGAAATCGGTATGCAATATTGGCAAAGAATAGAAATTCTGCTTTCAAGGTATATTACGGATCAGCCTAAGGATGAATTTTTAGAACCACACCCACTTTATGGGCAATACCTCACTAAAGTGCGAATTGGTCAAGGTGTTTTCCGCATACTTGTAACAGACGCTTATAAAAGACGTTGTGCAGTCAGCGGAGAAAGAACATTACCAGTCCTTGAGGCAGCACATATAATACCCTATTCTTCCTCAGGCATTAATACGACTAATAATGGCTTATTACTTAGAGCGGATCTGCACAAGCTCTTCGATTCTGGCTATATCACTGTTAATGACACATATACTATCGAAATCAGTAAACGGATCAAAGAAGAATTTGAAAATGGCCGGGACTACTACAAGTATCATGGGCAATCACTGATCTCTTTGCCTATTAAAAATTCTGACCTGCCAGACAGAGACTTTTTACGATGGCACAATGAAAATATCTTCAGGGCCTAAAATATGTCAGTAGACATTCAGCTGTTGCACCCCCACAGGGCGCTGATAGATCTATTCTCCTGCGTGCTACAGATGTCTTTACCAAAAGGGTCCTCCCTTCTGTTGATGTATCAAGTATTATTTTCAGGAAAATAATCTGCAGGCAATTTATACCTGCTGAATCATCTAATTTGAAGCATACGCCTTTCTGGAGTGACAGAGAAATGTAAACCCTTAATCAAACAAAACGAATTCGTTACCAAACTCATTGAAGTTTAATGCGTTCGAAGGTCTTTTCTCTTGGTGCATCTGAGTGTTCTTAGTGGCTCAGTGTTAATTGTGTCGAGTTGTACTGCCCCAAGAAGCAGATTTATGACCTGGTTGACATCACCTCGCGAAGGGTCGTAACTTTATATGTACCCTCCCCTTGCGCAGGCTGTCCATCGCGCAGCAGACCCAGCGCAAGAGGCACAGAGCCCAGGCTGTATGCGACGCAGTTCTCTTCTTGTCTTTCTGGTGTTGGTTATTCCGGCAGGACCGGTTCTGCTCATGGGCCAGGGACACGACTCCCTGGCTTTGCCGCGGGCATCAGCGATTGTCAGCGCCGGCACAGGATCGCCTGCCTGGGAACCCACCACCGCCGTTTATCTTGAACTGCTGGGCAAATTCTTCTATTCCATCAACCTGGATATCCGGAAACGGGAGACCTCCGCCTTCGGCATAGGTATACAATCCGCAGAAAACGACATCATTCCCAGCGGAATGTATTTCCTCTTCTTCGGAAAAAAGCATCGTCTTGAAACCGGTGCTGGTACGAGCCTGATCCTTTCCCCGGGGGATGGCGTACAAGCACTGGCCATACATGGGGTGATCGGTTACCGCTATCAGAAGAAGCACGGACTGCTTTTCCGTGCCGGGTTTACGCCCTTCGTGGGCATTGCCCTTGATGATGATGGTGATAACATACTGATGCCCTGGATCGGGATCAGCCTTGGATACAGTTTCTGACCAGGAAAAAAGTAAGCTGAATATGCTTTGCTATGGCTACGAAAACAACGATCAGACCCTTTTCCTCAACCCCACAAGTACAGCAACACAAACCACCACCATCGCCACGGAAAGCGAAATGAGAGAAAACCCAACGACTGCTTCCACCATCGGGTGTCCCTCCTGCCCTTCAGCCATGATCCCCAACATTTTCCCTCCGTTGAACACGGCGGCTATCAGAATTCCGAACCAATTCATGAAGGTCCCATAGATCGCCAGCCAGTAGGTGATCTTCAACCATTTGCCGGACAGCGCCATTTTCTCCCATATCAACCCCAGGATGATCAGGAACATGCCGTTCAGCACCCCTTCGATATGGCTGGATACCCCCATCCGCGGATTGGCCAGCAAGGGCACGATGAGCCCTACCAGCAATCCCAGCAGGAAAAGCAGGACACCAAGATAGACCAGACGATCCGCGGGTGATTTCATTGCGGTACGTAATGGATGTGTAGATCCAGGATTACTGACCTCCGCCTGCACTGAACTTCTGCACGGGATTCTCCACCGGGGGCAAAGTCTGGAGGTAAGCCCAGAGGGCCGAAAGCTCCGCATCGCTCATGGCGCTGTATTCGTTCCAAGGCATTACGGTGTTGAACTCCCCAGGGGCTATTTCAGGATGGACGTAAGCGCTGTCGGAGTATTTGCGGAAGGCCGCGATGAAGGAGGCCTCGGTCCAGTGTTTCAGCCCACTTTCATGTGGGGTGAGATTCGCTGACCTGACGACATCGCCATGGCCGAGGGGGAAGGGGTTGCCCCCGGCAAAGCGGCGGGTCTCATCGTAGCGCCCTTTCACCATGGGGGTATGGCAGTCGTTGCAACTGGCTACCGCAGCCAGGTATCCGCCGAAGGCCACCTTGTCGGAGGGATCAGGGCGTTGGGAGAAGGCAGGTTGCTTGGGTATCATGTTCACGATGAGGCTCATGGGGAAGCTGAGCTCCGTCAAAGGTACCTCGTTGGGGATGGGGGGAAGGCTGCGGAGGTAGGCGATGATATCGAGAATATCCTCCTTGTCTGCCTTCCCATACGCGGGATAGGGCATCAGGGGGAAGAGGGCCCTTCCGTCGCGGCTGATGCCGGCGGTGATGGCGTGGAAGATCTCCCCGTCGGTCCACTCGCCCAGATGGAAAGGAGTGAGGTTGGGGGCGACCACCTTACCAGGCAGGCCGTCCTTTTCATCCCATACCCGCCCCCCTTTGCCGAAGCCGGAAGGATCGGTGGGGTGGGCAAACAACTGGTGCTGCTGATCGGAATGGCAGGACATGCAGGCGTACACATGATGGGCGAGGTAGCGGCCCCGTTCGATGTGCCCGGGGGTCGCGTCCACGCTGAGGGTGGGAGTTTCCCCTGCTGAGGGCAGGGCCCGGGTGATGTATAAATAGCCCCCGGCGACAGCCAGGACGAGTACGATGAACAGGCCGAGCAGGATGCGGCGTATGATCTTTCCCATACGGTTGAGTATTTGGTTGGTGAAGCGAATATATCGGTTGCCTCCCGCTCTGGTATAATTGAACAGGCAGATTAACAAGATTTTAACATCAATAACAGAACAAAATGCAGAAAATGTCGTGCCCCGATGCACGGGACAGATCGGTCTGATGGCCTTGTCCCTTGTCCACCCTGCCCACGTGCACATCATCCTGCCGGTCAGGAGGGTTTTGCTATCTTTGCACCGTCCGTCGCCCTGGGACGGAGAAAGAGCTGAGGTGTTATGAAGAGTTACATCCTGAACCATTTGCGTGAGCTGGAATCGGAAGCCATCTATGTGATGCGTGAGGTGGCAGCGCAGTTCGAGAACCCCTGCCTGCTGTTCTCCGGCGGCAAGGATTCCATCGTGCTGGTGCACCTGGCCCGCAAGGCCTTCTGGCCGTCCCTGATTCCGTTCCCGCTGGTGCATATCGATACCGGCCACAATTTCGAGGAGACCCTGGTATTCCGCGATGAGCTGGTGAAGAAGATCAACGGCAGGCTGGTGGTGGGCAGTGTGCAGGAGTCCATCGATACGGGCCGTGCTAAAGAGGAAACGGGCTACAACGCCTCGCGTAATGTGCTGCAGACGGTCACCCTGCTCGACACCATCGAGAAGCATAAGTTCGATGCCGCCATCGGAGGCGGGCGCCGCGACGAGGAGAAGGCCCGGGCCAAGGAACGTTTCTTTTCCCACCGCGATGAGTTTGGGCAGTGGGACCCCAAGAACCAGCGCCCCGAGCTCTGGAACATCTTCAATGGCCGCAAGCGCCTGGGCGAGCATTTCCGGGTGTTCCCCATCAGCAACTGGACCGAGATGGATGTGTGGCAGTACATCTACCTCGAAAACATCGAGCTTCCTTCCCTGTATTACACCCACACCCGTGAGGTATTCCAGCGCGACGGGGTGTGGCTGGCCGCTGCCCCCTTCATGATGCTGAAGCCGGAAGAGCGCATCCAGACCCTGCAGGTCCGCTGCCGCACCATAGGCGATATCACCTGCACAGGGCTCACCCTTTCGTCGGCCGACAATCTGGAAGACATCATACAGGAGATTGCCGCCACCCGCGTTACTGAGAGGGGTGGACGGGCCGACGACAAGCGTTCGGAGGCGGCCATGGAGGACCGCAAAAAAGAAGGCTATTTCTAGAACGGGACAAGCAAGAACACCATGGACCAGCATAACCCCAGCGAATTCTCCAGCAAGGCCTATCTCGGCATGGAACTCCTGCGCTTCACCACCGCGGGGAGCGTCGACGACGGCAAGAGCACCCTCATCGGGCGGCTGCTCTACGATTCCAAGTCCATTTTTGAAGACCAGCTGGAAGCGGTGAAGCGCGCCAGCGTGCAGAAAGGCAGCGAACACATCAACCTCGCCCTGCTCACTGACGGGCTGAGGGCTGAGCGGGAACAGGGCATCACCATCGATGTAGCCTACCGCTATTTTGCCACACCCCGGCGCAAGTTCATCATTGCCGACACTCCCGGACACATCCAGTACACCCGGAACATGGTCACCGGCGCCTCCACCGCCAATGCAGCCATCATCCTGATCGACGCCCGCAACGGGGTGATAGAGCAGACCTATCGCCATGCCTACATTGCGAGTTTGCTGCAAATCCCGCATATCATCGTCTGCGTGAATAAGATGGATCTGGTGGACTGGAAGGAGGAGGTGTACGAAAGCATTAAGGCAGAGTTCAAGGCCTTTGCCGCCAAGCTCGCCATCCACGATGTGCGTTTTGTGCCCATCAGTGCCCTGCTGGGCGACAATGTGGTGGAACCCAGCGCCCACATGCCATGGTATGGCGGGGGTACCCTGAGGTACATCCTTGAAGCCATCCATATCGGCAGCGACTACAACCACATCGATCCCCGTTTCCCCGTTCAGTATGTGATCCGGCCCGAGTCCCAGGCCTACCATGACTTCCGCGGCTATGCCGGAAGGGTGGCCGGAGGGGTGTTTCGCAAGGGCGATAAGGTGATGGTGCTGCCATCCGGCTTCTCCACACGAATCCAGGGCATCTATGCCATGGAGGAGGAGCTGGAAGAGGCCTTCCCGCCCCAGAGCGTGGTGATCACCCTGGAGGACGACCTGGACATCAGCCGGGGGGATATGATCGTCAGGGAAGATCATGTCCCGGAGATCTCCCAGGATATCGACATCATGCTTTGCTGGATGAACCCCCGCCCCATGGAGGTCAACAACAAATACGTGATCATGCATACCACCCGCCAGCTGAAATGCCTGGTGAAGGAGATCAAGTTCAAGGTGGACGTGAACACCCTGGACCATATTGAGGACGGTACCAGCATGAAGATGAACGACATCGCCCTGGTCAGTCTGCGAACCACCAAGCCCCTGTTCTTCGATCCTTACCGCACCAACCGTATTACGGGCAGCGTGATCCTGGTGGACGAGGCAACCAACGAGACGGTGGGTGCGGGCATGATCGTGTAGGCCATCTGCCCTGAAGGGCCTGCTCCATGTAGCAGTGTTTGCCATATCTTAGACCCGGCTTTACATCCAGGAATTACATCACACCCGTCCGATGAACGATATACCTGCCGGTTTCCTGTCCCGGGAAGGGGACAACGGGCATAGCAGAAAAGCGAAGGAGCGGATGCTGGGACAGCGTGCCCGGGTCATCTGGCTCGGCGGCCTCAGCGGGGCCGGAAAGACCACATTGGGCCTGGCCCTGGAGCAGCGCTTGCTGGAGTTGGGATTCCTGGCCCAGCTGATCGATGGGGACATTGTAAGGCACGGGATCAACAGCAATCTGCAGTTCAGTCTGGACGACCGTATAGAAAACATCCGCAGGGTATCGGAGGTTTCCAGTCTATTCCTGAAGAGCGGGGTGATTACCATCAACTGCTTCATCACCCCCACCAACGCCATGCGCCGCCTGGCCCGGGAGATCCTCGGGGAAGACCTGCTGGAAGTATTCATCCATGCCCCCCTGGAGGTGTGCGAGAACCGGGACCCCAAGGGCCTGTACCGTAAGGCCCGCCGGGGGGAGATTGCCGATTTCACCGGCGTGGGTTCCCCTTTCGAGGTCCCGGAGCATCCTGACCTTACCGTGCACACCCACGAACAGGGCGTGGACGAGTGCCTGCGGCAGCTGGTGGACTTTATCCTTCCACGGATCCGCCTGGAGTAAGGGCTGCAGTTTATGCAGTCCCGTTGGCTCCGGCTTTCCTTCAGGATGCCCCGGGTGAACCGCTTTTTTCTACCTTTGGCCGTAAGCTCTACCGCGATGGCATTCCAATCCCAACGTATCCTGATCACCGGCGCCGATGGCTTCATCGGAAGTCATCTGGCCGAGCGCCTCTGCCGCGAAGGCGCGCGGGTGAGGGCCATGGTGTATTACAATGCCTTCGGGTACTGGGGATGGCTGGATGAAGTCCCTGAAGATGTGCGTCGCAACATAGAAGTGATCATGGGCGATGTACGTGATCCGGAGAGCACCGCCAGGGCCTGCCGGGACATGGACCTGGTCCTCCATCTGGCGGCCCTTATCGGCATCCCATACAGCTATGAGGCCCCGCGCAGCTACCTTGACACCAATGCCCTGGGCACGCTGAACATACTGCAGGCCGCGCTGGGCGCCGGGGTCGGGCGTGTAGTGGTCACGTCCACCTCCGAGGTCTACGGCAGCGCCCTCACCGTGCCCATAGCCGAAGACCATCCCCGTCAGGCCCAGTCGCCATACAGCGCCAGCAAGATCGCGGCCGATGCCCTGGCCATGTCGTTCCATCTCAGCTTCGGCCTGCCCGTCACTATCGCCCGCCCGTTCAACACCTACGGGCCCCGGCAGTCGGCCCGGGCCATCATCCCCACCATCATCACCCAGTTGCTCGATGGCAGGCCCAGCGTGGAACTTGGGGCTTTGCACCCCACGCGCGACCTGGTATTTGTGCATGATACCGTGGAAGGGCTGCTGCGCCTGGCTACAGCACCCGAAGCAGTAGGCCGGGAGGTAAACATTGCCACTGGAAAGGAAGTCTCGGTGGGTGACCTGGCCCGCCGGCTGGTGGAGCGGCTCCGGCCGGGGACCCCTGTGGTGACCGACCCCCGGCGCATGCGCCCGGAACACAGCGAAGTGGACCGTCTGCTGGGGGATCCGGGGCTGTTGCTCCGCCTCACAGGATGGCAACCCTCGATCAGTCTGGAGGAAGGCCTTGACCAAACCCTGTCCTGGTTTACAGGCCATACGGACCCCAAACGATACAAATCCGATGCCTACACCGTTTGAACCGATCGTCCGGTTCATCCGGGAGATTTACCCGAACAGGGAGCTCATTCCCCTGCATGAGCCCGTCTTCGGGCATGAGGAGGAAGAAGCCCTCCTGGCTTGCCTGCGCAGCACGCATGTAGCCAGCACGGGGCTGGAGGTTGCCGCATTTGAGGAGACGGTGTGCAGGTACACCGGTTCCCCCTATGCTGTAGCCACCGTGAATGGCACCGCCGCCCTGCATCTCGCCCTGCATGCCCTGGGCATCGGACCTGGCGATCTGGTGCTCACTCAGGCGCTCACCTTCGCCGCCACAGTGAATGCCATCCGCTATACCGGGGCTATCCCCCGCTACCTCGACATTGAGGCCGGTACCTGGGCCTTTTCGCCTGCCCACCTGGACGAGTGGCTACGACATCGCAGCTTCAGGGACACCGAAGGGACGCTCAGGGAGAAGTCGTCAGGATTGAGGGTGGCCGCCTGCTTGCCAGTACATACCTTTGGACTGCCTGCGCAAACGGGGCAAATCCTGGACTGCTGCAATGCCTTTGGAATCCCCCTGGTGGAAGATGCTGCCGAGGCCCTGGGCACCTTCCGTGAAGGAAAGCATGCCGGGACTCTGGGTGTGGCGGGGGTGCTGAGCTTTAACGGCAACAAGATCATCACGACCGGGGGCGGGGGCATGGTCCTGACCCATGACGAGGCGCTGGCCCTAAGGCTCAGGCACCTGAGCACCCAATCGAAGCAACCTCATCGATGGGAGTACATCCACGATGGCACCGGGTTCAACTACCGTATGCCCAACATCAATGCAGCCCTTGGCCTGGCCCAGATGGCCGGCATGCAGGCGCGCCTGGACAGCAAGCGAGCGGTAGGTGCAAGGTACCGGACCTTCTTCAGGGAACTTGGAGCGCAGGCCCTGGAGGAACCGGAAGGCTGCCAATGGAACCACTGGCTGAACGGGGTCTTTTTCCGCGACCGCTCCGAGCGGGATGCCTTCCTGGAATACGCTACCCGGGCTCAGTTGGGGGTGCGCCCCTCCTGGCAGCCCATGCACCTGCAGGAGCATGCCGGCGCCCCTGAGCGGCAGTACCAGGAGCCGCTGCCGGTCACCATGGACGTCTACGAGCGCCTGGTCAACCTTCCCAGCAGTCCCATCCTCTGAAGACCCGGCCATGGAATACAGGATCATCCTTCCGGGGGGCGCATGGGAAGAGGCGGGGCAACAACTGGCCGACATCTATTACACATCAGCATATTATGCCATGAGCACCCTGGTCCAGGGTGGGGAAGCACGCTGCTTTCACTTTGTCCACCGCGGAATGGAAGCCTACTACCCCTTCCTTCAGCAAGCCATCCCCGGGACAGGGCTCTCCGACCTTCAGGGCGCTTACGGCTATAATGGCGTCAGCTGCCGGAAATACGATACTGATTTCCAAAAGGCCTTCCATCATCAGTTCAGCCATTACTGTGAACGGGAAGGCATAGTTGCCGAGTTCACGCGTTTTCATCCCCTGAGCGATAATGCCGCTTTTTCGGAGGGTTACCTGAGCGTATACAGGCAACGGAACACCGTAGGGGTGGACCTGTCCCAGGGTTATGAAAAGGTGTGGAATGAGAGCTACTCAACCAACAACAGGAACGAGATCCGCAGGGCTGCCCGTGAAGGGCTGTGTGTGGAGGAGGCAGGGAGCCTGGCGGAGTACCATGCCTTTGCCGCACTATACCGTCAGCTGATGCAAGAGCGCGGGGCGGAAGACTTCTTTCTTTGGCCCGATGCCTATTTCAGCGCGGCCTATGCCCTGCCGCCGGGGGAGCGTTATCTCCTGCTGGCCCGTTCCCGCGACCAGGTGGTGGGGGGTGCCCTGTTCCTCTGTCACGGGAACATGGCCCATTACCACCTGGCGGCAAGGGATACGAATTTCAACATGCTGCCGGTGGCCAATGTGCTCCTGGACGAAGGGATACGCCAGGCCACTCAACGGGCTTGCCTGTGGATGCACCTGGGCGGAGGGCTGAGTGCGTCGGACCAGGACCCCCTGCTGGCCTTCAAACGGAAATTCTCGCGTACCCTCTTCAGTTTCAGCATAGGCACCCGTATCCACCGGGAGGCCGACTACCAACGGCTGAACGCGGACTGGGAGCGCCGGAACCCGGAGAAGGCCGGAAGATCCGGGGCCTATTTTCTGAAATACCGCCTCCCTTGAGAAAGCGCAACCGATGGGAATAAAAAGGACCATAAAAGTGGAAGCCGGCCGCTGGCCACTGCTGGCCGGGCTGCGGGAGATCGCGGAATACCGTGACCTGCTGTGGGTCCTGGCCTACCGCGATTACCGGGTGCGATATGCCCAAACCTACCTGGGCTTCGCCTGGGCCCTGTTGCAGCCCCTGGCCATGCTGGTGGTGTTCATCCTCGTCTTCAGCAAAGCCGCCGGAATCGCCACAGGAAGCATCCCCTATCCCTTGTATGCCATGGCCGGCATGACGGCCTGGAGCTATTTCGCCTTTGTACTGGGCCAGTCCGGCAATTCCATCATCAGCGCCCAGGGTATGATACAGAAAATCTATTTCCCCCGGCTCATCATCCCCCTTTCCAAGGCCATCGTGGGCCTGGTTGACTTCGCCATCTCCCTGCTGCTCATCCTGGCCATGATGCTGTGGTATGGCTTCCCGTTCTCCGCCAATCTGTGGGCATTCCCCTTTTTCCTCCTTGTCACCCTGATCTCTTCCCTGGGCATGGGCATCTGGATGAGCGCGCTTACGATACGCTACCGTGACCTGCAGCATGTCATCCCATTCATGGTGCAGTTCGGGCTCTTCCTCACCCCGGCCGCATACCCCGCAGAGATGGTGGTATCCCGGTTGCCGGAATGGGGCGTAGTGCTGTATTACCTGAATCCCATGGCCGGGGCGGTGGAAGGCTTCCGCTGGTCGTTGCTGGGTGGAGCCCCTCCGGCAAGCTATGCCTGGATCTCTTATCTGACGATGGGTTTCGTATTTGTGGCCGGGCTTTATTGGTTCCGGCGTATGGAAAGGACTATGGCAGACATCGTATGAAACAGGACAGCGCAATACAGGTCTGGGGGCTCAGCAAGAGTTACAGGATAGGCCACCGTAAGGAGAGGACCCTGGGGGGCAGCCTGGCTGGCGGATTGCGGAAGCTGCTGTCCACGGATCGTGAATACGAGCTGTTCTGGGCGCTGAGCGATATAGACCTGGAGGTGTCCCGCGGTCAGGTATTGGGCATCATCGGGAGGAACGGGGCAGGGAAGACGACGCTGCTCAAGCTCCTCTCGCGCATTACCTATCCCACCCGGGGCCATTTCAGCATACATGGAAGGGTGGCCTCACTACTGGAGGTAGGAACGGGCTTCCATCCGGAGCTTTCCGGCCGGGAAAACATCTTCCTGAACGGCACCATCCTGGGTATGAGCCGGGCGGAGATCCGCCGAAAGTTCGACGAGATCGTGGATTTCAGCGGGGTTGAACAATTCCTGGACACCCCGGTGAAACGATACAGCAGCGGGATGTATGTCCGTCTCGCCTTTGCCGTGGCGGCCCATCTGGAGCCCGAGGTGCTGATCGTGGACGAGGTGCTGGCCGTGGGCGATGCCGCTTTCCAGCGCAAATGTCTCGGAAAGATGGGCGAAGTGGCGCGCATGGGCCGTACCGTACTCTTCGTTAGCCACAACATGGGTGCCGTGGCCCAGCTTTGTGAACGGGTGGTGTTGCTGGAGGCGGGACGTATTGTCGCCGATGGGGCTACTGAAGAGGCCATCTCGCGCTACCTCAGCCTCAGCGAAATCCCGGGCAACGGATACATCCACCGACATGGCAACCGTAAGGTGGAATTCCTCTCCTGGGAGCTCTCGCATCCTGAACTCGGCCCCCTGACGGAGTTCCGCATGGGCGACGACCTCCTGATCTGCATGAGGATACGTTTCAATGAGAAGGTGGATGACCTGGACCTCGGGCTCAGCCTCCGGAATGCCTCCGGTGAGCGCATCACCCATCTGCTGAACCATGACGAAGGGCTCAGGCTCTCAGGAATGCCGGGAGATGAGGTCCTGGTAAAAGTGCAGCTCCCGGAGGTTTTCCTGGCACCGGGCCGTTATGCCTGGTCCGCAGGCCTGGAGAAGTTTGCCGAGGACTTCGACGTGATTGAAGACGCCCTGGGGTTCAGCATGGTACAGGGAGGCCGGCCTTCGCGTACCACCATATACCCAGGAAATGTAAGGGTGTACCTGCCAGGTCGATGGAGGGCCGAACGATGACTGCGCAAGGCAAGGCAATGACGCTGGGCGCCAACCTCAGCGTAAAGAACGAGGAACAACGCATCCTCAGGCAGCACCTTGAGAACCTGCGCCAGTTCTGCGATGAAATCGTGGTTACCGTGGATGAAGCTTCGTCTGACCACAGCCTGGAGATCTGCCGCGAATATACCGACAAGGTTTTCCCCATACGTACAGGAGTATACGCCGACAACATCAGAAGGGAAGGTTCGGCACGCCTCACCACCGACTGGGAGCTCTGGGTGGATGCCGACCAACTCTTCCCTCCCGCCCTTCAGCAGGAGATCCGGCAGGCCATGACTACTGGGAAACATCCGGTTTATCACCTGCCCATGGTCAATATGTTCTTCGGTCACTGGTACCTCCGCAAAGAGCACTGGAACTACCAGCTGCGGCTCTTCCGCCGGAAGGACTTTGCCTTTTCCCGGGACGACCTCCACAACTGGCGGTTCAGCTACGAAGGCCAGGCGGGCTTTATGCGTTATCCCATGCTCCACTATGGTATTGCTTCCGTCAGTGAGTTCCTGGGCATACTGAACCGCTATACCGACCTCGACCTGGAAGCATTGAAGCGCAAGGGCTCCGGCGGGCTCCTCGACCAATCCCTGCCAACCCCCGGGTTGAAAGCCCTGGTGAATGATCCCCTGGAGCGGTTTGACCACATTTTCAATACCTTGGCATACAAGGAAGAAAGGGAGTTTGGCGCCCTGTACAGCTGGCTGTTCAGCTTCTATACCTTCGTTGAGAAAGCTAAGCTGCTGGAAGCCGAACACAAGGAGAGGAACGCATGGGAATACGGGCATATTGACATGGATGCTTTGTGCCGGCGCATCGACCGTGAGCTGGAAGGGGAAGACCGTCGCAGGGAGCAAAGGCATTCGGCCCGGAGGGCCTATGCCCTGAAACGCTGGGTCCGGGGGCTCACCCCGCCCTATGTAGCGGCCCTCATCCGGAAGATGAGCCGGGGATAGCATTCCTGATGATGAAGGCCGCCATACTTACCAACGACCTCAACAGTTTTTACAAGCCCCTGGCGGAAGGGCTCGGCCGTATGTTCGCCCGGGCGGGGGTGAAAGCCGGGGTGCGATATGACGGGCTCGACCTCCTCGACTTCAGCTACCAACCCAAACCCTACCAGGGGGATCTCCCCCGCTTCTTCAGTGCCAACATCAACCGGCTGCGCAAAAAAGCCCGCCAGGACGCCTTCTTCCGGTGGCTGAAGGACTTCGATCTTCTGGTGGTGGTGGCCAACAACCCCTACGCTTTCATCCGGGACCGCCTCAGCGGGATAGAACGTTTCCGCGCCCTGAGGCCTGAGGTGCCGGTGGTGCAGTACAATTATTCCTACCTCCCGGTGGCCGGCAAGGGAGGACTTTACCGGGAGTATTTCGTGGACGGGCTGGGCACCCTGGCTTTTGGGCTGGAACGCTACGATCATTACCTGATGGTGACCGCCTCCACTCCCCAGCCCCTGCCCCGGGAGGCGCAGCCGCTCAGCGTGATCGGCATGGACCTGGATGATGGCAGTCTTTATCCGGCGCAGGAAGGCTTCAGGGTGCTCCTGGACTTCCCGCGTGAAGGCAAGGAAGCGGAGCGCGAGCTGGTGCTCAGGGTGCTGGCGAAGACCGGTATACCCTATACAACCTTGTCAGGTAACTATTCAATCAAGGATATCCGCGCCATTTACCGCAACAGCGGGGCCTACTTCGTCTCCTTCCTGGAGTCCTTCGGGTTTCCCATCTGCGAGCTCCAGGCCTGTGGCAGCCTGATCTTCAGTCCTTACCCCAGCTGGCTGTATTCGCATTCCATCAAGGAGGACATACACCTGCCAGGCCTTGGGCGTTACACGGATAATTTCATCGTCTATGAAAACCGGGAAGATCTGCTGGCCGCAGCCTTGCTGAAGGCCCGGGATACCTTCGATGCACAGGCCGTCAGGGCCAGGTTCCTTCAGGAACAGGGTGCTTTTTTCAGGGGTGATATGGAAGCGGTAGATTCCTTCCTGAATGCGGTACGCCAGGGAACCATCCATGGCGGGTCACATCAGGCGCACCGGGCCCTCCACCAGGGCATTGATCCCGAGGACCACTGTCCTCCGCCCTGGTAGGCCAGTCCCTTCACCCGACGCAGCGGGGTCGTATTTTGTTCGTATTTTCGGGTCCTCCGGCTGACGTTCCGGTACAGGGCCACCAGGCACCCATGACAGGGGCTCGTGGGTTGTGCCGGCCTTCTCCGGAACCAGAACCTGCACTTATGGCTTCCTCCGCTGCGGACAGTACTCTCCTGGCGATCGTGGTGCTGGCCTACCGGCCTGACTTCCTCGACCAAACCCTGGCTTCCCTGGCAGCCCAGGCCCCTGGGGCTTACCGCATCTATCTTTTCGACGATGCAGGTCCGGAGGCTGTGCATGAGGCCGTTCAACGATGGTCAGATCGCATGGCCCTGCGCTACCACCGTTTCCCGGAGAACTTGGGCCAATACGACCTGGCAGGCCATTGGGCCCGCTGCATCCGGGCCACTCAGGGCGAGCCCTGGGTGTGGCTCTTTTCTGATGACGACGTCATGCGGCCGGGTAGTGTGGAAGCTTTACTGCGAAAGGCGGGCGAAGGCGGTCTGGACGAAGGCTGCGTATACCGCATCCCCATGGAAATGATCGACGCGGAAGGCCATACTGTCACAGGTTCCGGAGCGTGGCCCCCTCATCTGGACGCCGCCGGGTACCTCCGGCAGCGCCTGGGGTTCCGCTTGCTGAGTTCGGTGAATGAGTTCATCTTCTCCCGGGCTTCCTTCGATGCTTATGGTTTTCCTTCCTTTCCCCAGGCCTGGTGCGCCGACGACGCTGCCTGGATCCGCTTCGGCCTGCGGGGCGGGCTGGTTACCCTGCAAGGTGGTGGTGTGGGCTGGCGTAACAGTGGATTCAATATTTCCGCGGATATTCGCCCGAAAAACGGAAAGCTCAGGATCGAAGCCTGTCTCCAATACCTGAACTGGCTGAAGGAAATGGCCAGGGAGGCGCCGCAGTTGCGGATGCCCCTGGCCCTGCGCATGGCATGGCTGGGCGAACACTGGCTGATGCTGCGTCCCAAAGGCCACCGCTTTCCCCCGGCCTATGCCTGGGCCCCGATACGCAACAGCCTCAGCATCCCCGGGCTTGTCCTGCTCCTCCGCTGGCTGGCCTTACGGCTGCTCCGCGAATCACTGATAAGCCTAATGCGATGAGGGGCAAGGTGGTATTCATCGGGTTCAGTTACCCCCATCACGGGGAATATTCCGGTTATGACCGCATTGCCCGGCATGTGGGCTACGACCGGGTGCTGCACACCGACCGCATGCTGTTTTTCCGCTGGTTCCATCGCCTGGCGCAGCGGAGGGGACCCCTGAAAATCGGTCGTTATACCCTCTGCGATCCGCTGCAGCTGTTCTACCGTTCCTTCCGGGTCTATGCCCGCTGGCGCTGCGCCTTCCTTCGCGACAGCGTGATACACTTCGCGTATCCTGAAACGGGAGTGGTGTTCCACTCGGTACCCTGGGGAAAAGAGAACGGGTACGTGGCCACCCTGCACCTCCCGGCAGAGGACCTCTACCGCCTGCATCCCCGCATCCTGGGCAGGATGCAGGGGCTGGACCATGCCATTCTCGTTTCGGAGGATATGTATGAAGGAATATCCGTGGTGCTGCCCGAGGTTCCCATGACCTTCATCCCTCATGGGGTTGAGGTCAGCCGTTTCCGTCCTGCTGCAGGCGAACGCGACAATGATATCCTGATGTTGGGCAACTGGCTACGAGACTTCCCTTTGGCCGCGCAGGTGTTCCGGGCCCTGGATGCGGCAGGCCACGGGCTCAGGGTCACCGCGGTGGCGCTGCCCGAAAACCTCGCCCTGTTGAAGGACCTTCCGGGGGTGAGCTGCCGCGAGGGCTTGTCCGACGACCAGTTGTTGGACCTTATGCAGCGCAGCCGAGTGCTCTTTCTCCCCCTGAAACGCCTGACGGCCAACAATGCCATCCTGGAGGCCGCGGCTTGCGGCTGCCGTGTGGCCCTGGCCCTTCACCGGCCGCTGAACCCCACGGGTTATTTCCCCGGCCTCCTTGAGACGATCTCTGTAAGACCTGCAGAAGCCGCGGAACAACTGGCTTCCCTGGTGGCCGAGCAGGATGCCAGGGGAAATGAGCTGGCCGCCTATGCCCGGGCCCATTACGCCTGGGAAACGGTGGCCCGTTCCACCGAACTGATCCTTAAAACCCTTAAGGCATGAGCAGCATCCGTGGTATTGTTGTTTCCGGTCACCTGGTCCTTAACGCTTTCGCCCTGGCAATATATTTTGCCATCGTGTGGGCCCTGGGCTGGCCCGGGTCGCTGGACACCACGGTGCTGGCCACCATGGATGCGCGGAGCTACCTGGCCGCGGGAAATATGCTGAGAGGAATACCAGGGGATTTCACAGCCTATGACCCGCTCCAGTACCGGCCTTTCCTTTTCCCGCTGCTGCTCTCGCTGTTAACAGGAGGAGGCATGCTCGCTTTCTGGGCCTTTCAGATGGCGGCCTGGATATTTGCCGTGAATGCCACCTGGATCCTCTTGAAGCGCATGGAAATGCCCCCCCTGCTGGCCATGGGGGGCGCCCTGCTGCTGGCCAGCCACCCCGGCCTCATCAGCCTGAGCCTGCATGGCCTGACCGAGGTGCTCACCACCGCCCTGGTGGCCGCATTTCTTTTGGTATGGCAGGGAAGGGCGGACAACTCCCGTAAGCTGCTCCTGATGATCGCCCTGGCGGCCATGCTCAGCGTGGTGCGCCCGGTGTTCGTGCTGCTGTTCCTGCTCTTGCTGCCCATGGTATTCCCCATGGTGCGAAGGCACGGGCTTTCCTTTGCCGGCCTGGCCCTGCTGATGTCGCTGCCAGTGTTGCTGCAGCTGGGAATGATGGAGGCGCGTTACGATGCCCTGTTCATTTCGCGCATCGGCAGCGGCACCTTCAGGAACCATCTGTTGGCCCAGGTGGTGATGGATGAAGAAGGGGGGACCCTGGAGCAGGCCCGTCTCAGGACCCGTGACATGGACCGGCCCGGGGCTGCCCGCTACCTGGCTGCCCATCCGGAGTCCAGTTTGAAAATATATTCCGGGAATGTCAGGGACAACGTATGGAACTACTCTCATGCCATAAACTATCCGGTATATCACAACCGCCTCAGCTGGCTGAGCCTGCGGTGGAACCAGGCGATGGCCCTGGCTTTGGCCGCGGTGGCGGCACTGATGGCTTTCCGGGTGGCCAGGAAACAGTGGAACAAACTTAGAGCGATGTGGTTACCCGCCTTCCTCAGCCTCCTGGTGATCGGAAGTTCCGGAATCAGTTTCGGGGAAGGTGACCGCCTGTACATGGGATCCCTGGTCCCCAACATCGTGCTCATTACCCTCAGCATTCACGCTATCTTTATCTCATGGAGAACAAGGGGCTGAAGATTGCATGGCTTTGCCACTATTCCCTGGAACATCTCAGGGGAAAGATCGCCCTGGACCTGAGCGCATATCAGGCCCATCCCGCCACATGGATCCATGAGCTGGCCGCCGCGCTGGAAGAACAAAGCGATGCGGAGCTGCATATCCTCACCGTTTCTCCTATGATCCCTGTCGATGCCATTTTCAGGTCGGGCAGGCTTAACGTCTATGCCTTTTCGATGGCTTCGGGCAAAGGCGTAGGCGGACGTTGGGGCAAGCTGCTCCGCCTTCAGGCCAGGCGGGTGCTCCGTATGAAGATCCGCACCCGTCTGCGGCGCATCGCCCCTGACATCATTACCATTCACGGCGCTGAGCATACCTTCACCGATGCGGCCCTGGACCTGGGCATACCGGTCCTGCTCTGGGTACAGGGCCTGATGCAGGTGATTTACCGGGATCAGGCCGACAGGGTGGCTTCCAACCTCATTGCCCATGAGAAGGCCCTGTTCCGGCGCATTCCCCATTTCATCACCGCCCAGCCCCACGTCTGCGACAGCATCCTCCAGGAGAACCCTGCCGCCGTCTTTCATGCCCTCTTTTATCCCGTGAACCCGCTCACCTTTACCTTGCCCGATGTACCCTTGCGCTGGGACCTCGCGTTTTCAGGGACCCTGATCGAGCGTAAAGGAGTGGAAGACCTCATGGAGGCCCTGGCCCTGGTGCGCCGTTCGCGGCCGGAAACCACCCTGTGCCTGGTGGGGCCCGCCGACAGTGCCACCTATCTGGACCATCTCACCGCCCGCATCGCCGACCTTGGCCTGAGCGGCCATTGCTTCCTGGCCGGGCGCCAGGACGACCATGCCAGGGTACTGGAGCTGGTGAAGGCTTCCCGCCTCTTCATCTATCCTTCCCATGCCGATACCGCGCCACTCAGCCTGGCCGAGGCTATGGCCATGGGCAAGGCTGTGGTGGCCACCGAAGTGGATGGGATCCCTGCGATGGTGAAGGACGGGCAGGACGGCCTGCTGGTCCCTCCCCGGAATCCGGAACGGCTGGCGGGGGCCATACTGCAGCTGCTTGGGGATGACCGCTTACAGGATGAGCTGGGCCGTAACGCCCGGAATACGGCCCAGGAACGTTTTGAAGCAGGGCGTGTGGCCCGCGACTATGCCGCGCTATGCCGCGGGCTCAGCGGGGCCAACGGGAAATGATTACCTTTGAGAGCACACTCGTACACGCTCGTAGACCATGAAAGCTGTGATCCTGGCAGGAGGATTGGGAAACCGCCTGAAGCCTTTTACCGAAGTGATCCCCAAACCCCTGCTCCCCATCGGGGAAAAGGCCATACTTCAGATCCAGATCGAACACCTCAAGGCCTATGGCTTTGACGACATCATCCTGGCCACCAACTACAAATCGGAATATATCGCGCAATTCTTCGGCGACGGGAGCAATCTCGGCGTCCGGCTGCGCATCAGCAAGGAAGAATCGGCCCTGGGTACGGCAGGCCCCCTCAGTCTGTTGAGGGAGGAGCTTACCCAGCCTTTCCTGGTGATGAACGGGGATATCCTCAGCTCTGTCGACCTGGGCCGGCTATACCGTTTTGCCCTCGAACAGGACTCCGACCTTACCATCGCCATCAAGAAGGAAATCTTCCCCTTCCGATTCGGCAACATCTCCTTCGACGGGGACCGGGTGACACGTATCGAAGAGAAACCTGACTTTATAACCTGGATCCTGGCCGGCATTTATGTGATGAAGCCCTCCATACTGCGGCGCATCCCAGATGGACAGGCCTTTGGTATGGACGAGCTTATCCAGGGCATGCTGGCCGCTGGCGTAGCGGTGAGCAAGTATGAATTGAGCGAATACTGGCTCGACATTGGTAAGGTGGACGATTTCGAGAAGGCCCAGGAAGACTATATCCGGCATTTCAATGGATAAGAAAACGAACCCCACAGCTGCGGCCGATGTATTGGTGACCGGGAGCGAGGGGTTCATCGGAAGTCCCCTTTGCCGCCGCCTGGAATCCGAAGGTTACCGTGTCGTGGGTGCCGACCTGCGGCTGGGGCATGACCTCAGCCTGGGGGGGGCCCTGGACGACTTCCCTGATTTCCGCGTTGCGGTGCACCTTGCGGCCCGCACCTATATCCCCGACTCCCTGAAGGATCCGGGAGCATTCCTTCGAACCAATACCGGCAGCACCCTGCAGGTCCTCGAGGCCTGCCGGCGACGCGGGGCCCGCATGATCCTCGCCAGCACCTACCTCTACGGGGTACCTCAGGTTCTCCCGGTGGACGAGGAACACCCGCTGGCTGCACCACATCCCTATGCCCTTTCGAAGCAGGCTGCAGAGGCCCTGTGCCGCGTCTATGCCCAGGCGGGGCTCGTGCCGGTCATAATCTTCAGGCCCTTCAATGTCTTCGGCCCGGGCCAGGATGAGCGTTTCCTCTTACCATCTTTCCTGAAGCAATGGAGCAGCGGGACCGTCCGTCTGCAGGATCCTGAACCCCGCCGTGATTATCTCTATATCGACGACATGGTAAATGCCTACATGGCCGCCATACGCCTGCCTTTCCAGGGCCTGGAGGTTGTTAACATCGGTTCGGGCATCAGCTATTCGGTCAGGGAAGTATGTTCCCTGCTCTCCTCCATGATGCCGGGCGAAGGAGAGGTGATTTTCAGTGGGCAAATACGGGAAAACGAGATCCCGGAGACCCGTGCCGCCATAGGGAAAGCCAGGGAACTGCTGGGCTGGCAGCCTGAATTCAGCATGGAGGAAGGCCTTCGTTTAACCGTCGAACATTTTCTCTCCGCATGATCAGGGTCGGCATAACCGGGGCCAGCGGCTTCATCGGGAGCCACCTGCGCAGGTATCTCGGATATTTCGGAGAGGACATACAGGTGGTGGAATTTATCAGGGAATGGTTCGACGAACCCTCCGCCATGGATGCTTTCGTGCTGTCCTGTGACGTAATTGTGCACCTGGCTGCCGTCAATCGCCACCCCGACCCGGCCTATGTGGAAGCCAGGAACCGGGATGTCAGCGCCCGCCTGCTGGAGTCGCTGCACCGCACCCAGGCCAGGCCGGCCATAGTGTTCACCAGTTCGGTGCAGGAAGAGAAGGACACGCCTTATGCCAGGGCCAAACGCTGGGCGCGCCTTGTCCTGGCCGACTGGGCCATGCAGCACGGCACCCGCTGCTGTGGTCTGATCATCCCTAATGTATTCGGGCCTTTCGGAGAACCCTATTATCACTCGGTGGTCACTACCTTCTGCCACCAACTGCATACCGGGGAAGAGCCCCATATCCTGCTGGATGCCGAGGTGGCCTTCATCCCCATGCTGGATGTGATCAGGGAGCTTCATGCACTGATCCTGCATCCGGTCCATGACCCGGAACGCAGGATTCCCGCAATCAGGACCCTGCGGGTGAGCACCCTGCTGGAAATGCTCCGGGGCTTTCACGAAAGCTATAGCGGGCGTTATGAGATCCCCTCCCTGCCAACCCCTTTCGAACTGGCCCTCTTCAATACCTACCGCAGTTTTATCCCCTTGCCATCCTATCCTTTGCCGCTCCAGGTCCACCGCGACCTGCGCGGCAGCCTGGCCGAGGTGGTACGCAGCGGTCGGGGAGGGCAGGTTTTCTTCTCCATCACCCGACCGGGAATAACCCGCGGTAACCATTTTCACCTGAGGAAAGTAGAAAGGTTTTGTGTGCTGAAGGGCGAAGCCCTGATCCGGCTGAGGAGGATAGATCAGGAGGAGGTCGTTGCGATCCATGTGAACGGGGATCAGCCCTCTGTGGTGGATATGCCTGTATGGTATACGCACAGCATAACGAACACCGGCGACACGGACCTGCTGACCCTTTTCTGGAGCAGTGAGTTCTACGACCCGGAGGACGCAGACACCTGGCCATCGATAGTGTAGCAATATATTTCAGGGATGAGGAAACTGAAAGTGATGACGATCCTGGGCACCAGGCCTGAGATCATCCGGCTAAGCCGGACCATCGCTGCCTTGCGGCAGTATACCCACCACATCCTGGTGCATACCGGACAGAACTATGACCCTTCGCTCAGCAAGGTCTTCTTCCATGAGCTGGGCCTGGATCCCCCTGACCATTACCTGGATGCGGGCGGGGGAAGCCTGGGAGAGTTGCTGGCCCGGACGCTGACCGGGGCAGAACGCGCCATCATGCGGGAAAAACCCGATGCCGTGCTTATCCTGGGCGACACCAACAGCTCCATCGCAGGCATCATCGCCCGCAGGCTGAGGATCCCTCTCTACCACATGGAAGCCGGCAACCGCTGTTTCGACGAAAACGTGCCGGAAGAGATCAACCGCCGCATCATCGACCATATAGCCGATTTCAACCTGGTGTATACGGAGCATTCCCGCCGCAACCTCCTGCATGAAGGTTACCCGGCCCGTCGTATCGTGCTTACCGGATCACCCATGTACGAGGTGCTGGAACATTACAAGGAAGGCATCCAGGCTTCCCGGGCCCTCGACCGCCTGGGACTGGAAGCCGGAAAGTACTTCCTGGCATCCATTCACAGGGAGGAGAATGTGGATCATCCCGCGCACCTGGAAGAACTGCTGCACAGTCTCGTTCAACTGGCCAGGCAGAGCGGCCTGCCCGTGGTGATGGGGACACATCCACGTACACGCAAGCGCTTGCAGGGACTGGGCCTGGAAGAATTCAAATGCCTGCGGTTCGTCCCTCCGTTTGGGTTCTTCGATTACGTATGGCTGCAGATGAACGCTGCCTGTGTGCTTTCCGACAGCGGCACCATCAGCGAGGAATCGGCCATCCTGGGCTTCCCTGCGGTAAGCCCACGCAGGGCCATGGAACGTCCTGAGGCCCTTGATGCCGGGACCATCACCCTGACCGGCTACCATACCGATACCATCATCACTGCCGTTCAGCAGGCCCGGGATGCCCACGCCCTGGACCTGCCGCGGCAAATCCCTGCGGAATACCGCATCCCGGACACTTCCCGTCGGGTGCTCCGCCTCATCCTGGGAACCTCCGGAATGAGCAACAGCTGGAAAGGCATCGATATGCCCGGGCCAGAGGAAAGGGAGGATGAAGCATGAGCCAGGAGCCCCAAGGCAAACTGGTGTCCATTGTTATCCCGGTTTTCAACGGCAGCGACTACCTCGGTGAGGCTATCGACAGCGCACTGGCCCAAAGCTGGCCCCAGGTGGAGGTGATCGTGGTCGACGACGGCTCGACGGACGATACCGGGGAGATCTGCAGGAGGTACGGAGAAAGGATAAGGTACTTCAGGAAGGAGAACGGAGGGCAATCCTCAGCCCTGAACTATGGTATTGAACGGATGCAGGGAGATTGGTTCAGCTGGCTTAGTCATGATGACCTGTATTTTCCTGAAAAGATCGCGCGACAGATGCAGGTGGCCCTCCGGAATCCCGGGGTGGTCGTGTACTCGGACTGGATGACGGTAGGGGCCGGGGGGGAACCTTTGGGCAGCATACGCATCCGGCAGGCCGATGCCCTTAGGTTCAGGTACCGTTTGATCACGGAAAATCCCTACCATGGCTGTTCCATGCTCGTGCCGTCTTCCGCCTTCCGCCAGGCTGGGGTGTTCGACACGGGCATCCCCCTCACCTCCGATGTAGACCTTTGGTTCCGTATGGCTGCCACCATTCCCTTCGTGCATGTGCCCGAAGTGCTGGTCAAAGGCAGGGTGCACGCCCGCCAGGTCAGCGTGAAGCGCTACCGTGCCCATCAGGAAGAAAGTGACCGCTTTTACCGTGGCTGCCTTCAGCAAATGTCCGACCAGGAGATCCTGGATGCCGGAGGGGATCCCGGGCTTCGCGAGGCCTTTGCCCGACTGGCCTTCAACTTCGCCCGCAGGGAGTACCGCCAGGCCGCCCTGGCCGCCCTGGAACGCATGGGTTCGTCTGGGGCCGGAGCATTGGCCCTTGGGGGGGCGCATATCAGGGCCTATGTCTTATTTCAGAAGAAACACTGGAAGAACAGGATAAAATACGGATGGCTGAAGGGAAAGCGGATCGTGTAATACGTGTGGCCCATATCCTCTGGGATGCCCGCCTGGGAGGGATACAAAAGGTCGTGCTCGACCTGGGCAGGGCCCAGGCTGCCTCGGGAGAGGTCAGGCCTGTGGTGGTGTTCGCGCGGGCCCTGGGGCCCCTACTCGAGGAATTCCGCAGGGCCGGAGCAGAGGTGCACACCCTGGACTTCCGCAGCGGGTATGATGTCAGGCCCGTCCTCTTTCTTCGCCTGAAGCACATTTTTCAACGCTGCGACCTGATCCACCTGCACTCCTACAATCCTGTCGTTGCCCGGGCCGCCATGGCGGCCGGTAAGCCGATCCTGTATACTGAACACGGCAATTTTGGCTTTGGCCGTAAGCTGCGGTGGAGCGAAAAGGTCAATATGTGGCTGCAGTCCCGCTTCCTGAACCGTCGGGTAGACCTCCTCACCTTCAATTCCCGGTTCACCGGAGATATTGCACGCGGGAGGTATGGATTGGAAGGGGTCAATATACGCCTGATATACAACGGAGTAGATATTGAAGAAGTCATGCGGAGGTCGAAACTTCCTTCTGACCTCCGTCTGCCGGGATTGGTAATCGGCACCACCACCCGCCTGGCCGGGGGTAAGCGGGTGATGCGGCTGTTGGAGGCCTTCCGGCAGTTCCGCGTTGGACGGCAGGTGCATCTCCTGATTGTGGGGGATGGCCCGGAAAGAGAGGAGCTGGAGAGTTATTGCAGAAAGGAAGGATTGACTTCGTCGGTCACCTTTGCCGGCGCCGTGAGCGACCCGGTGCCCCTGCAGCAGCTCATGGACCTTTGCGTGTATCCGTTCTATCATGAAGCCTTTGGGTTGGTGGCCGTGGAGACCCTGGCCCTGGGCAAGCCGGCCCTGGTGTTCAGGGATGGGGGCGGACTGGCCGAAATCGTGGAAGGCGTAAGCCCCGCCGATGTGTGTGAGGATGAGGAAGACCTGCTGCAGCGTATGGGCCATTGGTACCACGATCCTCAGGGAAGGGCCGCGTTTTCTGCAGTGGCCGCAGGCCATGCCCAGAGCTTCAGTATTGCCATGATGCATACCGCCATGCTGAAGGCCTACCGGGAGGTCATTGTCCGCTGAGGAAGTTCTGATCTCCTTGCTTATCTTTACACGGATGTGCGGCATTGCGGGATATTACGATCGTTGCGGCATCAACAGGAAGGCCCTGTTGCGTATGTCGGAGTCCTTAGCCCACCGCGGGCCGGATGACGAAGGTTTTCTGCTGTTCACCAGGGACGGCATGAGCTGCCCCCTTTCCGGCCCGGGCACCGCTCCAGGGGTGCTGGCTGCCGAACGCATCGAACAGGCCTGCCTGGAGTTTCCGGCCATCCTGGGCTGGGCCCACCGCCGCCTGGCCATCCTCGACCTCAGTCCCGCCGGCCACCAGCCCATGCAGGCGGGGGATGGCGTCGCCCTGATGCTCAATGGGGAGATATACAATCATGAGGAACTGCGCCGGCAGCTCCAGTCCAGGGGATATATGTTCCACAGCCGCACAGATACCGAGGTGGCCCTACACGCCTACCGTGAATGGGGCACAGGCTGTTTTACCCTCTTCCGGGGGATGTGGGCCATGGCCATATACGATGCCCCTCGGTGCGAGCTGATCCTGAGCCGCGACCGCTTTGCCATCAAGCCCCTATACTACCATCAGCATGAGGGCCACCTCAGCTTCGCCTCCGAGATCAAGGCCCTGCTGGAGGTCCCCGGGCTGAGGGCCGGGGCCGACGATCGGCATGTATACCAATACCTCGCCTTCCCCACGCTGCAAGATCCCTGCTCCACCCTCTTTTCTGGGATAAGGGAGCTGGAACCCGGGCATTCTTTGCACCTCAGCCTGAAGGATGGCGCCCATACCCTGGCGCCATTCTATTCGCTCGGTCAGGCCGTGGAAACACTGGCCTTGCCTGAGGATGAGGGCGCCCTGCTTGAGCGCTACCGCGAGGCCCTGGACGACAGCATACGCCTGCACCTGAGATCCGATGTTCCCGTAGGGAGCTGCCTTAGCGGAGGCCTGGATTCCTCGGCCATCGTATCGCTGGCTGCGCCACAATCGGAAGACGGTTTTCACACCTTTACCGCCCGTTATGGCGAACATCCCGCCGATGAAAGCCGATGGGCTGCCCTGGTGAACGGGTATTTCCCCAATGTGTCCGGACATGATGCCTGGCCCGCCGGGGATAGGCTTTGGGAAGACTTCCGTAAGCTCATCTGGCACCAGGACCTCCCCATCCATTCCACCTCCATGTATGCCCAGTGGGAAGTGATGAAGGTGGCCGGAAAACAGGGCATGAAGGTGCTGCTGGACGGACAGGGTGCCGATGAGGTGCTGGGGGGCTACGACAACTATGCCGGCACTTATCTGCTGGAACTCCTGCTGAGCTTCAGGCTGGGCGAATTCAGGGCGCGTTCGCAGGAACTGAAGGCGCACCGCGAGCTGCGCACCGCTCCGGCCCTGGCTTCAGCCGCCTTCCACCGCCTTCCCTCCTGGATGAAGCGCCGACTGAGGAAACAGGCCCGTCTCGGTACCGGTTTTCTCAGCGCTGAGCTCCGGAAGACCTACGCCGGAGAAACCATGCCCGATTTCCTGGGACGTGGGCTGCACGAAGTATCCATGAACAGTATGCGTTTCGGCCTGCATGACCTGTTGCGTTACGAAGACCGCAACTCTATGGCCTTTTCCATCGAATCCAGGGTCCCCTTCCTCGACCATCCCCTGGTAGAGCTGGGGCTGGCCCTCCCACCCGCCCTGAAGCTGCGCCACGGTTATAGCAAATACGCCCTGCGCCGCGCCGTGGAACACCGTCTTCCGCCGGAGATCACCTGGCGTACCGACAAGAAAGGCTTCATCACGCCTCAGCGCCAATGGCATACAACAACCCGCCCTCAGCTCCTCGAATACCTGCATTCCATCGAATGGCCCCACCTGTTCGATCGGGAGGTCGTGCTCAAGGCCGTCCACAGCGATCCGGGACAAGGGACACCTTCCAATGAGGTATGGAAAATGCTATCGGTGCTGGTCTGGAAAGAAGTGTTCAACGTCAGATGCTAAGCATGGAACAGCCTGCGCGCCCTTCTGTGCTGATATTTCAGGAGTCGCTGCCCGACTATCGCCTGCCCTTCCTCAATGCTTTGGGCGAGGAGGTGGAGCTACGCGTGTGTTACAGCGGGGCCACGGAACTCAAGGATGTACGTCCGGATGCCGGACTCATCCAAAACTTCAGGGCGGTAGAGATGCCGCGCAAAGGGCCCTCGTCCGGGTTGTGGTCCTGGCATCCGGCGCTGTTTGCACAGCTCAGGGCGCATCGTCCTGCGGTGGTCATCGCCGAGCCCCGGCTGGGGTTGCTCACCTCGTGGGCCCTGGCCTGGCGACAGAGGCACGGGTTCCGCCTGGTGTGGTGGATGAGCGGGCATGAGCCCCCCGAGAGCGGCCTGAGGAACCGCCTGCGGCGGTTCCTGCGCAAAGCCCTTTACCGCAGAGCCGACACCTGCATCGGCTATGGAAGCCACACCCGGTCGTACCTTGAAGCCCTCGGCCTGGACCTGCCCGTTTTCATCGCCCCCAACGCTGCCGACAGCAGCGGGATCGCCCGTGCTACCGAAACGTGGATGAAAGAGGAGGCCCTGCAGGAGCACAGCCGCAGCCTTAGGGCCGGTGCAGCCGTTATCCTGCTCTTCGTGGGCCGCATGATAGAGGCCAAACGGCTCCCTGTATTGCTCAAAGCCCTTTCCCTGGCGCTGAACCGGGGATGGGAAGACTGGAGGCTACTGCTGGTGGGCGATGGCCCGGATCGCTCCCAGCTGGAAAATCAGGCCCATGCCCTGGGCCTACAGGACAGGGTAACCTTCTGCGGTTCAGTTCATGGGCCGGACAAGTTGGTGAGCTTTTTCAGGGCGGCCGATCTCTTCGTGCTTCCGGGAAAAGGCGGGCTGGCGCTCAACGAAGCCATCAGCTTCGGGCTCCCGGTACTGCTCTCGTCGGCCGATGGCACCGAAGCCGATATGGTAGAACAGGGTTGCAATGGGATCATCCTGGCCGAATCCGGTCCGGAAGCCTTCGCACAAGCTATCCCCACGCTCGCCCAGGATATGGCAGCGTTGAGGCGGATGGGCGAAGCCTCCCTCCGCATCGCCGCACAACGCTCGAACCTGCATCTCATGGTCAGGGGATTTCTGGAGGCCATCCTCCATAATTCAGTTGCAAATAATACTGGAGCATGAAGCACAGGGAATGGAAACATTGGGTGCGTTCCAAGCCCTGGGCCCTCAGGTGGTTTATATACCTGGTACTGCTGCGCCCGGTGATCGACAACCTGTATTATCTGAAGCATGTCTCCCCCTTCCTGTCGCCCCTGTATATCGTCGGTGTGCTGTCCCCACTCCTCGCCCTGAGCGCACTGCTCCGCTACCGCAACCGGGCCGTCACCCCGACCGACCGGATATTCCGCCTTTGGGCAGCCATGCTGCTGGTCATCAGTGCAGCCATGCTCATTCTATGGGGCCCCAACCTGGTGACCCTCAGCAATGTCCTGAAGTTCATCATGCCTGCCTACCTTTACTTCTTCCTCCGCCTCTTCGTACGCGGCCGGCATGATCTGGAAGGCCTCATCCGCACCTTCATGTATTCCCTGGTCATAGTGCTGGGCATCTTTTTCTACGAGCTTTTCCTGGGCCCCATCCGCATTACCGAAAGCCGTGGACTCACCCGATACCAGGGTAATTTCGGGGATGTGTTCAATTACGGGTTGTACATCTCCTTCGGACTTATCTTTTTGGCTTACCGACAACTTGGTGCGGGGAGACTTCATCTTTCGATGAAGGGGGTCGTCAACCTGGGGCTCGCCCTCGGCACAGGACTCCTGGTCCTGCTGCGCATCAACCACGCCGCAACCCTCATCGTCTTCAGCGGCATCACCTTCGTCTTCATCTATTACCTGACCCGCCGCAATGTCCTGCCCATCGTGTTCATGGTCTTCCTTTCGGCTTTACTTTTTCAATACAAGGGGGACCAGTTGTTCGAGGAGAACGTCAACCCCCTCTTCGAAAAGGAATTCCAGGCCCTGAGCGGGGAAGTGAACGAAGAACAGCTGTTTCACGGGCGCTATGGGCGCTGGCAGTACTACCTGGACTATTACACCTCCCGGGATGTCTTGTCCCAGGCCCTCAGCGTGCCCCTCTTCAATCCGCACGATCCGGTGTTCCTTACCACTGGGGGAGGGTCGCACAACGATTACATCCGCATCGGGATGTACAGCGGCTTGCTGGGGCTCTTCCTTTATCTTCTGTTTCATTGGAAGATCTTCCGTCTGCGAAGGCAGCTGGTTCCCGGGGACCGATTTCTGGTCATCAGCGCCTTGCTGATGCTGTTGCTCTATTCCATCACCCTCACGCCTACCCTTTATGCGCCCCTGCTCTACATGCTCTATGCTATCTTTGCCTACGCGGTAAGGGAAGCAGCCGGGCACGGCGCCACGGCAGGCCCGCCCACCCGCCCCAAGCCCCATGCCTGAACCCTTCCCCTCACATCAGGATCAGGTCCGCCGCTTCTTCGGAAACACCCGGGTGTTCCTCGAACGCAACTTCGTCACCGCCCTCCGCCATGAGGCCCTCGGACACTGGACCGCCGGAATGCGCTTCCATCATGTGATCGACCTTGCCTGCGGCGACGGGACTCTCGGACTCTCACTGCTTCCACACACCGGCCGGCTCACCCTCCTCGACCTCAGCCCAGAAATGCTGGAGATCGCCCAAGGAAAGATCCCCGTTCAGGAAATATCACGGGTACATCTACTCCGTGCCGACCTCATGGAGGCCGACCTTCCACACCAGAGTTTCGACCTGGTCATTTGCACGGGCATGCTGGCTCATGTCATCCGCCCTGAGGACGCCTTCCGTAAACTGGCCGCTCTCTGCACCCCAGGGGGGTATTTGCTGCTGCAGAACACCAACGACCAACATGCTTACAGCCGGGTGGTGAGCGCCTGGGGACGGCTGCGGCGCTGGACCGGCAAAGAGACCTATCCCCTGAGCCGTATCAGGGGCAGCCAGCTGAGGAAGTGGGCCCTTGAGGAAGGTATGCAGGAGCTCCACCGTTACCGATCCATCGTGTCCTTCATGTTCATGTCCCGTTACCTGAGCGGCGAATGCAAGGGTAAGATCGTCCGGGGACTCTTTGGCACACCCGAAAGCCCACGCCGCCAGGCCCTGGGCAACGACGAGATTATTCTTTTCAGAAAGGAGGACCATGGCCAGGCACAGGGATAAACCCGTCGTCCTTTTCCTCGGCAAGCTCCCCCCGCCCTGGATAGGCCCGGCACTCGCCGCACAGGTAATCCTTGGCTCTCGGTTGAAGGACTACTTCCGCCTGGTACACCTTGACCTTTCGGACCACCGCGACACCCATACCCTGGGACGTTGGGACCTGGTGAACCTCTGGCTGGCGGTGAAGCAGTACGCGCAGCTCAAATGGCTCATCCTCAGGTATTGGCCCGACCTGGTGTACATCCCTGCCGGGCAGACCAACGTCGGCTATCTGCGCGATGTCGGCTTCATCCTCATCAGCAAGCTCTTCGGGAGGAAGGTCCTCTGTCATCTGCGGGGGGGCAACTTCCTGAACTGGTACCAGGGGACGTCGTCCCTCATGCGCTGCATCGTGCGCTTCATCCATAGACGGATTGACGGGCAGATCGTGCTGGCCGACAACCTACGCCCCCTGTTCAGCTGGATACTTCCGGAAGAGAAGATCTTCACCGTGCCCAATGGCCTCGACATCCCCGATCCGGGGCACCGGCCCGGCCCTGGCCCGCTGCGCGTGCTCTACCTTTCCAACTACATCCGATCCAAGGGTGTGATGGAGGTGCTGGAGGCAGCCAGGATATTGGAGAGCAAGGGCTCGGTGGCGACATTTCGTCTGGCCGGGGGATGGAATGAGCGCGACACCGAAAAGGAAGTCAGGGCCTTCCTGCAAGCCCATCCTGGGCTGCACATCGAGCTCAGCGGGCCCGTGAGCGGGGCTGAGAAAGATCTCCTGCTGCGGGAGGCTGACGTCTTTGTCCTGCCTACCTGGTACGCCAACGAAGGCCTGCCCTGGGCCCTCATCGAGGCAATGGCTCACCGCTTGCCATTGCTGAGCACCCGCCATGCCGCAGTGCCCTCCTGCCTCGAGGAAGGGGTGAACGGCTTCTTCGTGGAAAAACATGACGCTGACTCCCTGGCTGAAGCCCTGGAGCGCTTCGTCCGGGAGCCTGGATTGGCGAAACGCCTCGGAGATGCCTCCAGGGAACGCTACGAAAGGAGCTTTACAGGGGAGGCGATGATCCGTGGGCTGAAGGAAGCGTTCATAAAAACCATCAAGGCATAGGCTATGTGCGGACTGGCCGGCAGTATAGGAAATTTTGGGGCTGTGGCCCGTGAAGTGCTCCACCACCGGGGCCCGGATGACTTTGGTCAGTGGTCGGGTAGCGTGGCAGGACATAAGGTACAGCTCTCCCACAACCGCCTCAGCATACTTGATCTCAGCGCTGCGGGGCATCAGCCCATGCAGAGCCCCGACGGGCGCTTCGTGTTGGTTTTCAACGGAGAGATATACAATTATGAAGAGCTCAGGAGGCAGTATTTCCCTGGCCGGCACTGGGCGGGGCATGGGGACACCGAGGTGCTGCTGGCCTTGCTGTCGGCGCATGGTATAACGGCTGTGAACGAGCTCAACGGCGACTTCGCCTTCGCCTTTCTCGACACCCACCGGGCCCGCCTCTGGCTGTGCCGCGACCGTTTCGGGATCAAGCCCATGTATTATTCCAGCCAGGGGGGTGAGCTCATCTTCGGTTCCGAGATCAAGGCCCTGAAGGCCGCCGGGTTGAAGGCCGACTGCGATCCCGACCTGCTGGGAGCTTACCTTACCTTCAAGTTCGTGCCGGGCAACGACACCTTTTTCCGAGGCATCCGGAGGCTTCCGCCAGCGCACTGGATGGAGGTCGACCTCGAAAAAGGGACGACGTCCCTCCACCGCTATTGGGAGCTGCCCCAGGCTGAAACGTCAACCGACGGGTTCCGGGAAACCGCACTGCAGCTCCGCCACCTCATCGACGATGCCGTACATATACGCCTGGTCAGCGACCGTCCCGTAGGGACCTTTCTCTCCGGCGGTCTGGACTCTTCCATCATCGCCTCCTCCCTCCGTGGAAGGAGCGATGTAGCGCATTACGTAGCTACCAAGTCGGCCGGCGACCTGAGGGTCGAAGGCAGCACCTCCGACCACCATTACGCTCACCTGCTGGCTGATCGCTGGGGCCTGACGCTGCACGATATTCCCATCGGGGGCGGTGAACTCAGCCGGGAGATGTTGCAGGAGATCGTCCGCAATGGCGACGACCTCATCGCCGACGGCTCCCAGGTGCCCGCCTGGCTCATTTGCCAGGGCGCCTCGGAGCATTCCAGGGTACTGCTCAGCGGCATGGGTGCCGATGAGCTCTTCTTTGGATACCACTGGCACCAACTCACCTGGCTCGATGCCAGGCTGGGGGCCTTGCCCGGGGGACTTGACCGCTGGCTCGCCCGTCGCCTGGCCAAGCTGCAGGCCGGGAAAGGACATTTCAGGGCATACAAGCGTTACCTGCAAAAGTTGGGCAGGCATTACGGGGACGGACCCCTGCGCTACGGGCAATATGCCCTGGTAGGCGGCAGCGGCGGGGCCCTGCATCTCGCTCCCGGTGGGGACAAGGTTGTGGAAGCCTTGCTGGAGAAGCACTTCCCGGAAGGCGCCGATCCCTGGACAGCCCTGATGCATTTCGACCTGGCCCATTTTCTTCACAAAAACCTGGCCTATACCGACCGCATGGCCATGGCCCATGGGGTGGAGGTGCGGGTCCCCTTCCTCGACCACCGCGTGGCTGAGCTCGCCGCGCGCATCCCTCCGCATTGGAAACTGGGGCCGATGGGACGGCCCAAGCATATCCTGAAGGAAGCCTATAGGGATGTATTGCCGAAAGAGGTGCTGAACCGCCGTAAGGCCGGCTTCGGTATGCCCCTGCGCAGCATCTTTTCCGATCGGTCGGCGGTCGAAGCCCTGCTCGACCGTCAACGGCTGGGGCGAGTGCCCGGACTGGACCTGAAAGCCCTGGAAGGTCTGATTGACCGGCACATCCGGGGCGAAGAGGACCATTCCGCGCTCATCTTCGCGGTGGTGATGCTGGGCGTTGCGGAATAGCCGGAGAGGTGATCGTCGCGTCGTCGTCAACCGCAGCGCTGATCCTGTCTACCCAGGGCAGGGCCTTCTCGCGCTTGAACTGAAAATCCCCCTGAGTGTTCACTTCGGCCGTCATGACGATCATCAGCGCCATATCCGGAAGAAGAAAGACGTATTGTCCGCCATGGCCGCTCATGATCAGCATATTTCTGGATGGATCAAGCCACCATAGATAGCCAAACTCGTAGCCGTAAACATCGGGCACTTTCATCGTGGTCATCCTGTTTATCCATTGCGGATCCACGACACGCTGCCCTTTCCACCGCCCACTGTCGAGCACACATTGCCCGAAACGTGCAAGGTCGCGCGGGGTGGTAAGAATTCCAAAACCGCCCAGTGTGGTCCCATCCTTGTAGTGGTCCCATTCCAGGTGCTGTACCTGCAGCTTGTCGAAAAGCACCTCCCAGGCCCAGGCAGAGGTGGGCTTTCCACATTGTTGCTGGATGAGCGACGAGAGTAATTGGGGGTCGCCATCGCTGTAGTTGACCTTCTCCCCGGGCGTGGCAGCCAGGGGCAGGCCGAGGATGAAACGGGTAATGTCGTCCGGAAGCTTGCGGAGAATATCATCGGTCTGACCCGACAGCCCGTCATTGCTGTAGGCGATGCCCGAGCGCATGGTAAGCAGGTGCTCTACCCTGATCCCGTTCTTGTCCGGGAAGTCCTTTACCTCTGGCAGATAGTCGGAGACCGGGTCTTTAACATCCTGTATCAGCTGGCTTTCCAGGGCAAGACCGGTGAGCAGTCCCATGACCTGCTTGGTGGCGCTCCAGATTGCCCGGGGTGTGGTGCGGTCCCGCGCATCCTTGGTATAACTTTCGGCCAGCAGCTTACCCCCGCGAAACACCAGCAGGCTCCTTACCTGCCACAGGCCCTCATCCTCATGAAAATCCTGATAGATCTTCCTGAGTGCTTCTGCATTCATCCCTTCCTGCCCGGGACTGGAGATGCTCCATCCATCGTCCATCTCAGGAGGAAGATAAGAAACGAAGGGCTGTTTCAGCTCTTCTTCCCTGAGACAGGAAAACAGCAGGAGTGTGCCCAGGAGCAGGATACTAAGGCTTCGCATCATCGTGCTTATTGAACATAAGTCTCAGCGTGTGTTGCAGCAGGGCATAGCGGGGTTCCTCATAATAGCCTGCATAACTGAGCGCATAGGCCAGGGTACACCTTGAATCAGGTCGGCGCCTCCAGGCAAGCTGAAATTCGGCAGAGAACGACCGGGACCAAAAACCAGGGGTAAGCCCACTGTTCAGGTGCTTCAATGCATGGCCGGGACCCAAATCATAGAAATGCGGTCCCCGCTCGGCTGGCTGGCGCGACACCATATCCAGCAAGGAAATGAAGCCTTTACACCTTAGCCGCTCACTGGAGAGGTCCTGATCATACAGGGTACTGATTCCGAGGGATAAGCGCGTGAACCAATAATCAAACCCGGCCTGCATTTCCGGATAGAGTGCATATTCATAGGTCCCTCGCAGGGCAGGCCCAATCCAGAGGCCTGACAGTATGCCTGAGCCCTCATACCTTAAGGCAAGGTCAATGGGCTTGATACTGAAGTTCAAGGCGGGGGCTCCCCGCGAAAAAAGCACCCCGGTGCCCAGATCGAACCCATAGTTAAGCTGCTTCCCCTGCACGTTCCGCTCCCAGGCGAGGCCGTAGTACAGCATGGGCCCTGTGTATACAAGCCCGTAATTGGCACTTTCCTTAACCTGCCGGGAGCCCATGGAAAGTGAGGAGGTCTTCTGTGCAAAGGTGATGTTGCAAAGCAACAGCAAAGGGCTTAGCATTAGGATGCCGCACCGGCAGGACAAAGAAAGGGAGCGGAACCGTAGGGAGTGAATCCTCATCACTGCAGTATGGGGTGTGAATCCTTCTCCCCAAATGCCAGAGCATGGTTCTCAGGGGATCATTCCAGACCAAAAATAAAGACAATCCTGATGATTTCAATGTAGAAGAATGGCCGACCTTCATTTCTGCACCGGAGCACCTCCCCTCCTACTAAAACTCGATGCGGTAGCTCAGGCTGGGCAGGATGATTACCTCCTGTTCTTCCTCAATGCGCTGCTCCTTCAGGTTGATGCGGTAGCCATAGAATTCCTCCGCGCCCAGGATATTGACCAGCTGCAGCGACCACACCCCCGACCAGCGGGCCTGATTGTTGCGGTAGTTGAAGCTGAGGTCGAGGTGCACCGTGCCGGGCTCCTGCTGTGCGAACAGGCGTGCCCCGTCTTCCACGATCTCCCCGGCCTCCAGGCTGGCCTGGACATCTACCGGGGTGCGCCAGTTGCCTCCCTGGAGGTTCAGCCGGAGGGAAGTGCCCAGCAGGTCCTCGCCCTTGGGGCCCACGGCCCATTCCCTCCCCGCCAGGAAGTTCAGCACATATCCCTTGTTGAAACGGGTGCTGCGCCAAACCCCGGCCTCATCGCGGTAGCGGGAATCGAAAAGGGTGCCTGTGAAAAGGAAATGATAGCCCCGGTCCAGGAAACGCTCCAGGGTAAGGTCGAGGCCCTGGTTACGCCCCGTCCCCGTATTGTACAGGGGTTGGTCGATCATCCATTCCAGTTCGGCGTTGATGAAGGAGTAACCCCCGTCTTTGCTGGCCGGGACCCCATAGAGCCATTGGATGTATGGCTCGGCCATGAAGCGCAGTTTGGGAGTGATCCTCAGCTCGTAGCCGGCCACCAGGTGGCGGGCCCGGGTGAGCCCCAGCTTACGGTTGGGCTGTTGGCCTTCGGGATCGCGAAAAAGGTACACCGGGAGGTGCTCGGCCTGGCTGTGGTGCCCGTAGCCCAGGGAAAAGGCATTCCGGCTGGTGGCAGCCCAGCGGAGGGAGGCCCTGGGCTCCACAGCCCTGGCCCCGGTGATGCTGAAGCCGTGATGGTGCAGCCCCAGAGCGAGGGTGAGCCTGCGGGTAAGGTCGAGGCGCGATTGGACGAACGCCTGCCACGACCATCCCTGGCCCCGGTCATCGGCCAGGGTCACCAGGTCCGTCGTTCCGGCCTCGTCCTGAAGAAAATAGCGGTACCCCAGGCGTTCCGCGCTGACACCGGCCCTCAGGCTGTGCCCGGGACCGGCCTTCAGGTTCCAGCGGGTGCTGAGTATGGCCCTGGAATTGCTGGCCTCGATGCGCTGGACCGGTTGCAGGACCAACGCTTGATCCAGGCGGTCGAAGTTCCAGCGGATCTCATCCCCGGTCCAGGCCAGGCTGCTCACACTGTAGGCCTTGCTGCCCCAGTTTTGCCTGAGGGTAAGGCCCGAGGCCGCGAAGCCGTTGACGGTGCCCCCACGCTCCCGGTCGCTGAGGTACTCCCAGCGGGTGGAATCCCTCTCCGCATCAGCCCCGCTATGATCTGTGGACCCGATGCCCCATAAGGTGAGCACCGCCCTGGGGCCCACCGGCAGGTTGAGCTTGAAGTTCAGGTCCTGGTAACGTATGTTGCCGGCATTCTCCGGCAACAGGGGCGCCAGAATCCCAAAGGTGGAATAGCGATAATTGATAAGATAGGAGGCGCCCCGCCCCTTACCCAGGGGCCCTTCGGAGGCCAGGTCGATCCCCAGCACCCCAGCCTGGATGCTGTGTTCATAGCGTTCGCTGTTGCCCGTCCGCATCCGGATGTCGAACACCCCGCTGAGGGCATTGCCGTACTCGGCCGGGAAGGCACCGGTGAAGAGGTCAGAACTGGCCAGCAGCTGGCTGCTGAGGGCGGTAAAAGCACCGCCCCCCAGCGCGGTGACGTTGGCAAAGTGATTGGGATTGGGGATGGGTACCCCTTCGAGCATCCACAACAGTCCGCGCGGGGCATTGCCCCGCACGGTGATCCCGTTGCCGCTAAGGTCGCTGGCCACCCCGGCAAATACCGAGGCCAGACGGGCCGGGTCATCCATGCCCCCTGCATAGTGCCGGGCCTCGTCCACGCCCAGCTGGCGTGCACTGATAAGCGCCATGGCATTCAGTGCCTCACCCCTGCGGCCCTCCGCCTTCACCTCCACAGCCTCCATAGAAATCACTTCGGCCTTCAGCCTTACCTCCACCACCAGCTCCCGCGCACTGCTCACAATGAGGTTTTCGATAAGCTGGGGCAGGTAGCCGACGTAACTCACCCTCAGCCCTCGCCTCCCCACTGGAACCTCCGGTAGACGAAAGTCGCCATTCACATCAGTGATCGTGCCCTGCAAAGGCTCCGATCCCAGCAATACAACCGTTGCTCCGGGAAGGGGCTGCAAGGTGGACTCGTCAACCACACGGCCGCGGACGGTCTGTACCAGGCCCTGGGCAGATGCCACATTGCAAAGGGACCAAAGGAACAACAGGGGAAGAAGGATCAGGGTTCTCATGTTCGGGCGTTTCAATGACTGCAAGGACAATTTTCCTCCAGCGGGGTTGCAGATCCGGGCCACCTCAGGTAAACATCTGGAATTGGGATCCATCGCTTCATGATATTCCTGTTCATTCAAGGAACCCTTGACCCGGCCCTTGTTTTTTTGTTAATTAGGACAGGTGGAACACCCTTTATGCAGAAATTTACGGAAGGGGGTACCCGAATAAGATTGCTTTTATATTTGCGCCACGATCAAAGCCTTCCAAACCGAAATGACAACGAGTAAACCGAGGATCGTAAAGGACTACGACAGACTGCCGGAAGATATCATCAACAGGGTGAAGCTCAAGTACCCCGATGGTTTCGTTGACCATCTGGTCTCCTATACCGACAAGGAAGGGAAAAAGGTCAGCGCCCTGCCTTTCGACACTGACGAGGTATACTATCTTATCCGCATGACAGCCTCCGAAGCGCGCCAGATCATTGAAGACGATGAAGACTACGATGAGGATGGCATGCTGCGTGACGACTTTGCCGTCGATACCTTCGGGGAAGACGAATCCGATGTGTCGTCGGATGATGAGGACGACTACGACGAGGACGACAACGAGCCCGCAGAAGAGGAAGGCGGAGAAGAAGAAGAGTTCTGAAAGGGGCCTGTTGCGTCAGTAGGGGATCACCCCCACGCTCAACCCGACATTGATCATGCGCAGCCAACGGATGCGGCTATCCGCAAGGGTTACCGGGTCCTGGTTGTCCTCGCCTATGATTTCCATCTTGCCTTTGCCAAAGGCAATTCCCGTTGACCATGACGGCGTCAGGGTGAGATAATCCCAAAGAATGAACGTCTTACCCATGCCCATACTTGCCCCGAACATGCCCGAAGCTGCCACCGCACCGCTTAGGGTATCCGTTACCTGATCGGTGGTGTATCGGTAATAGTTCAGCTGAAGCTGGAAATGCATCCCCCGCGGGGCATGCTCTTCCATATAGGCGCGGTAATCCAGGGAAAGCCCTTTGAGGGTCAGCTCGTTCCAGCCGGAGTGACCGTCCTCGCCCACGTAGACATCAATGTAGTATCCTGTCCGGTAGGACGTTTTGCCGTAGGCGAATTCCAGGCCAAGGGATTGATCGTTGTCCAGGAGGAAGAGGATACCCGGGGTATGGAGCAGGTCATACTTGAACATCCCCATTTCCTTGCCCTTGTTCTCCACCACCCAGGCCGGGCAGAGGTTCAGCTCCTCGTACAGGATGAACCGCTTGCCAAGGTATCCGGTCTGCGCGCCGGCGACGGATCCCAGCAGGAGGGCCAGGAACAGGATGAGACCACTTTTTTTCATCGTGAGTTCTGATTTTTTTCGTTGTTCCAGGCGACACTTCTCGATTTAAAAACGTTGCGGTAGAGGAAGTCGCGGAACTGGTCCTGGCGCATCTTCTCCTGGGAGCTGAACTCACTGCTGCGCACCAGGCGGCCCGTACGGGTGTCCACCATGGCAAACTGAAGGTTCGAACGGTACACGGGCCAGAATAGGTCAAGCAGGGTGTATGGCAGGTAAAGGGGCTGTACGATGGTCAGGAGCTTGTGGAAAGCAAAACGGGTGTCGATCAGCCGGTACAGGGACGAGAACTGCTGCACGGCCATCACAAAGCGGGTGCCGTCGTTCAGGTAACTGCCGGAGAAGAATTGGGAGGAATAGGCGGTCATACCCAGATCCGACTGCGCCATGACTTCACTGAAAAGCCGCTGGTGCAGCGCATAGCTGTCGTATCCGATACTGCCGTTGGCGAGGGCCTCGGGCAAGAGGGTGTATTCCCCGAAACTGGCCCTCACTGCAGTGCGTGCATTGCGGGCGAGCCGGGCACTACAACGCGCATTCAGCACCAGCACCTCGCGCCCCTTCTTCTTCTTCACCAAATAAAAGGGATGGTCCAGCAGGCCCACATTGAAGGGAACGGCCTTCAGTTCCCGCCGCGCCGGTGTACGCTCGGTATATTCCTGCAGCTGATCGGTCTGGAACTGCAGGAAATACTTCTGAAAAGTCTTCAGGAAGGCCTCTTCTCTCTTGAGGTCCGCCAGCATAAACCTCCAGTTTTCCCACCCCTGCCGGGGGATGACACGATTGGAAATGGCCAGCTTACTGTAGCGGTCCAGACGCTCCGTATCTGCCTTCTCTTCGCTGAGGTAACTGGAGTCCTGGTAGCCAAAATCGGAGAAATCGTTGATCTTCAACCCCTGCTCTCCAATGAGGTCGTACATCAGGTCGCGGAGGATACGCCCGAGGTAATCGTTGTCCGGGGCCTGGGCACAGGCCCTCCAGGTTTCGCGCAGGGCCAGGAGGTTAATTTCCTTGACCGATATCTTATGGAAGAAGTGCACGGCGGAATGGATGGCCCCCTGGGCTTCGCCGAGATCAGGAAGGTTGGAGAGCTGGCCATGGAACCTGCTGCGAGAAATGCCATAGAGGGCGGCGGCGCGGGCCTGGTCCAGGAAGAGGTGAGCGGGATAGTCGCGCTGCAGGATGCGCGCATTGTACCAGGCCTCCACATAATCCCCATCCACCAGGAACTGGTTGATGCATTCGAAACGACAGAGATCGCGGATGTAACGGAAGCGGGATTCGGGCAGGAGGAAAGCGGCGCGGCCTTCCTCGGTTTCCCCGTCCAGCAGGCCCTGGATCACGCGGGCGCGTTCCTCCACATTGGGATGGGTGCTGAGGGTGTCGGTGTACATCCCTTTGCTTTCAATAGGGTTGAAGTTCCCGATGTAATAACTGTCGGAAAGCCTGAACTCCGGCACTTCGATCTCCTGCCGGGTGAGGGGGAACTCATCGAAGGGCAGTTCCGCATACTGCAGCATCAGGAAGGCCTTGCGCACCGCATCCACGCTGTACCTCGTCTTCAGGTAATATTGGGTTATCCCCTTCATATCTGCCTCGAACTCCTGCTCCCGTGAGCGGGAATGATATTCCAGGTAATCGTAGACATACCCGCCCTGGTTCCATTTTCGCTTCAGTCTGTCCAGGAAAAGGTCCATGCTGTGACATTCCAGATAGTGCACGATCTCATGCGCCATCACCACGGCGATCTCCGCTTCGGAAGTGGTGTTGGCGATCAGCCCCAGGTTGATGAAAAGGATGCCGCCGGGCATCATGGCTGCATTGACCGCCGTAGAGCGGAAGGCATATACGCTGAGCTCGCGCCGCAGCTCCGGGGCATCGGCCAGCAAGACGTCGAGCACCTCGGAAAGGTACTGGCTCACCGGGTCGCCGCTGAGCAGTCGGCCGCTCCGGATGATCTGCCGCAGGGCGGCTTCGTTGCCCCGCGCATAGTCTTTGAGGACCTTGCGTTTGAATGGCTCCCCATCGGGCGATTGGCATTGGGCCAGGCGTTCGGCAGGAAAAGTGCCGGCGATCCGCAACAGCGAAGGCGGCAGGGTGGGGTCCCCATGCAGAGAGGTGAAAGAGCCCAGGTCCTGAGCGCCGGAGGATGTGATGGCCAGGGACAGCAGGGCCGTTAGCAGAAAGTTTCGCATCATTGAGCTCATGATCCGGTGGTTTGTTGGCGTCGTTCCATTTTCAATAATAAGGAAAATACCTCGGTCCACCCCAAAAATCCATCATTAGCAATTCTTCAGAATCTTTCTATAAAACCCATTTCTCCATTATAATTGATTAAATTTGCATTGTCATTTAGGAATTATTCTTTCTAAAGAAGAACAACGCTATGCGAAGTAGTCAACTCCGTGAAAAGCTCTCGGCCAGCGGGCTGAAGATTACGCCCCAGCGCATGGCCGTTCTCGAAGCGGTTCATCGGCTCAAAGACCATCCTTCCACGGAGAAGATCATTGCCCACGTGCAGAAAGCACATCCCAACATCGCCGTGGGGACCATATACAAAATCCTGGAGACCTTCACGGACAAGGGCCTGCTGAGCAAGGTGAAGACCGAGCAGGAGCGCATGCGATACGACGTGGTGACCCAGCGGCACCACCACCTGTACTGCGCCGAAACGGACCGGATTGAAGACTACATGGATGAAGAACTGAGTGCAATGCTGGAAGAGTATTTCCGCCATAAGGCCATCCCGGGCTTCGAAGTGAAGGACCTGAGGGTGGAGATCAAAGGACATTTTCTGAAAGAGCAACCTCATTAATAATCACCTTATCAATTAACCTTAACACCACAACACCATGGAAGAGAACATCATGAAAAGCATGCCGATGCCGCGCATCGGCGACAAGGCACCGGCTTTCAAGGCCGTCACCACCCAGGGAGAGATCAATTTCCCTCAAGACTACCAGGGCGAATGGGTAATCCTGTTCAGCCACCCGGCCGACTTCACCCCGGTATGTACCTCGGAGTTCATGACCTTCGCCACCATGGAGGAGCAGTTCGCCCAGGCCAACTGCAAGCTGGTGGGCCTGAGCGTTGACGGGCTTTACAGCCATATCGCCTGGCTGCGCACCATCAAGGAGAAAATCGAATACAAGGGGATGAAGAACGTGGAAGTGAAGTTCCCCCTCATCGAGGACATCACCATGGAAGTGGCCAACAAGTACGGCATGATCCAGCCGGGCGAAGCCACCACCAAGGCTGTGCGTGCCGTGTTCTTCATCGACCCCAAGGGCATCATCCGCACCATCATCTATTATCCGCTGAGCCTCGGACGCAACTTCGATGAGCTCTACCGCGTCCTTATCGCCCTGCAGGCCGCCGATGC
The DNA here is from genome assembly GCA_022710185.1 of Bacteroidota bacterium. Taxonomy (GTDB): domain Bacteria; phylum Bacteroidota; class Bacteroidia; order Bacteroidales; family JAGNHN01; genus JAGNHN01. The sequence continues at coordinate 152,959 of JAKLHK010000004.1, forward strand.
CTTCGGCGTGGCCACGCCTGCCGACTGGCGCCCGGGCGACGACGTCATCGTCCCCCCCGCCGGCTCCTGCGGCACCGCCAAGGACCGCATGGAAGGAAAGGAGGATATGAAATGCTACGACTGGTTCTTCTGCACCCGGCCTATCGCCAGGGAAAAGGTTTTGGATGCCGTGCTGAAGAAATAATTGCCACCTGATGCGATGTGTAAGGCCCCGGAAGGGGCCTTTTTTGATCAATGGAAGGGAAGGAATGGCGTCAGGCCATTTCACAGGGAAGATGTACATTTATTCCATAGAACCATAGTTCCCGCACCGAACGCCTGCCCAAGGACTCACTCAGACCTTCGTATATCGTTCATCGAACATGCGAACATGCGAACATCAACCCTCCCTCCTGCTACTGCTCCTGCTGCTGGCCCACCTGCCTTTCCTGGCCTGGGACCCCGACGGCACCGCCGACGTTCACACCCGGGGAGCCTGGACTGACGAAGGCCTGTACGCCTCCCAGACACTAAACTTCATCGAAACGGGAAGGCTCGACCTTCATGAGAACAGTACCCTGGTGCGGGGGCCCCTCTTCAATGTGGTCCAATATCCCTTTTTCCTGATCGCCGGTCCCCACCGTGAGGTGGCCCGGCTGCTGGTACTGCTGTCGGTGCTGGGCAGCCTGTGGTTTCTGCTCAGGGTTTCAGGCTTGCGCCTTCCCATCACATTCCTGGTGCTGATTACCTTTACGCAGTACCAGGTCTTTCACTTCAGCCATTATGCCATGGCCGAGATGATGTGTGTGGCATCCCTGCTGATGAGCCTGGGCTTTTTCGTGCACACCGGGAGGGACGACGTCCCCCGCCTGCGCGCGCTCTTCTGGTCGGCCTTCTTTCTGTTCGTGGCCTATGGGCTCAAGGTCCAGTACCTCTACGCCGCGGCCGTGCTGCCAATGGCTTCCTTACTGTTATGGGCTGCAGGGCGGGCCCGCGGACAGGCTAACAACAAAAACAATCTCCGGGCCGTGGGCTGGTCCGCAGCCTTCACATTCACCTTCCTGCTGCTCTACCTCCTCGCCTGGTACCTGCCCCATCGCGAGTTCTACCACTACATTATGGGTAGCGAGACCCAGGGACGTTACCCGGCCGGTCCGGGGGCCTTGTGGGAGACCTTCCGATTCAACTTCGAGGTAGGCATCTGGTCGGGCTATACCTGGGGCACCCTCCTGCTGTTCGCTATCTCTGCACTGGCCCTGCCGCTGCTTTCCCTCCGGAAAAAAGGGCGGATACAGCCTGCCCTGGCCTTTGCCCTGGCCTGGATACTGCTGGAAGTACACAAGCTTCCGATGACCTATCTTCCCAACCGCTACCTGTTGAGCCTATACGTGGCCCTCGGCCTCTTGTCGGCCCTCCTGCTGGCCCGGGTGTACCGCCAGGGGCTCTGGGGTGCGCGGCTGACGGTGCTTATCGCAGCGGTAATGCTGGTGATGCACGGGGCGAACATCGAACGCTCCCTGGCGGCGCGAACCAACGATCTGGGCAAGGTGAATGCCTACCTGAAACAGGCAGACCTCAAGGGCAAGGTAGTGCTGGGCCCCTGGGCGGCCTCGGCCTGCTGGGGCACTCACGCGGTCACCAAACCGGTGTGGAACGGGTATTTCAATTACGAAGACCCGCTGGGGCGCTTCCAGCCAGTGCTTATCCTCTCGGAAACCGATGAGGAAGAAAGCGATGAGGCCTGGCGTTCCCAGGGCATAGACCTGAATGCCGCAGCAGATTCCGTCAGGGTGTTTCCGCTATGGAGGTACGAAGTAGGAATGTATTGGATAAATGGAAAGTAAACTTTGCGTCCTCTGCGGTAAATTCTTTCAGCCGCACATAATTCAATGATTTAAAACCGCCAAGAACGCCAGGATTCTCGCAAGGAACGCTATGAGGATTACCCTTCCTTTTCCTGGATCAGCGCCACCTTCGGCTCCGTGCCGAAGTACCTGCGTTGGAACAGGATAAGCCACACCACCCCAACGGAGATGGACGCATCGGCGATGTTGAAGACGGGCCGGAAGAACTGGAACTCCTGCCCCCCCCATAAGGGAAGCCAGTCGGGCAGTTGGGTGGTAAACAGGGGGAAGTAGAACATATCCACCACCTTTCCGTGGAGGAAACTGGCATATCCTCCTCCGGCCGGCAGGAACTCTGCCACCCGGGCATAGCTGTCGGTGAACAGCATGCCATAAAAAGCGGAATCGATCAGGTTGCCCAGGGCCCCGGTGAAGATGAGGGCCACACTGTACACCAGTCCGGGCCGCCGGCTTTCGCGGCTCAGGTGCACCAGGTACCATCCGATGGCCGTGATGGCCACAATGCGGAAGAGGCTGAGCATCAGCTTGCCGAATTCGCCCCCGAAGGTCATGCCGAAGGCCATGCCCTCATTCTCGGTGAAATGGATGATGAACCACTGGCCAAAAACACTGAACTCCTGGCCCAGGTACATATGGGTCTTGATCCAGAACTTCAGGACCTGGTCGGCCAGAAGGATGAAGAAGATGATCAGCAGGGGCTTCTTCAGGCGCACGGGGGCTTGCACGGAAGGTTATTCTTCGTCCGCCTTGCGGGCATTCTTGGCTTCGATGCTGAGCGTTGCGTGGGGCACGCTGCGCAGGCGTTCCTTGGAGATAAGCTTCCCGGTCACCCGGCAGATGCCGTAGCTCTTGTTCTCTATGCGGATGAGGGCATTCTCCAGGCCACGGATGAACTTCTGCTGACGGGCCGCCAGCCGGCTATTCTCCTCCTTGGAAAGCACCTGGTAGCCTTCTTCCAGTACCTTGAAGGTGGGAGAGGTATCGTTGATGTCGTGCTCGTTGCTGTTGGTATATGCCTCCGTCAGCAGCTCCAGGTCGTTGCGGGCCTTCTCCAGTTTCCTGAGGATGATCTGTCGGAACTCCTCCAGCTCCTCATCCGAATACCTGGTCTTCTTTACTTCTTCATTGACAGTCATGGCACTTCTCCTTTCCAGGGGCAAGCCCCTCACTAAAACCCCGGGTTCAGGGGCTTATTGCATTTTCACGACACGGATACGCGTACTGAGCTCCTCGGTCAACTCTATGGTCCGGCTTTCTTCTTCTTCAAGATTATCAACCAGTTCCAAAGTTTCTGCCAAGGTCTCCGCGCAAATATAATCAATATTCCGCTCTACCGCCGGAAGCAATTCTTCGCGAACTTCCAGCACGATATGGATCTTGTCGGTAACCTCGAACCCCTGGTCCTTGCGCAGGTTCTGGATGCGGTTGATCAGTTCCCGGGCGAGGCCTTCGTGGTAAAGTTCCTCGTCAATATGGATGTCGAGGGCCACGGTGAGGCTACCCTCATTGGCCACCACCCATCCGGGGATGTCCTCGGTACTTACCTCCAGGTCGCCGGGGCCCAGCTCCACCGGCTGGCCGTCCAGCACCAGGCGGAGCACTCCCTGGTGCTCGAAGGCAGCGATGTCGTGCTGCCCCAGACCGGCCACCGCCCCTGCGATCTCCTTCATTAACTTGCCGTATCGCGGCCCCAGGCTCTTGAAATTGGGCTTGGCGCGCTTCACCAGTACACCGGCCGTGTCCTTTACATATTCTATGGCCTTGACGTTCACCTCACTCAGCACCAGCTTTTCGATCCGCCGCATCTGCTCTTCAAAATGGGGGGTATCTATGGGTACCATGATGCGGTTCAGGGGCTGGCGCACCCGGATGTTGGTCCGTTTGCGCAATGACAGCAGCATGGAGCTGATCTTCTGGGCCATCTGCATGCGCTCCTCCAGGTCCTTGTCAATCCAGCCCTCGTCAGCTTCCGGAAAATCGGCCAGGTGTACGCTGGGGGCCACCTCCCTTCCGGTCACCCGGTTGAGGTCGATGAACAGCAGGTCCATATAAAAGGGAGCAATTGGAGCTGCCAGCTGGGCCACCACCTCAAGGCAGCGATATAGCGTCTGGTAGGCGCTAAGCTTGTCGTCCCCATCCTCGCTCTTCCAGAAACGGCGACGGGAGAGCCGCACATACCAGTTGCTCAGGTGGTCGTACACGAAGGCGGCAATGGCCCTCCCGGCCTTGGTGGGCTCATAATCGTCATAAAACTCATCCACCTGGGCGATCAGGGTGTTCAGCTCGGAGAGGATCCAGCGGTCAATCTCGGGCCGCTGGGTCCGGGGCACCTCGTCGGCGCTGTAGTCAAAGCCATCGATATTGGCGTAGAGCGCGAAGAAGGCGTAGGTGTTGTACAGCGTTCCGAAGAACTTGCGCTGCACCTCGGCCACGCCTTCGACATCGAACTTCAGGTTATCCCAGGGCTGGGAATTGGTCAGCATATACCAGCGCAGGGCATCGGGGCCGTACTGGTCCATGACCTCGAAAGGGTTCACGGCATTGCCCAGGCGCTTCGACATCTTGTTCCCGTTTTTGTCGAGCACCAGCCCATTGGACACGATGGTCCGGTTCGACACCGAGCCGAACAGCATCACGGCGATAGCATGCAGGGTGAAGAACCATCCGCGGGTCTGGTCTACGCCTTCGGCGATGAAGTCGGCGGGGAAATAATCCCTGAGGTTCTCCCTGTTCTCGAAGGGATAATGGAACTGGGCATAGGGCATGGCGCCCGAATCGAACCATACGTCGATCAGGTCGGGTTCCCGGTACATGGGCCTGCCCTTAGGCGACACGAGTACGATCTCATCCACGAAGGGCCGGTGCAGGTCGAAGCTGCCGTAGTTCTCCTCCGACATATCGCCTTCCCTGAAGGCTTCCAGGGGATTCTTAAGCATCAGCCCTGCGGCCATGGCCTTTTCGATCTCCTGCTTCAGCTGGGCCACACTGCCCACACATAAGCGCTCGCCATGGTCCTCTGTCGCCCAGATGGGTAAGGGGGTCCCCCAGTAACGCGAACGGCTGAGGTTCCAGTCCACCAGGTTTTCCAGCCAGTTGCCGAAGCGCCCGGTGCCCGTGGAGGCGGGCTTCCAGTTGATATCCTCGTTCAGCTTCAGCATCTTCTCCTTGTAGGCCGTGGTGCGGATGAACCAGGAATCCAGCGGATAATAGAGGATGGGCTTGTCGGTGCGCCAGCAATGGGGATAGCTGTGCTCGTACTTTTCTGTCCTGAAGGCCCTGTTCTCCTTCTTGAGCTTGACGATGATGTCCACGTCCACGCTTTCGCCCGGCTCATGGGGGTTATAGGCGGGATCGTATTCCTGCTTCACGTACCGCCCGGCGAATTCGCCCATGCTGTCGATGAACATCCCCTGCTTGTTCACCATAGTAAGGGACCCGATGCCGTTCTCCCGGCCCACCCTGAAGTCATCGGCCCCGAAGCTGGGAGCGATGTGTACTATGCCGGTACCGTCTTCCGTGGTCACGAAATCTCCCGTCACCACGCGGAAGGCGTCCCCATCCTCGGGCTGGGCATAAGGAAGCAGCTGTTCATAGCTCACTCCTTCCAGTTCTTTGCCTTTCCAGGATCCGGAGAGCTCCCAGGGGATCTTCTTCTGGCCGGGTTCATAGCTTTCCAGCGTCATTCCTTCCTCCTGCTCGTGGAAGAAACGGTCCAGCAGCTCCCGGGCCAGGATAACAGTGATGGGCAAATGGGTGTATGCGTTGAAGGTCTTTACCTTCACATATTCAATTTTGGCTCCTACGGCCAGGGCGGTATTCGATGGCAGGGTCCAGGGCGTGGTGGTCCAGGCCAGGAAGAAGAGGTCCCCGTGGGTCCCATCCTCGAAAAGGAATTCAGAGATTTCGTCCCGTACCACCTTGAACTGGGCGGTGACGGTATTGTCCTTCACATTGCGGTAGCAGCCCGGCTGATTGAGCTCGTGGGTACTCAGGCCCGTGCCCGCTGCAGGAGAATAAGGCTGGATAGTGAAGCCCTTGTACAGAAGGTCTTTATTATACAGTTCTGAAAGCAAATACCATACGCTTTCAATATATTTATTGTCGAAGGTGATGTAGGGATGGTCCAGGTCCACCCAATAGCCCATGAGGCGGGTGAGTTCGTCCCACTGGTCTTTGTATTTCATCACCTCGGTGCGGCATTCGTGGTTGTATTCTTCCACCGAAATGCTCTTGCCGATATCCTCCTTGGTGATGCCCAGTTTTTTCTCCACGGCGATCTCCACAGGCAGTCCGTGGGTATCCCAGCCGGCCTTGCGGGCCACGTGATAGCCTTTCTGGGTCTTGTACCGGCAGAACAGGTCCTTGAGCGCCCGGGCCATCACGTGGTGTATCCCCGGCATACCATTGGCCGAGGGCGGGCCTTCAAAAAAGATGAAGGGCTGATGATTCTCGTTCTTTTCCAGGCTTTTACGGAACATGTCCTCCGTCTCCCAGAACGTACGGACCTCATCGGCCAAGCCTTTCAGATCGAGCTGTTTGTATTCGCGGTACTTCCGTTCCATGCGCTGCCTTTCGCAAGTATTTCGTAAAGAGGGGCAAAGGTAGGCAAAAGTGGCGAGTCTGCCTTCGGCAGACAGTGGCGGGTCTGCCTTCGGCAGACAGTGGCGGGTCTGCCTTCGGCAGACAGTGGCGGGTCTGCCTTCGTCAGACAGTGGCGGGTCTGCCTTCGTCAGACAGTGGCGGGTCTGCCTTCGGCAGACAGTGGCGGGTCTGCCTTCGGCAGACAGTGGCGGGTCTGCCTTCGGCAGACAGTGGCTAGTGGCTAGTGGCTAGTGGCTAGTGAGAGTGGAAAGTGAAAAGCTTACCCTCTATATCAGATATCAGATATCAGATATCAGATATTATTTACCCCCTCCTTCAGCCTCTTTGCCGCTTCCTCTACTATGCTGCGTGGGCAGGCCAGGTTGATGCGCTGGAACCCGCTGCCACCCAGCCCGAAGGAAGGGCCGTCGTTGAGCCCCAGACGGGCTTTTTTTATGAAGAAATCCTTCAGACCGGCGTCATCCAGGCCAAGGGCACGGCAATCCAGCCAGGCCATATAGGTGGCTTCGGGACGGATCATACGAATCTGTGGGATATTATTCTGCAGGAAATCAGCCAGGAAGTCTATATTGCCCTGCACATAATCCAGCATCTCCCTCAGCCAGTCCTCACCCCCGGTATAGGCAGCCTCCGCAGCCACAGCCCCAAAGATGTTTCCCAGCCATACATGCACCCGCTCCAGGGTCTGGTGGAAGGTCTCCCTCAACCCTTTATCGGAAATGATCACATGGGAGGTCGCCAACCCCGCCAGGTTGAAGGTCTTGGACGGCGCCATGCAGGTTATGGTGCGCGCCGCGATCTCCTCCGAAAGGGAAGCCAGGGGAACATGACGATGCCCCGGAAGTACCAGGTCGCAATGGATCTCGTCCGAAACCATCAGCACCCCCCGCTCCAGGCACACCTCCGCCAGTGCCCTCAATTCCTCTGCACCCCAGGCCCTCCCCACCGGGTTGTGAGGGTTGCAGATAAAGATCATGCGGGTTTGAGGGTCGATCACCCGGCGCAGCTGGTCCAGGTCCATGCGGTAGCATTCCCCATCCCAGCACAGTGGATTGTCCACCACCTCCCTTCCGTTCTCTTTGACTACGGAAAAGAAGGGGGAATAAACGGGGGGCTGCACGATCACCTTCTCCCCGGGCCGGGTGAAGGCCATCACCAGCATCGACAGGGCCGGCACAACGCCGGGAGAGAACAGGATCCAGTCCTTCTCCACTGCCCATCCGTGCCTGCGCCCGACCCAATCCATGAGGGCCAGGTGGTAGGCTTCGCTGCGCACCGTATAGCCCATCACCTCATGCTCAGCCCTCCTGCGTAAGGCATCCATGATGAAAGGTGGGGTACGGAAATCCATATCGGCCACCCAAAGGGGCAGCACGTCGTCGGTACCGAACAGCATGCGCCTCAGGTCGTATTTCACGCTGAAGGTGCCGCTGCGGTCGATGAGCTCATCGAAATCCCAGGGCTTGGAGGAATCGTTGCGGGATAAGGGATGCATGGGGCAAAGATCATGCTTAGCGGCATGCCCGGGCGCTGTCTGTCAAAAAAAAGCAGTTCTGGCCTCGGCCTCAGCCCTCTTTCACCGGCATGTCGATCACCACGCGGGTGCCGCAGGGACGGCCTTCGGCATCGCTGAGGTCGACGATGTGCACGCCATAACGTTGCTCTCCCCCGGTGTTCAGCATCTCCAGCCGCTGGCGCGTTATCATCATGCCCCTCGACTTGCGGGGCGTGCCATAGGCTTCGCGCAGGCGGCGCGAGGCCTCGCGTCCGATGCCATTGTCCTCTACTTCCCAATGGATCACGTCTTCCCTGTCTTCAATGCGGATGCGTATCATGCCTCGCCCCTGGAGGTTGACCACCCCGTGAATGATGGCGTTCTCGATATAGGGCTGAACGATCATGGGAGGGATCTCCACAAACTCTTCGTCCAGGTCGCCCTCCAGGATGATCTCGTAATCGAACTGGTCGTTGAAACGCAGCCGCTCGATGTCCAGGTAGTTGCGTATCACGCTCAGTTCATCGCGCAGGGGGACGAAGGCCTCGCTGGAGTTGCTGAGGATGGTCCGCATCAGCTGCGAGAACTTGGAAAGGTAATGGATGGCTTTGTCAGTATCGTTCGCCAGGATGAAGCTCTGGATGGAGTTGAGGGAGTTGAAGATGAAATGGGGGTTCATCTGCAGGCGCAGGGCCTTCTGCCGGATCTCGATGATCTCGTTCTGAATGGCGAGGACCTGCTTTTCCATCTCATGCCTGCGCCTGAGGCGGTGGAAACGGGCATAAATGGTGCCGGCCAGTGTACCCAGGAGCAGTAACCCGGCCAGGATACGGAACGCCCAGGTGGAGTACCAGGCCGGTGAAATTACGATGGTGAGGGTGGCCCCGTCTTCGTTCCAGATGCCGTCACTGTTGGATCCCATCACCCGGAAGGTATAGGTACCCGGGGGTACGCGGGTGTATTCCGTAAAGCGCTTCTCCGCCCCCGAAGTCACCCAGTTCTTGTCAAAATCCTGCAAGCGGTAGCGGTAGAGGTTGCGCAGGGGATTGGTGTAATCCAGGGCAGAAAAACTGATGGTAAAGAAGTTGTCCTTATGGGTAAGAAAAACGGTGTCCCCGCTGCAGAATTCCCTTTCCAGGGGCTCGTTGAACACCCGGAACCCGGTGATCACCACGGGCGGGATGTTGTCATTCTGGCGGATACGGGAAGGGAAGAAGGCGTTGAAGCCATACATCCCCCCGAAGAACATCTCCCCTTCGGCATTACGGAAGGCAGCACCCAGATTAAATTCGTTGCTCTGTAATCCGTCGCGTACATCGTAGTTCACAAACGCCTCCCGTCGCGGGTCGAACATGGAAAGCCCGTAGTTGGTGCTCATCCACAGGTTGCCCTCTTCATCCTCCAGGGTAGCGTACACTACGTTGTTGGGCAGTCCGTCGGTCTCCACAAAATAGCGGAATTCCCCGGTCCTCCGGTCCATCAGGTTGAGCCCTCCTCCCCGGGTGCCGATCCAGAACCGTCCCCGGCTGTCTTCGTATATGCTGAAAATGGCATCGCTGGAAATAGAGGAGGGCTTATCGGGGTTGTGGCGGTAGGTGTCCACCCTTAGGGTTTTGCGGTCAACCCTGGCCAGGCCGTGATAGGTCCCCACCCACAGCGTTCCTCCCCGGTCCTCGTAAAGGCAGGTGATATTCTGCCGGAACACCCGGAGGGCATCGCCCCGCAGAAGTTCGAAGGTACTGAGGAGGTCGGTGGCAGGATCATAGCGCAGTAAACCCTGCCCGGTACCTATCCACACCTTGCCCTCGCTGTCCTGGAGGATATCCCCGATGTCGTTGTCGGGAAGCCGGTAACGGGCGGGACTGGCAACCGTAAAGTGGCGGTAAGTCCCCTTCAGGGGATCATAGCGGCTGCACCCCGCATCAAAAGTACCGAACCACATGGGTCCACTCCGTTCCCGCATGATCACACTCACCTTGTCGCTCACCAGGCTTTGGGGATTGCCGGGAATGTGCCGCAAATAGGTATAGCGCCCCGTGTTCCGGTCCAGGATGTTCACCCCACGGTCGGTGGCAATCCAGAGCCGGCGGTTGGGATCTTCGTGAATGGACCATATCAGGTTGTTGTTCAGCTGCTGGTCCTGATCGTTCCTGGAAAAATAATGCCCGAAACGGGGGATGCTGAGGGCAATCTTGTTCACTCCCTTCCATTTCGTGCCTACCCACAGGGTACCCCCACGGTCCTGGTAAATGGCGCTGATGTAGTCGTTGCTCAGGGTGGAGGGATCGTCGTCCAGGCTGCGGAAGGCGGTGATCTGTCCACTGGCACGGTCCAGCTGACAAAGGCCCCCGCCTTCGGTCCCTATCCACAGTCGCCCCTGCCGGTCTTCAAAGATCACATTGACCGTGGGATGGCTGAGGGTCCCGGGTACGCCCCCGCGATAGCGGTAAGGCACCAGTTCGCGCTTCACCGGATCGTAGCGGTCAAGGCCCCGGGCAGTTCCCACCCACACCATGCCGTTGCGATCCACCAGCACACAGTTCACGGTATCACTGCCGAGGCCCCCGGACCTCCGCAGCCATTCCTGTCTCCCCCGGCCAGGGTCGAAACGGCAGAGGCCTGCCCGCGTGGCCAGCCACAGCATGCCCTGATTGTCTTCCGCCATCCAGCGTATGATCTCTCCCCCGGCCGGTGCTTCCCCCCGGCGCAGCCACGAACTGAAACGCCCGCTGCTGCGCTCCAACAGGCTGAGGCCATTTTCGGTGGCTACCCACAGGCGCTGACGGGTGTCGAGAAGCAAATGGTTCAGGGTATCGCTGCACAGGCTCCCGGGAACTTCCGGCTTGCGCAGATAATGGTCGAAGCGGCGGGTGGCCCGGTGATAATGGTTCAGCCCCCCTTCCGTGGCAATCCAAAGGCTGCCGTCGTTGTCCTCCAGCAGGCAGGTGACCGTCGGATGACTGATGTCGTTGCGCCTGCCGTAAAGGTCGGGACGAAAAACCCGGAAGTCATACCCGTCGTACATGTTCAGACCATCCCAGGTTCCGAACCACATGAGTCCGCGCTGGTCCTGCAGTATGGTGTACACGGAATTCTGCGAAAGCCCCTTTTCCAGGATGTAGTTCTCCGAACCCAGGCGTTCGAAGCGTGGCCCCTCCTCCTGGGCGGCGACGGACCACAGGACGAACATCAGGCCGGGCATGCACAGGGATGTGCGCAGGTTCATCACTTATCCTTTGAAAACCAGCGAACCAGGAAAAAGGTCTTCCTTCCTTCGCTCTTGCGCCGGGCTTCACGTTGGTTACGCTCTATCCGCTGGCGCGTCTCCTTGGTCTGGATGCTCTTATGCCGTTTCACGGCGTCTTCATACTGCTTCAGGGTCTCCTTTTTTCGCTCTTCCTGTATCTTCGCCACCTCCCGCTGTTTACGGGTGCCATACGACGACCTGCAGCTCCCGGCCAGCATCAGGGCCAGAAGGCAGAGCACGAATACATGGAGGGTCCCCTTCCTCATAGGCGGGTGAAGATACGAATAGGATGCCTTGTGGCAATATACGGGCGGGGAACGGGTTTATTGTGCAAGGAAACGGCGGAGGAGGGGGAAGAGGGAGAGGAAAGAGGAAGAGGAAGAGGAGAGATGGAGAGAGAGGAATGGCGGCTTATCATCGATTAGCATTAACTTTGGACTGTTCTGGTTCCCAGGGCCGGAAGGGGTGCTCACTATGAAAAGAACTGTTGGAATACTAATTACTGTCCTGCTTGTGGTTGGTGTTGCCGGTGTTGTTTCCTGCAAAAAGGACAAGGCCAGGCAGATTCCCTATGCCTACGTCAACATCTATATCAAGCCCAATTCCACGGAATACCTTGAGCTGAACGCGGTGGGGGGTTGGGTTTACCTTACGGCCGCCAGTCCCAGCCGCGGCATCATTGTGTACCGCCGGGGCCCTGACGACTTTGTGGCTTTCGAACGCACCTGCCCCTACGATCCCGACAAGGACTGCGCCCGGGTGGAGGTGGAGGTTTCCGGTTCCACGGCCGTGGATTCCTGCTGCATGTCCCGCTTCATCCTGCACGACGGCAGCCCCTTCGCCGGCCCCGCCAGCCTGCCCCTCAAGCAGTATCAAACGGCTTACGACGGGATTACGCTGCACATTACTAATTAGTGGCGGGTCTGCCTTTGGCAGATAGTGGCTAGTGGCTAGTGGCTAATTATGGTGATTAGTGGAAAGTGGGGGTTTCAGTGTCTTTTGGAGGCGGTGCGGATGCTGGCGTAGAGCATTTTTCCGAGTTCATTGGCTTCTGCTTGAAGTATTGTGTTCTTTCCTCTTGGGTTAGGATACTCATAGCGTTCGAGAAGTAAAAGGTTGTGGAGCGATTCATTAACCTCTTTAATGCAGATCCTCAGTTTATTGATAAAATCCTTTGCAGAAGCCGAGCTATCCGCTTCCCCGTAATTCAAAAATGCAGAAGACGAAGATCGGATCAGCTGGTGCGCCAGATTCTGGTGAAATTCATCCTTAGGCAGGTCCATTACAAATTTCGCCGCATCGATTGCAAATTGCAGCAACCTCTCCCTTAGGATAGAGCCCTTTTCCTTCATTGGGGTCGTTTCTATAAATAGACGTTTTGACCCCCCTCGTACGGAAAAAATCTATAAAGATAACCACTAGCCACTAGCCACTAGCCACTAGCCACTAGCCACTAGCCACTAGCCACTAGCCACTAGCCACTAGCCACTAGCCACTAGCCCCTAGCAACTAG
>JAKLHK010000040.1 GCA_022710185.1 Bacteroidota bacterium
GAAGAGGAAGAGGAGAAGGAAGAGAAAGAGGAAGAGGAAGAGGAAGAGGAAGAGGAAGAGGAAGAGGAAGAGGAAGAGGAAGAGGAAGAGGAAGAGGAAGAGGAAGAGGAAGAGGAAGAGGAGGTTAACTAACTCCTAACTCTAAGTACTTTAAGTACTCTAAGTACTTTAAGTACTTTAAGTACTCTAAGTACTCTAAGTACTCTAAGTACTCTAAGTACTCCCAACCCCAGGCAATTTAGTCACTTCCCACATGCCCTCACCGCCTCCATCATTTGCTCGGCACGTTGCTGGGCGCGCAGCTCGTTCCCGCTTTCAGCGTAGATGCGGATAATAGGTTCGGTGTTTGACTTGCGCAGGTGGACCCAGTCGGCTCCCAGGCTGACCCAAAGACCGTCGGAACGGTCTACGTCATCGGCCGGGAAGCGTCTGGCCAGGGTATCCAGCACCCCATCCACATCCATCCCTGCAGGGAGGTCTACCTTGAGCTTGGCGATGTGATATTCTGGATATTGCTGACGCAGCTGGGAGGCCGATTTTCCTGAGAGGGCCAGGTGGGTAAGGAAGAGGGCGATTCCGATGAGGGCATCGCGCCCGTAGTGCAGGTCGGGTAGGATCACCCCTCCATTGCCTTCACCTCCGATCACGGCCTGCACTTCCTTCATCATCCGGACCACGTTCACCTCTCCTACGGCCGAAGCAAAGCGTTTTCCCCCGTACCGGGCCGTGACATCGCCCAGGGCCTGGGTGGAGCTGAGGTTGCTCACGGTGTTCCCGGGCCTACGGCTAAGCACATGGTCAGCCACGGCCACCAGGGTATATTCCTCACCGAAGAAGCTGCCATCTTCGCATACCAGGGCAAGGCGGTCCACGTCGGGATCCACCGCGATGCCCAGGTCGGCCTGCTCGCGGGTGATGCGTGCCAGGTCAGCCAGGTGGGCCGGCAGGGGCTCCGGGTTGTGCGCGAAGCGACCGTTCGTCTCGCCATGGATCATCACCACCATTTCCACGCCCAGGGCATGCAGCAGGGCAGGCACCACCACGGCCCCACTGGAGTTGACCGGATCGACAGCCACAGTGAATTGCGCCCGCTGTATGGCGTGCAGGTCAACCATTGGGTGAGCCACCACGCGTTCAATATGCCTGGCGATCCAGGTGTCGTCCTTCCTTATACTGCCCAGGTACTGCACCGGAGCGTAAACGATCTCATCTGAAGCCAGCGCCAGAACGGTCTCGCCCTGCTCCGCGGTAATAAACTCCCCTTCCGGACCCAGGAGCTTCAATGCGTTCCATTCCATAGGGTTATGGCTGGCGGTGAGGATGATGCCCCCGTCGGCCCTGAGACCCGGCACCGCCAGTTCTACTGTAGGTGTAGTCGACAGCCCCAGGTCGGTGACATCGATGCCAAGGGCGGTCAGGGTAGCACACACCAGGTCACTGACCATAGGGCCTGAAATCCTGGCGTCGCGGCCTACGACAACATGCAGCCGGCCTTCCGGCTTCTGCTTCCGCAACATGGTCCCGAAAGACGTGGTGAAGCGGACAATGTCGGGCGGGGTAAGGTTTTCCCCGGGCCGCCCCCCAAGGGTACCGCGAATTCCGGATATGGAGGTGATGAGTGACATGATGGGCGTTTTGGCAAATGTAACCCAAATGACAATGCCTCCCCAACCCGGGGCCCACCCGCCTTCATGCATAATTTGACTACTTTTGCCAGGTTTTAACCGCCATGAAGGAACAGGAATACGAAGGCCTGAACGAGCTGATCGCACGCTTTGAATCGGCCCATCAGGAAGGGCATGCACCCTTCTTCGATGTGGAGGAGTTCGAGGTAATCATCGACCATTACCTCCAGGAAGGCCAGCTGAAGATGGCCGAGGCTGCCATCGAGGCCGGCCAGGTACAGCACCCCAACGAATCCGCGATCGTCCTTCGCAAGGCCCAGCTCAGCGCCAGCCGCAAGCATTACAAACGCGCCCTGGCCATACTGGACCAGCTGGAGCGCACTGAACCCGGTGATGGCGACATCGCACGGAACAAGGGGGCCATCTATTCCCAGATGGGCGAATACGAGAAGGCTATCGCCGAATACCGCAAGGCCATCCCCGGGGCGGAAGACGCCGATGAGCTCCTGGCCCAGATCGCCTTTGAATACGAGAACATTGGTAATTTCGAGGATGCCCTGACCCACCTTAAGCAGGCCCTTGAGCATAACCCATCCAATGAGTCGGTACTCTACGAGCTGGCGTTCTGCTACGAGGTGATCGGAAATACCGAAGACGCCATCGAATACTTTACCCGTTTCATCGACCAGGAACCATACAGCGCCAGCGCCTGGTTCAATCTGGGCGTAGCCTTCAACACCCTGGAACTGTATGAGAAGGCCGTGGAAGCCTTCGATTTTGCCCTGGCCATCGACGACACCTTCGCCGCAGCCTACTTCAACAAGGCCAACGCCCTGGCAAACATCGGTCTGTATCGCCAGGCCATACGGGAGTATTCCGAGACCTTCCGCATGGAAGAACCTGAGGGCGTTACACATTACTATATCGGGGAGTGCTACGAACGCCTGGAGGAATTCGACATGGCCCTGCGTTCCTACCTGAAAGCCATCGAAATAGACCCTAACCTGGCCGACGCCTGGATGGGGGCCGGCGCCAGTGCCGAAACCCTCGGCGATTATCCCCAGGCCATAAAATACATGCGCAAGGCTACCGAACTGGATGGCAGCAACAGCGAATACTGGTTTATGCTCGGCGACCTGCTCTCGCGCAATGAAGAGCTGGAGGCTGCCATGGACGCTTACGAAAAAGTGACCGGACTGGACCCCGGGAACCAGGAGATCTGGCTTGATTATTCGGACCTCATGGCCAGCAATGGAAAAATGGATGAGGCCGTCGGGCTTATCCGTAAAGGGATTGATAAGCTTCCCCACGATCCGGATCTGCAATACCGTCTCGCCGCCTACCTTCTGCTCAGCGGAAGGGCACAGGAAGCCTATGAAGTGTTTGGTAAAGCAATGGAAATGAACTTCATGCGACATCATGAAGTATTCATCTACCGGCCCGAACTGCGTAACAACGCCCCGCTTATCGAACTCATAGACCTGCACCGGAAACGGACCCGAAC
This sequence comes from Bacteroidota bacterium, assembly GCA_022710185.1. Lineage (GTDB taxonomy): Bacteria > Bacteroidota > Bacteroidia > Bacteroidales > JAGNHN01 > JAGNHN01. The sequence continues at coordinate 3,130 of JAKLHK010000040.1, forward strand.
CACCCCGGATCCCGGAGAAAAAAACTGATGATGAAAGAACTGTTCTATGCCATGCTGAAGGGCGTCGCCATGGGTGTCGCCAACGTCATCCCGGGGGTCTCCGGAGGCACAATAGCCCTCATTACCAACATCTTCGAACGGCTCATCCATGCCCTCAAGGCCTTTAACCTGGAAGCCTTGAAGCTGTTGTTCGCTGGCCGGTTCAGGGATTTGGCCCGTCATACCGACTTGTATTTCCTGATCGCCGTCTTCACCGGGATATTCATCGCCATCCTCAGTATCGCCCGGCTCTTCGACTACCTCTTCCAGCACTACCCCGTTTACATCTGGGCATTTTTCTTCGGTCTTATTCTTGCCTCCGTGTATTTTGTCGGAAAAACCATCGCGCGGTGGACGCCTGGCGTGGTCGTGGCGCTGCTGCTGGGAACAGCCTTCGCTATCGTATTGACCTTCCTCAACCCAGCCACGGAGAATGACAGCTTCACCTACCTGCTCATCTGTGGTGTGGTGGCCATCTGCAGCATGATCCTGCCCGGCCTCAGCGGGTCATTCGTGCTGCTACTTATGGGGAACTATCAGTTGGTAATGATCGATGCCGTGAACAACCTGAGCCTCAACATCCTGATCCCCGTTGGGCTTGGAGCCGTTGGGGGCCTGCTGGCCTTCTCCCATATTCTGTCCTGGATATTCAAACATTACCGCGATATAACCATCGCCACCCTCACGGGCTTTATCCTGGGATCCCTGAGCATCATCTGGCCCTGGTCGGAACCCGAATATCTCACCGATGCCGCCGGCCAGCTGATCCTCAAGAAAGGCGAGAAGATCGTGACCGGCTATTCAAATTACCTGCCGGATAATTTGAACGCCGAGGTATTGGTTGCAATGGCCATAGCCATTGCCGGCATCCTCATTATCTGGGCCATGGAGACGCTGGCGTCACGCAGCGGAGAAGGCAAAACGCATTAGGCAAGTGCTCCGTTTCGGCCTCATCGGTTATCCCCTCGGACATTCACGATCGGCGGAATACCTCAACGGGAGGTTCAGTGAGTTGGGGTTGAGTGCGACCTATACTGCCTACCCCATGCCCCGGCTCGATGGACTGCAGGCCTTGCTCGATGATGTGCAGCTTTCCGGCTTCAATGTTACCATCCCCCATAAGAGGTTGATCCTTGCCCTGCTCGACGGCCTTACCCCTGCCGCGGAGGGTGCCGGGGCCGTAAATACGGTGGTTGTGGACCGAAGATCAGCTTCTCCGCGACTGATCGGGCACAATACCGACATGGAAGGCTTTCGTAATGCACTTGCCGATCATGACGTATTGCTGTATGGGCATGCCCTGATTCTGGGTCAGGGTGGCGCAGCACTGGCTGCCGCAAGGGTACTGCAGGAGGCTGGCATGGAAGTCCGTTTCATCGGCCGAAGGCCAGGGCCCGGGGTGCTGGACTGGAAGGATACAGTGAAGGATGTGATCGCCGGCGCAAGGCTCATTGTCAATGCAACGCCCCTGGGTATGTCCCCTCAAATCCAGAGTGCCCCTCCTATCGACTACTCAGGACTTCATACGGACCAGGTCCTCTTCGATATGGTCTACAACCCTGAAGACACCCATTTTCTTCAGGAAGGCCGGATACGGGGCTGCACGGTGATCGGAGGACTGGGCATGCTTCACCATCAGGCCGAGGCCTCGCTCAGATGGTGGCTTGAACAGGTGGAGGGAATCTCTGAGGACCGCTGATTACCGCATCAGCGTCACGGCACCCACGCGGGTATGCTTCTTTCCGTCGGGATCCTGCTGCACCAAGCGGCAGACATAAACCCCTTCCGGAGCATTTACCCCCCCGCGGATGCGACCGTCCCAGGGCGTAAGATCGCCAGGTGAATCGAAGAGCAGGTTACCCAGACGGTCGAAGATCTGGAAGCTGAAGGTCACCGCACCTTCATCGGTGTATGCCGTGCCGGCCGGGGCGAAATAATCGTTGAGCCCATCTCCATTGGGAGTGAAGGCATCCGGCAGGAAGAGCACCGGTTCGGACTTCACCATGATCTCCTTGTAACGGTAATTCACACACCCGTAGCGCGTTTCCGCTTTCAGGCTGATGGTGAACAGGCCCGGGCTGGTATAGTTGTGCGCCGGTTCGAAGACGGTAGTCGAATGACCGTCACCAAAGTTCCAGACGAACTTGTCTGCCCCAACGGACTGATTGATAAAGAATACCGTAGGGCGGTGAATATCAGCGTCGTCAGGACTGAACTCGAATTCCGCGACCGGGTCGGGGTGAACAGTGATCATGGCAGGGTTCATCAGGGTGGCCTCGCAGCCCAGGTCGGTAATCACGGTCAGGATTACATAATAAGAGCCATGGTCCTCGAAGGCGTGCTTGGCGATCACCGGATCAGTGGAAAAGCTGCCATCCCCGAAGTTCCATAGCCAGGAAGTAATCTGACCGGAGCTCACCGTGCTGGAGTCCGTGAACTGGATATCGGCGCGTTCACAACCTGAATACTTGTTGGCGCCGAAGACTACTCTTGGCATGGGGCCTACAACCAGGTTGTGGGTAGCCGAGTCGATGCAGCCATGATCGGAAGTGGCTACCAGGGTGACCTGGTAGGTACCGGGTTCATGATAGATCCGTTCAGGGCGTGCCGCGGTGGAGGTCACCCCCTGTCCAAGTTCCCAGTGCCAGAGCATGATATTGCCGGTCTCCAGCGTAGTGAGGTTATAGAATACCTTTTTATCGTCCTCACAGGAAGGGCTATAGTCGAAATCGGCCTTGGGCGAGGCGTACACAACCACCGTAGCCATGGCGCTGTCGGTGATGCCCAGATCGGTGGTCACCACGAGCTTCACCTGATAGAGACCGGCGGAGTCGTAGCTGTGCACGGGGTTCTGGAGCTGGCTGATGGTCTGGTCGCCCAGATCCCAGTACCAGCTCAGGATGCTGCCCGACCCCACCATGGTTTGATCGCTGAAAGTGGTGGCCATACCGGTGCACACGGTGTCAGCAACCCAGGAAGGCTTGAGATAATTTGACCAGACTTCCAGGAGCTGTTCATGGGTATCCCCGCAGCCAAAGGCATCGGAGAGGTGCAGTGTGGCCTGGAAGCTCCCCGGATAGGCATAGTTGTGATACGTGGTATCGTATGCGGTAATGAGCGGAGGTGCTCCATCCCCGAAGTCAAGGGAGCGGTGAGCAATCGGAAGGGTACCCTGCTGGGAGGCATCCACGAACTCGGTGGGGGTGCCGAAGAAGACGCTGTTGGCCTTGAAGGAGGCGATCGGTGGCGCGACCACGATAACCTGGCGGCTCAGGCTGACCGTACAACCGAGGGTATCTTCTGCAGTAAGCGTTACCAGCATGGTACCGGCCATATGGAAGGCATGCCAGGGAAGCTGCACATAGGCAGCCCCCCCGTCACCGAAGTCCCAGGTCCAGGAACTCACGGGGGCCGTACCCCCGATGAGCTGGGCGAGCAATTGGGCGCTATCGTGCTGACAGATGGTGAATCCCTGAAAATCTATGCTCAGAGGTGAGGCTACATGGACCAACTGGCTGACCTCTGCGGCGCAGCCCTGGATAGTCGTCACCTGCAGGCTTGCCGTGTACACCCCCTGGGAGGGATAAAGGTGTATCGGGTTGGCGGAAGACGACATGGCATTGTCACCGAAATCCCATAGCCAGGATGCGGCCGGAATGGGATATACACCCAGATCATTGAACTGCACGATATTCGACCCGCAGTTCAACTGATGACCTATAACTGGCTGAGGAAGTGGAAGTATAGGCAACTGAGCCTGTCCTACCCACAGGCAACCGAGCGTATCCGTCAGGGTCAGGCTGATCGTACGGCTCAGAGGTGTGAATGAAGTTGCATAGGTATGTGTGGCCTGGGCAGTCCCATATTGGCTGTTGCCGTCCCCAAAGTCCCAATGCCAGCTGCTGATCCTTCCCGCACCGGCGGGGGTCAGGTCAGTAAATGTTACGCTCTGTCCTGCGCACAAGGTATCTGCGGAGAATACCGGGACCAGCGGGGGGGCCAGACTGAGGCTGCGAACCAGGGTATCCCGGCATCCCCTGTGGTCGGTCACGATGAGCTGTATAGTATAAGTCCCCGGGGCCGGGAAAGTGAACACCGGATGCTGGAGGAGGCTGAGGTTGGGGGGGCCACCGAACATCCATTCCCAGGATGCGAGGGTGGTATCGCTGGTGCTCTGATCGGTGAAGGCCACAGTATAACCGGTACACAGGGTCTGGTGACTGAAGGCGGCGTGAACGTTGCACTGGCTCCACCCCTGCCAGGATAACAGGGAAAGCCCCAGCAGGAGGATGTTCCTGCAGAACCCGGTCTGGCGAACGATATTTCCTTTTTCTGCCTTCATCGAACCAGCCCGGTTGACTGTTTCATCATCCCGGACATTTGGTATTTATACTGACACTACTGCAATTGTTCCCTTCCCGTTGACGGCCTATCCCGCATAGATAGGGAACCTGACACGGTTTCCCGCTGAGCAAGCCTTGTGCCAATTGATATAGAACGCTCAAAATCAACACATTGACAACTCTCAAAATAATTCCTGCCGCAGGCCCTCCTCCATTTCCGGACAGATCATCGGTAGGGCAGTGGTAGATTGTATTTATATCATTGTATTACAACAACTTACATTCATGTAGTGATATCCGGAAATGTATACCTTCTCCACTTCCGGTTGCATGGCACGCACCACGCTTCGTCCTGAATTCATAAATCAGGCCCTTCTTCCGAGCGGATCCCGAACTTCTTCAGTTTGCGGTCCAGGGCCTGCCAGCTGATATTGAGCAAACGGGCCGCCCTGGACTTATTCTGCTGACTCTGGTGCAAGGCTTTTATTATCAATCGTCTCTCCATCACCTCCAGATCGTAGGTCTCCTCAGGTGAAGCCAGGGCTATGCGCACATGCGGAGCAGATCCGGGCATCATCAGATGGGTGGGCAGTATGCGGCCATCCCCTGCCAGGATGAGCGCGCGTTCAGTCATATTTTTCAGCTCCCTCACATTGCCCGGGAAATCATATTGCAGGAGTTGCTCGTAGACTTTTTCGTCGACTCCCAGGGGACGCTGCCTTGATTTGGCGCTAAGCAGTCCAAGGAAATGATCAAAAAGGGAAGGGATGTCCTCTTTCCGGTCCCGGAGCGGAGGAATATGGATGTGGAAGGTATTCAGGCGGTGGAAGAGGTCGATACGGAACCTTCCATTCTTCACCATCTGTTGGATGTCCTGATTGGTGGCTGCAATGATGCGGACATCCACGTTCTTTTCATTGGTGGATCCTACCCGCGTCACCTGCTTTGCTTCCAGTATCCTGAGGAACTTTGACTGAAGGCCCGGGTCCATATCCACGATTTCATCAAGGAAGAGGGTACCCTGGTCCGCAATTTCGAACCAGCCGGCCTTGGCCTCTGTGGCCCCGGTAAATGCCCCACGGGTATGTCCGAAAAACTCGCTTTCGAAGAGATCTTTGGGGATGGCGCTGCAGTTAACCGAATGGAAGTAATGCTCCTTTCTTGCACTCAGGTGATGTATACCCCTGGCCACCACCTCTTTACCTGTTCCGCTTTCTCCGGTAATGAGAACAGAGGTGTCCTCTGTCTGCGCCACCTTGCGCATCATGTCGGCCACCACACGCATGGAGTGGCTCTCCCCGACCATGGCATGTCCTATCCTTTCCTGCAATTCGGCCGATACCAGGGTGAATCCCTGCTTCAGCTCCTCCACCCTGTGCTGTAGCTCGATGAAACGGCGGGTACGTTCGATGGCGTTCTGGACCTCGGCCAGCCGGAAGGGCTTGGTGAAATAGTCTACCGCGCCGAACCGCATGGCTTCGATCACGGTATTCATGTCGCCGTGACCACTGATCATGATCACCTCGGTAATGGGGTGGTCGCGGCGGATGCGGCGCAATACCTCCAGCCCGTCCATTTCCGGTAGCTTGATATCGAGGATTACGATATCCACCGGGTGACGGGCCAGATATTCCAGGGCATCGCTGGGCATGCCCTCGGCATGCACCATAAACCCTGTGTTCATCAGGAACTCGCTGAGCTCGCTGCGGACCCTGGCCTCGTCATCGAGGATAAGAATGCTGATGCGTCGTCTATCGGTCATGCTTATCTTTATATAATGGAAGCTTGAAAGTCATAGTAGTGAATACCCCGGTTTTGCTCCTTACGCTGATCTCCCCGCCCATATCTTTGAGTATACCATACACAATGGACAGGCCCAGGCCGGTTCCTGCCTCCTGCCCCTTGGTGGTGAAGAAGGGATCGAACACTCTGCCGATATTGGATTTGGATATTCCCGTGCCGTTGTCGCTGATCTCCACCACGATCTTCTCCCCTTCCTGTATGGCCTCCACCATGATTTCACGGTGGTAGGCCGCCTGTTTCTGCTGCGCCGCTTTCTCATCAACGGCATACCTGGCATTCGAAAGAAGATTGAGGAGCACCTGTTCCAGACGGAAGGGGTTGCCCAGACAATACAGGGGCTCTGCAGGAAGATGGACGAGCAGGTTGATCTTATGGTTGCGGTATTGGGTCTGGGTGAGCGACAAGGCATTGCGGATCACTGCCGTTACATCCACCCGGTCTTCGATGCGGGCATCCTGGTCGCGGCTGAAGGTCCTGACATGGTCGATAAGGTGCCTGATCCTCTCGATGTCCTCGAAGCACACGCTGATTTTGCGTTCCAGATAGGACGGGTCGGGTGTACCTGAGGCCAGGTGGAAATGAATATTGTCCAGCGTCATGGAGATCCCGGCCAGGGGCTGATTGATCTCATGGGCCATTCCAGCCGCCAGCTCGCCCATGGATTCGAGCTTCGACTTCTGAATAAGGAGGTTTTGCTGTTTCTCCCGCTTCCGGAGCTCTTCCTTCACCCTGATTTCCAGGTTACGGTTGAGGATGATGAGTTCCTCCTCAGCCCTTTTCCGTTCCTGTACCTCGATCTCCAATTGTCGGGTACGTTCGTTTACGCGCTGCTCCAGCTCTTCGTTCAGTCGACGAAGGTCTTCTTCCGCCGCAATCCGTCGCGCTTCCAGCTCCCTGAGGCGCCGTTCGGCCAGGATGGCCGCGGTTTGCTGGTCCAGCAGGCTCAGCAGCTGATCCTTGCGCAGGGGTTTGATCAGGAAGCCCTGGATGCCGATCTCAATGGCTTCGATGAAGTACTCAGGTATGGTATAGGCCGAAAGGATGACACAGGGAACAGAAGGCTCTATCTGACGGATGTTCCGCAGCATGTCCATGCCCGACATACCCGGCATCTGTATGTCGGTAATCACCAGATCGGGACGCTGGTCCTCGAAGGCCTTAAGCCCTGCGATCCCATCCCTGGCATAAAAAACTTCCGCCGTCCGGGCTTTCACCAGGATGGAAAAAAGCGTCTGCATGGAGGGGTCATCCTCAACAAAAAGGATGCGAATGCCTTCCTGTACCATTATACCATACGGAAGGGTCTATCCTTCCCTATGGCCCCTTATTCGGAAATGGAGGGAATAGGTTACGAAAAATTATCCGGAATCGTAGAGTTAGTTCCGATAGAGCTTGAGGCTGGCGGCCTGTACCCCGTCCGTAACGTGGACAAGGTAAATTCCACGGGCCCAGGAGGTCATGGAAACGGGGATGCCGGCACGTCCGCTATCTGACTTCACACGGCTTGCCGGGGCCATTTGCCGGCCCTGCATGTCGGTGATCCTCACCCATACATCACTCTCCAATCCATCCATTTCCAGCAGCATACGGTCCGGACCCTGGGGTGTGGTCCACAGGCGGAAGGGCTCCGCAGATTGTACGGTGGGCCTGGTACCGAGGATGAGGGAAGCGGCGGCCATATCGGGGATACCATAGCCCAGGAGGCTGTCGGGGTTGGCATACTGCGAAGCGCTTTGGCGCATAGCCTGCATGAGCTGGGTATTGCTGAGCCCTGGATGGGCCTGCCAGAGGCAGGCGGCGGCTCCGGCCATAACGGGAGAGGAGAAAGAGGTTCCGCTCCCGGTACTGAGGCCGCCCCAGGGGTCGCCATAGGCGGTCCCCTGTCCCTGTGCGGAAACGTCAGGTTTGATGCGTCCGTCGTAGGTCGGTCCCTGGGAAGAGAACCCGGCGTACATGCCCCAGGCGTCCACGGCGCCGATGGAGAACACGCTGTCGCCGTCGGCCGGGGCCCCGATATACTTCCAGGGCCCTGAACCGCTGTTGCCGGCGCTGTTGACCACCAGGATGCCCCGGGCAGCGGCCAGGTCGGCGCCCCGGGTCACACGTGCGGTATTGCCGTCCATATCCTCGTAGGTGTAACTCTGCGACAGCTCATAATACTCCGTGTATCCCAGTGAGGAGTTGATGACATCCACGCCGGCGCTATCGGCAAATTCGGCGGCGGCCACCCAGTTGTCCTCCTCCACGAGGTATTCGGACGACCCGATCTCACTGCGCAGGAGATAGTAGGAGGCGCGCGGTGCAGTACCTACCAACTGACCGGGCAGGTTACCCCCCATGATGGAAAGGACCATGGTGCCGTGGCTGTGCGCACCGAAGATGTTGCCATTGACCTCAGCGAAGTCGCGGGTCCCCAGGATGCGCCCGTGGGTCCACAGGCTGTCGAATACCAGGGCGGTATTCACCCCGGTGAACCCGGCATCGATCACGGCAATGATCATCCCGTCACCTGCAAAACCCAGATCGTGCAGGTAGTCGAGCCCGATCATCAGGGCCTGGTTCTCGGCCATGCCGTAGTTGATCACCCCCGCGGCTTTGGTTCGGGGCCCCGACACGGGTTTCGCCGGAAGCATCTCGGGTGCGAACTTATCCACCCCCTGTCCCTTACTGCCAGAAGGGGCGAGGTAGACCAGGGTATCGACAAACGCCAGACTGGAAATGGCGTTGTACTGGGCCGTGGTGAACACTTCGGCCACCACGGAATTGAACCATTTGCTCCGGTTGATCACCGTGGCCCCGGTGGCCCTGACCCCCTGAACATACGCTGGGTTTACAGGCAAGTCCTGGCTATTGAGGGCGATGCCCTGGGCGCTGCGGCGTGCCAGGGCCCTGGATGACAGGAATGCCTGGGGATTGCTGAGACTGAAAGGAGAATTGTTCTTGTCCGTAAAGGACACCCGGAACTTGCCCGTGGTCTGGGCCATGTTCTCCCCGGGCCACAGCAGCAGGGCCTGGAGGAGGAAGGCAATCAATAGAACGTTTTTCATATACTGGATCCTGTTCAGGATAAACAAACGACAAAGGTTTCAGTTTTCCGCACGCCGTGCCCACGCCCTGATTGCCCACCAGGTGAGCCGCACGAGGATGAACATCAAGGCAAAGGTAAAGATAATCACCGCCCCGGAGGGAAGGTTCAGGGTATAGGAAAGCAGTATGCCCCCGATGGAGCCAGCCGCGGACAAGGCCACGGACCACAGCATGAGGCCGGAGAGCCTGCGCGTGAAGATGGCAGCAATGGCCTGGGGCAGGGTTAGGAAGGAGATGACCAGGATGATGCCGGTCACCCGGATGGACGTGACGATGGTGAGGGCCACCAGCGCCATCAACAGGTAATTGACGGCTCCGGCCGGCAGTCGGCGAACCCGGGCATAGCCCTGGTCGAAGGCCACAGCCAACACCAGTGGATAGAAGACAATGAAGGCCAGCACGGCCAGCACAGCTGACAACCCCAGTAGCCAAAGGTCCGCAGGGCTGGTGGTCAGTATGTTCCCAAAGAGATAGGTCATCAGGTTGGGCACGTAACCCGGGGTGAGGTAAATGAATACGATACCCAGGGCCATGCCGGCCGACCAGAGGATGCCGATGGCGCTGTCGTTGCGCACATCCTGTCGGTCGCTGAGGTATTGGATGAGCATGGCCGAGGCCACGCCAAACACCAGTGCACCCAAAGGGGGATGGATCCCGAGAAAGAAGGCCAGACCGATCCCTCCGAAGGAGGCATGGGAAATGCCGCCACTGAGGAAGACCATGCGGCGGGACACCACATAGGCCCCGGTGAGTCCGCAGGCGATGCTGGCCAGCAGGGCCGCCAGCACGGCATTCTGCAAAAAATTATAGTGGAACAGGCTTTCCAGTAGCTGCATGTCAGTGGGTGTCAAGCACGCGGTGCGGAAGATGGCCGTGGGTGATGATGTCGATGGGGCATTCATAGGCTTCCATCATTTCCCGGCTGATGATGTTGGAGCGGTGATAATGCAAGCCTTCGTTCACGCAGGCAATCGTTTTCACATGGGAGGAAATCATCCCCAGGTCATGCGAGACCATGAGTATAGCCATCTGTTGGTTCAGCTCCTGAAGCAGGGTATACAGGTCCTTTTCAAAACGCTGGTCAGTGAAGGTATCGGGCTCATCCAGCACCAGCAGCAGGGGCTGGTCGGCGATGGCCCGGGCCAGCAGCACCTTTTGGCGTTGTCCGCCGCTGAGTTCGCCAAAGGAGGCCCCACGTGCCTCCCGCATGCCGGTACGTTCCAGGGCAGCAAGGGCCCGTGCCCCTCCCCTTCTCCAGGAGCTGAGCCCATTTCCCCTGACCAGGCCGGTGCGCACCACATCTTCCGCAGTAACAGGAAAACGAGGGTCGAGCCCGGGGTCCTGGGGAAGATAGCCTATGCGGTATCCCCCGCGGGTCTTCAGCTCCGGGGCGCGTTCGAGGTTGCCGGCCCAGGGCTGCAGGCTGCCGAGGATAAGGCGGAGCAGGGTAGTCTTACCCCCTCCGTTGGGACCGATCACCCCGATGAAATCGCCCTGGGCGATCTCCAGGTCGATCCCCTTCAGCACCAGGTGGCTTCCGTATCCCGTGGAAACATGATTCAGCCTGACCAACATTGGCGTATGCAATAGGTTTACAAAGGTAGGAAATGCGCATCACCTCAAAAATCTTGTGACCATTATACCGGACTGCGTGCACACCTGGGGTATGGGGAGCGGGAAAGTCAGTTTGCCAGGCAAAACCACCCAGTCCAGCCCGGCACTGATCGACCGCCACTATCGTTCCATTCTGCGGTAGCACATCAAGCCAGCGATGGAGCAGGTGTTTCAGAAGGACCGGCTGAAGTATTCAGCTCAGCCTGAAAGGCTGGTCCAGTTTTTCTCATCCACCTCAGTTCCGTCTTGGCGCTGCCTCGCGCTATCTCCAAACATTTTTACGAACACCCGTAGTATGCCCCACCCCACCGCGTGCGTTCACCCGTGGACCGGAAAGGCCGCTGGTTTTTCTATCTTTGCTGTTTCCCAGACCCACGGATGAAGCTCAGCATCGTCATCGTTAACTATAATGTCAGGCATTTTCTCGAACAATGCCTGCGTTCGGTGCAGGATGCCATCCAGGGCATCGAAGCCGAGGTGTTCGTGGTGGACAACAACTCTGCAGATGGCAGCGTGCGTATGGTCCGGGAGCTCTTCCCCCAGGTGAAACTGAGCGCCAACGATGAGAACCTGGGTTTCTCCAGGGCCAACAACCAGGCCATCCGGATCGCCCGTGGGCAATATATCCTCCTGCTCAATCCCGACACCGTGGTGGAGACAGATACCTTCCGTGCGGTGGTGGATTTCATGGACGGGCATCCCGAGGCCGGGGCATTGGGAGTGAAGATGGTAGATGGGGCGGGCCGCTTTCTGCCTGAATCGAAACGCTCCCTGCCAACCCCTGCCGTGGCCTTCTACAAAATTTCTGGTCTATCCCGCCTTTTTCCCCGTTCCAGAACTTTCGGCAGGTACCACCTGGGCTATCTCGACCGTGACCAGACCCATGCCGTGGAGATCCTGTCGGGGGCCTTTATGCTGCTGCGGTCCGAAGCGCTGGAGAAGGCCGGTCTCCTGGATGAGACCTTTTTCATGTATGGGGAGGACATCGACCTGAGTTACCGAATTCTGCAGGCCGGGTATAAAAACTACTACTTCCCCGGGACGCGCATCATCCATTACAAGGGCGAGAGCACCAGGAAAAGCAGCGTCAACTACGTCTTCACCTTTTACCAGGCCATGAACATTTTCGCCCGTAAGCATTTCAGTGCCCGCCGGGCCCGGGTGTTCAGTCTGCTCATCAATCTGGCCATATACCTGCGGGCGGGCCTGGCCCTGGGCAGCCGCTGGGTGCAACGCCTCACCCTTCCCCTGCTGGATGCCGCCCTGATGTACGGGGGATCCTTATTACTGGCCCGATGGTGGGAGAACAACGTCCTGCTCGACAAGGGAGGGCGCTATCCTGAAGCCTTCTTCCTCTTTGTCCTTCCTGCCTATCTTATCTTCTGGCTAACAGCCATTTACCTTGGAGGGGGCTATGACAGGCCTTACCGCATCCGTCGCGCCCTGGGCGGCGTGGTCACGGGCAGCCTGTTCATCCTGGTGGTATACGCCCTGTTGCCCGAGTCCCTGAGATTTTCGAGGGCCCTCATTCTGCTGGGAACGGTTTGGGGACTGTCGAGTACTGCCGGGCTGCGCTACCTCCTGCGGGTGGCCCGGGTACCAGGCTTCGCCCAGGCCGGGAACAAGGTGAAGCAGATCCTGATTATCGGCGACAAACAGGAAGGGCAACGGATCGAGCTCCTGCTCAACCGGGCCATGGTGACCCCAGCCTTCAGCGGACTGGTTAGTCCCCTGGAAGGTGAAGCCGAAGACCCCGAGGTGCTGGGGCATCTGACCCGGCTGCGCGACCTGATATCGATCTACCGCATCAATGAAGTGATCTTCTGCGCCAGGAACCTGAGCGCCAGTCGCATCATCGACCTGATGGCGGAGCTGCAGGACACAGGGGTGGAGTACAAGATCGCCCCCCAGGAGAGCATGGCCGTAATCGGGAGCAATTCCATCAACACCTCAGGAGAACTTTACGTTATCGATGTCAATACCATCAGCCGACCGGAGAACGCACGGATGAAGCGCATGCTCGACCTGGCTGTGGGTGGAGTGTTGCTGTTGTTTTCCCCCCTCTTGTCGTGGTTCATGCACCGGCCGGCCGGGATGGCCCCGAACCTTTGGAAGGTGGTGATCGGTCGGCGCTCGATGATAGGGTACATTCCCCTCAGCGGCGACAGCCTTTTCCGCCTGCCCCGCATCCGCCGCGGCGTGCTGAACCCGGCCGATATGTACCCGGGCATGAAGCTGGGGGCCAACGACCTGGACCGACTGAACATGCTGTATGCCAAAAACTACAGGCTGGGCACCGATGTAGAGGTGCTGTGGCGGGGTTTCCGCGAACTGGGACGCAGGGAACAATCGCCCTGATCAGTTGTTCCCTCTGTAAAGCCCCGCAAAATACCGGGGAATTAACTATTTTTACACGCTCTAAATAAGCGACATCACAGCACACCAATTATGGCCCGATTTGAGATCCTGATGCCCAAGATGGGTGAGAGCATTATCGAAGCCACCATCACAAAATGGCTTAAGAACGAAGGAGATATGATCAGCGAGGAAGACGCGATCGTCGAGATCGCCACCGACAAGGTGGACTCCGAGATCCCTTCCCCGGTGGACGGAATTCTGATCAAGAGATTATACAATGAAGGGGATACCGTTGCTGTTGGCGAGGTGATCGCCTACATCAGCACCGGGGACGGGGATGAGGCCGGGCTTTCTGAGGCCCCGGCCGTCAAAGCCGAAGTCGCTCCGGCAGCAACAACTGCGGCCCCGGCCGCCCCGGCAGCAGAAACAGCAGCCTTAGTTTCTACGGCCCCGGCCGCGCCGGATGAGCGTTTCTATTCTCCGCTGGTAAAGAGCATTGCCCGCGAGGAGAACATAGGTCCGGAGGAGCTCGCTGGTATACCGGGCAGTGGAAAGGAAGGCCGGGTGACCAAGGCCGACATCCTCTCCTACCTGGGCAGCCGCGGCCAGGCCCCGGCTCCGGCCCCGGTATCTTCCACACCCAAAGCCCCCGCAACGGCTCCCACACCCCCGGCCAGTTCGGTATTCCAGGGTCCCGGCGACCAGATCGTGGAGATGGACCGCATGCGCCGCCTCATCGCCGACCACATGGTGCATTCGGTGCATACTTCGCCCCATGTGACCAGTTTTGTGGAAGTGGACATGACACCCATCGTGAAGTGGCGTAACCGTCACAAGGACAGTTTCGAAAAGCGTGAAGGGATAAGGCTCACCTTTACCCATGTATTCCTGGAAGCCATTGCCCGCGCCATTAAGGAATATCCCATGGTGAACGCCTCGGTCGACGGCAGCAACATCATCCTGCGCCGCAGGGTAAACATTGGTATGGCCGTGGCCCTGCCCAGCGGCAATCTGATCGTTCCTGTAGTGAAGGACGTGGATGAGAAAAACCTGGTAGGCATTGCCAAGCAGGCCAACGACCTGGCCGAACGGGCCCGGGACAACAAGCTCCAACCCGACGACATCCAGGGAGGCACCATTACGCTTACCAACCTGGGATCCTTTGGTACGGTCATGGGGACCCCCATCATCAATCAGCCCCAGCTGGCCATCGTCGCCGTCGGGGCCATCACCAAGCGTCCCGTGGTACTCGAAACGCCCGAAGGGGACGTGATCGGGATCCGCCATATGATGTACCTTTCCCTGTCGTACGACCACCGTGTCATCGACGGCGCCCTGGGCGGCAAGTTCATTTACCGCGTTAAAGAGCTGCTGGAAGGCTTCGACACCCAACGCAGCATCTAACGGCCACCTATTCGCATCCAACCACATAATATCAAGGATCCAGGTAATGGAAACCACCCCTGAGCTCAGGCTCAACCTCAGCCGTCCCCTCGCCTTCTTCGACCTGGAGACCACCGGCACCAACCTCGCCACGGACCGTATCGTGGAGATCTTCATTCTCAAGATATTGCCCGAAGGCGACGCCCTTCAGCTGCATGAGATCATCAACCCCGGTATGCCGATACCCCCCGAAGTCACAGCTATACATGGCATCAGCGATGCCGACGTGGCCGACAAACCGGACTTTACCACCCTGGCACCCCGGATCGCCGCGTTCATCGAGTGCTGCGACCTGGCCGGATACAATGCCATACGCTTCGACATCCCCATTCTGGCTGAGGAACTCCTCAGGGCGGGTATGGATTTCGATATCAGCAAGCGGTACATCATAGACGTACAGAACATCTTCCACAAAATGGAGCCCCGCCATCTGGCCGCGGCCTTCAAGTTTTACTGCGGTAAGCCCCTGGAGGATGCCCATACCGCGGAGGCCGACACCCGTGCCACCTACGAGATCCTGATGGCACAGATCGCACGCTACCGTGGACAGGATTACACCGGCAGGGAAGGCGCAACCAAGGAGCCGGTAAGGAACGACATCCGTGCCCTGCATGAGTTCTCCGCCGTGGCCCGTCATGCGGACCTGGCCGGGCACATCGTGTTCGACGGGGCCAACCGTGAAGTGTTCAACTTCGGGAAATACAAAGGCCGCAGCGTGGAAGAGGTCTTCGCTATCGAGCCTTCGTATTACGACTGGATGATGAAGTCCCAGTTCCCGGAATACACCAAAAAGGTGATCACGGGCATCCAGAAACGCCGGCTGAGCCAGAACATGGGACAAAAACGGAGCGGACAATGAAGATCCTCTGTATTGGAAGGAATTACCGGGAACACGCCCGGGAGCTGAACAACCCCGTGCCCGAGAAGCCGGTGTTCTTCATGAAGGGCTCGAACAGTCTGCTGCGCAACGGCAAACCCTTCTATTATCCTGATTTCTCAAACGATATCCAGTACGAAGCGGAGCTGGTGCTCCGGATCGGCCGGTTGGGAAAGAATATCGCCCCGGAATTCGCCTATTCCTATATTGATGCCATCAGCCTGGGCATCGACTTCACCGCCAGGGATCTGCAGACCGAATGCAAGAACAAGGGCTTGCCCTGGGAGGTGGCCAAAGCCTTCGACCATGCGGCGGTGCTGGGTGAACTGAAGCCGTGCGGTGACCTTAGCCGGAATATCCGCTTTCAGCTGCTGCTGAATGGAACACAGGTGCAGGACGGGCACAGCCATGACATGCTGTTTCCCATACCGGCCATCATCGCCTATCTGTCACGCTTCATAACGCTGCGAACCGGGGACCTGATCTACACCGGCACCCCGGCAGGTGTAGGTCCGATCAGTATCGGCGACACCCTTGAAGGCTTTCTTGAAGGAGAAAAGGTTTTTAATTTGAATATCAAGTAATTACAACCTCCTTAACCGCTTCTTTCCCGAGCTCCTGGTTCAGTAGTTCCCTGATCCTGGACTTTCCCATGCTGAGCTCCTGTCGCAAGGCAGAGGACTTCACTCTGATCCTCAGGACCCCATCCTTCATGGAAAGTATCCGTGCATTCCTGCTGATGGCCGGCCCCATGAGGCGCTGCCAGGCCTCGGACAAGCGGACCTTGTCGATGCCATTCTCCAGACGATAGGTCCGGATCAGGGCCTGGATGGCCTCGCGGATGGGCTGTTCATTGGTCTTTCGGAACTCCATGCTATTCCAGGGTTTCGGCCTGTCCCCCGCGGATGTGGAAGATGCGGTGTGGCACGGCCGCTTCGGCAAAGATACGTCCGATCCTTTCCATGCTGGTATCCGTTATGAACACCTGGCCGAAGCGCTGGTCGCTGACCAGGTGAATGAGCTGTTCCACCCTCCGGTCATCCAGCTTGTCGAAAACATCATCGAGCAACAGCAATGGCCGGGCGCCGGTGAGCTGACGGATGTAATCGAACTGCGCGAGTTTAAGGGCGACGGCGAAGGATTTCTGCTGGCCCTGGGATCCGAACTTCTTGGCAGGAAAGCCGTCGATGAGAAAGTTGAAATCATCCTTGTGGATGCCCGTACTGGTGAAGCGCAGCGAGAGGTCCCGCTGCCGGCTCTCCAGGAAGAGGTCATCCTGGCCGTTGTCCGCAAGCTGACTCTCGTATTCGATGCGCACCTCTTCCCTGCCACCGCTGATGAGCTCGAAGTATGAGGCGAACAAGGTGATGTAGCCCTGCAGAAAGGCTTTGCGCTGGTCGTGGATATAGGCGGAGGGCCCACTCATCTGCCGGTCCCACAACATGAGGCTCTCCTCGTTGAAGGTACGGCTCTCGGCAAAGCGACGAAGCAGGGCATTGCGGTGCCCCAGGGCCTTGTTGTAGGTGATCAGTTCATCGAGATACCGGGGATCGAACTGGGAGATCACGCTGTCCACATAGCGGCGGCGCACCTCGCTGCCTTCATTGATCAGGTCGCGGTCGTAGGGGGAGATCATCACCAGGGGGATCCTGCCAATGTGGTCGGCCAGACGATCATATTCGCGGGCATTGAAACGGAACTGCTTGCGCAGGCTACGCCCGAGCTGGCAACTCACTTCATCTTCCCTGTCGCCATTGCGGGAATATCGCCCATGCAGGATGAAGCCCTCCTCTCCGTGACGGATGACCTGGGTGTCGATGGCATTGAAATAGCTCTTGCAAAAGGACAGGTAATAGATGGCGTCCAGCAGGTTGGTCTTGCCTTCTCCATTGCCCCCCACGAAGCAATTGAGCTTGGGCGAGAAGCTCAGGACCTCTTCCGGGATATTCTTGAAGTTGGATAAACGCAGCTGCTTGAGGTACATAACTTAGAATTCTATAGAGGCGTAATGCTCCCTGATGACGCGGGCCAGTTCTTCCATCTGCCAGACCGGGGTGGAAGTAGCTCCGCTGATCCCCAGCCTGCGGACACCCCGGAACCATTCGGGTTGCAGCTCGTCGGGCCCACCCAGGGCATGGGCAGCAGCATTGGCTTTGAGGGCCAGGGAGAAGAGGTACTTGCCATTGGAGCTCTCTTTCCCGGTGAGGAACAGCAACAGATCGACGGAAGAGGCGAAACGGGTCAGGCTTTCCTTGCGGTTGGCCACGAAGCCGCAGATGGTACGGTGAATGTGGAGCTCAGCGGAAGGGGCCCGCAGTCGGTCGCGCTCCTGGAGGATCCGATGCAGGAAGGCCTCATAGGCTTCCGGGTCCATGGTGGTCTGTGCAAAGATCTCCAGCGGATGGTGCAGCGTGTCCATGGGCAAGTCTTCCAGGGATACGATACGTCCCAGTCCACGGGTATGCCCCATGAGGCCCGTGGCTTCGGGGTGCCCTGACTTGGCGAACAGCAGGACGTAGCCGCCGGATTTCTCCATCCTGAGTGCTGCTTCGCCTACCTTACGCTGAAGTCGCAACACCACAGGGCATGTCGCGTCGATGTAGGGACGCTTTCCTGCGTCCAATGCGGCATAGGTGGAAGGGGGTTCCCCATGGGCCCTGATGAGCATGTATCCTGCAGCATCCCCTTCGTCCACATGAAGAACGGTGCGCATCCCCTGCTTCTGCAGGCGTTCCGCTTCACGCTCGTTGTGGACGATCTGGCCAAGGCTGAGCAGGGGCCTCCCCTCCCCGATGGCCTGTTCAGCCTTCCGGATGGCTTTTACCACCCCCGGACAGCACCCCGCCGATGCATCGATCAGGATCTCCATAGGGCGGTAAAGATACGAAAGTGCCGGAGGGTAGCGATCAGCGCTCTGGGGCGATGAAATCGGAAAGGTTGGTGGTAAGCGTGATATAGTTTGGGGAACCGGCCAGGTGCCAGGCCGAACGGGCATAGTTGAAGTGGAAGCGGCTCACCCTGAAGCCAAAGCCCCAGGAGAAGCCCACCGTGGACAGTTTGCTCTCCACCTTCATGTCCTGGCGGCGTTGGTAGTTGTACCCCAGGCGCAGGCTGAAGTTTCGTGAAGGGGTAAGTTCCGCCCCCAGCACGAAATGGCGCATCAACTTGTCAGCGAACACCTCGAACCCGTTTTCTTCGATAGGCTCTCCGGTCAGGGGATCGGTCTCAGGGTCAGCAGGGTCGTCATAGGTGAGGTCCCAGCGCTCCAGATGGGTGACCAGAATGGAGTAGCGTAAGGGCACATGGCGGAGGCGCTTGGAGACGCCCAGGGCCAGCTCGAAAGGCAGGGGCTCTGGCTCGGAAGGGACATAGGTATTCAGCTGACGTCCGATATTCCGGGCCAGAAAGGATGCGGTAAGGCCAGACTTGCGGTTATGGTAGGTCCCGGTAACATCCACGGCCAGGCCGGAGGCGACATAGTTTTCCAGTTCCGAGTACAACAGTTTGAGGTTGGACCCTATGGAAAAAGAGGAATCCAGTGCCCGGCCCCAACCCAACTGAACGGCGTATTCCCCTGCCGCGAATTCTCCGAAGGTCTGCCCGGTCTCATCGGCAGCGGTGAACTTGCCATGATCGAGGAACTGTATGGCCGCCATGAAGCTGCCATAGCGCTCAACGGTGCGGCTGTAGGACGCGAAGCCGTAATTGATATCGGAATAATAATCCACAAAGCTCAGGGCCAGATGGTTGTGTATCTGTGGAGAGATGAGTGAAGGGTTGTACACTGCCAGGCTGGGGTCGTTGTCGTCGATGGCGAGGAAATGCCCCCCCATGGCACCTACACGGGCGGAATTGACCAGGTTGAGGAAGGCGAAGGTGGAATTCCCCCCGGTCTGGGCCTGAGGAAGCGCCGGGAAAAGGAGGAAGAGTATCAGGGGAATGAAGAGGGGGTAACGGAGGACGTCGTGTTGCTTCATGCGCTGCGGCTTGCTTTGACCTGAGGCCGGTTGGGCTTGGAACGGCATCCCTGGGTTTTTATTTCAACTCAATGTATTTTCACAATCTCTCCGGAGCCCGTCACCCGGATATCCAGCTGAGGATCCCCGGCATACTTCACCATCCCGCTGCCATTGACCCTCGCCCTGAGGTGACGGCCGGCTGAAACCTGAGCGCTGCCGCTGCCGGCTACCAGCACTTCGCAGTTGTCGGCCTGGAATTCTTTTCCCAGCAGCTCGCCCGATCCGGCCACATTGACCTTGAGGTGGTCGGTGATCCCGATCAGTTCGATACGCCCTGATCCGCTGATGCTGGTGGAAACCCGCTCCGCGTTGAGGTGGAGCCTGGCTTCGCCCGACCCGCTGATGCCGACATGCACCGCTTCTGAAGAAAACAGCGCCTCCGTTGTCACCAGGCCTGATCCCCCGACGATGACCTGGTCCAGTCCGGCCATGCCCACCCTGACCTGACTCTGCCCCTCGTTGGAGATGCAGCCTTCGGTGCTGATGCGCAGGGTCTGCCCGCGCTGGTCGGTGTGGATGAGCTGACGGATGTTGTCGCTGCCGCTGACCACGAGGAAGGGGGTATCGGAGGGAACCAACAGTACATATACTTCGCCTGCCAGTTCTATCTCACTGACCGCGGCCAAGGGACGGTCTTCCTCGCGGGAAGGCCCTTCAGGACTGACGCAGGGTTGGCAGGCGCTCAGCAGGAGGCCTGTGATCATGGTCAGCGCGAGGATTGCATAAACACGCATGATAATCAAAGCATTAAATTTTGTGAGTCAGGTTCAACGATGTTGCGAAAATCCATTGTTGGTGCACCTAAGCCTGAGCCTGTTGTTTGCGGATGAGGTTGAGCGCCCCCCCGGCCCGGAACCATTCGATCTGATTCTCTCCGTAGGTATGGCTGGCCAGGATGCGGTCCACGCTGCCGTCGGCATGGTACAGCACCAGGGTGAGCGGCACGCCCGGACGGAAGGTGGTAAGCCCTTCGATGTCGATGCGGTCATCCTCCCGGATGAGGTCGTAATCGCCCTTATCGGCAAAGGTAAGGGCAAGCATCCCCTGCTTTTTAAGGTTGGTCTCGTGGATGCGGGCGAAGCTGCGTACGATCACGGCCCTGACGCCCAGGTGACGGGGCTCCATGGCCGCATGCTCGCGGGAGGATCCTTCACCGTAGTTCTCATCGCCAACCACGATGGAGCCGATTCCCTGCTGCTTGTAATAGCGGGCCACTTCCGACACCTTGCCGTATGCTCCGGTCTCCTGGTTGCGCACCAGGTTGGTCTGACCATTGAAGTGATTGACCGCGCCCATGAGCAGGTTGTCGGAGATATTGTCCAGGTGCCCTCTGAAACGCAGCCAGGGGCCGGCCATGCTGATGTGGTCGGTGGTGCATTTTCCGTGGGCTTTGATGAGCAGCCGGAGCCCCTGGAGGTCTTTTCCTTCCCAGGCGGGGAAAGGCTGAAGCAGTTGGAGGCGGTTGCTGGAGGGGCTCACTACCACCGGGGTTCCGGCCCCATCGGCGTCGGGGGCGACATAGCCGGGGTCCTTCACTTCGAAGCCCATGGGCGGCAATTCAAGGCCTTCGGGAAGGTCGAGGCGGATCTGTTCCCCCTCCTCGTTCACCAGGGTATCGGTAAGGGGATTGAAGCGCAGGTCGCCGGCGATGGCCAGGGCGGTGACGATCTCAGGGGAGGCCACGAAACCGTGGGTATTGGGGTTGCCGTCGTTGCGCTTGGCGAAGTTGCGGTTGAAGGAGGTGATGATGGTATTGCGCCGTTCCGGGTCGTCGGTATGGCGTTTCCACTGCCCGATGCAGGGCCCGCAGGCGTTGGCCATGACCACACCGCCGATGGCTTCGAATTCCCGGAGCAGGCCATCGCGCTCGGTGGTATAGCGGATCTGTTCGGAGCCCGGGGTGATGATGAACCCGGACCTGACCTTCAGCTTCTTCTCCCGGGCCTGGCGGGCGATGGAGGCGGCCCGGGTAAGGTCTTCGTAGGAAGAATTAGTGCAGGAGCCGATGAGCCCGACCTCTACCTGAAGGGGAAAGCCCTTCTCCTGGGCCACGGCAGCCATCTGGCTGATGGGAGTGGCGGCGTCGGGGGTGTAGGGGCCGTTGACAAAGGGTTCGAGGGTGTCCAGGTCGATCTCGATCAGTTGGTCGTAATAAGCTGAGGGATCGGCATAGACTTCCGGGTCGGAGCGCAGGTGCCCGCGGATGGCATCGGCAAGGTCGGCCACTTCGGCCCTGCCGGTGCCCCGGAGGTAGGATGCCATCTTCTCATCATATCCGAAAATGGAGGTGGTCGCCCCGATCTCGGCGCCCATATTGCAGATGGTGCCCTTGCCGGTGGCGGAGATGCTGTCGGCCCCGTCGCCAAAGTATTCCACGATGGCGCCGGTCCCCCCTTTAACGGTGAGTATCCCAGCCACTTTGAGGATGACGTCCTTGGCGGAGGTCCATCCGCTCATCTTTCCGCTTAGCTTAACGCCAATAAGGCGGGGCATCCTGAGTTCCCAGGGCATGCCGGCCATCACGTCCATGGCGTCGGCCCCGCCCACGCCGATGGCGATCATGCCGAGTCCCCCGGCGTTCACAGTATGCGAGTCGGTACCGATCATCATGCCGCCCGGGAAGGCGTAGTTTTCCAGGATGACCTGGTGGATGATGCCCGCCCCGGGCTTCCAGAACCCGATGCCGTATTTATTGGATACCGAGCGGAGGAAGTCGAATACCTCGCGGTTCTGGTCGAGGGCTGCGTCGAGGTCTTCAAGGGCGCCCTGGTGGGCCAGGATGAGGTGGTCGCAGTGCACCGTGGTGGGCACGGCGGTGCGCTGGCGCCCGGCATTCATGAACTGGAGCATGGCCATCTGGGCGGTGGCATCCTGCATGGCCACGCGGTCGGGGGCGAAGTTCACATAGTCGTTGCCCCGGACGAAGGCGGTGGCAGGGAGGGCGTCGGAGAGGTGGGCGTAGAGCACCTTTTCGCTCAGGGTAAGTGGGCGGCCCAGCAGGCGGCGGGCGGCTCCTACCCGTTCGGGGAAACATTCGTAAGTCCGGCGGATGAGGTCGAGGTCAAAGATCATGACTTAGATTTTATAATAATATGGAACTATCTGCATGAATGCTCACAATGCAGATACAAAGGTAGGAAACAATTGGATGGGCGGTTCCGGGGATCGGAACGGGTCACAGGGATATTAGGCCCGGTAGGTTCATGAGTGAAGTCTATCAAGAATTTCCGGAATCAACGCGTACTCTCCCCCCGGAAGTAATCATCCTTATTCTCAAACAGGAGATTAAAGGAGGTTAGAGTACCGTAGATGCGGGTGATGTATTGCTGCAGGTTGATCTTTTCCTCGTCGTTGAGCTCGGAGGCGTTGATACGCTGCTCCATCACCCGGAGACGGTCGCGCAGCATCACGATCTTGTGGAAGAATACTTCAATGGGCATATCTTTCGACTGAAGTCCGGGCCGGCCGGGCTCGAGGATGATGCGTCCGTTGATCCATTTATCGCCCAGTTCCACCACTTCACTGATGTCGGTGACCTCGCCCATGACTTTGCGGAACATGCGTTCCACCTGGGCATAGGAGATGACATCGAGATCAGGTTCCTCGGCGTCGAGCACTTCCAGCCGGTCGTATGACTTAAGGATGCGCTTTCCTCCGGTGGACATGAATACGATCTCCCAGGCGTTGGAGCGTTCCTGGATCACTACTCCGTCGCCATATTCCGGGTGCCTCACCCGGGAGCCGATGCCAAGTACGATATCGTGCATAGTCTGTATGGTTAGCAGGACAAAAATAGGAAAAGACGGCGTGGGAGGAAATCAATGCTCAATGCTCAGGGCTCAGGGCTCATAGTCAATGAGCATCGGGACAATGACTTCCTGCGAAAACCCAACCAGATCAGTCCTTTATGTGATGATTGGAATGGTCAGTCGACTGCTACTGCTTAAATACAGTTGCCGGGAAAGCGACCTTGGCTGGTGCGGTCCCGCGCAGCGGGATCCCGACCGCAGGGAGGGAAGCAGCAGGCGCAGTCGCGACCCGGCAACGAGGCCTGCCCGGCCTGAGGGCAAGAA
>JAKLHK010000041.1 GCA_022710185.1 Bacteroidota bacterium
TCAGGGCACGCATCTTCAGCTGGAATGCCGCCCAGACCGGAGGCATCCTCAGCCTGGTGCTCTCCGCCATCACCCTCATCAGCCTCCTCACCCTGAGATGAACCAGCCGCAGTACATCCCTCAGGAAGTCCCTCACGAAGAAGGACCGGACATCAAGGCGGTGGTGTTCCGCATCCTGGCCAACTGGTACTTCATTTTGGCTGCCCTGGGGATTAGCGTGGGCATCGCTTACTTCTTCAACCACTTCACTGAGCCGGTGTACGAGGTGAGCACCACCCTCATGCTGAAGGACCCCGAGCGCAACCGCACTACCCTCATCCGTAACCAGGACATGTTCAGCAAGCAGGGGAATATCCAGAACACCATGATCACCCTGCGTTCTTACCAGATTGTGAACCAGGCGGTCACCGAGCTGGACCTCTTCGTGACCTACACCATCGAGGGCAAATACCGCGTGAGGGAGTTGTACCCTGAGAGCCCCTTCGTGGTGGTGATGGATACCGGTGCCACCCAGCTGGTGAACACGGCTTTCGATATCAGGATATTGTCGCGCGACCGCTACCGCCTGGAGGTGCCGGGCCAGGAGCGCATGACGATGTACAATTACCAAAAGAACCAGATCGAAGGGGACCTGAGCCTGGGTGGACAACCGGCCCAGGAATACAGTTTCGGTGAACCGGTGAGCACCAAGTACTACAGTTTCCGCATCTACCTCACCGATCATTTTCAGGACGGATATGTCGGAAGGGACTTCCATTTCTTCATGAATACCACCGACCAGGTGACGGGGCAATTCTCGGCCATTAACATCGAGCCGGTGAACGAGGAGGCCTCCATCCTGAGGATTTCCTACAAGAATACCAATGCCCACAAGGCCATCGATTTCCTGAACAAGCTCACGGAGGTGTACATCCGGAACGAGCTGGAAGAGAAGAATCAGAACGCCCGGCGAACCATAGAATTTATCGATGACCAGCTCAGCGTCATCAGCGATTCCATGAGCCTGGTAGAGCAGGAGCTGGAAGATTTCCGCCTCAGTTCCTCGGTGCTGGAGCCCGGCACCGAGACCAGCCAGCTTTACGACCAGCTCAGCGACCTGGAAGGGCAGTTGGCCATGGAGGGCCTGCGCAGGGAATACCTGAGTTATCTGGAACGCTATATTGCGGAGGGCGGGGAGCGTAACGACCGCATCATCGCCCCTTCCACCGTGGGGCTCAACGATGCCCCCCTGACGGAGGTCATCAACGAGTACAATGCCCTCATTGCGGAACGCAGCCTGCTCGCACGCACCTCCACTTCTCAGAACCCTTATCTGCGCGACCTGGACCTGAAGCTTCAGAACGCGCGTACCGTAATCACCGAGAACATTGGTAACCTCAAGGCCATGTCGGGTATCCGGCAGCGAAACCTCTCCGGCCGCGCCGGCAGCATGCGCTCCGAACTGCGTTCCCTGCCCCTGGCCGAACGCCGCTTGCTGAACATCCAGCGCAACCTCACGGTGAAGGACCAGATTTATACCTACCTGCTGGAGCGCCGCGCCGAAGCGGCCATTGCACGGGCTTCCAATACCCCCGACAGCAAGATCGTGGACCCTGCCCGTTATGCCGTAAAAGTTTACCCCAAGACCTCCACCAATTACCTCATCGCCTTCATCCTGGGCCTGGGCCTGCCCCTCGCCTTCATCTTCCTCAGAGACTACCTCAACGATAAAATCGTGGAGCGCCGCGACGTGGAGAAGGCCACCGATCTGCCCGTGATCGGACATGTGATCCACAGCGAAGGGGAGAACCGGATCGTGGTATCGGAAAATCCCAAATCCAGCGTGTCGGAGTCGTTCCGCCTGGTGCGTACCAACCTGCATTACATGGCGCAGGGCAAGGGGAAGCAGGTGATCCTCATCACTTCCACTATGGTGGGCGAAGGCAAGACCTTCGTTTCGATGAACCTGGCCTCCATCTTTGCCCTATATGGCAAGAAGACCCTGCTGATGGGCTTCGACCTGCGCAAGCCCAAGATCTTCCACGACCTGAACCTGAGCAACAGCAAGGGACTCAGCAGCTATCTCATCGGAAGGCACAGCCTGGAGGAGGTGATCCAATCCAGCCCTCTGGAGCACCTCGACGTGATCCTGGGAGGCCCGGTACCCCCCAACCCGGCGGAGCTCATCGCCTCAGAACGGACCGGAGCGCTGTTTCAGGAACTGAAGGAGATCTACGATTACATCATCATCGATAGCCCCCCGGTGGGGCTGGTCACCGATGCCTTCCTGCTGATGGAACACAGCGATGTGAAGGTGTTTGTGGTGCGGCAGAACTTCACCCATCGCAAGGTGTTCTCTTCCATCATCCGTGATGTGCAGGGCCGCAGGATCCCCGACCTATGCGTATTGGTGAACGACGTGAAGGTCGGACGGCGGCAGTACGGCTATAGCTACAGTTACGGCTATGGCTATGGTTATGGCTATGGTCAGGGTTACGGCTATGGCTATTATGCCGAAGATGCCCGCCCTTCCCGTCCGGGATTCTGGAGACGGTTTCTCGGGAAGGCCTGACGGCTCAGCGCTTCACCCAGCAACTGGCCAACGCATAGACCAGCGGCCGCCGCACCAGCAAAAAGCGGCCATAGTTGTTTTTTTCCGGCCCGAACCCCAGTTTGTAGGTCCTTACCCCCGAAGGCCGGTCTCCCTTTCCCCCACCCATGAGGTTCAGGGAGGTGTACCCTTCCGCGGCGGACCGGAGGATGGCTTCGGCATACAGCAGGGCCATTGGACTGGCCGTACCCTTCCCCTTCCTCACACTCATCACGTACCAGGTGTAACGCGTCCCGCCGGCAAGGCCGCAGAGCAGCATACCGCCCAGAACCTTACCCTCCTGGCGGGCCAGCAGAAGCTGACATGCCCAGCTGCGCCCGGCTGCGAGGAAGAATGCTAGGGAGGGCAGGGGCCGGCGCAGTTTCAGGAGGTAGAAGGACTTGAGCATAAGGTACCATTCCTTTACCTGGGCCTCTTCTGTAGCATAGTCCACCCTGATTCCGGCTTTGCGGGCCTGCACCACCTGCCTTCGCCGGGCCGGGCGGAACCGCTGGAGGGGATCCCCCTCCGTCAGTGCGATGCTGAGGTCAAGATAGGAAAGGAAGCGGAAACCGTGACTGTGGAATACAGGGAACAGGGTTTGCATGTCCCTCAGGTTGCGAAACTCAACATAGACCACAGTGGACGGAAGGGCCCGGAGGAGCGTGCCGAGCAGGGCATGCGTCGCCTTTTCCTCCGCTCCGGGGCGTAGCGAAGCCGGTCCTCCCCAGATAATGAAACGGGTGCTGAGCCATTGCAATGGCCCGGGTCCTGTCATAAGAACACCGAGCAGCATTCCGGCTGTTCCTTCAGCATCCTCAGTCCTCATCAACCAGGCCTCACCGCTGGATCCCGCAACCCACAAGCGGGCGAATTCCGTGTGCTGGAAGAAGTCCTGTTGCGCTCTCCCCGCGGACTGCAGCCTTGCTATGGCTTCCTTGCCCTTATGTATGCTGACGTGCATGGGTCAGGGTAGTCTTCAGGATAAGTTTCCCCAGGTTCCGGGCCCATTGCCCGGCCCATTCCCTCATCCATTTCCAGCCGGGAGGGTTCCAGCGCCCGGGGTGCACGTTGAGCATGACCTGCTGCGGCAGTTGTCCGGCCCTTATCGAGGCGATGAGGTCAGGGGTGGAGGACCATGCAGGCCCCGGCACAGGCCCCAGATGGTCCCGAAGGTTGAAGCGCTGGTCATTCCACCGCCTGCCGGTATCGGTGAGGTAGAGCAACTCCCCGGGGCGGATATCCATATAGGGTTCCCCGATCAGCCCGAAATCCCGGTAATCCATATGCTGCCAGAGGTGGCGGTTGTCGTGCCGTGAAAGGGGGCTGCCATGCATGGCCAGGGTACGCACGGGCACCACGCTCCGGACCAGGTCGAGGTTGAGCGCAAACCGGCGGCAGGCTTCACTGGCCCTTCCCCGGCAGGCGCTGAGTTCTTCGTAATGGTAGCCTACCTCATGGCCCAGGACATGAACAGCTCGCACCAGGTCTGCATGCCGGCGAAAGGCGGGGATGCGGAAATTATAGGTGGCGCGCAGCCCTTCCCTTGCCTCTGCCTCCGCCATATTCAGCGCTGCCTCCAGGTGGCGGTCCACATCATGACGAAGGACCACGAGGGGCCCGGGCTGGTTTCCTTCCATGTAGTCCCCGAAGGGCAGCAGCGTATATCTTCGGGCACGGAATGCCTGGAGGAGCTGGAGGTAGCAGGCGGGAGTGAAGTCCATGGCGTAGCGTCTACGGGCGGTAGCGCCCCCAGTCGAAGCCCGGGGCTGTCATATCCCTGGAGGAAGAGGGATAACGGTGAAGGAACCAGGTGAGGAAGGCCGAGGTATCTATCTTTTCGGTCAGCAGGCGGTCGCGGGTACGCATATAACGGTCGCCCCGCTCTTCCTGAAGGAGCTCCCGAAGGCATTCCAGAAGGGCTTTTTCTTCCCCGGGCCGGAAGCCAAAGCCAAGCTGCCAGTCGTTCTCCAGCTGGGCCAGGTAGGTAATGCGGCCCACGAAGTCGTTGTACCGGATGTAGGGTACCCCCAGCATGGCGGATTCGGCCGCCATGGTCTGGCTGTCGCCGAGATAAACGCGGGCCCCGGCCATCAGGTGGTGCACCTGGGTGGGGTCGACCGTCAGGCGGTATGCAGAGAGCTCTTCCGGAAGGGGGCGTTCCGCGCTGATGAAGACCCGGTAGCGTTCACCGGCCAGGGCGATGATCTCTTGCACCAGGGCCAGGGTGATGCCGCGGACCCCCTTGTCGTGGTGGGCGCTGAGCGCGGAAAGCCGGATCAGCAGATAGGGTGGGCCAGTGCCCACCAGGCGGTTCACCATCCCGGGATCAGGGGTGAAGTGGGAGGGATGGAGATAGGCCAGCTCATGATAGCCGGGATAACGCAGGGTACGCTCCTCCCAGCGTCCGGCGCGGCAGCCTTCCGGCATGAGGATGTGGGTGGAGAAGGGGTACGACAGGCGGCTGTAAAGGGGCACCACGTCGGAATCATCCTCGTTCAGGTTCACAAAGGGGACCCTGCAGAGCCAGGCCACCAGGGGCCCTTCGGCAGAGGTGCCGGCCATCAGTGCGGGCCGCCAGCCGCGGATCTCCCGAAAAATCCTCAAGCCGCGTTTCCATAGCTGGGAGGCCAGCCCCAGGATCCCGCTTTTCCTTCGCCCGGTGCCGACCATGACATAATCTAACCCCTCGGCCTTCAGCAGATCCTCCAGTACATCCTTGCTGCTGGCCAGGATACGCAGCTCATGGCCCAGGCCCTCCAGGTTCCGTACGACCTGCCTGAACAGATGAAAATGGGCGGGGTGCCCGAGATAGATGAGGATGCGCATGGGCGGAAAGAATACATGCGAAATTAGCAATACAACGGGGGTATTGTGTACCTTCACATTCCCATTCATCGTTATTCATGCGAAAATCCACGCACATGGTGTATCTCGGGCTGCTTTCAGCCGTGGTGGTAGCCAGTCTTTTTTTCCTGATCTTAAATGGGATGGAGTATTACCGCCTGCCCCTGGAGGAGCGCTACTTCCATGACGGGCATGTTTCCCTGAAGCCCAGCGGGGCATTAGGGCATGGCCTGGGCATCCTGGGCTCCCTGCTGATGCTGGTGGGGGTGAGCTCCTACATGGCCCGCAAGCGCTGGCGTTCGCTCTCCCGGCTGGGGCTGTTGAAACACTGGCTGGAATTTCACATTTTCCTGTGCACCCTGGGCCCCATCATGGTCCTGTTCCATACCTCCTTCAAGTTCGGGGGCATTGTTGCCGTAAGCTTCTGGAGCATGGTGGCGGTTTTTCTGAGTGGCATCGTCGGCCGCTTCATCTATATACAGATCCCCCGAAGCATCGAAGGAAGGGAGCTTAGCCTGCATGAGGTACGCAGTCTTCGAAGCGACCTTGGAGAGGCCTTGCGCGCCACCGGGGGACTGAGCGAGGATGAACTAAAGGCTATAGTGCAACTCAGTGGCGGTAAGGGTTCCATTTCCGGGATACGCAGTATCCTTCGCCAGCGCAAGGCCGGGCGCGAGCTCACCCGGCAGGTCCTGCGCCAGGTAAGGCACGACCGCGTCCTGAGCCGGCGTATCGCGCGCCTCCAGCGTATGCAGCAGCTTTTCCGCTACTGGCATGTGGCGCACCTTCCTTTCGCCCTTGTTATGCTGATCATCATGCTTATTCATGTGGGGGTCACCCTGGCCTTCGGTTACCGCTGGATCTTCTGAGCCATGAGCCCCGCACTGGAACAGATCGTCACCTATGCCCTGGTATTCCTCCTCTGCCTGGTGATCATCGTCTGGTACTTCAGGGTGCAGAAGCGCAGGTCGAGGCTCACAGAGGCCAAGATCGCCCTGGCCAGGGAGGAGGGCTTGTATGAACCGGTTTCCCTGCATCCGGTGGTGAACCCCGACAACTGCATCCGCACGGGGGCCTGCATCTCGGCCTGTCCGGAGAAGGACATCCTGGGTATCGTGAACGGCAAAGCCACTACAATCAACGCCTCGCGCTGTGTGGGCCATGGGGCCTGTTTCCATGCCTGCCCCACACAAGCCATCACCCTTTGCATCGGCACAGAACAGCGGGGCGTGGACCTGCCCCACGTCAGCCAGAGCTTCGAAACCAATGTCCCCGGCATCTTCATCGCCGGTGAGCTGGGAGGTATGGGGCTCATCCGCAACGCGGTAGAGCAGGGGAGACAGGCGGTAGACAGTATCGTGAGGTTGCGCAAAGGCAGCCATAGTGCGGATTACGACCTTATCATAGTAGGTGCGGGCCCCGCCGGTATCTCCGCTTCGCTCAACGCCAGGAAACACGGCCTGAGTACCCTCACCCTCGACCAGGACACCCTTGGGGGTACGGTGTTCTCCTTCCCGCGTTCCAAGGTCGTGATGACCTCCCCCATGGATCTGCCCCTGCACGGCCGGGTGAAGTTGTTCGAGACCAGCAAACCGGAGCTGCTGAAGCTTTGGAACGAAGTGCTTTCCCGGCATGAGATCGCCATACGCGAGAACACCAGGGTCGAAGCCATTCAGAAGGAAAATGGGCACTTCGTGATCCGGTGCGAGGGTGGCGACTCGTTCACGGCGCGATCCGTGCTCCTGGCCATCGGGAGGCGGGGCAGCCCACGGAAGCTCGGGGTTCCTGGCGAAGAACTGGAGAAGGTTGCCTACCGGCTGATGGAGCCGGAAGAGATCACTGGAAAGCGCATCGTGGTGGTAGGGGGAGGAGATTCCGCCGTGGAATCGGCCCTGATGCTCGCCCCGCGGAACGAGACCGTACTGATGTACCGGGGCGAGGCCTTCAGCCGCCTCAAGCCCAGGAACAGCGCATCAGTCCGGCAGGCCATGGAAGAAGGGCAGCTGCAGGTCCTTTTCCGCACCAACCTGAAAACCATCGGCAGGGATGAGGTGTCTTATCAGACGGAGGGGGAGGCAGGACCCATCGTGCTACCCAACGACCTGGTCTATATCTTCGCCGGGGGCGAGCTCCCCACACGCTTCCTCGAGAAGGCGGGGATCCTCATCACCCGGAGGTTCGGAGAGGCTATAATGAAACATGAATCATGATATGGGCAGAACGATCCTGATCCTGTTCCTCAGCATGATGGGTGTGCTGTTGCCGCGGAAGGCCGGCGCGCAGATCTCCCCTGGCCCCCTGGCACAAGCCCATGCCCATCTGGAAGGCATGGCCAACTGCACCCGCTGCCATAGCCTGGGGAACAAGGTGACCAACGAAAAGTGCCTGGCCTGCCATACCCCCATCAGGGACAGGGTGTCCCGCAACAAAGGGTACCATGCCGGCGCTGAGGTGAAAGGCAAGATGTGCTATACCTGTCACAACGACCATCATGGGCGCAATTTCCAGATCATCCGTTTCGATACGGAGAGCTTCGATCACCGGAAAACAGGATATCCGCTGGAAGGCAAGCATTCCGGTGCCGATTGCCGGAGCTGCCATCAACAGAAATATATCAGTGATCCTTCGCTGAAAAAACTAAAGAACACCTTCCTGGGACTTCCGGTAAGCTGCTCCTCTTGCCACGAGGATGTGCACCTGGGCCATCTTGGGAAGGAGTGCCAGGAATGCCACACCCCCGAGCAATTCAGTCCTGCCGCCCGTTTCGACCATCAGCAGAGCGCCTTCCCGCTGAAGGGTAAGCACCGCCAGGTGAAATGCGAGGCCTGCCACAAGCGTAGCCTGAAAAATGATAAGGCTTTCACCCTCTACAGGGGACTGAAGTACCAGCGTTGTGCCGATTGCCACCAGGACCCCCACGGGGGACGCTTCGGTCAGGATTGCCGGCAATGCCATTCAGAGGAATCGTTTACCCTGGTGAAAGGGCAGGGCAGCTTCGACCATAGCCGCACCCGTTTTCCGCTGGAGGGGCGTCATGAGCGGGTGCGCTGTGCCGACTGCCATAAGGGGAAGCTGACGGATCCCCTGGCCTTTGCCCGCTGCACGGATTGCCATAAGGATTATCACCAGGGAGATTTCGTGAGTGAAGGTGCGGTGACCGACTGCCGGGAGTGCCACAGCGTGCAGGGATTTGCCGGGTCTTCCTTCAGCATCGAGCGCCACCAGACCGGACCTTTTCCCCTCAAAGGGGCCCACCTGGCCACCCCCTGCCTCGCCTGCCACAAGCGCGGGGAGAGTTGGAAGTTCCGGGCGGTGGGCCAGGGGTGCCGCGACTGCCATGAAGATTTTCATGCCGGGAAGATCGACGCCCGCTATTATCCGGAGCAGGACTGCCAGAGCTGTCATTCGGAGAACTCCTGGCGTGAAATAAGCTTCTCTCATTCCGTGACCCGTTTCCCGCTCGAAGGGAAACATGCCGAAGCCAGCTGCCGGCAGTGCCACTTCAGGCCGGGGCTGGGTGGAGTCCCCGTACAGACGTTCCAGGGACTGTCTGCTGTGTGTGAAAACTGCCACCCCGACGCCCACTATGCGCAGTTCAAGGTGCAGGATCTTACCGATTGCTCCCGCTGCCATGAGCCTTTGGACTGGCTGGCTCGCCGATTCGACCATGACCGTACCCGTTTCCCCCTGGAGGGCAGGCACCTGGAGGTGACCTGCGATAAGTGCCATCCCAGGATCACCCTGGGGGCCATCAGCTATGTCAGGTACAAATACGAAGATGTACGATGCGAAAACTGTCATTGATCCTGTTGCCGGTGCTGGTGCTCAGCCTGGTATCGCTGCGGTTCACCTCTCCTTCGCCCCATGGAAAGGACTTCCGCTATAGTTGCGAGCTATGCCATAACCCCAACGGCTGGGAGGTGGATACACGGGACATCCGTTTCGATCATGCGGTCACGGGCTTTGCGCTGGACGGCGTGCACCGGGAGACCGACTGCCGCATGTGCCACAGCAGCCTGGTGTTCGGGGATGCGGGAACGGAATGTGCCGACTGTCATACCGATGTGCATGAGAACACCCTGGGTGCAAGTTGCGAGCGTTGCCACACGCCCAGGTCCTGGATCGTTTCTGACATTACCCTGATGCACCAGCAGGGGCGGCTTCCGCTGGTGGGCCCCCATAGTACCGCCGACTGCTACGACTGCCACAAGAGTGCCTCCCTGCTGCGCTTCGAACCCATAGGCGTGACCTGCTATGAGTGCCATGTGAACGATTATCTGAGCGCCAGTGAGCCTAACCATGTACAGGGAAATTTTTCCACAGACTGCGAAGAATGCCACCTCACCAACGCCTTCTCCTGGAGCGGGGCGGGGTTCAATCATACCTTTTTCCCGCTGACTAAGGGGCACGCCGTCTCCGACTGCTTCGCGTGCCATACGCAGGGCAGTCCGTATTCCAGCATTTCGCCCGATTGCTGGTCCTGCCATGCCGGGGATTATAATGCGGCCACCAATCCCAACCACGCGACTTCCGGCTTCCCGGTCCAGTGCAACGACTGCCATACCACCGATCCCGGGTGGAAGCCGGCCAGTTTCGCCCTGCACGATAACCTCTTCTTCCCCATATACAGCGGGGAACATGAGGGCGAATGGGAATCCTGTGGCGATTGTCACGAGAACCCTTCGGACTATTCCTCCTTTACCTGCATCTCCTGTCATGAGCACAATAAGCAGGATATGGACGATGAGCATGACGATGTGGGGGGCTACATCTATGAAAGCCGCGCCTGCCTGGAATGCCACCCCACCGGCAGCGGGGAGCTGGGCTTCAATCACAACACTTCGGCCTTCCCGCTCACCGGCGCCCATATTACCACGGCCTGTGTCGATTGCCACGCCAACGGCTACGACAATACCCCTACAGGCTGTAACGACTGTCACAACCCTGACTACCAGCAGGCGCAAAACCCCAGCCATCTTGTTCTGGCCCTGTCTGTGAACTGCCTGGATTGCCATACCACCCTGCCCGGCTGGAGCCCCGCCTCCTTTGCGCAGCACAACCAGCTGTATCCCCTGCTGGGCGCCCATGCTCTCCTCTCCAACGACTGCTTCGGATGCCACAAGGGCGATTACGTGAATACTCCGAATACCTGTTACGGTTGCCATGAAGGCGACTATACCCAGGCTACCAATCCCAACCATCAGAGCGCCCAGTTTCCAACGGATTGCGAAGTCTGCCATACCCAGAACGCTTGGCAGCCCTCGACCTTCAATCATGATGGCCAGTATTTCCCAATATACAGCGGGAAGCACGACGGGGAATGGGACGAATGCTCTGATTGCCATACCAGTCCGGGCAATTATGCCATCTTCAGCTGTATCGACTGCCATGAGCACAACCAGCAGGATATGGACGACGAGCACCAGGGCGTGAGCGGGTACGTGTACAACAGCATTGCCTGTCTCAACTGCCATCCGGATGGATCTGAACAGTCAGGTACCCGGCGTTTCACACCAAAACGTGTCCGCTGATGAGAAATATCCTTGCCATCGCGCTGATTGTCAGTATTTTCATGCCAGGATTCGGGCAGGAGAAGCAAGAGAGACGGGGCACTGTATCTTATGTGAGCTCCCAGCATGTGTACGTGAAATTTCTGACCACCGAAGGGTTCAAGCCGGGCGATGTCCTGTATATCCCGGAGACCGGACACCCGGTCCCGGCACTGGAGATCCGGAGCCTGTCGTCCATCTCGGTGGTGTGCACTCCATTGGCTGGCCTGAGCTTCACGGTAGGGCAGGAGGTTGTCGGGTTGGTGGATGCCCCTCAGCCGGAACCGGCCCCGGGTAACGAAGTGGGTCAAACTCCGGAGCCTTTGCCGGTTGCAGGACCGGTGGCCCTGCCTGCAGAAAGGGCAGAGCCGATTGCCGCCGGGTCATCGGAGCGCAAAGAGGAGGTGTCGGGCCGCGTAGGGGCTACCTCCTATACCCGCTTTTCTAACCAAGAAGATGACATATCGCAGCGGTGGCGCTACTCGCTCGCCCTTCAGGCCCGCCATATCCAGGGGTCCAGGCTTTCGGCCGAGACCAATATCGCCTTCAGCCACCGTGATGAGCAGTGGGAGCTCATCCGGGCCAATGTTTACGAAGGACTGAAGGTGTACAACCTTTCCTTGCGCTACGAGGCTACGGATGCGCTGAGCCTGCGGCTGGGACGCAGCCTTAACCCACGGATCTCCGGGATGGGCGCGGTGGATGGCCTGCAGGTGGAATACCGGGCCGGGGCCCTCATCACCGGGCTGCTGCTTGGGTCACGCCCCGACCTGAAGGACTACCGCTACGATCCCTCCCTGCTTCAGGCGGGAGCCTACGTAAGTCACGAGCGCAAGCAGGGTAAGGCCTACACCCAGTCGACGCTGGCCCTGGTGGAGCAGCGTAACCAGGGACATACCGACCGGCGCTTCACCTATCTCCAGCATGCCCGCCGGCTTTTCGGCAACCTGTACTTTTTCGGCTCCGGGGAGTTTGACCTGTATTCGGTGAAGGATGGACAATCGGGTTCGGACTTCCGCCTCACCAATGCCTTCCTTTCCCTGAGATACGATCCGCTTCCCAGGCTCAGGCTGAGCGGGTCCTACAGCGCTCGCAACAACATCATTTATTACGAGACCTATAAGAGTTTGATCGACAAGCTGATGGAAACAGAGGCCCTGCAAGGTTTCCGGCTGGGGGCAAGCTACAGGCCCTGGGACCGGTTGATGCTGGGTGTGCAGGGCAGCTACCGTTCAAGGCCCGATGACCCGGCACCTTCCCGGAGCCTTTATGCCTACATTACCCGGACCGACTTGCCCTGGCTGCATGCCGCGGTTAGCCTGACGGCCACGGTACTGGAGACGAGTTATCTGAACGGGGCAGTATACGGCATCAGTCTGACCCGCGACTTCTTCAATGGGAAGATCAACGGAGATCTGGGATACCGCTACACTGATTATTCCCTGTACGGGGAGTTACCCCTCACCCAGCACGTGGGTGAGGTAGGGTTAAGCTGGAGGCTCAGAAAGGGATTGGACCTGAGGCTGAGCGAGGAGGCTACCTGGGAACAGGAGGTAAACTACCACCGCCTGTTTGTCAGTCTGCGGCAGCGTTTCTGAGTGGGTTCATTCCTTTTCTACCACCACGCCCACGGCGATGATGCCCGGGCTATCGTATTTATCCATCAGGTTTTCTATCTCGAAGCGGTATTCCCCCGGATCGGTGAAAACCAGCTCCTCACGCAGCACCAGGCGCTTTTCATAGACTTTGGGCTGTACCCCTGTTGCAGACACCGCACTACCATCGGCCATTCCATCGGCATCGCGCAGGGGGAGGCTGTATTCCCTGAAGCGCATCTCTCCCGAAGGGGAGTGTATGGTACCCATGACCAGGAGTTTGTTGAAAGCCACCGCGTCGGTGTACCGCACCACCAGGCTGAGGGTATAGGCGTCGTCGTGGTTTGAAGGGGTATAGCTGTACCACAAGGTATTGAAGCGGATCCAGTTCTGCTGCGGGAGGTTTTTCATTTCTTCGAAGACCGGGCCTCGCTGGCATGCGAAGGCAAGGAGGGCGGTGAGGAGTATGATTTGGATGTGCTTCAGCGTTTTCATGGGTTGGGACTGAGGTGCAAAGATACATGCAGAAAGGGGAATGGTGGAGGAGGCTTGAGTAGGGGAATGGGAGGATAAGGGATAGGGTGAAGCTGGGTTGGGGTTGGTGGAGGGGGGGCGGGGGAAGACGGGTACAAGAATGGCTCATATACTCCTGATTGTCAGAAATATGCGTCAACTAACCGTTATAACCGTTAAAAAACGGATATAACGGTTACAGGAGTTAACTAGCTAATAATGAGGGTCCTGTGTTGAGCGTTTCCCGCTCCTATGCCCTCAATTCTTTAACGATCAACCCGCTCCCAACCCACCTCCCCCAAAATCCCTACCTTTACCCCGCACAACCACCTGATGAAAGAGCTACTCACGGCCTTCGCCGAGACCGCGGCCCTGATCGACCGCAGGGGATGGGCTGAACGCAATGCGGGCAATATCTCCATGCTGCAGGATCGCAGTCTGTCCCTGCCCCGGCATTGGGAAGAACAGGAATTCCATCTTTCCGCACCCTCCCCATTACTTCGCGGAAGCTCTATGATGATCAGCGCTTCGGGCTCACGAATGCGCGACCTGGCACGGAACCCTGAGGGCCACTGTGTGGTGCTCTCCTTCCTGGAGGATGGCAAGGCGCTGTTTTACCGTTCCCCCGCTGCCACACCCTGCTCTCCCTCGTCCGAACTGCCTACCCACCTCCTGGTGCATCAGGAACTGCGCCGGCAACGGCCGGAACAGCGGGCCCTGGTACATGCTCATGTCGTACCCCTGATCCAGATCTCCCACCACCCCGGAGCCGATAATCAGGAGGGACTGAACGACATCCTCCTCCGGCTGCATCCCGAAACGCTCTACTTCCTGCCCCAGGGCCTCGGGCTCGTCCCCTTCCGCCTTCCCGGAACCGAAGATCTAGCCGAGGAAACCGCCCGGCAGTTCCAACAGCACGATGTGGTGCTTTGGGAACGCCATGGGGCCCTGGCCTGCGGCCCGGATCCCGTGGAGGCCTTCGACCGGCTCGACATCGTCGCACGGGCCGCCGGCATCTTCCTGGGGTGCAAAAGCGCCGGGATCAGCCCCAAAACTTTTACCGAGGAAGAATTCCGGGGCCTGCGCAATTATTATGATGGCCTGAGGCGTAAAACCACGGACGAGCACTCTGCCTGAACCCCATTCTGCCATTCCACAACACCACAACCCTTATCCCATGAAAAAACACCCCTTGCTCCTGACCCTACTGTTCCTCTGCCTCGGTGCACTGGCCAGCGCCAGCGGAAAATATTCCGTGACGCGGCATACCGATGCCCATGGGTACACCTACGAAACCGTTAGCGACGATCCGGCCGCAGCCCGCATCTACACCCTGCGCAATGGACTCACCGTTTACCTCAGCGTGAACCGCGACGAACCCCGGGTGGCCACCCTGATCGGCGTGAGGGCCGGATCGGCCTACGACCCCGAAGAGACCACCGGGCTGGCCCACTATTTCGAGCACATGATGTTCAAGGGAACCGATGAGATCGGCACCAGCAACTGGCCTGAAGAGAAGCGCCTACTCGAAGCCATCTCCTCACTCTTCGAGAAACACCGGGGCACCAACGACCCGGTCGCAAAGGCCGCCATCTACCACCAGATCGACAGCCTATCCACCCTGGCCTCCCGCTACGCCGTGCCCAACGAATACGACAAGATGGTGTCGGTCCTGGGGGCCAAGCGCACGAATGCAGGCACCTCCCTCGACTATACCGTGTACATCAACGACATCCCTTCCAATGAACTCGACAAATGGGCTCTGCTGGAGAGCGAACGCTTCCGCGATATCGTCCTCCGGCTCTTCCATACAGAACTGGAAACGGTGTACGAGGAGTTCAATATGTACCAGGACATGGACAATCAGCGGGCCAGGGCTGCCCTGATGGCTGCCGTCTTCCCCACCCATCCTTACGGCCGGCCTGTGATCGGGCTCCCCGAGCACCTGAAGAACCCCTCCATGGTCAATATCAACGCCTTCGCCCGCACATACTACGTCCCCAACAATATGGCCATCGCCCTCAGCGGCGACCTGGATTTCGAGGCCACCATCC
Organism: Bacteroidota bacterium; assembly: GCA_022710185.1. Lineage (GTDB taxonomy): Bacteria > Bacteroidota > Bacteroidia > Bacteroidales > JAGNHN01 > JAGNHN01. The sequence continues at coordinate 15,128 of JAKLHK010000041.1, forward strand.
GGCTGATCGACCGTTACTTCGGTACTATGCCCTCCCGGGAACTCCCTCCAAGGACCCAAGCGGTAGAAGCCCCCCTTCAGGGCCCAATTATCAGGGAAGTTACCGGCCGGGAAGCAGAGAACATGCAGCTCGCCTTCCGTTTTGCCGGGGAAGGCAGCGACGACCAGGCCATCGTCACCCTCATCGATATGATCCTGAGCAATAGCCAGGCCGGACTCATCGACCTCAACCTGAACCAGCAGCAGAAGGTGCTGAAAGCCAACAGCTACGCCTATTTCCTCAAAGATTATGGCATGCACGTGTTCTCCGGAAATCCCCGCGAAGGACAGAAGCTGGAGGAGGTCCGCGACCTGCTCCTGGCCGAACTGGAGAAAGTGAAACGGGGCGAGTTCCCCGACTGGCTGCCCTCAGCCATCATCAACGATATGCGCCTCAGCGACATCCGCCGCCAGGAAAGCAATTTCGCCCGGGTCAATATGTTCATGGGCTCCTTCACCAGGTTCCGGCCCTATGCCGAGCAGCTGGGCTTCATCGACCGCATGGAAAAGATCACCAAGCAGGACATCATGACGTTTGCCCGCGAACGCTATGGGGATAACTACGTCGTAGTATACAAGCGCCGCGGGGACCCGGACAACCTCGTCAAGGTGCAAAAACCCCCCATCACCGCCATCGATATCAACCGCGAAGGGCAGTCGGAATTCTTTGGCAAGCTGACGGCCATCCCTTCAGGCAAACTGGAACCTGTGTTCGTAGACTTCAACCAGGCCATCCAGAAGACTACCCTGAAAGAAGGCGCGGTATTGAGCCATATCCGGAACACCACCAACGCCCTCTTCAATTTACAGTACATCCTCGATATGGGCAGCAACCACGACCGCCTGCTGCCCCTGGCCGTGGAATACCTTCCCTACCTCGGCACCGACCGCTACACCGCTGCCGAACTGCAGCAGGAGATGTTCAAGCTGGGTATCTCCCTGAGCGTGAATAGCGGGGAGGACCGCTGCTATATCAGCATCAGCGGACTGGAGCGCTCCCTGGAAGAAGGGATCAAGCTCCTGGAGCACATCCTGTCTTCCGTGAAGCCGGACCCTCAGGCCTACCAGGACTATGTCGCGGGGATACTCAAGCAAAGGGGCGACGACAAACTCGACAAGAACGCGATCCTTTGGAAAGCCCTCTTCAACTACGGGAAGTATGGCCCCGAATCGCCGGTGACGAACATTTTGTCGGAAGAGGAGCTCAAGGCCCTGGATCCGGCACTGCTCACGGGGATGCTCAAGGGCCTCACTTCCTTTCAGCACCAGATATTTTATTACGGAGAACGCAGCCTCAGCGAGGTTTCCCAACTGCTGTCCAGGCACCATGCCCTGCCGGAGCGCCTTACCGCCTATCCGGAGGCACGGCATTTCCCATACCGTCAGAAAGAAGGCAGTGAGGTGCTCTTCGTAGACTATGACATGGTCCAGGCCAGCATCATCCTGATGGCGCAGGGCCCATCCTTCAACCCTTCCCTTGTTCCGGCTTCCCGGCTCTTTGGGGAGTACTACGGCAGCGGCCTGAGCTCCATCGTGTTCCAGGAAATCCGCGAGTCCAGGGCCCTGGCCTATTCCGCCTTCTCGGCCTTCAGTGAACCCCGGAAAAAGGAAGACCCCTTCTACCTTTATGGCTTCGTGGGCACCCAGGGCGACAAGCTGCCCATAGCCACGGAAGCCCTGCTCGGGCTGATGAACGAAATGCCCAAAGCTACCCTGCAGTTCGACCAGGCCAGGGAAAGCATTATCAAACGTATAGAAACAGAACGGATCATCAAGTCACAGATCTTCTGGACCGCCCAGCGGATGAAAGACCTTGGACTGGATTACGACATCCGCAGGGACGTGTACCAGCAGATGCAGTCGACCAACCTGGAGGGATTCAGCGCCTTCTTCAGAGAGCAGATCGCAGGCAAGCACTACACCTATCTGGTAATGGGCAAACGCGACAAGCTCGACTTCGGTGCCCTCGGTAAGCTGGGTACCGTCAAGGAAGTCAGCCTGCCCGAGATCTTCGGGTATTGATCAGCCCAGGCTGGAACCAGCGACAGGAAAGGGAACGGAGGCCCCCGGGAGAGGGTCGCGTTCCCTTTCCTGTTTACTCAGGAAGGGGCGACAACCAAACCTTTCCTCTGCGTGTCTTTCCTTACCGCCAACACGGGAGAAATCTTTGGCTGGTTGGCTGATATGTACTAATATTGCTGATTACTAAGACCGTGCAACTGATGATCATCCAAACCCACGGGAAGCCCCTGCGCTGGTCAGTCAAACAGCTGCTGCTGATGGGCTTCACGACCCTCCTCCTGATGCTGGGCCCTGGCAGGCAAGGCATACAGGCGCAAACCGATACCCTGTTCTGGTTTGCGGCCCCGGAAGTGAGCATCGACCAGAATTCCTACGACCGCCCGGTCTTCCTCCGCCTCTCGGCCTTCGCCCAGAGCGCCTACGTCACGATCTCCCAGCCGGCCAACGCCGCCTTCACCCCCCAGGTGGTATGGGTGCCGGCCTACAACACCGTCAATGTCAACCTGACTACCTACATCGATCAGCTGGAAAACAAACCCGCCGATACCATCCTGAACTATGGGCTCTACATCAGCGCCACCAAACCGGTGACCGCATACTACGAAGTGGCCTCCACTATCTGCAACTGCAACCCCGACATCTTTACGCTCAAAGGATCCAATGCCCTGGGGAACAGCTTCGTTATCCCCATGCAGAACATCTACCCGAACAACAACCTGGTGACCCCGGCAGCCAAATGCGCCTTTGACATCGTGGCCACCGAGCCCTTCACCCAGGTGACCATCACCCCATCCAAAGCCATCGTCGGTCACGTGCCCGGCGTCCCCTTCACTATCACCCTGCAAAAAGGAGAGACCTATTCGGCCACTGCCGTCACCCAGACGGCCCTCGGCCACCTGGGCGGATCATACATCACCTCCAACAAGCCCATCGCTGTGACCATCAAGGACGACCAGGTGCAGCCTACCGGGCAGACCTGCGCTGACCTCATGGGCGACCAGATCGTGCCCGTGGATGTGCTCGGGACAGAGTATATCGCAGTGCGCGGCTTCCTGAACGAACAGGTGAAAGACAGGCTGTTTATCGTGGGTACCGTGGACAACACCCAGATCTACATCAACGGAAGCGCCACGCCCCTGACCACCATCAACAAGGGTCAGACCTATATGTACGAACTGGTGGACAGCAGCGTGTACATCCTTTCCACCTACAACATATACGTCCTTCACCTGTCAGGGACCGGATGCGAAATGGGGAGCGCCCTGCTTCCGCCCATCAACTGCACGGGCTCGGTGGCCGTCAGCTTCACCCGGACCACCAATGAATACTTCGGGGCCATCCTCATCGTGAACGCCGGGAGCGAGGACGATTTCACCCTCAACGGCAACCCCACCCTGGTTAATGCCAACGCCTTCTTCGATGTCCCCGGAACAGGAGGCGACTGGAAAGCCGCCTCGGTCAACTGGAGCACCTTCGTCCCCCTCACCAACGCTTCCCTCATCACCAACTCCTCCAGCTACTTCCACCTGGGCATCATCAACGGCAACAACGGCACCGGCTGCCGCTACGGATATTATTCCAACTACAGCAACCTCAACCTGGGCGCCGACAAGCTCATCTGTCCCGGAGACTCCATCCTGCTCGATGCCGGGGCCGAAAAATCCGATGTGCTCTGGAGTACCGGGGCCACCACGACCAGCATCTTCGCCAAGGATTCCGGACTCTACTATGTGGAAGCCACCCTGGGAAACTGTACCCTCAGGGATTCAGTCTACATCTTTTTCGATACCAGCCCCGATACCGACCTGGGCCCGGATACCATGATCTGTGAAGGGGCCAGCATCACCTTTGCCGCCGATAGCGGACAATACAAGTACCGCTGGTCCAATTATACCCAGGGGCAGACCCTCACGGTGAGCTCGGGCGGTTCGTACTGGGTCAGCATTACTGATACCGTAAGCTCCTGTGTGCAGTTCGATACCATCGTGCTGAGCATACAACCCTTGCCCAACATCTCCCTGGGGCCCGATACCTCCATCTGCTCCACCGAGATCGTCACCTTCAGTCCCGGTCCCGGTTTTCAGCGCTACCACTGGCAGGATGGTAGCAACCAGTCGGCCATTTCCGTTTTCAAAACAGGAACCTATTGGGTGATCGTGGAAGATGCCCTGGGATGCATCGGACGGGATACCGTGGAACTCTATGTCCGTCAGGCCCCGGAAATCGACCTGGGCGACGATACCGTTTACCTCTGCAATGTATCCTCCCTTCGCCTGGATGCCGGGGCCATCGATACCTCCATGGTGTATGAATGGCAGGACGGCACCCAGACCCGTTACTACGACGCCAGCCTCCCCGGACTGTACTACGTCTGGGCCGGGAAAGAAGACTGCTTCGACAGCGATACCATCATGGTGCTCACCTGCACTGATTTCTGGATCCCCAACAGCTTCACCCCCAACGGGGACGGGCTCAACGACGTATTCCGGGTATTCACCAGCGCCGATGAGGATGTACTAAGGTACAGCCTGTTCATCTATAACCGTTGGGGAGAACTGGTCTATTACTCCAACGACGTCCGCGAATGGTGGGATGGCAAGTTCAAGGGCCAGGACGCCCCGGTGGGGGTCTATAACTACATCCTCAACTTCGAGGCCGCAGGCAATGTGCTGCTGGAGAAGGAAGGGACCCAGCGCGGACAGCTCCTCCTGCTCCGCTGACCAAACTCATGTCATGCCTATGAACCATTCCTCGGGCATCCTGCTTAAGGGGCTGCTTGCATTATGCCTGCTCACTCCTATGGGCCTCCGGGCCCAGGAAACGGACTGGACCACGCCCTACGAACGCTCCGGGGGCACCGAGACCCCCCGATATGAAGCCACCATGGAGTACTGTCGCCGCCTGGCCGACCACAGCCCCTGGATACAGTTTTCCTGGTTCGGAACCAGCCCCCAGGGGCGGGGACTGCCGCTGCTTATCGCCGATAGGGAGGGCGCCTTCCGTCCCGGACAGGGAACCCGGAAGAAAGCCGTGGTGATGGTCCAGGCCTGCATCCATCCCGGGGAAAGCGAAGGCAAGGATGCCGGACTGATGCTGCTGCGCGACATCGCCATTACCCGTAAGCTGGAACATCTGCTGGATAACGTTACCCTGGTGTTCATCCCCATCTTCAACGTAGACGGCCACGAGCGCTGGGGACCGCACAACCGGATCAACCAGAACGGCCCCGAAGAAATGGGGTGGAGAACCACCTCCTCCAACCTTAACCTGAACCGCGACTACCTCAAGGCCGATGCCCCGGAAATGCAGGCATGGCTCCGCCTGTTCAATACCTGGATGCCCGACCTGTTCATCGATTGCCATACCTCCGACGGAGCCGACTACCAGTACACCATGACCTATGCCATGGAGACCTTCGGGAATATGGACCCCGGACTTACGCAATGGCAGAAGGAGCGCTTCCTGCCGTACCTGCAGCAGTCCATGGACAGCATCGGATCGCCTATACAGCTCTATGTCAGCTTCCGGCAATGGTTCAACCCCCTCAGTGGGATGAGGCACGGCGCCTCCCCCCCCATGCTGTCCCAGGGGTATACCGCCCAGCGGAACCGCCCTGGGCTGCTGCTGGAGACGCATATGCTCAAACCCTACAAGCCCAGGGTCGAAGCCACCTACGAGATGATTCGCTTCAGCCTGGAGCAGGTGAACCTGGACCACCAACGGCTGCTGGATCTGGTGGCCGCTGCCGATTCCCTCACCGCCAGCCCCGCCTTCCGGCAGCAGGAATTGGCGGTCGACTGGGGCATTGATTACAGCGACAGCACCTGGATCGACTTCCTGGGGGTGGGCTGGGAGGCGATACCCAGCGACCTCACCGGCGGCACCTGGTTCAAATATAACCAGGGGCCCAAAAACCTGAAGATGAAGCTCTTCCGCACCCCCAGGGTCAATGCCTCCGTGAGGCTCCCCGAAGCCTACATCATCCCTGTGGAGTGGACTGAGGTGATCGGGCGCCTGGCCCTGCACCGGGTGGACATGTTCCCCCTGAGCGAGGCCCGGAGCATATCGGTGGAGACTTACCGCTTCCGCGACTACTCCTGGGAACGCACCCCCTACGAGGGCCGTTTCCGTATGAGCCTTCAGGCCGATCCCTTTATGGATACCCTGAGCTTCCCGGCAGGCTCGGTCGTCGTGCCCATGGACCAGGCCTCGGCCCGCATCATCGCCTGGGCACTCGAGCCGGTAGCCGACGGGTCCTTCGTGAAGTGGGGCTTCTTCAATGCCATATTCGAACAGAAAGAATATGGCGAAACCTATGTGATGGAGAAGAAAGCCCGCGAGATGATCGCACGTGACCCTTCACTGCGGACCGCATTCGAAAAGGCCAGGGAAGAAAATCCGAACATGGCCGGAAACCAGTTCCTGCAACTCAACTGGTTCTATTCCAAAACCGAATATTGGGATGTTAAGAAAGATGTGTATCCGGTAGGCAGGATACTCGATCAGGAAATGGTCAGGAAGCTTATTGCAGAGAAGGAGGAGTAGGAACAGAAATCAATGCTCAGGGCTCAATAACTCCTAACTCTAAGTACTTTAAGTACTTTAAGTACTTTAAGTACTTTAGGCACTTACTCCCCGAACCTCCAGTCAATCACCGCGATCCCCGGGCGGTTGCCGATGCGCACCGGCGGCCCCCAGCTGCCAAAGCCGGGAGAAACGTAGATGTGCATTTCCCCGAGCTTCTTATAGCCCTTGGAGATGCCATATATGGCCTTCGCCAGGTGGCCCAGGGGCCACAGCTGACCGTCGTGGGTGTGGCCCGAGAGGTTGAGGTCGGCCCCGGCATCCGCCTTCTCCTTCAGCTCCACCGGCTGATGGTCGAGCATCAGCACCGGACGCGAAGGATCTACCCCGGCCATAACCTCATACAGCGTTTTCCGGGTCTTCCCGGCGAACCGCGACATATCCCTGTCTTCCCGGCCCACGATCCAGATCCCGCTCTCGTGCAGCATAGCAGTGTCGCGCAGGATCCTCATCCCCACCGATTCCAGGTAGCCCACCGCAACCGATGCGTTCCCGATGTGCTCGTGATTACCCGTTATGCCGATCATCCCGTAGGTGGACCGTATCCCCCGGAAGTGCTCCCCATAACCCCTCGCGATCACCGGATGGGGATTGTCGTCGAACATATCCCCCGTGAAAACCACCAGGTCGGGTTTCTCCCGGTTCACCATCTCCACCATCTTCTTCACACTCTTCTCCTTGATGATGCTGCCCATATGGATATCCGAGACCATCACTACGCGCAGGGAATCAAGGTTCGCCTTCTTGCCGGTATGCAGGGTCATCCGGCTTACCCCCTGAAATGCCGCGTTGACCGCTCCACCCGCGACCAGCAGCAAGACGAGGGCTGCCACCCCGGTGGCGATCCATTGCCGCAGCGCAGGGGAGGATAAGTCCCCGCGCAGCCCCGGGATGATCCAGGTGAAGCCCCGGGCCAGGTCATACATCAGGAAAGCGAGGAAGAGGTACAACATCGCCGCCATCCACAAGGCGCCGACGAAATAGAGTCCGTCGGCCAGGGGGGAAGGACGAAGCGCCATCCAGGTGCGGGCCAGCGGGAAAGCCAGCATCACCAGGATCAGCGTCCACCGCAGAGCCCTGCCCCAGCTCACCGCCTCGGGCAAGGCCCACACGAGATGCCTGTACAGGTAAAGGTTGGCCAGTCCGTAGATCGTCAGGACAATGGAGAAGAAAATGAGGAACGAGTTCACACGCGACATTGCTTGATTGCTTGCCCTACTAACAATCAGAAGTAAAAAGTGGCTATTGAGGAGTGTATTTTTTGTCCTAACTCCAAGTACTCCTGACTTAGAACATCTCGTCGTACTTCGTCCACAGCTCATCCCCGAGCAGCCAGGCGCGGTCCACTACTTTATTGCCCCAAAGCGCGGTATGGTCGGTGAGGTATTTCTGTAGCTCGGCCTTTTTCCCTTTTTTATGAATTTCCAGGGCCCGGGCTTCGAAGGCGGCCTGGTTGTCGAAGAGCTCCTTCTGCCAGGGCTTCCACACGGCATCCACATCGTGGCGCATATCGCCCCAGCGCTGGGCGGCCAGGGTACCCAGGTGGTTAAAGGCCCACCAGGCCGACTGGCGGGTGAAGCCATTGGGCCTTCCGGGCGTCTTGTAATAGGCCGGAAGGTCGGTAACGCTGCAATAAACCGGAATGTAGATAGAAGTGGCTACATTGTCCATCGCCAGCCAGGTCACCCCGCCGATCTCGTCGGGCAGCCAACTGCGGCACTGAATGATAGTGGCATACATCGTATACCAGCGGGCTATCGTCCGTTCGCCCATCCATCCCCAGCCCCCGTTGATCTTGAAGAGCTTGTTGGCATCGTAGGGCATATGCGGATTGGCCAGGGGAGAGATCACCGCCTTGCCGTCCTTTCCGCTTACAGTCATATCCTTTGTCATGTCGAAGGGGGTTCCCTCGTAGTAGTCCTGGAACACCCGGACCAGGTCGGCCAGGTTCACGGGCTTGTCGGGCTTAACCGAAAAAGGATAGTTTTCCTGGTTAGGGTCCAGTTTGAGCGAAGGGGCCAGCAGGTCAAACACCCGCCATTCGCGCCGCCTCGAAGCCAGTGAGGTGCGGCTTTCCGGAGCATAGGCATAGCACCAGCGGAAAGGGCCTTCCTGAGGGTTCCACCAGCCACTGTCGATAGCCACCTGGAACACATTGTCGGAGGCCATAAAATGCTCCTTGTCGTTCAGGTTGATCTCCTTGATGGTGCTGGCATTGGCATTTACGCTGATGTGGTCGTCGGGCACCCGCTGAGCTACCCATATCGCGCCCAGCCTGCCTTTTCCAGGGCCCACCACCTCGAAATGCCATACCTCCTGCTTATCAGCAATGGTGAGGCATTCGCCGTAGTCGTGCCATCCGTATTTGTCGAGCAGCTCGCCCCCAATGCGGATCGCCTCACGGGCTGTGGAGGCGCGTTCCAGCATCAGCTGGCACAGGCGCTGGCAGTCGATGAGGCCCTGGTCCGACTTCAGGCTTTCCCTGCCCCCGAAGGTGGACTCTCCCATTGCAAGCTGTTTCTCGTTCTGGCAGGGATAGGCAGAATTGATGAAGCCGTAGGTTTGCTCCACCTGGGGGATGCTGCCGACAGGCACATTTTTGTAGGTGGGCATTTTAAAGTCGTTGCAGGGATCGCGGCGGTACATTATGGCCGTATCGCCGGGTTTGTGTTTACGCGCCGGCTGGATGTCGATCCAGGAGCGGGTGCGGTGGGAGTCGTCGGTATGGGAGGTGATCACCGAGCCATCGGCGGTGGCTTTCTTTCCTGCGGTGATGCTGGTGCAGCCATCGGGGAAACCGCCTTCCCAGTCGGGGCGGTTGAAGCGGTCCTGCGCAAGCAGGGAAGAGCAGAAGCCCAGAACGACGAGAATACTAAGAACAGAAGTACGCATATCCACAGGTTTTTCGGAACGCCGTAAAGATAAGCGGATGATGTGGAGAATTAACTCGATTGAAGATTACTTGATTGGAGATTACTTGATTTGTGATGTGATGGAATGGTTCATGCTTCGACATGCTCAGCACAAGTGGTTGAAGATTGGTGGTTCATTTTGATGGGTGATGGGCGCATGTTCACATGCTCACAAGATGCAGTTGGCTGGAGGCTTACGATGAAATAGAATTTCTTGACCAAGAAGGTGTTGGGCTACTGAAACAAATTAGCCAAGAATGGTTCCCAAATAGGGTTGATACGTTTTATTATCTGAGTTTCATTCGTAATGAGCTTAGCTATGTATTGTATCCCGATGGAAGTGGGAATTACTTGTAGGTAGCCCGTTGGCCGGAGACTTACGATGATATGGAGATTAAAAAGGGAGAATTTCCCGGTTAACGGAGGACGATTCCTGCTAGCTTGCTGGAGCGGATGGTTCATTAGCTTTATCCACCGGAGGCTTGATTATGAGGCAGCTGTGAGCCTATTGGATCATTAGTACCTTTGAAGAACTTTCATAAGTATTAGATCTTGCTACTATAAGGTATACTCCGCGTGTTAACACTGGAATCGAGAGTTTAAGTAATTTACTTCTAGCGGTAACTTCCCATGATTTTACGAGGCAAGAATTAGAGCTGAATAGTTCAATTCTTCCTGTGAACGGAGTCTGAAACTCAATGTTTATATCCCTATGTGCAGGATTGGGATATACTTTGAACGAGGTAATTTCATCTGCCAGGTCAATTTGAGAGGAGATTATACCATTCTGATCGAATTTTAATAAAACAACATCACGCTCAGGAATTGTACTATTTGTATCAAACTTTGATGCAAAACAATAGGAGCCTCCATCAGACGCTTCTTCAACATCCATTAGATAATAATATGCATCCTTACCATAATATTTACTCCAAAGGAGATTTAAAGATGAGTCAAACTTGTTGACTAATATAGAGTTAGCATGATTAGAGAAAAATAGATTCGTTATATTGGCGCCAGATGTGGCACCAAAATAAATGGTGGAGCTACCTGTGTTACCCAAACTAGAGTGATGCCCTGGATATTCCATAATTCCGACTTGTCCAAGTTCCAAAGAATCTAAGAGAACGTTTCTTAAATCGGTTCTTATTAGTGCTATCTGATAATCTTGGAGTGAAGGAAGTGCTTTCCTACCCGTTATTAGCAGCGTCGAATCTGACAATAATTTGAGAGAGTTTAAATCACTCAGGCCCCATAGGACGCCGTAGCTTGATTTTAAGTTGAAATTAGAATCTATTACATTTATATAGGAGTATGATTTTGTTAGATGATTATTAGAGATGAAGCGATATTCATTTTCATTGATTTGGACAATATCATATACACTAATCAAGCCAGTGCCAGGATTGCCAAGGTCTTTATGATTAATGAGAATTCCATCATGCGAAATTTCATAAATAGCTATATGCGTGTGAATTCCTGAATCTATGAAGGGGAATATAATTACAACATTTTCTCTGTCGTTTTCAATCGCATAGATGTATGGAGTAAGAATTTTCCCAGGTGCAGAAATCTTTAAAGACATACACATGTACGCATGTTCACATTTCCGCATTTCGCTAATGACAGGGCACCCCTTCGGGGCTTATAATGTTCTCAAGCTGGCGCGCGTCTGCGACGCGTGCCCGGGAGCATCGCGTTTGTAACGCGATGATGTAGGCTGAATGGCTGAAAATTGATAGTTACGTGCAGAACAAGCTGGCGCGCGTCTGCGACGCGTGCCCAGGAGCATCGCGTTTGTAACGCGATGATGTAGGCTGAATGGCTGAAA
>JAKLHK010000042.1 GCA_022710185.1 Bacteroidota bacterium
AATACAGTTGCCGGGAAAGCGACCTTGGCTGGTGCGGTCCCGCGCAGCGGGATCCCGACCGCAGGGAGGGAAGCAGCAGGCGCAGTCGCGACCCGGCAACGAGGCCTGCCCGGCCTGAGGGCAAGAATCAATGCTCAATGCTCAGTGCTCAGGGCTCATAGCCAATGAGCATCAGAACAATGACTTCCTGCGAAAACCCAACCAGATCAGTCCTTTATGTGATGATTGGAATGGTCAGTCGACAGCTAATGCTTAAATACAGTTGCCGGGAAAGCGACCTTGGCTGGTGCGGTCCCGCGCAGCGGGATCCCGACCGCAGGGAGGGAAGCAGCAGGCGCAGTCGCGACCCGGCAACGAGGCCTGCCCGGCCTGAGGGCAAGGATCAAGGCTCAATGCTCAGGGCTCATAGCCAATGAGCAAGGTAACAATAGCATGAAAATTTTAGACTTTTTTTGTCCGTCCGCCACATGGCGGACGGACTCCGCAGAAAACCGGCTTCGCTGCGCTCCGCCGTTTTCTGTTTACTGTCCGCTCGCTTGAACCTGGCGGTTCAGACTCGCGGGTGGGATTACTGGCGTGATCCCTGAGGGGGAGGCGTCAAAACTCCGCAGAAATCCGGCTTCGCTGCGCTCCGCCGTTTTCTGTTTACTGTCCGCTCGCTTGAACCTGGCGGTTCAGACTCGCGGCCAGTAAACAGAAAACCACGCTTTCCGCGTGGTTTTCTGCTACGTTTTGCGGAGAGAGTGGGATTCGAACCCACGGTCCGCTTGCGCGGACAACGGTTTTCGAGACCGCCCCGATCGACCACTCTGGCATCTCTCCGGTCAGGGCGCAAAGGTAATAAGACTTTGTCATACTCAGCGCCAGGAAAGGCTGGGGCATTCTTTGCTACCTTTACCCCCTCATTGGCCCTGCATGCTCGGTAAACTTCCCCTTCAGGAAAAACTGGTCCTTTACTTCATCTTGCTGGGGACAATCATTGTCGCCGCCCTGGGGACTTTCTCCTACACCATCAGCCGCAGCGCCTTGTTGTCCAGGACTTTCAACCAGCTTACCTCCGTTCGGACCTTGCGGAGCCAGCAATTGGAGGCCTTTTTCAGGGACAGGGAACGGGAGGCAACGGCAATCGCTGCATCGGAAGAAACAAAGCGCAGCATCGTGCAGTGGATCGCCGGGGAGGATCCAGGGTTTTTCTTATCGACATTTATCAGACAGCCCCTGCCTTCGACGGACTATGTCAGTCACGTCTTGCTGCTTGACCCGCAAGGCAGGGTGACGATGGCACTGAGGATATTACAGGATAGTGCCGGGCTATGGACGGGACCCCGTTCCATGACCATCCTGCCTGAATTGACACGACCAGGCGTTCATGACTACGTGGAGCTGGAGCGTGGGAGCTTCTTCCTGAGCATCTCCGCCCCGACGCTTTCAGGTCACACCCTGGTACTGGCGATACCTTCCCGAGCCATCGACCGCATCATGCTGGAGAGCGACCCGCTGAAGGGCCTGGGGAATACGGGCGAATGCTATCTGGTAGGCCCGGATGGGCTGATGCGCAGCACTTCACGCTTCTATCAACCTTCTATCCTCATTACCGGAGTGAATACTGCTGCAGCCGCCAGTGCCAGTAAGGGCAACTCAGGGATCACCACCACGACCGACTATCGCGGTATCAAGGTGATGAGCTCCTACGGCGCGGTCCATATCCGGGGCCTGGATTGGGTGATCCTGGCCGAGATCGATGAGCAGGAAGCGATGCAGCCCATCCTGCAACTAAGGGATTCCATACTTATGCTGAGCATCCTGATTGCGTTGGGTATGTTCATACTGGCCTACTTCTCCGCCCGATGGCTGGTAAGGCCTCTGCGCCAGCTGGCGGATGCCGCCCGCAGGATCGGGCAGGGAGACTTTAACACGCGGGTCGTTGCCCGGGGCGGGGATGAGATTGCCCACCTTGGGGTGAGCTTCAACACTATGGCGCAGACATTGCAGCACCAGACCATGGAACTGGAAAATGCCAGGAACCGCCAGGTTGAACTCACCATCGACGGGCAGGAACAGGAGCGGCAACGCCTGTCGCGGGAGCTGCATGATGGTATTGGACAGTCCCTGGTTGCCCTCAAGCTGAAACTGGAACAGATCGATCCCCGCAACACCTGTGGATCAGCAGCCACACTCAAGGTCGCCAAGGATTCCCTGGATGAAGCCATCGAGGATATCCGCCGGATCACGCATGACCTCATGCCGGCTGGCTTGCAGGTGGTCGGACTGCTCCCTGCGCTGAGGAAGCTATGCGCGGATACTGAAGCCGCAAGTCCGATTCGCATCGAGCTGCAGGCAGACAAACTCCGGCATGCCTACCACTCCAGGACTCAAACCTATATCTACAGGATCGTCCAGGAAGCCCTCAACAATATCGTAAAACACGCCGCAGCCAGTCAGGCATGGATTTCCTTTAAGGAATCCCCCGAGGCCCTCACAGTGTGGATCAAGGATGATGGCCGGGGCATGGATGATCCTGCCAGCGACGAAGGCAAGGGCCACGGCTTGTTCAATATGAAGGAACGATCAAGGATCCTGGGTGGCACCCTGCACATTGACAGTGGCTCCGGGAAAGGCACCAGCGTCGGGATTCACCTACCTATAGTCAGTAGAACGCCATGATCAGGATCATACTGGTCGATGACCATCGAATCGTAAGGGAAGGCATACGGGCACTGCTTGAAGCCGAACTGGACATGCAAGTTACAGGGGAGGCCGACTGTGGCGAAGCCCTGATGGACATGCTGCCAGCACGGCCTTGTGACCTGATCTTCATGGATGTATCGTTGCCTGGGGCGAGCGGCATAGAGACTACGGCCATGGTCACCGCACGGCATCCGGACATCCGGGTGATCATGCTCAGCATGTACAACTCGGAAGAATTCATCTTCAATTCCCTGAAAGCTGGTGCCAAGGGCTACCTTCCGAAGAACACCACACGGCAGGAGCTGGCTGCTGCGGTTCATGAGGTGATGGATGGTGGGGTGTATTTCGGTGAGCCGGTGAGCGGGATCATCCTCCGAAGCTATATGCGCATGGCCAGGGAAATGGTAGAGGAAAAGGAAAAGCCGGGAAGCCTGCTCACGGACCGCGAGCGCATCATCCTGAAGCACTACGCAGAGGGCCTGACCAACAAACAGATCGCCGAACGTCTGTTCATCAGTGTGAGGACCGTGGAATCACACAAGAACCACATTATGCGTAAACTGGAACTCAAAACGCCTGTCGACCTCCTAAAGTTCGCCCTTCGTTCCGGTATCGTTGAAATGTGATGGACCACTAAGGGTTTCACTGAGTCCATCTCCGAAAGCCGCTGAGGCAATTTTACGGCATCCCATGATTGTCTGTAGTGAACCGTCCGCCAATCTTTGTGCGGTACCAATCCTACATCATCATGAGACATATTTCCTTAATCATCCTGATGGCCATGCTCCTTCCCATGGCCGGTCATTCCCAGGACGAATCCAAGGGTAGCTGGGGCGTATCGGCGGACCTGGTCAGCCGCTACGTATGGCGCGGCCTGGAATTCGGCAATTCTCCTGCCGTTCAACCGGGCATAGAGTACAGCCGGGGGATGATTACCGCCGGATGCTGGGGTTCCTATGCTACGAACGGGGCCAATTACCAGGAAGCGGACCTCTATGTTACCCTTACCCCTGTGGAGGCCTTCAGTATCACCTTCACCGACTATTTTTTTCCGGATCACAGCCTGGGTACCAACCACTACTTCAATTATGACGGGGACCGTACAGGGCATGTGATGGAAGGGGCCATCACTTTCAATGGAACAGAAAAGCTCCCCCTCAGGGTGATGGCAGCCGTCAACTTCTACGGAGCTGACGCGCGCAAGGCCAATGGGGACCTGATGTACAGCACCTATGCCGAGCTGGGGTACAGTACCGAAATCAGCAGTACCTCCTGCGATCTCTTCCTGGGTTTCTCCCCCAATAAGGCCGACACGGATAAGGGAGAGACCGGTTTCTACGGCGACAAGCCCGGGATCATCAACCTGGGGATCACGGGCCATAGGGATATCCGCGTCTCGGAGTCCTTTACACTGCCTGTATTCACCTCCCTCATCGTCAATCCCCAGGCTGAGAATATCTTCCTCGTCTTCGGGCTCAGCATCTAAACCTAACCTTACCAATACCTATTCCTATGGACAGCGGTGCAACTGCTTTTATGATCCTGGCCACCAGCCTGGTTATGCTGATGACGCCCGGACTTGCCTTTTTTTATGGGGGTCTCGCCAGCCGGAGGAACATCCTCGGCATTATGATCCAAACCTTTGTCTCTTTAGGCCTGACCACAGTGATGTGGGTCGCCGTGGGTTACTCTCTCTGCTTCAGTGGCGGGGAAGGCGGCATTATCGGTAACCTTGAGCTGGCGTTTCTCCGGGGTACCGATTTCAACACCCCCTTCTCGAACGGAAAATTTCCTCTGTACATCTTCGTGGCCTATCAGATGATGTTCGCCATCATCACCCCTGCCCTCATCACCGGGGCTTTCGTCAACAGGGTCACCTTCAAGGCCTACCTCATCTTCCTGGTGATGTGGCAGCTGTTGGTTTACTATCCGTTTGTGCACATGATCTGGGGTGGCGGCCTGCTTGCCAGCTGGGGCATCCTGGACTTTGCAGGCGGGATCGTGGTGCATGCCACGGCCGGGTTTGCCGCCCTGGCCTCGGTGTTCTATGTTGGACCCCGTCGCGATAAAGCGTCTCCCCCAAACAGTATCCCGCTGGTTGCCATCGGCACCGGCCTGTTGTGGTTCGGGTGGTATGGGTTCAATGCCGGCAGTCAGTTGAATGTGGACGGAATCACCACCCTGGCTTTTCTCAATACTGACGTTGCCGCTTCCTTTGCCGCCGTGACCTGGTTGGTCATCGAATGGTCGAGATCGCGTAAACCCAAGTTTGTCGGATTACTTACAGGGGCTGTGGCCGGTCTGGCAACCATTACCCCCGGAGCCGGCTTTGTCCCTTTGTGGGCAGCTATCCTTATCGGCATTGCCGCCGGACTGGTCTGTTATTATGCTGTGGAGTTCAAGAACCGCATCGGCTGGGACGATGCGCTGGATGTGTGGGGTGTACATGGCGTGGGAGGCGTGCTCGGGACTATATTGCTGGGGGTGTTTGCGTCGAGCGCCATTGGACCCACCAGTGGGTTGGTAGAAGGCAATGCCGGATTTTTCCTGAAAGAAACCCTTGCCGTTGTCATCAGTGCGGCCTACGCTTTCCTCTTTACCTACCTGATGCTCATCATCATCAACGCCATCACCCCTGTGCGCGTTTCTGAGTCAGAGGAAGACCTGGGGCTGGATGATTCCCTCCACGGAGAGAATGCCTACGACACCGGCGTTCTTTGACCCCCTGGCATCCACCCCTTCTGTTGCAGGCCGCCTTCCCGGGCGGCCTTTTTTTGCGATCAAACGGGCCGCGCAAGGCATCTGAAGCGATACAAGGGCAGGTTCTCCCCAGGCCATAGCACAGAATATGAGAAGCCGTCTGGAGGGAATACCATGATTATTCGTACCTTCACCTTATCTAACCGTATCAAATCCTTCATTTATGAATAAGACCATACGCCTGACCGCCTTTGCACTGACAATACTGGGCGCTTCGGCCCTGCAGGCACAGTGCATTCCGGATTCGCTCAACTGCCCCGACCTGGAGAACAACGGGGAGATCTGCCCGGATACTTTTCCGGCCGCCGTGGTCAATGTCCCCTACAGTGTGGAAGCCACCATCCTGCCACCGCCCCAGGTGGTGTACATGGGCTTTCCTGTGCCCATCCACCATATCGATCTGGTGAGTGTCGACAACCTTCCTCCCGGGCTCACCTACCAGTCGAACGAACCTTCCGGCACGTTTTACCCCGGTACCTATTACTGTGTGCTGATGAGTGGCACCCCTACCCAGGCGGGCACCTACCCCCTGAAGATCAAGGTGGATGCCTATGTCAATTTCCTGGGCACTCCGGTACTGGCCGGGCAGCAAACAGACTCCACTTCCCTGGCGATTGTGGTGCAGGGTTCGGCAGGTCTGGGCGAACCGGCACAGCTCGTCTCTCTTGACGGCCCCTGGCCCAACCCCTTCGGGCAGGGTACCTCGTTTACCATCAGCAGAATGAGAACAACACATACCCTGAGGGTGAGCGATGTCAGCGGCAAGGTCCTGTATCAGGAGAAGCTGGAAGCCTCGTCCGCCACGGGCAATTTCCGGTTTACGGGTCAGGATCTCGCCCCCGGGCTGTATGTCTATACCATCGAAGGCAATGGAGGGGTGAAGACCGGAAAGCTGGTACGACAATAAGTTTACCCGCTTATCCTTCAAGCAAGCATGTACAGAGGCTGGAATCAACTTTGGCTGGGGGGCCTTCTCCTGATTCTGCTATGGGGGCAGGGTGTGCAAGGCCAGGAACAGGTGATTCAGGGAAGGGTTTGCGATGCCCTCACGGGCGAAGGACTTGGGTATGCCAACCTGGTGGAGGATGCCCGCCACGGTACCACCGCAGATGCCCAGGGGAAATTCACCTTGCGCCCCGGACCGGGTGCCCGGACCCTCAGCGTGACCTATGTGGGTTATGAGCCCTTCATCCTGACGTTAGACGGAGCTGTGCTTCCCGGGTCCACCCTGGAGATCCGCCTCAGCCCGTCCATCACCACGCTGAGCGATGTGGTGGTTTCGGCCTCCCGGCGCAGCCAGCGACTGAGCGACATCAGTGTCTCCATGGCTGTGCTGAAGCCCGAATCCATCGACCACAACCTGAGCGCCAACCTGGAACAGAGCCTCGAAAAGGTCCCGGGTGTGGACATCATCGACGGGCAGGCGAACATACGCGGAGGCAGTGGCTGGAGCTATGGTACCGGAAGCCGGGTATTGGTGCTGGTCGACGACTTGCCCCTGCTCGCACCGGATGCCGCCGATGCCAAGTGGAATTTTTTTCCAATGGAAAACATCGCCCAGGTGGAAATCATCAAAGGCGCTTCATCTGCCCTCTATGGCTCGGCCGCCCTGAACGGGGTTATCCACGTGCGCACCGCCTGGCCCGGCGACACCCCCCTCACGCGGGTGAGCCTCAGCAGCGGGCGGTGGGGGGAACCCCGCCGGAAGGAACTGATATGGGATGCCGACCGCCAGGCATACTTTGCCAACCTCCACCTCACCCACTCCCGGCGGATAGGCCCTGTGGACATGGTATTCAGTGCGAGCGCATACCACGACCCTGGCTACCGCAAGGACAACTATCACCGCAACGCCCGCGCCAACCTGAAGCTCAGGCTGAATGATCCCAGGGAGCAGGCCTATTCCCTGGGCCTGCTGGCCAGCGTGATGCAGATGGAGCTCACGGATTTTCTCTTGTGGCAGAACGCTGACAGTGGGGCCTGGCAGCAGAATCCCGGCGCCATCACCCCCAATGAGGGGCTCAGGATCACCCTTGACCCCTTCCTGACCCTCTATCGCGACCAGGCGAGGCACCAGTTCCGGGGACGGTTTTTTCGCACCTATAATGGGTTTCCCGACGACCCGGACAAGGACAATGAAGCTAATCAATGGATGGCTGAATACCAGGTCGACCAGACCCTGGCTTCCGGAACCGGGATCACGGCAGGGGCCACCGCGGCCTACAGCATGACGAGTGCAGCGCTCTTCGGCGATCATAATTATACCAACCTGGCCGTGTTTGCCCAGGCGGACCAGCAGTTCAGGCATTTCAGCGCCTCTCTGGGCGCGCGTTGGGAACATTTCCGGCTCGATGATGACCAGGAGTCTCGCCCGGTATTCCGCGCCGGGCTGAACGTGCCCCTGGGAGGGTTTACCTTTCTGCGGGCTTCCTTTGGCCAGGGCTACCGCTTCCCCAGCATTGCCGAGAAGTTCACCTTCACCAGCGTGGGCGGGGTGAACGTCTTCCCAAGCCCCCTCCTCGGTTCAGAAACGGGATGGAGTGCAGAACTTGGGTTCAAGCAGGGATTCCGCTTCGGAGGAGTGCAAGGATATGCCGATATAGCCGCATTCTGGACCGAATACCAGGACATGATGGAGTTCAGTTTTGGGTTCTATGATACCCTCACCTATCTCCCGACCAGCGAGTACATCAGCCTCAGGAACATGGGGTTCCAGTCGCAGAACATTGGCAACGCCCGCATCAGGGGGCTTGAAATGGTGCTTACCGGGGAAGGCGCGATAGGCAAGGTGGGGATGCAGGGCCTGATCGGCTATACCTGGATTGATCCTGCGGACCGCAATACAGATTCCAGCTACAGGGCCGGAAAATCAGAGCCTGAAGGCATCCTGAAATATCGCTACCGGCATTCGGTGCAAGCCGATGTGGACCTGAGTTACGGTGCGTTCCGTGCGGGTCTGGCCTGGATATGGCACGGGCCCATGGAGGTAGTGGACCAGATCTTCGTCGATCCGGTCCTGGGCCAGCTCATCCTTCCGGGATATGCCGCCTATCGGGAGAGTCATCAGGACAGGGCCTACACCCTGACCGAGCTCCGCCTGGGGTACGCCTTCTCCCGTGGGGTGGAGCTGAGC
Source organism: Bacteroidota bacterium (assembly GCA_022710185.1). Lineage (GTDB taxonomy): Bacteria > Bacteroidota > Bacteroidia > Bacteroidales > JAGNHN01 > JAGNHN01. The sequence goes on from JAKLHK010000042.1 coordinate 8,582, forward strand.
GGAGTGGTGCGCAACCTGTTTAACCGCGAGAACATCGGAAGGCCGGGCGACCTGAGGGAGCCGAGGAGCTTCGTCCTGCGCATCAGTGCAAGCTACTGAACGGGTCATTACCTGACCATTTCCCAGAAACAGCCGTTCATCCCCGAAAAGCCCACGCTCATACATTGGCCTGCCGCATCGGCAGATGCTAGGCTACCTTTAGCGTAATTTCCACTTATGATCCGGAGCATAATCATTGACGATGAACCCCTGGCCCGGGAGACCCTGCTCAGGATGATCGAAAAGTATTTCGACCGTAGGGTGGAAGTCGTGGGTATGGCTGAATCCGTGAAGGAAGGCGTGTTCGCCATATACAAACATCAGCCCGATCTCGTATTCCTTGACATTGAGATGCCGGAGGAGAACGGATTCCGTCTTTTCGATTACTTCAAGAGCGTGGACTTCGAAGTCATCTTTACAACGGCTTATCGCAACTATGCCATAGAGGCCATCCGGGTAGCGGCGCTGGACTATCTTCTCAAGCCCATCACCTTCATTGACCTGAGGGATTCCCTGGCCCGGCTGGAACGGAAGGCAGGGAATCCAAAGCCCCAGCAGCGCATCGAGGAGCTCCTGCACCAGCTCGGCGGCAAAGACGAACGTTATGGTAAGCTGGCCATTCCCACCTTCGATGGTTATGTGATGGAGAAAATGAACCACATCCTCTACTGCGAGGCCGACCAGAACTATACCAACATCTTCACCCTCAGGGGCGATCGTATAATGGTCTCCAAACCTCTGGGATATATTGAGGAACAATTGCCCCCGGCACTTTTCTTCCGCATCCATAAGTCGTACCTTGTCAACCTGAGTTTCATCCGTAGTTACAGCCGCAAGGACAGCAGCCATGTAGTGCTGGAGAATGGCGAGGAGCTGCCGGTGGCCACAAGGCGCACGGAGGAATTCCTCAGGGTTTTAACGAACCAGAAACAGGAATAAGCCAGGGACACGCCACCTATGCGTCGCCGGACACTGATTGCAGCCTTAGGACTGTTGATTCCCCTGTATCTCCTCATGGCCCAGGTCCCTTTGCGCAAGCCCTGGCCCGGGGATGACGCAGGTCGGCCCATGCGGCATTTCGGCACCAGAGAGGGCCTGCCCTCCCTTTCCGTTCGCGACGTATTGAAGGACCGGGCGGGCATGCTCTGGGTGGCCACCGATGCCGGGCTTGCCCGATGGGATGGTCGCCAAATGGAAGTCCTAACAGTATATGACGGATTGCCCGGCGAAAGGGTATGGGCCTTAGCCGAGGGGGAAAAGGAACATTTGTGGATCGGTTGCTATGGCAGCGGACTGGCCCTGTGGGATGGGCAGCGAATGCAATCATTCAATACCGGCAGAGGACTTCCGGACCTCCGGGTCCGTTGCCTGCATTATTCTTCCCGTCACCGCCTTCTGCTAGTGGGCACGGAAAATGGCCTGGGCATTCTTCGCTACGGGGTATTTATCACCCTGCCTGGTTCAGCAGTTGCACCGGAGGACATCCAGGTGATTACCGGGTTCCACGAAGGGGATGACCGGATCATCATCACCTCCTACCATTCCGGGGTATACCATTATTTCCCCCTGGAGGGAAAGATCATCCATTACGACTGGCATACTGGCCTGTTCAGGAAGTCCAGTTCCTCGGCGTTCATCACCCGTGCCGGGGATACCCTGTTAAGCTACGGGAGGCGGGGCCTTTATGCCCTTTCACGATGGGGTTCATCAAAGGAAGGCGATACAAGCATTGGTCAGGTGTTTTCCATGGATCAGGACCTGGAAGGACGGGTGTGGGTCGCCGCCTGGTCGCACGATATGCTCGAACGGGGGGGCATTTATACATGGGAAAACGGGAGGGCGTTGCCCTTAGGGCCAGGTCTCGGTATACAGAGTGAACGTTGCTGGAAAGTATATTGCGAGCAGGTTCAGGATATCGTTTGGGTAGCCACGCTGGACCAGGGACTGTACCAGCTGCTCCCCCCGGTGATAGAACACCACTCAAATCCGGATGCAGAAGGCCGCACCGACGGAATCCTGAGCCTGCTCGCCGACAGTCGCTCCAGGCTGTGGATTGGAGGCAAGTCCCTGCTGAAGGTCAGGCTGCCCGGCGGAGATTCCCGCCCCATCCGAATGGATGGGCCCGTGCTTGAGGCGCGAAAGTCCCTGAGAAAGGCTGTTGAACAAGAAGAGGGCGCAACATGGGATAACGCCTGGGAAGCCTATTTCCGGGATGGACTGGGCCAATTCAGGGATATACGGGAAGATGCCCGGGGACGGATCTGGGTTTCCTTCGATATCGGGGGACTTCGGATATGGCCCACAGGAAAGACAGAGTTTATCTTCCGGATGGACAAGCTGAGATTCGATTTTTTAGGCCCGGAACTGATCGTGTACGGCAATTGGAACAATTTCGGTATCAGCAAAGTACCTGAAGGACAGAACCTGCGTGATGGGGTACACTGGCCGCCCGTTCCCCCCTGGCCGCGGAACAACATCACCGATGTGCTCAGGATAGGAGACGCGCTGTGGGTGGCCAGTTCAACGGAAGGTCTGTTTCGATACGGGCCGGAACAGGGCTGGCACTATAAAACCAATGATGGGCAGCTTCACCGCCACATCTGCTGCCTGTGTGCCGGCCCGGGAGGCCGTGTGATCAGCGGGGACCAGGCGGGACGCATCACGGTACACCGGCTTGACGGTGATTCGCTGGTGCCCGAGGCCCGGCTGGGCCAGGAACAAGGCATACACGGCCAGAGCATCCATTGGCTCCTCTATGATCCTGCGGGCTTCCTGTGGGCCGGGACTAACCTGGGGGTACATTGTATTGCCTACCGTGATGATGAAGACCTGCGGGATCCGCGGCTAAGGTTTCTGGATGCCGAAGAAGGGCTCCGTGTAGTGTCGGGTCGCAGTGCCGCCCTTGGACAGGACGGCAGGCTGTGGGTTGGGGGCGATGAGGGGCTGGATGCCATACAGACCGGGCAGGTCTATGAAGAACGGCGGCCCCGTCTCCCCTTGCTGCCCCGCAGCGCAGAGGTGGATTTTAGACCAAATACCCGTGTCATCGTCCGGGAGAAGGGAGGAGAAGGCTGGAGCCTGCATCTCCCCTTCCGGGCGCATCAGGTGCGCATAAGTTTCTCCCTTCCCAATACCCTGGATCCACACAAAGACCGATTCCGGTATTGTTTGTTGGGGACTGATACCCTGTGGAGCGCCTGGCGCACGGAGGCCATAGTGGACCTTGGAGGGCTCTCCCCAGGACACTTTACCCTGTTAATCGAGCATAGCGCGGGCGGATCCCTCCATGCCCTGACGCAATATGCTTTTCCTGTGATTGTGCCCACGCCCTGGTACCTGACCACCTGGGCGCGCGCTGGCTTCTTCGGGCTCTTTATTGCCCTTCTGGTGACCATCTACCGGTTGGCCCGCTGGAGGGCCCTGCGCAAAGCCCGGCGTGCTGCGCGCTTGAAAGAACGAATGGCCGAGCTGGAGGTCAAGGCCCTGCAGGCCCAGATGAACCCCCACTTCATCTTCAACAGCATCAACGGGATCCAGGCGTATATCCTGAGCGGCAGGACAGAGGAGGCCATCGCCTATCTGGGCGACTTCAGCCGGGTGGTCAGGGACAGCCTGGAGAACGTGAACCAGCGGCTGATCCCATTGTCGGATGCCATAGGATTCCTGGAGAGTTACCTTCGCCTGGAGTCGATGCGTTTCCCCGGGCGCTTCAGCTGGGAGATCATCCTCGCCTCAGGGCTGGATGCCTGCACTACACTCATCCCTCCGATGATCATCCAACCCTATGCCGAAAATGCCCTGGTGCATGGATTCCGCACTCTGGGAAAGGAAGGACGGCTCAGGATCAGCATCTTCCGGGATCCATCGGAAGCTATCCTCTGTGTTGAAGTAGAGGACAACGGCATCGGGCTGGAGCGTTCCCGCAGGCTTAAGGCCACCCGGATTAAGGACGGCGAGGGAAGGCGCTCCCACAGCGGGGATATTACCGCGCGGCGCATCCGCATGATGAACCCCCCCGGACATGAGCGCTTCGGGGTGAGCATAGGCGCGGCCTTCCCGGAAGCCACAGACCCCGGGTGCCGTGTATGTCTTCGCCTGCCTCTGCAGCAGCTCTGAGTACGCCGCCACTCAGCATCCCCTTCATCATCGCATTTGACGCGTTCATGCGCCCAAGTCCCCCGATGGGACACTTACCTGCACTCTCCATCCCTGACGCACTAAATTCCCACCTCGCGCCGGTTTTTCAACCCCTTGCGAGGTACAATTGACCAGGACGCGTGCCGGGAAGGCTGGTTGGCTATAACCCAACGCTCATCATGAAAAAGGCCTCACTCATTCAATAAATGACATAAAACATTTATCATGAGCAACTTAAGAATAGTTTTAACCATCTCTCCGGTTCCCTGGAGCCAGGATCCCGGAGACAGACCGGACCTCTTCAAGAACTTAAGTCATAACCAACACCACTAGCCATGGAAAAGAAGAATTACTCTCTGCTTTTGCTGGTCCTGCCCATCCTCTTCTGGAGCGGGGTGCAGGCCACGACACTGACCGTTGGTCCGGGAGGGCCTCCGACGTACCAGTATTCAACCATCCAGGCGGCCATCGCCGCCTCCAGTGCCGGGGATGAGATCCAGGTAGCCAACGGCACCTATGTCTTTACCACCACACAGTACATCAGCCAATCCGTCTCGATCATCGGTGCCTCCGAGGCTGGGGTTACCATAGACATGACGGCGGTGGCGGGGTATGGGTTTGCCATTACAGCGGACAACATCACCCTGAAAAATTTCACCATACTCCCAAACCAGACCACCGGGACCTACACCATAAAGACCAACCCTTCAGGGACTACTCCCCTCAACAACTTCCATTACGAGAACATCACCATTACCGGGGCCAAGAAGACCCCCTTCGATTTCCACGGGATCAACAACGCCACCCTGATTAACCTGACCGCTACCAATACAATATCCGGCGTCGGGATTGCTTTTTCGGGCACAGTGGGAGCCACCCTCAGCGGATGCACTACTTCAGGCAATGCCTGGGGTGGGATTGCCGTGTATGTGTCCACCTATGTCAACCGGGGCTCATCCGGTATCGTCTTTGATTTCGCCGGCAATACGGTGAGCGACGGGTTCTACATTGAAGATGAAAGCGCGCTGACCAATTCCGGCAACACGGTGAGCAACTACACCTATTATATAGACAATGTATATGGGGTAGGACAGCACATGCATTTCTACACCAACGGAACGCTGAGCGATGCCCTGAACATGGGTGCAGGGTTCAACGTGAAGTACGGCAATACGCAGTCCTATATCGAGGATCCTTCCGGAACCCATCTCTATGTTGGCCCAGGAATGCTGATACAGCGGTCCATCGATGCAGCAGCCGCAGGTGATGTGATCCAGGTCGCAGCCGGGACCTATACTGAGCAACTGCACATAATCACCGAGAACCTCAGCCTGATCGGGGCAGGGAAATCAAGCTGTACCCTCCTGAGCCCGGCTACCCTGGCCCTGAGCTTTACCACGGGTAACGTAAATAAGCCGGTAGTATTCGTAGAGGGGGTCAGTACCTTCAACATGAGCGGCTTCACCGTTGACGGGGCCCTCCAGGGCAACGCCAACTACCGTTTCTCAGGTATCGCCTTCTGGAATGCCGGAGGCAGCGTGAGCCAGACCGATGTGGTCAGGATCATGGACAACCCCTTTTCGGGCGCACAGCACGGGATTGGAATCTACGCCTTTAACAATACCCCTGCCACTAATTATCAGATCAGTCTGAGCCAGGTGGATATCACCGATTTCCAGAAGAATGGCGTCACGCTTAACGGCAATGGAGGCAACCTCAGCGCCACCCTTACCCAAGTCCGTGCCTTCGGCCAGGGGCCCACGTCGGTCACCGCGCAAAACGGTATACAGGTATGGGGAGGGACCGCCAGCCTGACCAACTGTTATGTGGAAGGGGTCTATTACACGGGCTCTGGTTATGCCGCTTCTGGCTATCTGCTCTTGGAATCCGCAGTTCATCTGATCGGTTGCACCGCTGCAGACAACCATTACAATGTTTATGCCGAGGACTGCAGCGGCAGCATTACAGGAGGCCTCATCAGCAATACCGGTCTGAATTATGCGGAAGGTATCCTGGTGTACAATGCCACCGCCGGGAACCGTGATTTCGACATCCAGGGGGTAACGATCACCGGCAGCAGCAATGGTACCGGAAGTCCAGCCATCGACTATTACGCAGCAGCTGGAGCACTCAGCGGCAGCATCAGCCAGTGTGCGCTGAGCGGATGGGACTACGGCCTCTACGCCTATGAGCTGGCCGGCACCTCTACGGTGAGCCTGAACGTCAACGACAACACCCTCTCCGGCAACACTGCCGGCCTGTACGCCGATGCCGCCACGGTTCAGGATGCCCGCTGCAATTGGTGGGGCTCTGCCGATCTTGCCCAGGTCAGCCCGCTGATCACAGGGCCGGCGAACTACCTGCCTTACCTGAGCAGCGGCACTGACAGCGATGCCGGCACCGCTGGCTTCCAGCCCGCGGCCGGAAACTGCAACGGCGCCCCGGTATACAACCAGACCCAGGGCACAGGCCACCTCAGCCTGGGTGATGCCGTGAACGCAGCCAATGCCAACGATGTGCTCATCATGGCCCCCGGGGAGTTTTTGGAAACGGCCCAGATCGTTATTGATGTCAACCTGAGCCTGAGCGGGGCCGGGGCCTCCAGCACGGTGGTGAAACCGGGCTTCCATACCGGCACAGGGTACCCCAACCAGAGCTCATCCTTCTTCTACATTGCCCCCGGGGTCAGCGCCCAGATCAGCGACCTTGGCATTGACGGGCAGGGCTACAATGTGTTTGACGCCATCAAATGCCAGGGCAGCCTGGACATCCAGGACTGCGAGATTAAAAACATCAATTATCCCACCTATCTTGGCAGGGGCATCCTCTTCCTGGGCAATTCCAGCGGTAATCTGGTCAAGAACTGCAGCTTCAGTAATATCGGGCGCATTGGTGTGCACGTGCGGGGTAATGCCCTGGGCGTAGCCGACCACCCCTCGGCCACCATTGAAGATGTCACCTATGTCGGAAAGGGGGCCGTGGACGGGCTGGACTATGCCGTAGAGTTCGGCGGCGGGGGTACTGGATCCGTGGACGGGCTGAACGCCAGCCAGTGCCTGGGTGTGGCCTCCACCGACGGGTCCACCTCGGCCGGGGTCCTGATCACCGATTTCTGGGGAACCGGAACCAATGCTACCGTAAGCCATTCTGTATTCTCCAACAACAGCACCTCCGTGGTGGTAGGTTACATGAATGACCTGACGTCCATTGCCGTGCTGCACCATAACGATTTCTCCGGGGACCCCCTGGGCATTTCGGCCGATGGGGTCGCCAACCAGGTGGATGGGGAATCCAATTACTTTGGCAGTGTATTGCCCCAGGATGTGGCCGATATGTTCGAGGGCAATGTAGATGTCTCGCCCTGGTGCAACAGCGACTTCAGCAACTGTACTTACACCTTCCCAGCTGAGAATACCACCACCGGGGACGGATATCTTACCTTGCAGGAGGCACTGGACGGTGCTGCTGACGGGGACGTGATCCAGGTGATGGTGGGGGGTACCTATAACGGGGTCACTTTCAATAATCCCGGGGAAACTGTAACCCTGACCACCCCTGCCGGCGTGGTGGTGACCCTGGTAGGTGCCTCCCCTGCCCTAACCGTGAATGCCGGTGATCTTATCGTGCAGAACGGCATTCATTTCACCAATGCCACGGACGCCCCGACCATTCTGGTGAACGGGGGCAGCCTGACCCTGGTAGGCTGTACCATTACCGAATCTACCGCCTACGATCAGAGTGGCATCCAGGTGAACGGGGGCAGTGTTGATCTTTATCACAATACGTTCATCACCGATGGCCCGGGCCTGGCCGTTACGCAGACAGGAGGGACCGTTGATGCTACTGAAAACTACTGGGGATCAGTGCTATACAACGACATCAGCCCGAAGATCAGCGGAAGCGTATCCTACGACCCCTGGTGCAACAGCGACTTCAGCAATTGTACCTATTCTGCCAGCACCCCCGGTCCGGTAACTACACTGGCCCAGGTGATCGCCCCGTCCAATCCGGGAACGATCGACGTGCCCGTCACCCTTAGTGATATCCCTTCGGGTATCGTGACGGATGCCGTGTCCATGAGGATTACGTATGATCCTGCAGTGGCTACCCTGACGGGGGTAGGCTCATCCACCCTGACGGGCTTCGGGGGCGCATTGCCCGGTGGCCTGGCCGCCTGGTATTCCACGAGCGGGACGAGCATCACCCTGGGGTGGATCGCACCCAATCCTTCCACGCCCGTGACGCTGAACAATGGTGACGTTGTCTTTACCCTGCATTTCACCTATACCGGCGCCCCAACGACCGGGGGTACCACCCTGCTCTCCTTCGATGACGGGGACGACATCCAGTGCGAATACCAGAATGCCGCAGTGCAGGCCCCATACCTGGATGGTCCTTCCAGTTGGGTAGATGGCTGGGCATCCGATATCAGCGTCGCCTTCAGCCGCACCTATCCACCCTCCACCAACGCCATCATTGCCCAGGGCCTTGGCGGTGCCCCCGCCTATACCTATGCCTGGGCCGGGCCTTCGGGCCAGACGGGCAGCGGGGCATCCCTCACCCCAACCGACAGCTACGGGGTCTACACCGTCACCGTCACCGACAGCAAGGGCGCCTTCGTTATCGGGACATACAGCTTTGGACCGGTACATAATATCGACACCTACCTCGACTATACCACCATCCAGGCCGGCATCGATGCCACAGAGACCGTGAACGGGCACACCCTGACCGTGGATGCCGGGAGCTACCCGGAATTCGTCACGATCGATAAGACCCTGACGCTCTATGGACCCAACTGGAACAAGGCCGGAAACGCCATAGACAGGGTGACCGAAGCCATCGTCCGCTTCCCGGCATCATTCACCCCTGATCCGGTTACCGAGGAAAGCGACGTGATCAAGGTGACGGCCGTTGATGTGGAATTCGCCGGTTTCACAGTGGATGCACAGCACTACGATCCCGCGGGCAATTTCCAGGCCTGGGGTATCGTCTCAACCGCCGATGGAAGCGAGATACGCAATAACAGGGTATTGAATTCAGAAACTGGCAATATCCTCATCTCGTCCTGGTACTGGGACGGGGATTCATGGGAAACCGAATTCCGTTCAGGAGCCGTGATTGAATACAATTACATTGCCAATACCGACATCTTCTCCCGTCCTACGGTATATGGTTATGGTCTCTACATCCAGGGTGCATACGGAGATGTGCTCAACAATGTGGTTGAGGACTGCCGTTCCGCCATCCAGGTGCAACCATACAACCACCCCAACACCAGCGGTGTGACCGGAAAGGTGGAAGGTAACAGCTTTGAAGGCTACTCCAAAGTGGTCTATTATAACTACTCGCAGAACCCAGCCTCTGACTGGCTGTTTGATAACAACATCGTCACAGGAATTGCTCCTCCATCTGGGGTCACCATTGAGAACTGGAACGGCATCACCATTCAGACCTATACCGGAGGCACTGTGGCCTTTACAGACAATGTGATCGGTGTGGGAACCGCTTCGGCAACCAATACCCATGGCTTCATGTTCGCACAGGGCTCAGGCGCCAGCGCTTCCGCTCTGCTGACGGGCAATCAGGTCACCGGCATGGACTACGGTATCCGGATTGAAAGTGGCATCGCCTATGTCAGCAACATCCACATTGAAGACAATTCCATCGCAGGAAATGCACATGGTGTCCTTAACGGGACGACCACGGCCCTGGATGCTTCACCCAACTGGTGGGGTGATCCAACAGGACCTTATCACTCCACCAATCCCTGTGGACAGGGCAACGATGTAAGTGATTATGTTACCTATTCCCCCTGGTATTATCAAAGTGACATGACCACCGTGAACGGCCTGCCGCAGATCGTGACCAGTCCGGTACCCGACATCAGTACCATTACCTACACCCCGGTCATCATCAGCCTGAGTGTTACATATCCCGGAGACCTCGAGAATTATGATCCGGCCGTGCTGACGGATGCCCTGATCACATCGGATCTGGCCTTCCCAGCTACCGCTGAAGTAATCAGTGTGAAATATAACGGCAGCGAGACCCTTGGGGCAGTATACTCCCTTAGCGGCAAGACCCAGGCTTATCTCAGTGAGATCCTGGGCAGCAGCGCCTATCCCCTGGCCAATCATGACGGCCTGGTGACCACCTGGGACCTTACCCTCGCCGGTGTGGAGGATCCCGCAACCTATGGCATCAGTTTCTCTCCGGTGAGCTACCTTGGCTCCATTACTGCATGCAACAACATCCTGGGCACCGACGAATTCAGCCTGAGCTTCGATGATGCCGTCCAGACCGTTACCGGCACTACCACCACGGTATGCTATACGGATCCCCTGGAGTTCAGTGTGTCCATCACCTATCCCGTACTCGCCAATGTCAACACCGACATCAAGGCCGACTGCCGGATAAGCTCTGATGTGGCCTTTGAGGCCGGAACGGCGATCGCCTGGGAATACAATTCCGGGGCTGCCACGGGAAGCTTTACCCTGTCAAGCCCGCTCAGCGTGATCATGCTATCGGATATCGTAGGGGCCAGCCCTTCGAGCCTGCAGGGACACAGCGGCTCCGACCTGTGGTCCATCACCCTGACCACGCCGGGAGCACAGCAGGCCTATACACTCACCTTTGAGCCGGTAGCCAGCCTGAATGCCGTAACCTACCCCTATGAAAACGACGGGTTGGGATTGTTGGTCAATGACTGCGGACTGAGCGGTATCCTCAGCTATTACAACACCGCCAACAGCCCCTTGGGCAATGTTCCCGTCGAGCTATGGGAGAGTGGGGGAACAGCCGCACTGCAGTCCAGCACTACCACGGCCGCTGGAACCTTCAGCTTCGCCCATCTTCCTTCAGGTACCTATGAGATTCGTCCTGTAAAGGTGAGCGCACCGGCTTCCATCAATGCCACGGACGCCGCCCAGGTCAACTACTGGTCGGTCACTCCTTCCGCCATCGAAAAGGTCAGGTTCCTGGCCGGTGATGTGAGCCGGGGCACCTCCCAGGCCGCCGCTTTGACCTCCTTTGATGCCTACATGATCCTGTCGCATTTTGTGACCAATGGTATTACTACCTGGTCGACAACCCCTTCCTGGTCCTTCTGGAAATCCGGTGATCTGATCGGGGCCAACGACTGGGCTTCAGGCGGGTACTACCCCACCGTGGCGATGGGCTCCTCCACCCGGACGCAGAATATCCATGGACTAATCACCGGGGATTTCAACCGCAGCTACATCCCCGGAGCCAAGGGGTTGGGCAGCACCCTGGCGCTGAGCGATGGGCCGGTGATCCCGGTCACCGCTTCGGCAGAGTACCTTCTGCCTGTGACTACCCTCAACGCCCTCGAAGCCGGGGCCTTCTCCCTGATTCTCAGCTATCCCGGGGATAAGTTGGAGATCGTTGGGGCCTACCTTGGAAGCGATCCCGATGCCAGCCTGATGTATTCCGCCAACAAAAGTGAACTGCGCATAGGATGGCTCAGTACATCAACTGTAGCCCTGGGCCCGGGTGAAGTGCTCCTCACCCTCAGGGTCAGGACCCTGGCCAGCCTTGGAAATCAGCAGACTTTCAGCGTCTCCCTGCAGGATGATCCCCTGAACGAAGTCGCCGACGGAAGCAACAATGTGGTGGATAATGTCCAGCTTCAGATGCCCCTGCTGACCACCGCCATTACTGGCCTGGCCACTGCCGATGCCGCTGGCCTGGGCATGTCCGCCTATCCCAACCCCTTCACTACCAATACCCGGATCGACTATATGCTGCCGGAAGGGGGCGAGGTTGAACTTACCCTGTATAATGCTCTTGGACAGGAGGTCCGCTCCGTGAGCACCGGACAGCTCGAAGCCGGGGCACATCACTACTACCTGGAAGGCACAGGACTCACTCCCGGAATCTACCATGTACGCATCAACGCCGGGCAAGGAAGAGAATCCCTGAGCCAGACCCTGAGAATCATTCATCTGGATTGAACACCCTGAGCACTGACCGGTGCGGGACGGCCAAGGCCGTCCCGCTTCCGGTTTTCGTTTCTCCGCCTGTCCACTACAGACCGGAACCATTATGGCCAGAAAACTTATCATACTCGCATTGCTCGTTCATTTTATCGGCTTGCATGCCCAGTCCCCCATTACCTTTGCAGGCAAGGAGATCGCCACCACTTCAACCGTAAGTGTACCGGTCCGGGTAGACCAATTCAGCCAGATCGGGGCTATCTCCCTCACGCTGACCTATGACACCAATGTACTTGACTTTGAGGGTCTGTCCGGTCAGGCTTTTGCAGGCTTCCTGGCGGACAGCAACGATTCGAGGGTGAGGATCGGCTGGATGACCGACGGATACACTCCTGCCCCAAGCCTGCCTGCAGGGAGCATTCTTTGCTATCTGGACTTTGGGCTACGGAACGATGGTACCTCCCTGCTGGTCTGGGAAGACAATGGGATATCCTGCGAATATGCCGGCTTTCCCTCCATCCTGCCCTTGCCCGACACCCCGTACACCAGTTTTTACATCAACGGCTGGGTCAGCTCCTTGCATGCCACCCTGGCTTCCGGACCCGGAACGGGTGAGCTGAACGCCGTGGTCAGCGGGGGAACGGCCCCGTACACCTATGCCTGGAGCGGACCGGGAGGATTTTCAGCCGGGAATCAGGCGACGATCCTTGCCGGTACCGCCGGCACCTATACTGTAACCATCACGGATGCCCTCGGAGCGCTGAACAGCACAGCCTATCAATACCTTCTTCCTGTTCATAACCTGGATACCCACCTCGATTATGCGACCATTCAGGAGGCCATAGATGCTGCAGAGACGCTTAACGGTCATCGCATAGCGGTGGACTCCGGAGTGTACGCGGAGAATGTGTGGGTGTACAAATCGTTGCAGATCCAGGGATCAGGGGCTGGAGGCTGTGCCCTGGAACCTATCGACGGAATAGCGCTGAGGATTACAGCAGATCAGGTCAGGATCGAGGGATTTGAAATAGCTCACAACAGCATGGACGGTCCGGAGGATATCGGACTGTTGCTCGATGAAGCCAGCGGATCGGTGATCCTTCACAACCTGATCGCTAACAACCACACGGGAATATGTATCCGCAGCGGGGCAGACAGTGCCACGCAGAACCTGATTATCGACAATATCATCCGTGACAACAACACCGGCATACTCCTGCAAGATGATGAGACCGGTGCGGGGCTTCCAGGCAGTGTGGCAGGAAATGATATCCGTGACAACGCAATCCATGGCAACACTGCCTTTGGATTGAATGTGCTGGGTACGGCTGCCGGGGTGATCCTATCTGCCCGGCCCAATTACTGGGGGGATGCCAGCGGGCCTACGCATGCATTCAATCCATGCGGGAAGGGGGATGCCGTCTCGCCACAGGTGGAAACATCTCCCTGGTGGTTCCATGAGGCGATGAATACCTACGGAGGTCTCCCCTGCCCTGCAATCACAGGCCCCCTGGACGCGGCCACCCTGGCACGCACTCCCCTGATCCTCCGCTGGGAGCTGCAGTATCCCGATCTGTCGGGATTTGATGACACCATCAAGGCTGACCTGGTTCTGGGAACCACCCTCCCGGCCTTTCCTGCAGGCACAACTCTGCTGGGAGTACGCACCACCATCGATGGCGTAATTACAGAACATGCGCCAATGACCTACGACCTCTCCTCCTCGAACCAGCATCTGATGAGCGAGGTGACCACAACCCCGGCTATCGCGGCCAGCACACTTTCAGGAAAACAGGTAGAGTGGACCCTGACTATCCTCGCCCCCAATTCACCCGTGAGCAACATGGCGGTTTTCCTCCATCCGGCAAGTTACCTGCATCCGCTGAACTGCTTGAGCGCCTGCGAAGCCGCAGATACTGTGCTGCTTGATTTCAATTCCGTCCAGTTCGACCTCCATCCCGTTCATACTACGGTCTGCGCCCCTTCTCCCGTGGTCTTCCAGGCGAGTATCACCTATCCCAACGTGGTGAATATTGATACCCAGATCACTGCCGATGCCCTCATCCGTTCCACCTACTACTTTCCTGCCGGGACCATTATTCATTGGTCCTATGGTTCAGGAGGGGCCTCGGGCAATTATTCCCTGCCCGCCTACGATGCCACGATCTACCTTTCCGAGATCACGGGCGGGGGCGCACCGTTTCCATTGACCGGGCAGAATGGATTGAGCGAGACCTGGACCATTGAAATCACAAATGCCGGCAGCCCCGGCCTGATCGAATTGAGTGTGGAGCCCATGGTGCGGATGGGGCAAAAGGGCTACGTGCATGATAGCGCGGATATCCTGCTCACGTTGAACAACTGCCGCATCAACGGATTCTTCCAGTACAACAATACCGTTAAAACCCCTCTGGGCGGGGTAGACCTGGGATTGTACCGCGATGGCAGCCTTGTCCAGTCCGCGGTAACCGCATCCAACGGGTACTACAGCTTTGCCTCACTTAGTCCAGGCAATTATGAAGTCAGGGCAACAAGCCAAAAACCTGTCGGAAGCATCAACGCCACCGATGCGGGCATGCTGAACCTGTGGCAGGTTTCAGTTTCACCACTCCATCCCATTCCTATGGAGAAGGTAAACTTCCTCGCCGGCGATGTGGCCTATCCTCTGAACATCCTGACTTCATTCGATGCTTTTCATATCCTGAACCATTTTGTTTCCGGGGGAACAACGCCCTGGCCCAGGCCGGGTAGCCCGCGATGGTGCTTCTGGAAAACCGGCGACCTGCTCTCGCAGAACCAATGGGCAGATGGCACCTTCCCCAGCCTGGTGATCGATTCCACAACTATAGGTCAGAATTACCTCGGCATGGTGCTGGGCGATTTCAACCGCAGCTATCTGCCAACATCCAAGGGACAAAACCCCACAGTATCTCTCCATCATGAAGGCAAGGTAGAACTCAGTTCATCCGGGATCTCCATCCTTCCTGTGACCTGCTCAGATGCCCTTGAGGTAACGGCCATCTCCCTGATCCTGGATATGCCTTCCGAAGCCCTGGAAATCGTCGGGGTATTCCTGGAAGGGGATCCGGAGCAGCCGGTGATGTTTGGGGTTGCTGAGGGTAAACTTCGGATCGGGTGGACTTCGTTGACCCCTCTGAAGCTATCCGCCGCAGGCACCCTCCTTAGCCTGGGCATCAGGATGAAGGAGAATGGACCCCAGCACCCCATGTTCAGGTTCGAGTTGTCCGATGACCCGCTCAATGAGATTGCACAGCAGGGTTGTGTTGCCATGCATGATGTCCAGCTCAACCTACCTGACCTGCATTCCATGGTCACTGGCCTGGACAGCCCAATGGAGAGGAGCTGTATGGCCTGGGCCTATCCCAACCCAGCGCGCGACCATGTGAACATACGGGTAATGCTATCTGTACCAGAGAGTTCGGAATGCATCGTTTACGATGCCCTGGGGCAGAGTGTTCTTGTATACCCTATCACGGAATACCTCCCGCCCGGAGGGGAATTCCGTTTGGAAACCGGCCACCTAACCGATGGCCTATACACGGCAGTGATCATTAATCCCAATTCCCCGGTGCCTGCTTCCATTACTGTCAAATTCCTCATCGCGAAACGATCCAGTGCAAAGAAATCATAACCTGGCCATATCCATGAAAAACATACCGATCATCCAGTTCCTACTCCTCTGCCCTTCACTCTTGCTGGCGCAGCCCTCCCCGGTCAGCACCCTTGGTACGATCAGCACAACCGCCGGTACTGCGAATGTGGAGGTCACGGTGACAGGATTCAACAGCATCGTCTCCGGAGACGTCAAATTTACCTATGACCCCCTGATCACCCAGGCCACGGGAGTGAGCGTCAGCCCTTTGCTGGGGGGCTTCAACAATATCAACCTAAGCGTCCCCGGGGAAGTGAGGGTGGCCTGGTACACCTTCTCTGGTGTAACCGTGGCCAATGGGACTGCCATATTCACCATTAGTTTTACCAAGGTCGCCAATGGGACCACATCGCTCAGCTTCCTGGATGACCTCAGCGGGGCCTCCTGTCAGTTCTACAATGCCAACGGGCCTCTCCCTGATTTACCAACGGGTAACTTCTGGATCGATGGCTCCCTTACCTTTCAGGCAGCAGGCAATGCGCCCCTGACTTCCATCGGAAATTACCGGGTCTGTACCGGTTCCATGCTTGACGTCCCAGTGATTGTAAGCAACTTCAACAGCATCGGTTCGATCTCACTCACCATGGCCTTTGACACGGGAGCATTAAGCTACCAGGGAGCCACGCCAGGTTCGGGGTTCCCTGGATTGGCCATCAGTCATCCCATCCCTGGAGTGGTTTTCTGCGGGGGGTTCAGCATGAGCGGCATCAGCCTACCGGACCTCTCCACGCTGTATACTCTGCACTTCAAATATAAAGGCGGGTCCTCTGCTTTGCATTGGTCTGATAACGGGACCTCCTGCGAATACGCTGACCAGAACTTCATTGTCCTGAATGACCAACCGACAGCGACCTTTTACCACGACGGCGGCCTCGCCTGTTCGGCTGAACCTCCGGGGGGAACGCCACCCCCAGGCCAATCGAACATCTCCGCATGCTTTGTGAATCCCAGCACTTTGCCCCAGGGTGTCCCAGCCTGGGACGCCCAAGCCGCCATGAGCGGGTATGCTGACTCGTGTGGACAACCTGTAGCCTCGGCCAGCCTGATCAGTACAAGTATTACCGGGAATGACTGCAGCTGGCAAGTGGTATATACCTTTACGGTCACGGACAGTTGTGGAAACACCCTGAACGGGCAGACGATCACTCACAGCGGCCATGATTTTCTTCCCCCTCCGCTCACTGGAAGCATCCCTGCCGGAGGCAGTAACCTGAACCTGTGCTATAACCAAATTCCAACAGGACCAACAGAGGCAGAGATCGCCGCACAGTTCACAGATCAATGTGGGGCTGAGGTGATCGTGACTAAGAGTGGCACACCCTCCGGGTCGGATGCTGACTGGAACGTGACTTATACCTACAAAGTTGAAGACAGCTGCGGTAATGTGGTCGTACCATCCCCAAGCGTTTCCTACGCTGGAGGCGACCGGGAAGCCCCCTCAATCACCTGTCCCACACCGGCCCCATCCTACTCCACCGATGCGGGATCCTGCATATTGACCGTTCCCGACAACGCACTGGATCCCCTGGTGGGGGACAATTGCAACGTGAACAACAGGGTCAACGACCATAACATTTCATATACCCTTAATGGAGCCACCTTCCCCAAAGGCACTACGCATGTGACATGGACTGTGACTGACGGAGTGGGTCTGACCAATCAGTGCAGTTATGATCTCGTTGTCTTGGATGCAGAAGATCCATCCGTGACCTGTCCCATCCCGGCCGCATCCTATCCCACCGATGCCGGACAATGCTTTGCCACCCTGGACTACAGCCTCAGCTCCGGAGATAACTGCCCCGGAGAGAGCATCGCCTGGACCGCCACCGGCGCTAATCCGGCTTCAGGAACAGGGAGCCTGGTGGATGTGCAGTTCCCCAAAGGCAGCACCACGGTCAACGTCACCGTGACCGATGCCGCCGGGCGCACGGCCCAGTGCAGCTTTGAGGTGCTGGTGGTGGATGCAGAAGATCCTTCCGTCATCTGTCCCATCCCGGCCGCATCCTATCCCACCGATGCCGGGCAATGCTTTGCCACCCTGGACTTCAGCCTCAACT
>JAKLHK010000043.1 GCA_022710185.1 Bacteroidota bacterium
ACTCCTGCAGGGAAATTGGGGTCGTAGATCAGCATGACTCCACGTTCCCTGCAGGAGTGCAGCCAGGAGAGCAGGGTATGATGCACCTGATCATGGAGGGCATGATAGGACCCGTAGAGCAAGAGATCGCCCGGCCCCGGGACAGGATATTCCGGGGCATATTCCCCTGCGGGATCCCGATAAAAGGTGTAGCTGGCATTACCCCCACTATCGAGAAGGGCCAGGGCTACCGGGGTACGCCATGCTGGGAGTGCCCGGAGATGCTGCGACCCCACCCGGCTCTTGTTGAGGAAATCCCGCACCATGCGCCCGGGAGCGTCATCCCCGAGCCCCCCGATGAACCCCACGGGAAGATGGCATCGGCCAAGGTCGACCGCCGTATTCAGCATGGCCCCGCCCGGGCTGAGGGTCGTAAAGCCATCGGGAGCATGGATGATATCCAGCAGGGCTTCGCCAGTGGTCCAGATCATGACGAAATGTACGATGATTACGGGAAATGACCTGGCTGCCCGGTATTTTTCCGACATTTGTATAGACAGCTGTACGATGTACCCCTTACCGAAAATCTTCAATAAATTCTTGATCCTTCTGATCTTATCCTCCACACCCCTTCAGGCGCAGAAGGTCGGATTGGTATTGAGTGGGGGCGGGGCAAGGGGTGTAGCGCATATCGGGGTCATCCGGGCCCTGGAGGAAGCGGGGGTCCCTATCGATTACATCACAGGAACCTCCATGGGCGCCATCATCGGCGGTATGTACGCTGCCGGATACAGCCCGGCCGAAATGGAAGCCATGGTGACCTCGGAAGACTTCATGCGGTGGGTCAAGGGGGAGATCGATCCCGAATACTACTATTATTATAAGAAACCCGAGGCCGATGCTTCCTGGCTGAACCTGCAGTTCCAGGTCGACAGCGTACTTACCTCCAGCCTACCCTCCAGCCTGGTCTCGCCTGTGCAGATGGACTTCGTATTCATGGAATACCTGGCCTCCGCCTCCGCAGCCAGCGGGTACGACTTCGACAGCCTCTTCGTCCCCTTCCGTTGCGTGGCATCGGATATCGCCAACAACCTTCCGGTGGTACTTCGCAGCGGCGACCTGGGGCGTGCCATCCGGGCCTCCATGACCTTTCCATTCTATTTCAAGCCCATCCGTATTGATGGGAAACTGTTGCTTGACGGGGGCATGTACAACAACTTCCCTGCGGATGTGATGTACGAGGATTTCTTTCCGGATATCATCATCGGGAGTAAGGTCGCATCAAACTATCCTCCGCCGCATGAAGATGACATCATTTCCCAGGTGCAAACCGTCTTTATGCAGAACACAGACTATTCTGTGATCTGCGACAACGGGGTCTTGATAGAGCCGAGCCTGGAACGGGTGAACATCACAGACTTCAGCAAGACCAGTGATTTTATCGACAGCGGCTACGTTGCTGCCCTTCGTATGCTTCCCCGGATCAGGGAGTCGGTTTACGACTCGACAAGCCGGGACGATCTGGCCAGCCAGCGCTGGTTATACCGCAGCGGATTGCCCCCGGTGAGGGTCGACTCCATCCTGATCGAAGGGCTGAACCCGGCCCAGAGCGAATATGTAAGGCGCAGCCTTAGCGGAAAACAAGGAAGGGACCTTAACCTGGAAGCCCTCAGGGAGGAGTATTTCAAGCTTGTGGCCGAAGACAAGATCGCCGGCGTCCAGCCCCTGCTGATCTACCGGCCGGAACGCAAGGCCTACGACCTCAAGCTGAGCCTGCAGAAGGCCAATAACCTGGAGCTCGGCTTCGGTGGCTGTATTTCCTCCAGCCCCACCAACGAAGCCTTCGTGGAGCTTCGCTACAAGCACCTCGGCAAACAGGCCCTCAGCATCAACGCCAACAGCTACATTGGAAGGTTCTACAGCTCGGCCCACCTGAAAGGCAGGTTGGACTATCCCGGGAAGTACCCGTTCTACCTGCGTTCCGGGTTCGTCATCAGTCAGTACGACTATTTCAAGACTTCCACCTACTTTTTCGAAGATAAGACTCCTTCCTACCTGGTGAAGAACGAGAACCACATATATTTTGATCTTGGTTGGCCTGTAACCAACCACGGGCTCATTGAGGCCAGCTTTTCGGTCGGAGAACTTAAGGACGACTATTACCAGATTAACAGCTTCACACGGGAAGATACGGCCGATCGTACCCGGTTCGAGTTCATTACCACCGGGATCACCCTGGATTTGAACACGCTGAACCGAAAGCAGTACCCCAGCCAGGGGTACAGGGTCAGGACGACCTTGTCCTACATCCAGGGCAAAGAAGCATATGTTCCGGGCAGCACTTCTGACATCCCGGAGGTAGAAGGGCTGAAGCGCCGCTGGTTCAGTACCCGTACCCAGGCGGAGAGCTATTACATGATGGGGGGCAGCTACACCCTGGGCCTCTGTGCCGATCTGCTGCTCTCCAATCATGAACTGTTCGAGACCTATACCGCCACGCTCCTGAGCAGTCCCGGGTTCGAGCCGCTGCCCGAGACCATGACCCGCTTCCTTTCCGCCTACCGTGCGCACACCTTCCTGGGAGTCGGGCTAAAGCACATCTTCGGGCTTACAGGCAACCTCGACCTCCGCCTGGAAAGTTATTTCTTTCAACCCTTTCAAGAAATCCAGCGCCCTGACGGCATACGGCCAGCTTATGGGGAAGCATTCGCCAGCCGGGGCGCCATCGGTTCAGGGTCCCTGGTGTTCCACTCCCCCATCGGGCCAGTCAGCGCCAGCGTGAACTACTACGACAAAAACGTTGAAAACTGGTCCTTCATCCTTAACATCGGGTATGTGCTCTTTAACCGGAGCGCCATCGATCGCTAAAGCGCACGGATGTACTATGAGTTTTATTGGCGCATGTAACGGAATGTTTTATTTTTGCAATCCCCCGGAATGGGGCACATCATTCTAATTAACTGTAAAACAACCTTTTGAACATCCCTAACGGGAATCTGATCTCATCTCACCCCATCACACTTTCATTAGTACACATCTTATTGATTCTTATGGAAACCAATCGCCCCCCCGAGGAGGTTCAGCCGGTCCAGTCCGCCGCCTCAGAACAGAAAGAAATGCATGAAGCTGCCAATGCCACCTTGCCTGACGACATGGTGGAGCAAGTGCAAGAGCAACAGCAGGAGCAGGAACAACAGATAGAGCCTGCGCAGGAGCCGGAAAAAGTGATCGTTCAGGAACCCGTGATGGAGTTGGAACCTGGGACGGAAATCGTTCAGGAGGCCATTGCAGAGGGGGAGCCCGAGGAAGAGGTCGTTCAGGAGACTGTTGAGGAACAGGAACAGGAACAGGAACAGGAACAGGAACAGGAAGAGGAAGAGGAAGAGGAACAGGAACAGGAACAGGAACAGGAACAGGAACAGGAACAGGAACAGGAACAGGAACAGGAACAGGAAGAGGAAGAGGAAGAGGAACAGGAACAGGAACAGGCACGGGAAGAGGAAGAGGAAGAGGAAGAGGAAGAGGAAGAGGAAGAGGAAGAGGAAGAGGAAGAGGAAGAGCACGAGGACGAAGTGGTCCATGAGGATCCCGAGGATACTGAAGAAAAATACAACGCCCTGAGCCGGGAGCAACTGGTAGAAGCCTTCGAGGAAACCCTGCAAACCGACGACCTCAGCCGCGTCAAGCGCAGGATCAGCCTCATCCGTGTGGCTTTCCTGAACCATACCCGGGAAGAGAAGCATGCCCGCCTGGAGCACTTCCTGGCCGAGGGCGGCGACAAGGAGAGCTTCGAAGATACAGCCGACGAGTTGGAAACGCGCTTCCAGGCCATCTTTACCCGGTTCAAGGAACGGAAACATACCTGGGAGCAGGACCAGGAAAGGATCAGGGTGCAAAACCTTCACGCCAAGAACCAGATCCTGGAACAACTCAAGGAGTTGATCAATTCAGAGGAATCGCTCAAAAAGACCTACGACGAGTTCCGCGCTCTGCAGGAGAAATGGTCGGGAATCGGCATGGTACCGCGTACCGAAACCAGCAACCTCTGGCAGAACTATCACTTCCTGGTAGAGAAGTTCTTCGACAAGGTCAAGATAAACAAGGAGCTCCGCGACCTGGACCTGAAAAAGAACCTGGAAAGCAAAATAGCCCTGTGCGAGAAAGCCGACGAGCTGCTCCTGGAGTCATCCATCGACCGTTCTTTCCGCCTGCTGCAGCAGTACCACCGCGAATGGAAGGAAATTGGGCCGGTGCCCACGGATAAGAAAGACGAGATCTGGGAACGCTTCAAGCATACTTCTGACCTGATCAACCAACGCCGCAGGGAATATTATGACTCCCGCCAGGAGGAAATGGAAAAGAACCTGCTGGCCAAAAATGCGCTGTGTGAACAGGCAGAGGAGGTACTCTCGGCTGAAGTGAACTCCATTAAAGCCTGGCAGGACCAGACCGATAAGCTGACCGAACTGCTGAAGATCTGGCGATCCATCGGTCCGGCTCCACGCACAGACAACGAAAAGGTCTGGCAGCGCTTCCGCTCCTATATGGAGGCCTTCTATTCGAACAAGAAGGAGTATTTCGACAAAATGAAGGACGAGCAGCTGAACAACTATAACCTGAAGCTCGACCTCTGCGTTCAGGCTGAAGCGCTGCAAAACTCCACCGACTGGAAGGAAACCACCCGAGAACTCATCAACCTGCAAAAACGCTGGAAAGAGATCGGAGCCGTACCCCGCAAACATTCGGAGAAGATCTGGAAGCGTTTCCGCTCCGCCTGCGACACCTTTTTCAGTGCCAAAGACGACTTCTTCAAAAACATGCAGTCGAGTGAAACGGAGAACCTTGAGAAAAAGGAGGCCATCATCCGTCAGATCAGCGAGTATGCCTATGGGGACGACAAGTCCGGCAATCTTGAGGTCCTGAAGGGATTCCAGCGGCAATGGATGGAGATCGGACATGTGCCATTCAAGGATAAGGACCGGCTTCAAAAGACGTATCGGGCAGCGATAGATGCCAAGCTCAAGGAAATGAACATCAGCTATATGGAGATGAGCACCGTGAACTACAGGGAGCGCATCGACCACATGCGGGATAATCAGAATTCCGGTCGCATCATCAGCAAGGAAAAGCTTGGGCTGCAGTCCAAAATCAAGGAACTGCAGGATGAGATCAATCTCTGGGAGAACAACATCGGTTTCCTGGCTGCCTCCAAGAAGGCCGACCTCCTGAAGCAGGAGTTTGCCCGTAAGATCGAGAAGGCCAAGCAGGACATGGCCCTGATGGAAGCCAAGTTGAAGATGCTGCGTGACGCCTGATCCCCAGGCGTGAAAAAGTAACCAGGGGGGTCATGTGCCCCCCTTTTCTTTTGGTGTATGCAGGGTACGGGGCAGCGGGCCCTTTTGTACCTTTGTTATCCTATGGCCATGAATACCCTTGGGCAGTTGTTACGACTGACGACATTCGGCGAATCCCACGGTCCCGCCATCGGAGGGGTGCTGGATGGGCTGCCGTCCGGGCTTGACATTGATCACGCTCGGATCGCCGCCCAATTGAAACGACGGGCAAGCGGTAAGGGGGAACACAACAGTTCGCGCCTGGAAAAGGACGAAGTGGAGATTGTTTCCGGCCTTTTCGAAGGGAAGACAACGGGAGCACCCCTGGCCTTCCTCATCCGGAATACCGATCAACGGTCGGAGGACTACGAAGCACTGCGGGAGATCTTGCGACCCTCGCATGCCGATCTGACCTATCAAGCAAAATATGGGTTGAGGGACCATCGGGGAGGAGGACGGTCCTCTGCCCGGGAAACGGCTACCTGGGTAGTGGCCGGCGCTATCATCGAACCCTGGCTGAATAAGGGTGGAATCTTTGTTGAGGCTTATGTTTCCTCTATCGGGGAGGTGGACGTTCCTGATGGCTTTCCCTTCCCTACCCGTGAGCAGGTAGCCCAAACCCCCCTGGGCTGTCCCCATACCGATACGCACCAACGGATGCAGGTACTGCTGCAGCGCCTGCGTGAGGAGGGGGACAGCATCGGGGGGATGATCAGTGGAAGGATCCGCGGCCTTCCCGGCGGTCTGGGAGAACCGGTATTCGGGAAGTTTCACGCCGTGCTCGGCCAGGCCATGCTCAGCATCAATGCAGTGAAGGGCTTTGAGATCGGGGAAGGGTTCCATGCTGCCCGGCTCCGGGGGAGCCAACATAACGATCCGATCACCAGCCGCTTGCCCGGAGGCCGGGTGATCACGCAGAGTAACCATGCCGGCGGGGTACTGGGGGGCATCACCAGTGGCGGGGAAGTGCTTTTCCGGGTGGCTTTTAAGCCGGTCGCCAGCATTGCCCTGCCACAGCAGACCATTGACAAGGAGGGAAACCCTGCGGAGATCGCCATCAGGGGGCGGCACGATGCCTGCCCTGTGCCCCGGGCCATTCCGGTGGTGGAAAGCCTCGCCGCCCTGGTGACGGCCGACTTCCTTCTGCAACATACCGCCTATTCTTCCCTGCCACAACAAAACCAGTCCTCCAGGGGTTAATCCGTTTATAATTCCTTCCTCATGAAAAAGGTCGTCCGTGTCCTCCTGATCACCGGTTTGCTGCTGCTCACAGCCCTGATCGTGCTGCCCATGGCCTTCAAGGGCCGCATTACCCGTCTTGCCAAAGAGGAAATCAACAAAAGCCTGAATGCCACCGTCGATTTCGGAGACCTCAGCCTCAGCCTGTTCCGCTCCTTCCCCCACATGAGCCTGGGCATAGCGGACCTGAGCGTGGTGAACAAGGCCCCCTTTGAAGGCGACACCCTGTTCGCCGCCCAACAATTCCGGATTACCCTCGACCTGTTCAGCATCTTCCGGGGGGCACCCTACGAAGTCCGCAAGATCAGCATCGGGCAACCCCATATCCTGCTGAAGGTATTGGAAGACGGCACCTCCAACTGGGACATCGCACTGGCTGCCGGGGAAACCGCCGCAGACAGTACCGCGGCATCTGAGGAGGATGCGTTCCTGATGCAGCTGAAGCAACTGCGCATCACCCAGGGGCGGCTGACCTACGACGACCGCTCCATCCCTTTCTTTATGTCCATGAACGATGTGGAGCATACGCTATCAGGGGACCTCAGTGCCTCCTCTACGCGACTGGAGACCTCCACGACCGCCACAGGACTGGTGATGGCCTACGACGGCACCGCCTACCTGGGCGGAGTGAATGCCAGGGTGGTCTCAGGCTTCGATGCCGACCTGGACCAGTTCATCTTCCATTTCCGGGACGGGGAAATATTCATCAATGACCTGAAGCTCCTTGCCTCAGGAATGTTCGGCATGCCGGAGGAAGGGTACGACATGGACCTCACATTCAAGGCCCCGGGATCCTCCTTTTCCGAGGTACTCTCGCTCGTCCCGGCCATATACGCCAAGGACTTCAATAAAATCAAAACTTCGGGAAGCTTCTCCCTGGCCGGTCACGTGAAGGGACGCTATTCGGAAACCGAAATGCCTGCCTTCAGCCTTAAGCTCGAGGTGAGGGATGGCAGGTTCCAATATCCCGACCTGCCTTCTGCAGTAGAGAATGTCGCATTGAACCTGACCATTGCCAATCCGGACGGAGTACCCGACCATACCCTCATCGACCTGGCACGGCTGCACCTCGAGATGGCCGGTGCCCCCCTGGATGCCAGCCTGGTGCTGAAGACCCCCGTTTCTGACCCTACGCTGAAGGCCAGCCTGAAGACCCGTCTGGACCTGGCTGCGGTGCAGACCTTCTATCCGCTGGAAGGCATGAAGCTGAGCGGGAAAGTGGACGCCGACCTCTCGCTCGATGGCAGGATGTCATCGGTGGAGCAGGGCCGGTATGAAGAATTCAAGGCCAGCGGGGCGCTGATTATGAACAACATCGCCTATGAGGCCGAAGGCACGCCTCCGGTCCGTATCGCTTCCGGCACCTTCGCCTTCAGTCCCTCGCAACTGAAGATCGACGGCCTCAGGGTACAGGCCGGGCGTTCTGACCTGGCGGCCCAAGGCTACCTCTCGAACTACCTGGCCTGGTTCCTCCGCGAGGAGATGCTGCTGGGCCAGTTCAGCCTCGCCGCCGGCACCCTCGACCTGAACGAGCTCATGGAACAGCAGTCCTCTCCCGCCGCGGGCCCCGATACGGTATCCGATACCAGCAGCCTGCAGGCCGTCAGCATTCCGGACAACATCGATTTCACCCTGAACACCAGCGCCGGCAAGGTCATCTTCGGTGACCTGGTGCTGGAGCAGTTCCGCGGCCAGGTGAGGGTAGCCAACAGTGCCGTCGCCCTGAACGATATGGCGATGAACACCCTGGAAGGCAGCATCCGGGCCAACGGCTCCTACCGGGCACCCGAAGGCCAGGACCCTTACGTGAGCATGGACCTTGCCCTTGAAGGCATCTCCATACCCAAAGCATACGAAAGCACGGGCCTGATGCGCAAGCTGGCCCCTGTGGCCCGGAACACCACAGGCAAGCTGAGCACTTCGCTGCGTTTCGAAGGCTTCCTCGACCAGGGCCTGAAGCCCGTATACTCTTCCCTGAACGGCGGTGGCAGCCTGGCTACCTCGCCCTTGATCATCAGTGGGTTGCCCGTGCTTTCCAAACTGGGTGAGGCCCTGTCGGTGAAAGAGCTGCAGAAGGCTGTCGTGGACCAGGTGCAGGCGGCCTTCGCCTTCAAGGACGGCAGGGTGGAAGTAAAACCCTTCCCGATCCGCACCGGCAAGATCAAAGGCATGGTAGCCGGGAGCACAGGGTTCGACCAGAGCCTGGACTACACCATGGACCTCGAAGTGCCTCGGGCCCTGATGGGCAGCGCAGCCAACGCCCTCATTGCCAACTGGACGAAGGAAGCCCAGGCGAAAGGGGTCGACGTTAAGGTGGGCGAGATGATCAAGGTCGCCGTGCTGATCGGGGGGACGGTGACGGAACCTACCGTACGCACCGGCTTTGCCGGCATGGCGGCCAGCCTGAAGGAGGAGGTGAAGCAGGCCGTGGAGCAGAAGATCACGGAAGTGAAGCAGGAGGTGAAGGAAGAAGTATCGAAGAAGGCGGAGGAACTGATACAGGAGGCACAGCAACAGGCCGACAGGCTGATGGCCGAGGCCCGCAAGCAGGCGGAACAGCTGCGTTCAGCAGCCTATCAGGCGGCCACTGGGGTCAGGGAGGAGGCCGACCGTCAGGCAAAGAAAGTGATCGCCGAGGGCAAGGGACGGGGCCCCATCGCAGCGGCAGTGGCCGAGAAAACCGCGGCCAGCCTCAGGAAGGAGGCCGAGGTCAAGGCACGCGCCCTGGAGAAGGAAGGCGACCGCAAAGCCGACGGCATCATAGCCGAAGCACAGAAAAAATCGGACCAGACACTGGAAGAGGCCCGGAAAAAGGCCCAGAGCCTTTAGCCGGTCATCGCGCTTTGCCCTAATTTTGGGCTATGATCCCTCGCCGGCGTTTGCATATCCTCTGCATGCTCATCTGGGCCCTGCTGCTCACGGTGGGTCCCGTGCTCCAGGCCCAGGAGGGTGGAGACGAACCTCCCTGCCCGCCCCCTGACAACAAAAAGGTGGAGAAGATCTATGAGGCCGCTGTGGATGCCTACCGGGCCGGACGGACGGGTGAAGCCAGCGGCCTGCTCCGGGAGGTGGTGGACAAAGAACCGGAATATGCTGACGCCTGGTATGTCCTTGGACTCATCTATATCAAGCACCGCAACCCCAACCTTATCCAGGCCGGGGAATATTTCGGCAAGGTGGTGGCACTCTGCCCGGAGTACGATCCATACGTCTACTATTACCTGGGACAGATCGCCTATACCGAGGAACGCTATGCCGATGCCGTGCCCTTGCTGGAAAAGTTCCTGGAGGATGTGGACAAGGTACGCTCCGACAAGGACTACGACGAAGCCCTGAACTACCTGCGGTTTTCCAAGGTGACCGCTGAGCTGATGAACCGCAGGGTGCCCTTCGATCCCAAACCCGTGGTTGGGATATCTACCGAAAGGGATGAATACCTTCCCATCATCACCCCAGATCAGCGCTATGCCTACTTCACCCGGCGTGTCCTGCTGCCGCCCAACATCAACGACCTCATCCCCAAAGCGAAAGAGCGGGAGTATTTCATGTTCAGCCAACGCAGCGGGGACCATTTCGATGCCGGACTCCCCATGCCCCAGCCGTTCAACCAGCGCCAGAACGAAGGGGGCGCCACGCTGACGGCCGATAACCGGGAGCTCTTCTACACCCTTTGCGAAAACACGGCCTCCGGCTATTACAACTGCGATATCTGTACCTCGCGCAAAGATTGGGATCAATGGTCCGCCATCACCAATGCAGGCAAGGGCGTGAATACCGCGGATCACTGGGAATCCCAGCCCAGCGTCACTTCAGACGGCAAGATCCTGTTTTTCATCAGCGACAGGCCCGGGGGTCTGGGGGGCTACGACATCTATTACAGCGAGCGGCAAGCTGACGGAAGCTGGGGCAAGGCGGAAAACATGGGTGAACCCATCAATACACCGGGAAACGAGAAATCGCCCTTTATCCACACCGACAGCCAGACCCTGTACTTTTCCTCCGAAGGCCATCCTGGCCTGGGGGGGTATGACATCTTTTTCGCCCGCAAGGAGGATGGAAAATGGAAACGGCCGGTGAACATCGGCTTCCCCATCAACTCCAAAGAGGACGATGTCGGGTTCTTTGTCAGCACCGACGGGCGATACGGCTATTTCGCCTCCAATAAGCTGAACGGCCAGGGGGGCTGGGACCTATACTCCTTCGAGCTTTACGACGAGGCCCGTCCGCAGAAGGTGCTGCTGCTGAAGGGCACGGTGAAGGACGAGCGCAACGACACCCTGGTCCAGGCCCGTGTGGAGCTCCGCAATGCCGAGACCCGCAAGATCACGGAGATACCGGTGAACAGGAATACGGGGGAATATGTGGCCGTAGTGCCCCTGCGCAACGACTATATCCTCACGGTAAAAAAAGAAGGCTTCGCCTACAGTTCGCATTACATCGAAGCGGATGACACCACCGCTGGCAAGGCCCAGGAAGTGGATATGGCTATCAAACCCATTGAGGTCGGTGAATCATACAAGCTCAATGACATCCATTTTGCTACCGACAGTTTCAGCCTCACCCCGGCTTCGGGACTGGTGATCGAGGGCTTCGTGGAATTCCTCAGAGAGAACCCACGGGTTAAGGTAACCATCGAAGGCCATACCGATGATGTGGGCGATGCGGCATACAACCAGCGCCTCTCGGAGCAGAGGGCCCGGTCCGTCTTTGACCAGTTGCTTCGCCAGGGCATCCCGGCCGACCGTCTCAACTTCGCAGGATTCGGGGAATCACGCCCGGTAGCCTCCAACGCCACCGAAGAAGGCCGGGCCAAGAACCGGCGTACGGTATTCGTGGTAGTGAATATTGATTAATTCGATGATGAGTTCTTGTTAAACCATCCTGGTTTACTAAATAATTAGACTAAAAATTAGGTTGATCAGATTTTTCTTAAATTAGCTTCTGCACCATCTCGAGCTTATTGAATATGAATTATACCTCAGAGTTCACAATTGTTGCCTTAAAACAAGTGCCGACTGCCGATTCTAATCAAACAGACACTTTCACGTGCTTTGTGGACAGGATAGATTTGTATTCGAATAAAGTATTAATCGAAAATCACAAGTATTCAGAGATTAAGGAATACTACAGATTCAAGAAAAATATTCGACTACTTAAGTTATCAAACCAATCAAGTGGAAAATCTATCACATTAGAATTTGTAAGTGGAAATAGTAAGGGAATTGATAAAAATGAAATTGCTTTGTCTTCGAATAATATGACAGCCCTTGGAATTCAAAAAGGAGAAAATGTTAGGTTGGACATTAACAAAGGGAATTCCTTTACATTCTATTACTTCAACCAAGATAAGAATTTGATGCTGACATTCAGAATAGCTATAATTTCGATACTTCTCAGCCTAATTTCATTATTTGTTTCAATGTTTTTTTAAAAAGAATGAAATGAAGAGTTCAATTTATCACTTAGCATTCATTTTGTTGGCCGGCAATTTATTGAGTATAGATTCATACTGCCAGATTCAAGTACCAAAAAGCATAGAGCTAAAACCAGTTATCCTTTCAACGGCTCCAAAATATACAACTATTGACAATATACTTCTATTGGAGTTTGATATGAGCTTTGAAGAAGTTGTTGCGAAATTAGGAGTAGCACCCAATAATTT
Source organism: Bacteroidota bacterium (assembly GCA_022710185.1). GTDB lineage: Bacteria > Bacteroidota > Bacteroidia > Bacteroidales > JAGNHN01 > JAGNHN01. Next base: position 12,214 of record JAKLHK010000043.1, read on the forward strand.
TTTAGTTTTATCTTCAGATGTTGGAAGCATATATGAATGGATGTACAAAAGACATGAGAGGAAGCTACCCATCTTCCTTGACGAAAAGATTCAAATAGAGTATTTCAAGAATATCGAGAATCTTACATCTGGAGAGTCTAAATATGTTGGCGAACACAAACTCTATTGTATTTTTGATGCTCAGAACAAATTAAAACGAATGATATCTGACGAAGGATTAAAAGAGACTAATTCCATAATTGAGTTGATACAAAAATATAATAATAATCAATAATTTACACTTAGCACTTCAAGAGTAATATTTGTCGCCTTCTAGAATATTTAATGTTAAGTTCGGTATTTGTTTCTAAACATAACACTCAAAACATAATCATCCGTTTTCAATCTAAGGACATATAACATAATATCGTATACATATACATTCTCAAAAGATGGGATGATAAGTCCTTGCCGAAAGGCTGGCCCCTTGGCCATAAATATCGCGTGCATATCCTTGTTGGCGGGGTCAAATCCATGGGTTGCGGCTGAATAGCCGGAGGGCTCGCCCCAATGGATGCTCCAGGCGCTGTCGGCCAGCACGGTGACGTCCAGCAGGCGCGGATGTTCGCTGTACCTCAGATGATCCGGCCCCTCACCCTGCCGCCAGGCCAGGAGATGGGGGGTACGCTCCAACCGAAACATCACGCTGTCCTCGAACCCGTCCCTGACTTCCAGGTTGAATACCGGGTTCCCCCCTTTTGCCCGCACCACCCAGGTCGTGTCGAGGATGCTGTCCAGGCGGAGGCTTTGGTCGGGGTGGATGGGGCCCATGCCATGATCGGACAGCAGGATAATGTTCAGGCTATCCGCCACCGCAAGGCCTTGCATCGCTTCCAGCAGGCGCCCGAACAGGCTATCCAGCTGCCGCACCACCTGTCCGGTCTCAGGATGCTCCGGGCCATGGTCATGCCCGACCCCATCAGGCTGATCGAAATAAAGCATCACCAGGTGGGGCCGCCGGGCAGAAGGAAGGGAAAACCAGTGGACTACCGTATCAATGCGCTGATCATAGGGAAAATCGTGCTGGTACTTCTTCCAGTAGGTGGGACTGACCCCGTTGATCGCCGCTTCCGAACCAACCCAGTAGAAGCAGGCCGAACGGACCCCCTGGTTCTCCGCCGTAGCCCAGATGGGCTCCCCCCCGTAAAATGTACCGTCCATCACCGCGGCACGGTCACTGATGCGGTAATCCCTTCCACTTAGCGGATCATGGAAGCTGTTGTTCACGATGCCATGGCGCGCCGGGACCAGCCCGGTCGCCAGGGTGTAATGGTTAGGGAAGGTCTTGGACGGGAAGCAAGGACGGAGAGCATGTGCCCTCACCCCCTCCTGGCCGAAACGCAGTATGTTCGTGGCCCCGTATCGCTCCGGATAGTCCCAGCGAAAAGCGTCCATGGAAACCACGAGGACATAGGGCCTGGACTGGGCTCCCAGCCGCAGGCCGGGAAAGGCGAAGAGGGAGCTCAGGAGGAGTATGGCTGCCGTACGATGAGACAGTGGGAAGGCTACCATTGGCAGATGCTTGGAAGATGATGCTAAGATACAAAAGAGGCTGCCCCGGATTGGGACAGCCTCTTGTTTTCGATACTTGAAACGGCTTAGAGCTTCACGATCAGCCCGCCGTTGAAGGTGCGCGGCAGGCCAAGGAATACCTCGGCGGCATCGGCGCTGTGGGGGTTGACGATCTTGCCGTCCACCTTGTAGCTGTTGTAAGGGCTATTGTCCAGCGCATCCTGCACATAGATCTCATCCAGTGCGTTGAAAATATGCAGGAAGAGCTGGATGTCAGCCTTGCCTTCCACGGGCAGGTCGTACGACAGGTGCAGGTCGAACACGGTGTAGGCCGGGGCCATCCACGACTGTTCACGATCGTCCGGATCGGTGCGGCTGAAAGGATCCCAATCGGCGTAGTTGTTGTCGTTGTACCTGGCGATCAGCTGGATACGGGCAGGCTTGATCGGCATGAAGGTAAGGGAAGCGGCAATCTGGGTCTGGGGAGCATCGCCCACCTTAAGGCCCTTCACATAATAGTTGTACGTTTCGGTGATCACCTCGTCCTCACCATAGATCTTGTAGGTACCGGTCACATCCTTGGTGTACTCCCAGTTGCCGAAGGAGAGGGCAAAGTCGCCACGGAAGTAGTTGCAGGGCTGGTAAGCGATCTCAGCCTCTACCCCGGTATGCTTCTGCTCCATCCCGGTAAGGAAGAGGGTGTTCTCCTCGTTATTCTCGTCAAAAACGCGGAGGCTGTTGGTCCTGTCCTTCCAGGTGGTGTTGTAGTAGTTGATCTTGATGTTCAGGTCATCGTCGAGCAGGCCGATGTTGGCACCTGCTTCGAAGGCAAGGAACTTCTCGTTCTCGGGATCAGTGGAAAGGAAACCATCGCCGTCGTCGATCACCACATCGAAAATGGGCACCTTGGAAACGTAGCCGGCATTGGCGAAGAAGGCAAGGTGCTCACCCACGCGGTAGCTGGCTCCACCCTTCACCTGATAGCCGCCGATGGCGTCCGATTCGGTGGTGATCTTCTCGCCGTCGTCATTCTTCTTGAAGTTGTTCACATAGGAATACTTGATGGTGGAATAACCGCCCATCCCGTACACGGTGAGGTTGTCGGCGCTGTATTCGGCCTGGGCATAGCCACCGATCCAGTCCACGGTATTGGTGTTCCAGTAGTCGAACTTATCGCCCAGCTTCTTGAGGTGTTCGGTTCCAGAGGCGAACTCGTTCCCTCCCCAGTAATAGTACTTGCCACCCAGCAGGTCGCGGACCTCGCGGTAATGGTCGATCTCGGCCGTACGCCAGTCGATTCCCACGGAAGCCTTCAGGTTTTCGGTGAACTGATAGGTGAGCTTGGAGATGGCGCCGATGGACCACTGGTTGTTCACGCTGTTGCGCAGGATACCCTTGGCGGTATCGGAACCCATATTGTTGGCGATGGTGGCATCCCAGTTCACGAAACGGGAAGGACTGTTGTAGTTCCACTTCATGGAGCCGGCAGTGCCTGAGCCGCCGCCTGTTCCGCCACTATAATAAACGGTCGTGAACTGCGACAACTTATCGTTCCACTGGGTGTACCAGTTGAGGTTGACCAGGGGCTTGTGGAAGTAGTTCTCGCGCTCGCCGATGTAGTTCTGTGCATAGCGGTCATGCTCCTTGCCGTTCCAGCTCTGGGGCTCGTTGTAAGTGTATGTTACAGGACCCCAGTTCTCGTTGTAGAAACGGCCAGAGGTACTCTGCTTGAACTTGGCAATGGCATCCACATCGTAACCGTCTATTTCCTTGGCAAAATTGCTGTCATAGGCAGCAATGTTCTGCTTGTAGCTGTTCTGTCCGTGACGCTGGGGAGCGCCCATGGCGTAGAACTCGATACGGTTCTTCTTGTTGATGTTGTAGGAAGCACCAAGGTAATAGGCCCAGGCGTCGGTGTAGGTGGCATCAATTACCCCTTCACCCACCTTGCGCACCACGCCGGCACTGATGGCGTATTTGCCGTCGATGAGGCCGGTGTGACCGAATACGGTGGATTTGTAGAAGCGGCCGCTGCCGAACTCCTGCTTGTAGGTCACCCCTGCCGTAGCTTCAGCAGGGCTGGTGATCACGTTCATAGTGCCCCCGATGGAGGGCGTAGCAAGGTTCACGGCGCTCAGACCGCGCTGCACCTGGATGCTGGAGGTGGCATCACCGATACCATCCCAGTTGCTCCAGTATACCCAGCCGTTCTCCATGTCGTTGATAGGCACCCCATTGATCATGATGGCCACATTACGCTGATTGAAACCGCGGACGTTCACGCGGGCATCGCCAGCGCCCCCGCCCTGCATGGTGGCGTACACGCTGGGTGTGGTGTTCAGCACCAGGGGAATATCCTGGGATCCCAGCTGATCCTCGATCTGCTTCTTGGTGAGATTGGAGAAGGCGACCGGGGTCTCCCTTTCCTTGGCACGGTCGGCGATGATGCTGATACCGCCCAGACCTATGGCGCTTCCCTCCAGACGGATAATACCAACATTCGTAATTTGTCCGGACGTCACATTCACTGTGATTTCTCGTGAGTTATAACCAATAAAGGAAATCACAAGTGTTTGTCCATAAGCCGGAGCCTGCAGGCTGAAGCGCCCGTCGATCCCGGTGGTAGTTCCGGTAGAAGTGCCTTTCAGGGCGATGGAGGTACCGACCAGGGCTTCCCCTGTCCCGGCATCCTTGACCACGCCAGTGATCGTACCCTGGCCTAGTGCGGTCCAGGAGAACATGACAAAGGCTGCCAGTAGCAGCATGATCTTGTTGATGTTTTTCATACGCGGCAAAGTTTGGTGATTGGTTTGATCAGACTTTGGTTGGAAGTTCGAAGCTACGGAGTGAATGAAGATCCGCCACCGGACAGGGAGGTTCAGTTATCAACACTTTTTAACAGATTTTGAACCATCACTGGGGCAAAGGGTCCCTTGCTTCACACAAAAGTAGGCCGCCATCTGCAACCTTGTGTTAAGCATGGATTAATTCGGTGACCTTATGTTAACACCAGTCCAGGCCTCAGGCAAAATGCTGGTCGAGGATGGAACGTACCTGAGCTTCGCTCTGGATGCTGGAGGTAGCGGCTACTACTTTTCCCTTCCTGAAATACACCGTGAAGGGAAGGCCCATGAAGCCAATGGTTTCAGGCAGCTCGCGGATCACACGGGCATCGGGCATATCGAAGGCCATATCACGAAAATCCACCTGAGGGTATTCCGGTTCGAGCTCCTTCATTACCTTGTACACCGGGATGCACATGGGTCCCATGCGGCCACAGCATACCATGACGTTCTCGCTGCTTTCGATGATCTGCTGAAGATCTGCGGCCGAAGCCACATGTTTGAGGTTGGTTGGTAGGATCATAAAATGTTGGTTTCTCTCCTGGAGTCAGAAACCATGCCATCAGGGAAGGAGGATCAGCTTAAGGGTATGACTTGCCTCTCCCCGCTGGCAGTGCAGAAGGTAGATGCCCGAAACCAAATCACTGACATCCAGCTCAAACGTGGCATCACCAGATAGCGCCACGAGACACTGCTGCCGAAAAACCTGCCCTGACATATCGGCAAGCTGAATGACAAGCCTGTCAGGGGATGCATTCCCAAAGGCCAGGTAAACCCTGTCTTTCGCCGGATTGGGCCAAAGCCGCGGCGGTGCATACCAGGGGTGTTCGTCGAAGCCCGGGCAGCCCACAAAAGTAATGCTGATCTGATCGTCATTGGTGCAGCCCTGGACATCGGTAATGGTCACGCTCACCGCACCTCCGGGGAATGGAAGGTTGCTGGTATCCACCGTCTCGTAACGGACTGACCCTCCGGTAGACCAGGAATAGGCCGCCATGCCCGGCCCCGCATCCAGGGTAATGCGGTAATTCAGGCATAGCGTGGTATCCAGCCCCAGCTCCAGGGCGGGCATGGGCCTGAACCCCACCCTGATATAGCTGGTATCCCTGGTGGTGCATGGGGAAAGCCCGAAGGCGATGACCCTCAGATCGGAGTAGCCGTTCAGGATGTCCTGGTTGCTGGCAACATAGGTGGCATGAAGGAGGCCGGGATCAAGGAAGACCCCGCTGCCCTGGCTGCTCCATAGCCAGGCGGAAGCATGGGAAGAGGTGGCGCTGGATGCGTGAAAGAGGGCCCCCGGACAGATGAGGGTATCATCCCCGGCACTCACTGAAGGATTGGGGTGGACAACAAGGTTCAGGTTGATCACCCCACTGAGCATGGGATCATGGACCACCAGCTTCAGCAATGCTGTTCCGCTGAAGCCTGGTGGAGGCATCAAACTGAAACAACTGTCGTTGAGCCGGGTGATCTGTACCCCCGGCAGGCCGGGGGCGGTTAAGCCGTCAATCGATGCCATATCCCCCTCCGCGTCCATGAGCCCGAAACACCAGGTGGCGAGGGAATTAACGCAGGCCGAGAGGGTTACCTGACCAGGCCAGCCTTGGGGTACTCCGTTCACATGGGCCACCCTGGGCAGGTCGTTCACTGCTTGCACATTCACCCGCACCCAGGCTGTCCCGCAGGCCCCACTGGTATCACAATGACGGTATTCAACGCTGTCCACCCCGAAATAATCCGGAGATGGCAGATAATGGAACACACCAGACCCTGCAGGAAAAAAGGCCAGGCCATGCTTTGGCGCCACAACCACTTGAAAGGTAGATGTGTCGATCACCTGACCAAAAAAGCTGTCGTTAAGCAGCACAGGGGCCAGAAGCAGGCTGTCCTCCCCGACCGCAAAGGTGTCGGGCCGCGGGGGATCATAGACCGGCAGGAGCATCAGGCGCACTTTGGCAGTGTCACAGAGCCCGCTGGAGTCACAGATAACATACTCCAGGCTGTCCTGGCCCCAATAGTCTGCCAAGGGAAGGTAATGGATCATGCCCGTAAGGGTATCTGCCTGGGCCAGCCCATGCTGGGGAAGGCTCAGCAGGGCCAGGCTGCCCGGGGCGATATCCATATTGATATCGAAGTCGTTCAGCAGGACAGGGCAATTCAGGGCGACGTCCTCGGCCCCCTGGCAGGCATCGTCCATGGTCTGAGGAGCATAGGGTATGTTCAGATCAAGGACGTGCAATACCAGATAGAAGGTGTCGCAGGCGCCTGAACTATCGCACAGCAGGATAGATAGGGTGTCATATCCGCTGAATGCCGTGTCGGGAGCATAACTGATGCAGGTATCCCCATCGGCCAGTCCACCGGTGAGTCCATGGTCCGGGGCCATCAGAACCTGCAGCACATCAACGGCTTCGCCTTCCGGATCAAAGACACTTAAACAGAGAACGGAAGCCAGGTTCATCTGCACATTGAGCCGGAGGGTATCGGCCGGAAGGCTGTTATGGAGGAGAAAAGGGGCCAGATTATAGGGTGGGAGTTGAATGCTGACGGATACCATAGCCGTGTCGCAGCGCCCCCCCGCATCGCAGCCGGTGATCACAAACTGATCCGTTCCGGAAAAAAGTGGATAGGGATGGTAGGTGGCGCAGGTGTCCCCGTCGCTCAGCCCGCTAAGCGTCCCGTGGATCGGGGCCTGCAGTACTGTGCCCAGGCTTACCGGATCGTTCTCCGGATCTTCCAGTTCCAGACAGAACGACAGAGGATGGGCAAACAGGCCATTCATAGCATACGCGCTCACCGGCAGTCCGTTGAGCAGAAAGACCGGGGCCTGGTTGATGGGACACTGCTGAATGGTAAGGACAAGGCTGTTCTGGGTGCTGGGGCAGGGAGGAGCGGAAGAGGCGGTGAGGGTGAGCGTGCAGCCCCCTGCCGCTATATCGCCCGGGCCGGGGGTATAGATCGGGTTGAGCAGGCTGGCTGAGGAGAACACCCCATCGCCCCCGCTCCATTGCAGCGCGGTATAGTTGGACGCACTGGCCTGGAGCGTCAGTGACTGCCCCGCACATAGGGTATCATCGGGTCCTGCAGATACAGTGGCCGTAGTACAGGGAGGTGCTACCGTCAGCAAGGCGACATCGGAGAAAAACTGATCGCCTGGTGCGGGGCAGGTTCCCGTGGTGCGGCAGCGGTATTCCCGTCCGTTGAATGCCTGAGGCGGACCCAGTATGCTTAGCTGAGGGCCATTGGATCCCGCATAGAACAGCCCATTCACTACATTCACCCAGCCGCTGCCGTTGTTTTCCTGCCATTTATAGGAGAGCACTGAGCCAAAGGCCTGTATCTGGAACACCGCCGTATCACCCGCCATGATGGAAGCTGCCGCAGGCTGGACCATAATGGCTCCGTTGGCGCTCAGGTAAGCCGAGGTAAAATGCGCCGGAAGAGTCGCCCCGGTGGCACTGCCGTACTGGCACCCACCGGGACTGATGGTGTCCCAGGTGAGGGTACCGTATCCGGTCAGATAGCGGAACCTGAGCCTGAGCAGTTCGCCGGTGCCAATATTCACCGGGTTGATGCTGAACCAGGCGATCTTGACCTGGGTCCCAGCATCGTTCACCAGGAAGATCCCGGAGGTCAGGGCCGTATGGACGTTCTGGTATCCCAGGAAATCCACGCGGAGGGGGTCATACAGCAGCGAAAGGGAGATGGAGGAGACATTGTTGAAATTGGTCACCTGCACCGGCAGGATTACTGAATCGTTGGGACAAAGGACGTGGCTGGGCAGGGAGGTCTGGATGATCTGAGCGCTCAAACCTGGGCAAAACATGGCCAGGGCAATCAGAACGGGCAGCAATGGCCTTGTCAGCATTTCCCTTGTCATTCGGCAAGGCATGAATTGATGAGACGCAACCGATGGGTATATCGCTGCAGCTCCTTATGATAGATGCCCTGCTGGTCGATGGGGTCGATACGGACCTTACCGGAACAGTGGATAATCCGGTCATCGCCCATCAGGATGCCCACATGGGTAATCCTTCCCTCCTTGTCATCGAAAAAGGCCAGGTCGCCGGGACGGGACTCAGAGAGAAAACTGAGTCCCCGTCCTTCCATAGCCTGTTGGGCTGAATCCCTGCGCAATCGGATCCCGCAGATCTTGAACACGATCTGCACGAATCCGCTGCAATCGAGGCCAAAGGGTGACCTTCCGCCCCAGAGGTAGGGTGTATCAAGGTAACGGGTAGCGATTTCCAGGATGTATTTGCGTACCGAAGCGCGGTCGGCCAGGATGATACGGTTGGTCTCCCCGTCAAGGATATAGCGTTTACCATTGATCTCCAGCACCCTGCCACGGATGCCCGGCATGGTGCTCCCGGCAGGGATGAGAAGATGCCTTCGCTCCCGTTCATCGAAGAGTTGCGCCGACATGTCGGTAACCACCTCGTTCGTGCGGGAATGATAGTAACGGAAGAAATCCTCCCCTATCTGGGTCACCTGCTTGATGTCGATCCAGCCCTCATAGTCATCAAGAGCGGTGCGGGCGAAAAGCCAGTTTCCCTGGCGCTCGAGGATCCACAGGAGCTCACCGAACAACAACTGGCTCACCATCTCCGAACGTTCGGAGGGTTCCCTGCGCATAGGTACGACGCTGAGTGTGCAGATGCCATAGAGCATAATGCCAGGAATTTTTCGCTAAAGCTACAAAAAACTCTCCACGCACACTGAGTGGACCCCGGGTCACAGGGGGCCTGCAGCACCTTTGCCCTTCCATTTCATCACCGCCTTGCTGCCTTGCGCAGGTATTCCCTGGCCTCCGGCCCCAGGTTGAAAATCAGGTCGAGGACGCTCAAGTCAGGCACGAACGGCAGGCGCTCGGAGAATACCTGACGGTATTCCGGCAAAGCCATAAGGGAGGAACCCTCCTCCTGCCTCCTGTTCAGGAAGAAAGGCGCGTAGTCTGTCAATTCTCCTTCATGAGGCCCGTGGACCTGATCCACATTGACGTTAACCGGCAATTGCATGATGCGGATCAGATCGTGGATACATGCCTGGTTGAAGGCTGCCAGGCTTTCCACCCGGTCCTTACTGAACCAGGATTCGGCTTCATCCCTGTAATAGAGAAAGAAAGGGGAACGACTGTATGCGCTTTCGATGGCCCTCCAGTGGGTACGCCTCCAGGGGCGGGCGGTATCGGGCCGTACCTCGCTGAAGGCCGCATTGCGCCATGGTTTGGCCACAGGTACGGTCAGTGTCAGGGGGCCATTGGCGCTCATGATGGCACATCGGTTCCTAAGCGTCTGCTTGCGATAGGGCCGGGGGCAACCCAACACTACCTGGTCCGCTTCCAGTGCATGCACAAACCAGCTCACCGGAGGAAAATAGAGCAGGGGAAGTTGGATGACCCGTGGCAAGGTGGTGGGGACTTCCTGGCTCATGCATCATCCTCCATTGAAAGGTCAAGCTTGCGCAACAGAAACAGTAAGAATCTGGGTTCAGTGGTCGCAGCGGTTGCGCCCCCCGGCAAGATCGCCGTGAAGGTAATCCTGGGCAAGCTCGCGCACCGGCCTAACGGCTACCCCTGCGGTAACCTGAATGTCAATGCTTTGCAGCAGTGCAATGGCCCTATCCCCTATTCCGCCGGCGATGACGTCGGTTATCCCCTGTTCCGACAGGAAGAGCGGGAGCCGCCCCGGCTCATGGGGGGGGGCCACAAGGACCTCTTCCGATTCGATGAGGTCGGTGCTCGCCGAATACACGGCAAACTGACGGGTGTGACCGAAATGTTCAAAGAGCATCCCATCCTCTTCAGGGATTGCAATGCGTTTCATCGGCTTGTTCATAGGATGGTCAATGGATGTTTCTTGACATGGAGGATTTCGGAAAGGTGCCTTCGGTCGTCCCGGAGCAGGAACAGGGAGATCCCGGAGGCTTGAAGCTGTTGTGAGGCCCCTGGTCCGAAATCGCCGGAAAACACCTGCTTCACCCCCAGTTCCACCAGGGCCTGGGATGCAACGGTGCCTGACTCGGTCTCGGCATTGCTGCCGGGATTTGGAACAAAACGGCCTTCACCAGTCGATGTATCCCAAACAAAAAACCATGGGCTGCGGCCGAATCGACGGTCGAATCGGCCATGGATGTCAGCGCGCGTGGCGGTGATCGCCTTCTTCATTTTCGCTTCGGATTAATATTGTCGCTGGTCAGGGGTTCGGGCTCCGGCCCCTGGCAAAGGGGACAGATGTCCTTGTCCCAGGCAGCCCCACCGACGGGTGCAAAGGTGTTCCCGCATTCCCGGCAATGGAACCACGATTCCCCGAATTCCACCTGTCCGCCCTCAATGAGCAGCGGACGGCTCTCTACAAATGCGGTGCTCACCTTGCGACGTGCCTCTTCGTAGATACGGGTGAAGGTAGGCCGGCTGACACCCATACGCTCTGCAGCCATGGCATGAGTGCACAGGTCATAGTCCGCCAGTCTTAACGCTTCATATTCCTCAAAATGCAGCAATACCTCCGCTCCCATGCACTGCCGGCTACCCATGGGCCTATAGCCACGGATGGAGGGCGGCCTTTCGACCTTACGGAAACGTTTCGGACGTGGGCTCATGAACCAATGATATTCACTCCAAAGGTAATGAACCCTGGTTCATTATTCGTACTTCTATTTGAATTTTCTGAACTGGAAAGGCAGGGCCTGCTGCAGCGACCAGGTTCGCCGGGGCTTGAACACCCCTTCGTGTATTGACTTAACTTCCTCAATGGTGTAGAAGGCCGTTGGGTTGTTGGCCTGAATGAGGCTGGCCACCTCGGGGACGTCCTTGCGCTTGATGATGGTCATGATGACTTTCACTGGTCCGCGGGCGCCGTTGGCATCCATGTAGGTAAACCCGAAGTTGCGGTCCCGTAACCCCTGGATGAGGGCCGTGGTATCCTTCTGAGGGATAATCCTCAACAGCACCGTACCGATCGATAGCTTCTCGTCGAGCAGGATGCCGATGTAATTGCCGGCCGCAAACCCGGCGCCATAAGCCACGTAACACAACACATTGTCCAGGTGCTTCATGATCTGGCTGACGGCCAGCAGCCAGATGATGACCTCGAAAAAGCCCAGCACGGGAGCAATGACGCGATAGCCTTTGGACAGGAAGATCACCCTCAGCGTCCCTATGCTCTGGTCAGCAATGCGGGAGAAGAAAATCAGCAGGGGCAGGATCACCCAGGTAAACCACGCGGTATCGGCGATGGATTCGAACATTATCGGTACACTTTGGTTTTTTCCTCAGCAAATGTACAGCGAACATTGCACCTTTGTCTATCCTAACTTCATCACCATGACCCGCAAGAACATCATCCTGCTGTTCCTGGCCACCATCGCCCTTGCCGTGAACGGCCAGGACGAGGCCCGCCTGCTTCGTTTCCCTGCCACCAACGGGGATCAAATCGTTTTCACCTATGCCGGAGACCTCTATTCGGTGAGCGCGGCAGGGGGTTTGGCCCGCAAGCTGACCAGCGACGACGGGTTTGAAATGTTCGCCCGCTTCTCCCCCGATGGGAAGCAACTGGCATTTACCGGGCAATATGACGGGAACACGGAAGTCTACCTCATGCCCGCCACAGGGGGGGTGCCCAAACGCCTTACTTACACAGCCACTCTGGGCCGGGACGACATCTCCGACCGTATGGGGCCGAACAACATTGTCATGTGCTGGCACCCCGACGGAAAAAACATCTACTTCCGTTCCCGCAAGCAGACCTTCAACGATTTCGTGGGACAGCTCTTCAGCGTTCCGGTGGAAGGCGGAATGTCCCAGGAACTCCCGCTGTCCACCGGTGGTTTCTGCACCTGGTCTCCGGATGGCAAGCAACTGGCCTTCAA
>JAKLHK010000044.1 GCA_022710185.1 Bacteroidota bacterium
CAATGAAAAACGTGGTCAAGCTGGAAAACTACTATACACCGCAAAGCCTCCTTGAGGCCATTGATGCATTCGTGGATCACTACAATAATCACCGCTACCATGAATCGCTGGACAACTGCACCCCGGCTGATGTATACTTCGGCCGTCACCACCGAGTCCTGATCAAACGTCAAGAGACCAAAAAGAAATCAATGAAAATCAGACGACAGAATCATCACTTGCAATTGGCCAGGGTATAACTTAAATTAGCCCTGTCCGTGTCCGAATTCTTTGAAGACATACATCACTCAAGGTACCGCAACAGAATCGCAAATCTTGATTAAGCAGTAATCCGTAACACCATGAAAACTCTGAAACTTATTTTCCTCGTCATTCTTTCAGCACAGGTTAACTTTAGTTTTTCTCAGTCAATTGATAGCATAGTAGTTTCACCTGCCTCTCCCGGCACATTCGATCCTATTCTGGTTACAGTATATGGCGAATTATTAGCAGGGGGGGTAACTATTACACGAATTGAAAACAACTATGATTTGAATAGTAATTCAATTCTAATTAATATTTATGTGAGAAATTGCGGAGGTTTCTCAGTAGTTACTCCCTTTGAAGCTACACACACCTTTCCACCTATGAGTGCTGGAAATCTTACAGTGTGTTGCTCTACATACATAGATACGAACACCATCCCTGGTCTAAATGGTGATTGTGAAATCACAGACACAATTATTCCATTGTATAACCAGTGCAATTCTTATCAAATTGTTGGTATATCCCCAATTGCAGAGCCAACTAGTGCGATAGAGATTTTAAAGAATCCCATCGAAGACGCTATCTTGGATATTAAAGCAGGATCACAGATCAGAGGGAGACAAATTAGTGTATCTCTTTACAATTTGATTGGTGATCTGCAATTCAGAAAGCAAATCACTGTCTCTGAGTCTATCCTTAGGATTCCAATGCATTGTAATTCTCCAGGAAGTTACTTGTTGATAATCGATGATGGGAAAGAGTATTTACTAAGAAAGAAGATTATTAGCGTTAACTGACATACGTTCGGTCCGCCTGCAATCACGGCCGTGAATTGCTTCAGAATGAGGTGGGTCGGAAAAACTGGACCAGCAACTAAGTGTAAGCCTCCGGCCAACTGTAACTTGCAAGGGTTGGTGAAGGCGGTGATCTTTGGGGAAAATTCTTCCGATGAGTTCCAAAGAGAAGCAGCGCCGGATGTTCGGGTTGGTCGGGCAGTGGAAGCAGTGAGCAACAGCAACAGCAACAAAAAGCTACTATTCATTGAACCTTGTCATTGAGCGCTGAGCCTTGACCATTGAGCGTTGTCTACAGCTTCACCTTCAGGAAGCGGTAGCGCCAGGCGTTCTTGCCCTGCCCAAACACCACGAAGGAGCGGTCGTCCACACGGCCGGCGAAGCGGGGAACGGGATCGATCTCCAGTTCCTTGTTGGTGGCCAGGGTATGGGTAGTGAAGTTCCCCTCCCTGCTGTACACGCCAAGCATCAGGGGTATCTCCTTGAAGCCGCCGACCCAGTTAGCCTCCTTGGGGGTGATGTCCTGGTAAAGAATGGCCAGGTTATCGTCAACAGCCTGGGCATAGTAGGAAATGAAATTGTTCCCCACGTGGAGGAGGTGCTGCTGCATCACCAGCTTGCGTGCCCAGCGAACCTCCCCTTCAGGGTTAAAACGTACCACATAGGCGTCATCCTTGGTATACTCCGGGAGTATTTCCACCATATTTCCCGTCCGCACAGACTTCGTTCCATACTTCACCTGCTGGGCGATAAGCCAGAAGCCTCCGTTACGGTCCATCAGCAAAGGGTGCATATCGTAGGTATAGTCTTCGAACTCATCGCCATCCTTTTTGCTGCTGTAATAGCTTTTCTTTTCCTTATCATCCCATTCGAAGAGGATCAGGTCCTCGGGAAAAGGATATTGCACCTCTTTAAGTAAGGAGGCTGTGCGGCTGTCGAACATTAACAGGCAGCTCCCGATCACGCTTGATTTATCCGGGGCCGAATAGGTCCCGGCCAGCAGGGCCGTATCTCCCCTGAAGGCCATCACCAGGTCGCGGATAAAGGCATTCTCCATACTGAGCCGGTTCTGCCGTGTGCGCTTGCTTCCCTCTGCATAGCTGATCAGGTAGTAGTCGTACACCGGTTCCGTAATAACCCTTGCCCCATCGTAGTTCAAGGATTGCACGTAGGCCGGTTTCTTCATCTCCTTCTCACGGGTGTATGCTGAGCCCAGGATGAACACTTCTCCCGCGTTGTTCACGCCATAGTCCTCAATGCGGAAGGCACCGGAAGGGAGGTCGCCGGCGGCGCTTTCCCCGGTGGCAAGGACCTTGAACGAAGGGTCAAGCACGGTATAGGCAAACCCTGCCAGCTCTCCGTCCTTGTCGCTCAGGCGGGCAAAGACCAGCATTTTGCTGCTGTCCGGAGAAAGCCTGTATTGGAATGATGTTCGCTTTACGCGGACCATCGCCGGGTGACCTATCTCTGCTACCCTTTCCAGGCCCCCGTCAGGGGAAAGGGAGGCAGGGTCGAACTCCTGGGCATAAAGGGAGTATTCGCGCTGGCCCGGGTTCTCCTCTGCCACGAAGAGGTATATCCTATCCCTCAGCATCAGGCTGAACGCCATAGTGAGGTCCTCCAGGTCCGTGTCCACGCGGATGGGCTTCAGCGTCGTTTTCATATTGGGATCCAGACGACCGAGCAGGTCCCCGCCATTGAAGCCCACGATGTCGTGCATATATTGGTTGGGCTCAGAGGTGGCTATGAAGTAATAGCGTCCGTTGATGGATCCCAGGGGCTTATGGACGAAAATGCGGTTCTTGTACCCTTCCTCCATCAGGGGGCCCTTCTGGATCACAGGCTTTGAGGACTGGGTAAAGGCGTTCCCCACAAGCATCAGGAGGAGGGAAAGGCAGAAAGAAGAAAGTTTACCCATATTATGGTGGTGTTTGAGAATGTGCACTGAGCATTGACTTTGAGTAATGTGAAATGAGAAATGAACTCATCCTACTCAATAATCCCTTTTTGCCGCAGCTCGGTCCTCAGCTCCGGCAGGGTGATGGGCTTGGCCAGGATGGTTCCCTGGCGGTCGGTGAGGATGAGGGTTGGGGTAGCATAGATGTGGAAATCGTTGGCGATCTTCGACTGCCAGCCTTTGAGCTCTGAGGCGTGCACCCAGGGGTAATCACCCCCGCTCAGCACATCCAGCCAGGCTTTGCGGTCGGTATCGAGGCTCACGGCCAGAATATCCATACGCTCCCTCAGGCTGCCCTGGAAGAGCCTGGACAGCTCGGGCAGCATCTCTACGCAATGCGGGCATTGCGACGACCAGAATACAATGAGATGATACGGTGCCTTCAGCTGGGCCAGGCTGATGGGATTGCCCTGCACATCCGGCACGCTGAAGGCCGGAACCGGTTTGCCTGCGGCCATCCTGCGAAAGCTCTCCAATCGCTTTTCCACCGCCTTCTTCTGATCTTCATCTTCACAACTGAACTGGCTCATATAGTTTTCGGCAATGTGGGCCAGCACCTTCTCAAACTTGTAGCGTTCGAATCCGTTGACCAGGTACTGCACGATGTAGGAATACACAGGCGATGCAGGATCCACATAGGTCATCAGGGTATCGATGGCACCGGTGAACTTGTCTTCCAGCTGGCTCTGGGTGAGGTTGCGGTCGGCGTATAGGCCGATGTAGTCGATCACCTTGTCGGCATACACCGTGGAGCGTAACACCAGGGTATCGTTCATGTTCAGGCCGTCGAAGTAGTGTTTCTGCATCCATGGGAGGCGTTCGGCGGGCGGAATGGAAGGCAGGAGGGCTGGGGGCTTGCGGATCGCGGCCATGTGGCAGGCCATGCCCCCGGGTTTGCGGTTGCATAAGGACAGGACGGCAGCAGACAGCCGCTGCTGCTGGCGCACGAACTCGGCCAGGGCGCTGTCTTTGAGTGTCCCTGCCGGGTAGTAGTCCACTACAGGGGTGATCAGCTCCAGGCGGCCCATCACGTCTTTTTCTGTTGCAAGGTAGGCATACCAGCCCTTGTTCTCTTCGGAGCGCTTCACCTTCACCGGCTCGCCCTGGGCGGAAGGGTCCACGGCCAGTTCCACCTCCTCCCCACAAAAGATGAAATCGGTGAACATATCCTTGCGGCTGTAGAGACGGTACATCCCATGGGGGGTACGGGCATCCAGGCGGAACTCCACCTTCCCCTGGGCGTCGGACCAGGCTGTATCCACCACATGGTAGTCCAGGTCGTCGAAGGCCGCAAGCATGATACGGGAATTTCCCGCGCCTCGCAGGGTAGCGGAGATACGGTATTCCTGGGCCATGGCAGATATGGCGCCAAGCAGGAAGAGCAGGAGCAGCGGTGTTCTCATGATCCAAAAATACGAAGGAAGGGGGAATAGCCGCGTCCTTCCCCTTCCTTCCCGGGCCCAGGGCCCACGCTATTTAGTCGTTCAGGAGACAGCGTATGCTGAATCCGTAGGCCCTGCCGGTCCCTTCACGGTTGACCATGGCCGAGGTATGGCCCAGCCTGCGCCGGTAGGCGTCGTATGGCCCGAAGGGAGTGGAGGACCAGAAGTCGGCATTGTAGAACACATTGAAGAAGTTCCCGCGGATATCGCGGTAACCTCCGGGAATGGCTGTGAACCCGCTGCTGTTGGTGGCCCCGGTATTGGGGGAGTACCAATGGGCGGTATTGCCTTCCTTCATCCGGCCCCCGGCATCGGAACCCCTCCAGGCCGGACTGTCCCAGATGGGGTCACCGGGCCCGTAGGAGCTGTCGATCGCGCCTTCCAGCACTTTCCACTCGGCATCCGAGGGAAGGTGCCAGCCTTCGGGGCATATCCCTCTTCCCCCTTCCATCGTATCATAGCCCATGGCCTCGCCCCAATCGTAGAGCCCTCCGTAAACCGGACAGTTGATGGCATTGTTGCCGTAACAGTACTTTTCGATGATCCCGTTATCGCTCATGTCGCTGTGGGGAGTGCCGGTATACTGGCTGTTCCTCATGGTCCCTATGTTGAGGTTTGCCGCCATCCAGCACTGCGACCCGATGGCCACTGTTGGATAGGATTGCCCGTCGCGGGCGTCAGTGAGGGTATCCCCGCACTGGAACCCCTGGATCGCGTCAAAGCGGAGGGTCAGGGTGTCGGTGGAACTTCCGCAAAGCGTACTAATGGTCCAGGTGAGCACATAGTTCTCGCCAGGCTGTCCGTGGAACACGGAATGCGGGTTGCCGGCCTGGCCCAGGGAGCCTCCTTGTCCGGAGACCAGGGTCCAGTTCCCGCTGCCTGCAGAAGGGGTGTTGGCATAGAGCAGGATGCTGTCGCCCGGGATGTTCAGGCTGTCCGGTCCGGCATTGGCCTGATCGGGTAGCGGGGTACAGGGCGGGGTACTGCCATCGGGAACCGGGGAGAGGTAGATGCCGGTAAGGGCGGTACTTCCGGTGAGGCCGATGAGCCCGCTGATCAGTTTGGAGGGGTCGTTGTTTGGCCCGCTGTAGCGCACCACCCCGTCCATGCTAAGGTCTTCGGGGAAATAGCCGGCGGCGGTGCTGGTGATCACCGTACTGCCGGTCTGGGCATTGATGCGGCTGAGGATGAGGGTGCGGTCGTTCTGGGGCCCGCTGTACTTCAGTCGCCTGTCGTGGTTCAGGTCGCCCACGGGCAGTCCCCACACCCCCGGCTCCAGGGCATAGGCGGCCCTGCGGCCGCTGCCAAACAAGGGGCAGGTGAGGGTGTCGCTGAGGTCATAGGTTTGTCCCTGGTCCAGAACGACGGGCTGTGCCGTCATCACCGGGAGATGGTTAAGGTGGCGCAGCACCAGGTAGTGGGGACCCTGTACGGGAGCCTGAAGGCTGGCTTGTCCGGAGGGGTCGGTGATGGCTCCGTCGCGCAGAAGGAGCAGGGCCTGGCGGGCAGCAATCAGGGTGCAGTCGGCCGCAGCCCGGTATTCCAGCAGTACCCAGTCGACCAGATCAGGCCGGGTGGAGTCGATGGCTTCGGTCCCGGCATAGTTCCAGGGCGCTCCGGCATAGGGTTGCTGCAGCGGGAAGGCTGGCAGGGTGCTGCGCGTGGTGCGCATGAGCCCCCCTCCAAGGTAGGCCCCCGAGAGGTAGGCTCTGAGGCTGAAGCCCAGGACCGGAGTGGTGAGGCCGACATACACGCTGCCGGTATCGGCACAACCTTCGGCCGTATACACCGTGACCGTATAGGTGGTGGAGGTGGTGGGACATACCTGGACCACCGGTCCAGCGGCCCCGTGGCTCCATTGGTAGCCTATGCCTCCTCCTGCGCTGAGGGTGACGCATTGGCCGAAATCCAGGCTGGTATCCGGGCTCAGGCTGAGCGTGGGCAGGGGATGCACAGTGAGGATGATGCTGTCGGTGGCCGTACAACCGTTGGGGTCGGTGAAGGTCAGGGAATACCATTGGGTCTGGGTAGGGCAAAGGCTGATGCTGCCGGAAGTGTCCCCGGTAGACCAGGCGAAGGTACCGGCGCCTATGCCGGTAAGTGTGGTGCACTCCCCTGCGCATACCGTGGTTCCACCGAAGATGCCGGTCTGCGGCTCAGGGACCACATTGACCGTGATGCTTCCGCTGAGCGTCTGGCCGCCGCTACCGGTAAGGGTTACGGTATATGCCTGGGTATGCACCGGGCATACCGTGATCTGGCTGGTGGTATCGCCGGTGGACCACAGCAGGCTGCCGTTTCCTGTGGCGCTCAGGGTAGCGCAGGCCCCGCTGCAGATGAAGGGGTCGGGGCTCAGGTCAAGACTCAGGTTCTCCAGCACCTCCACAGTAATCCAGGCGGTGTCGCGGCAGCTGGAGCCAAAGCCTCCGGTGAGGTACCACGACTGTACGCTGTAAGTGGTGGTGGTCTGGGGGCAGACCGTGATGCCTGGTGCCATTACCCCGGTGCTCCACAGGTACTGCTGACCCCCAGTGGCCAAGAGATGACTGCAGTCGCCGAGGTTGATCTGGAGGTCTCCGCTCACCAGGAGCTGGGGTTTCTCCAGGTGCAGAATGGATACCGTGGCCGTACCCGTACAGCCAACACTGTCGGACACCGTGACCGAATACCACACGCTATAGTTCCCGGGATGCCAGGCCAGGGTTGTGGGTGTAGTGTCGCCGGTGGACCAGAGGTAGTGGGCGTAGCCCGGAGCGCTGAGGGTCGCCTGTTCGTCCCCGCACAAGGTATCGTCAGAGGTCGTGATCTGGGGCTGGATGCTCGTGATCCAGATGAAGTGTTCGTTGGACCCTGAACACCCAGTAGCGTCGGTCACTGTGACCCGGTAGGCTGTCGGGGTCTGGGGACAGACCGTGATCGTCCGGGTGGTATCCCCCGTATTCCATTGGTAGCTTGCCCCGGCAGTGGCGGTAAGCTCAGTGCAGTTTCCGCTGCATATGGAATATTCGCCTGCAATGTCTACGCTGAAAAAACCGGGGGTTATGCTGATATCATCGGTCCTGTAACAACCCCAGGTGTCTGTGAGCTTAAGCGACAGATTGGATGGGTGCTGGTTAGGCTGGCAGAAGTGGAGTGCTCCTGAAGTATCCAGGGTTGATCCGAGATTTGCATCCGTCCATTGGTAGGCATAGGGATCCATTGTTTGATGCCATCCCAGGTTGGTATAGTCATCCATGTTGAACACCATCCATTCTGAGGAATTATCATCCGTGCCGGCTGCGATATCCCAATACACTTGTCCGTGGTCGATGAAGGGTTTTCTTACGAGGGTATGATCACTGGTTGCCCCCCAGACATTTCCCACTCTCCAGCTCCAGCCCGGATTTTCGAGGGTTTCTGATCCGACATAATCCAGAATAGTCGTATCTCCGTTCATGTATCTCACCAGGGCGCGCACATCATCCCCGGTATATCCCATCATGTAATTGTAGTCCGTATTGGCCAGGACGATGTCTGCGACGGATAAAATGGCCGAATCGGCCTGGGCGTGGGCGATAACCAGCACATCCCCCGGAGCCAGGGCAGTGCCCTGCGCGAATTGGTAAACCCCATCCCATCCGCTTCCATTATAATTCTTCCAAAGGGCATAGTCATGCATATCTACTGTCTGGCCGGTTCCATTATAGATCTCCAGGGCCCTGTTAAACCCGCTGCCTTCGATGTATTCCGAGAAGAACAGGTCCTGCTGGACTTCAGGCAACAGGTCAGCACACTGGCCGATACACAGGCTGGTGTCCGTACCCAGGCTGAAATCTGGTTTTTCCCGGAAGGTAATGGCCCTGTTGAAATGGAAGTCATATACCCCGAATGCATTGTGGACCCTTAGATGCACATCTTTCGGTCCGGGGGTAGCCGAAGTGAAATTCGGGAACATATCGGAGAGGTGGGGCTGAGTACTCCAGGGAAGGATCCACTCCCATTGATTCACAGGGACCAGGATATCCGGCCAGGCCGTAATGTTTTCCCCCTGGCAGGGCAAGGGCTTACTGTAGTAAACATTCCCCACAACAGGGGTCATTGGGGTGACCAGGCGGAACATCGGCAGGTTCTGCACGGTATCCGAATATCCCCCGGCCCATCCGTGGTTCATGTCATAGATGCCGATGCCGTAGACTCTCTCAAACTCGGGCCCGCCGGCCGGAGACCAGCTTTGTCCGCCATTCAGACTGAAGTGGATCCCCTGTGCACCCCCATTGCTGCTCACCAGTGTGGATGACGTTCCGGGAACATGCTTGATATTGTAGCCTCCTAAAGTTCCGGTATAACTGATCTGGTTCCAGTTGCTGCCCCCATCCACCGTATGAAAAAGATTGGACGTGCCGTTTTGTATGAGCCAGCCTTCCATTGCATTGGCAAACGTGAATTTGGTAGTGACAGGACAGGATACCGCACTCCAGTGCAGGCCCCGGTCGGTTGACTTGAACATCCTTGCGCCACTGGTACTGAAGAAGATGGCATCGCCAACTGCGGAATAAGCCATTTCAACGCCCGCTTCAGAAGCCAGGGGCACGGGTATGTTGTTGGTATCAAGTCTTGTCCAGGTGGCCCCTGCGTCTGAGGTACGATATATATCCCAGCTGCCATTCACCGGGTCTCCCAATATTATCCCTTCCATGTTGTTCCAGAAATGGATAACATTGGTATAACTTCCCTGACCCATATCAAACAGGCTGTCGGCCTGGACGTTCCATACCCAGCCTCCATCCGTAGTATTGAATATTTTGATCTGTTGTGCCCCGGAGTTCATGGCCAGGATCCAGGCGCTGTCGGCACCTGCCGATGCGATCATCACCGGACGATACCCCGGGTAGTTGTAGAGAAAATCTGAACGTCTGAACAGTCCGTTGTTCATTATCCTGACAAAGCCTGGATAATGGGTCCCGCTTTGCACGCGTGCAGCTCCCCAGGCACAATCCGGGCGATCCATCGACATATTGATGATCCAGCGCCGGGTGGCATCGAGCTGGTTGTAGGTCTTATGCCAGACGGAATTCCAGGAGGGAGCCGTTTGCAAGGGGATGTAGAAGTCGATGCAATGTCCCGGATAGTCGTAATCCTTGCCCTCCTTGTTCCAGGATCCGTTGTTGAACACGCAGTTGATCGCCTCTATGGGCACTCCCGGGGCCACCCCGTAGAACCACCGTGGGATCAGGGTGATGGACCAGGTGCTGTCGGGGTTCTGTGTCATGGTAGGATGGATTCCGGTGGCCGAGGGTTGATCGTACCACACGATGTTGTTCCAACTCGTACCGTTGATGGTCACGCCGGAGTGCATTTTTACCACCGGTTCCCCCACCAGCGATTGCCAGGTGCCGAACTCACAGTCGAGCCGCGGATCGAAAGTGATGGTAATGAGGCTGTCCGCCGTGGCGTTGGCCGGAGTGATGCTCACCGCTCCCGAGATTCCCTGACCCTCTGCCTGTGCTGTCCAGAGCAGTGCACAGGCCAGCAGGGCCATGTAGTGTTTAACTGACTTGATCTTCATTATATGGCTATTTTGTAACGGCTTTCCTGCCGAAGGTTTACAGCACAAAGCGCCTGTATGTCAATGATATTCACGCACCGAAGGACCTGGAGCCCGGCATCCCCCGGCATCCCTTTCAAAACTAAGGGTATAAGATATGAAAACAAAGTCTATGCACAGTTTATACTGGTTCTTGATAGTATCTTTGAAGACTTAATACTCAGGATGGAAGGCAAGGACCAGAAGCTGATGACGGAGGCCATGTTCTGGGCCGGGCGCAGGGAACGCTGCCCGGCGGAGCTCAGGGAATACCTGCAGGACAAGGGGGCAGGAAGAGAGGCCATAGCCGACATTACGCAGGTCCTCATCCGGGAGGGATATATTGATCCGGCGCGTTATGCCGGGGCCTTCGTGCGGGACAAGTTCCGTTTCAACCGCTGGGGGCGGATCCGCCTCAGCCTGGAGCTCCGGCAGCGGGAGATCCCGGCCGATACCATCACCGGGGCCCTGGGAAGCATCCCGGAAGAAGAATACCTCCAGGTTCTGGAAGAGCTCCTGCTCCAGCGCAGGAAGGCGTTGAAGGACAAGGATACCCCCAGCCTTCTGCACAAAATGGCTACCTTTGCCATCCGAAGAGGCTTTGAACCCGCATTGGTGTGGGAGAGGGCCCGTTCGATCCTATCCTAACGAAGAATATATCACATGATCGCCAAAGAACAGGTCAGGGATATGCGTAAGAGGCTTGAAGCCTTGAGGAGGTTCCTTTGACGTGGAAGGAAAACAGCAACGCATAGCGGAAGAAGAAGAGTTATCACGTCAGCCTGAATTCTGGAACGACCCCAAGGAAGCCGAAAAAGTTCTCCGCAGCATCAAGGACAAGAAAGTATGGACCGACCGTTACGACCGGCTCGGCCGCAGCGTGGGCGACCTGGAGGTAATGTGGGATTTCTACGAAGCCGATGAGGCCAGCGAAGAGGAAGCCGACGCACAGTACGCCGAGACCCTGAAGCTGATGGAGGAGCTGGAGTTCATGAACATGCTCAGCGGGGAGGAGGACAAGCTCGGGGCCATCATGACCATTAATCCCGGGG
This sequence comes from Bacteroidota bacterium, assembly GCA_022710185.1. Classification (GTDB taxonomy): domain Bacteria; phylum Bacteroidota; class Bacteroidia; order Bacteroidales; family JAGNHN01; genus JAGNHN01. The sequence goes on from JAKLHK010000044.1 coordinate 11,055, forward strand.
CCGGGGGTACCGAAAGCCAGGATTGGGCGCAGATGCTGATGCGCATGTACATCCGCTGGGGCGAGCTCAACAACTACAAGGTCAAGGAGATCAGCCTTCAGGAAGGGGATGTGGCCGGCATCAAGTCAGTTACCCTTGAATTTGAAGGCGATTTTGCTTACGGATACCTGAAGAGCGAGAACGGGGTGCACCGGCTGGTCCGGCTATCTCCTTACGATAGCGCCAACCGCCGGCACACCAGCTTTGTGTCGGTCTTCACCTACCCTGTGGTGGATGACAACATCCTGATCGAGGTGAACCCGGCGGATATCAGCTGGGACACCTTCCGTTCCAGCGGGCCGGGAGGCCAGAACGTGAACAAGGTGGAAACGGCCGTGCGCCTTCGCCACGAACCCACCGGCATCATCATCGAATGCCAGGAAACACGTTCCCAGCAGCAGAACCGCGATAAGGCGATGCAGATGCTTCGGTCGCAGCTGTATGAGATGGAGCTGCGCAAGAAGAAGGAGAAGCAGGCCGAGCTGGAGAGCACCAAGAAAAAGATCGAATGGGGCTCACAGATCCGGAGCTATGTGCTGCACCCCTACAAAATGGTGAAGGACCACCGCACCAACCATGAAGTGGGCAACGCCCAGGCCGTGCTCGATGGGGAGATCAACGATTTCATCAAATCCTTCCTGATGGAGTACGGGAGCGGGGAGAATTCCTAACTTTACAGGAATTCCACAACACCGCAACATGAACGTACGCATTGAAAAGGACACCATGGGGACCATTGAGGTTCCCGCGGACCGTTATTGGGGGGCGCAGACCCAGCGCTCCAAGGAGAATTTCCGCATCGGCGGGCAGAAGATGCCCGATGAGATTATCCGCGCCTTCGCCATCCTGAAGAAGGCGGCGGCCATCACCAACTGGGAACTGGGTGTCCTTCCCCAGGAAAAATGCGAGCTCATCGGCGCCGTTTGCGATGAGATCCTGGCCGGCAAACTGGACGATCATTTCCCGCTGGTGGTCTGGCAAACCGGCTCTGGCACCCAGTCGAACATGAACGTGAACGAAGTGATCGCCAACCGGGCCCATGTGCTCGATGGCGGGGTGCTGGGAGAAGGGCAGAAGAAAGTGCACCCGAACGACGACGTGAACAAGAGCCAGTCGTCGAACGACACCTTCCCCACGGCCATGCACATCGCCGCCTATACGATGGTAATGGATGTCACCCTTCCTGGTCTTCGCCTGCTGCGCGCCACCCTTCAGCGCAAGAGCGAGGAGTTCCGTGACATTGTGAAGACCGGCCGCACCCATCTCATGGATGCCACTCCCCTCACCCTGGGGCAGGAGTTCTCCGCCTATGTCTCGCAGATCGACCACGGTATACGGGCCCTGGAGCATACCCTGCCCCACCTGGCCGAGCTGGCCCTGGGAGGCACCGCCGTGGGTACCGGGATCAATACGCCCCAGGGCTATGCCGATAAGGTGGCTGGCCATATTGCCCGGCTAAGCGGCTATCCCTTTGTGAGCGCCGAAAACAAGTTCGAATCCCTGGCAGCCCATGATGCCATGGTGGAGACCTCTGGTGCGCTGAAGACCATCGCCGTGAGCCTGATGAAGATCGCCAACGATCTCCGTCTGCTGGCTTCCGGTCCCCGCTGCGGGATCGGCGAGATCATACTGCCCGCCAATGAGCCCGGTTCTTCCATCATGCCCGGCAAGGTGAACCCCACACAGAACGAGGCCATGACCATGGTCTGCGCCCAGGTGATCGGCAACGATGCGGCCATTACCGTGGGAGGAATGCAGGGGCATTTCCAGCTCAATGTCTTCAAGCCGGTGATGATCTATAACCTGCTGATGTCGGCCCGCCTGATCGGGGACGCCTGTGTTTCCTTCAACGACAACTGCGCCGTGGGCATCGAAGCCAATCTTCCGTTCATAAAGAAAAACCTCGAAAACAGCCTGATGCTGGTGACGGCCCTGAATACCCATATCGGTTATGAGAACGCCGCCAAAATCGCCAAAAAGGCCCATACCGAAGGGAGCACCCTGAAGGAAGCCGCTCTGGCGCTCGGGCTGGTGAGTGCCGAAGACTTCGACGTATGGGTCGATCCCCGGAAAATGATCTGAGTATCCTTGGGGGAGATTAGAGGTTGTAGGCCAGAAAACCGCTGTCCACTTCCTCCAGCTGACAGATGGAACGCTTCAGGTTGCCCAGTGCCCTGGCATCCTTGACAATATAATCGAAAGCCCCTGCTTTCAGGGCGTTCACGGCCACTTCGATGTCCTCCTGGGCGGAAAGGACAATCACCCTGATTTCCGGGTGTACCGCACGCAGGTAGCGCAGGATATCCAGCCCGTTCATGCTGCCCAGGTGATAGTCGAGTACCACCAGGTCAGGGTTCCCGCCTTTCGACAATTGCTCCAGAAAAGGTTCGCCTGCGGCAAAGAAACGCAGCCCCGGATGGTCCTCCTGCAGGGCCAGGGCCAGGAGACGCTGGAACATGGGATCATCATCCACACAATAAATCACTCGACCGGGCTTGGCCATAAAATTCTGCATGCTACTGACACCTGGGGAAATCGATAATCATGCCATGCGAAGGCAAACGAGGTATTTTATCTGATTATCAATATTATAAAGAAAGATAACCCTCAGCCTGACTTCCAAATAATGGACTGAAATTCCCAAACTGTATCCTGATCAGGGCTTCCCAGGAAGCCCGAAAAGGTGCTCCCGCATTCCCCTAAACATTGTTTCCCTTTACAGCAAAGCATTCTATCTTTGGGAAAAGCTTCCGCACCATGGAACCATTCAGAATATTTATCGTGGAGGACGACAAGCTCTACGGGGAGATGCTCAAGTATCACCTTTCGCTGAACCCTGAATACGAGGTGTTCCTGTATAAGAACGGGGCCGAATGCCTGAAGAACATCTACCGCCGTCCGCACATGGTATCTTTGGATTACAGTCTCCCCGACATGTCGGGACTGGAGGTGATCCGCAAGCTGCTGGACCACGACCCCGAGCTGCCGGTGATCGTGGTGAGCGGTCAGGAGGATGTGAGTACCGCCGTGAGCCTGCTGAAGGAAGGGGCATACGACTATATTGTAAAGGACGATGACACCCGCAACCGGCTCTGGAACACCATACGCAACCTCAGGGAGCGTATGGCCCTGAAAGAACAGATCTCCGAACTGCGCCAGGAGATCGGGCGGCGGTATGAGTACAGCCAGGTCATCAAAGGGACCAGCCCGGCCATCAAAGCCATCTTCCAACTGATCGGAAAGGCCGTTTCCACCAACATCACCGTGTCGATCAGCGGGGAAACAGGAACAGGCAAGGACCTGGTAGCCAAGGCGATTCATTACAACTCCTCCCGCTCCACCCACCCTTTCGTTGCGATCAATGTTACGGCCATCCCACATGAACTCATTGAAAGCGAGATGTTTGGTTATGAAAAGGGTGCCTTTACCGGGGCCAATGCCCGGAGGACCGGCAAGTTCGAAGCCGCCGGCAAGGGGACCATCTTCCTGGATGAAGTAGCAGAAATGGACCTCAACATGCAGGCCAAGCTCCTCAGGGTGCTGCAGGAGAAGGAGTTCAGCCGGGTAGGCGGGAACGAGAGCATAAAGGTGGAGGCCCGGCTTATTGTGGCTACCAACAAGAACCTTGCAGAAGAAGTTCAGAAGGGAAACTTCAGGGAAGACCTTTACTACCGGCTTCTGGGCTTGCCCATCGAACTGCCCCCGCTGAGATACCGGGGCAACGACATTCTCATCCTGGCCAAGCACTTCATCGCAGAGTTCTGCAAGGAAAACGGGATGGAAGTCAAGAGCCTGTCCTCTTCCGCCCAGGAGAAACTGCTCAAATACCCATTCCCGGGCAATGTGCGCGAACTGAAGGCCATGGTGGAGCTCGCCGCGGTGATGGCCAACGAGGAGGTGATCGGGGATGAAGACATCAGTTTTGCCGGAAGCCATTACCGCACCGATTTCCTTCTGGAAGAGAACACCCTGGAAGGCTACGAACGCCTGATTATCGGGCATTACCTCAAGAAGTACAATCACAATGTGAAGCTGGTGGCCGAGAAACTGGATATCGGCAAGTCGACCATTTATCGTCTGCTCAAGACCAATCCCCTTTCCGAGGCATGAAACCGACAGGCCGTCACCATGATCTGCACAAGCTCAGCCTGATGCTGGACGGGGACGGGGGCGCCCTGGCCCAGATGATCAGGGTGTTCTGCGAGAGCACCCCCGAGATCGTGGAAGCGCTGAATACCGCATTTCGCGAAGGTGACCATGATATGCTGGGACGGATGGCCCATAAGCTGAAATCCTCCGTCGACCTCTTCGGGATCGCGGAACTTGGCGCTTCGGTCCGTCAGATCGAACAATGGTCACGTCTGGGAGAGCCCATGGCCGGCATAGCCCCGCTCCTCTCCCGGCTGAACGGGGTCGTTGCAGAGGTGATGCAGGATCTGCAAGAGGATGGATGACCTTACGAATACCGTGTACCGGACATCGAATGCCGACTGAAGCCGTATCCAACTTCAGATTAAGCTATTTAAATATGTCGCGGATTCTTATCTTTGTGGTTCTACACCTTGGCAAGCAATGGAAGATAGCACCACCCTCTACCACCCGAAACACAAGATCCGCATAGTAACCGCTGCCTCGTTGTATGACGGCCACGATGCTGCCATCAACATCATGCGCCGCATCATGCAGGCCTCCGGCGCTGAGGTGATCCACCTGGGCCACAACCGCTCGGTGCACGAGATCGTGAACTGCGCGGTGCAGGAGGATGTCCAGGCCATCGCCATCACCTCCTACCAGGGCGGGCATATGGAGTACTTCAAGTATATGTTCGACCTGCTGAAAGAGAAGAACAGCGGGCATATCCGCATCTTCGGCGGGGGTGGGGGGGTGATCCTTCCGCACGAGATCGACGAGCTCCACACCTACGGCATTACCCGTATTTACAGCCCCGATGATGGGCGGCAGATGGGCTTGCAGGGAATGATCAACGATCTCCTCAGGCAATCGGACTTTCCTTCAGGCAGGATCAATGATCTGAATACACAAGATATATACCATCGCGATTACGCCAGCATCGCACGCCTGGTTTCGGCGGCCGAAAACCGCGATGCCGGGGCAGAACCCCTGCTTGCGCAATTGCACAGCGCCGGCTGTGGCAACCCTGTACCCGTGCTGGGCATCACCGGCACCGGTGGAGCGGGCAAGTCGAGCATAGTGGACGAGATTACCCGGCGCTTCCTGGAAGCCTATCCGGAAAAGCACCTCGCCATACTCAGTGTCGACCCTTCCAAGCGTAAGAGCGGGGGTGCCCTGCTCGGCGACCGCATCCGGATGAACGCCATCGACACCCCCCGGGTGTTGATGCGCTCCCTGGCCACCCGCCAGGCCAACCTGGCCATGTCGGCCCACATCAAGGAAGCTTTATGCATTATGCGGGCGGCGAAGTTCGACCTCATCATCCTGGAAACCAGCGGCATCGGACAAAGCGACACCGAGATAGTGGACCACAGCGATGTGTCGCTCTATGTGATGACGCCTGAATATGGCGCGGCTACCCAGCTCGAGAAGATCGATATGCTGGACTTTGCCGACATCATCGCCATCAATAAGTTCGACCGGCGTGGGGCGGAGGATGCCCTGCGTGATGTACGCAAGCAATACCAGCGCAATCATCAGCTCTGGGAAAAGGAGACCAGCACTATGCCGGTGTTCGGCACTATGGCCTCCCGTTTCAATGATCCGGGCACGGATGAGCTTTTCACCCATATCATCGCTACCCTTAACTACAAGGCCGGGGCTGATTTCCCGGTATGGAAAAGGGAAGGGGAACACGATCCGGGCACCGGGGTGCATATCATCCCTCCCCGGCGGGTGAGGTATCTCAGCGAGATCTCCGAGACGGTTAGAAGCTACAACCGGCGCGCCGAAGAGCAGGCGGTGCTTGCCGGGCGCTACCAGCATCTCAGCGTGGCAGGGGAGCTGCTGAGGGACGATGTCCCTGCGGCCGAAGCATTGACATCCAGCGCAAAAGCCGCTGAGAAAGCCCTCGATCCGGAATCCCTGCACATCATCAAAGGCTGGGAGAAACGCCGGAAGGATTACGCCAGGGATGTATTCAGTTATGAAGTCCGAGGGACCCAGATCAAGGCCGAAACGAAATCCCGGTCGCTGGCGGGGACCCAGGTACCCAAAGTAAGCCTCCCCTCCTACCGCAGCTGGGGCGATATCGTCAAATGGAACCTGCTGGAGAACGTTCCCGGCGAATTCCCTTATACCGCTGGCGTATTCCCTTTCAAGCGCCAGGGTGAGGACCCCACCCGTATGTTCGCCGGGGAAGGCGGCCCCGAACGCACCAATAAGCGTTTCCATTACCTCAGCGAGGGGATGCCCGCGGCCCGGCTGTCCACGGCCTTCGATTCGGTGACCCTTTATGGAGAAGATCCGGGACTGCGTCCCGACATCTACGGAAAGATCGGTAATGCCGGGGTGTCCGTGGCCACCCTGGACGATGCCAAGCGGCTCTATTCCGGCTTCGACCTGGCCGATCCCAAGACCTCGGTCTCCATGACCATCAACGGTCCGGCCCCCACCCTTATGGCTTTCTTCCTGAATGCCGCCACCGACCAGCAGTGCGAAAAATATATCCTCGCCAACGGCCTCGAGCAGGAAGTGCGGGAAAAGATCCGGAAAATGTATGCCGACCGTGGCCTTGAACCCCCCACCTACAGTGGAAACCTCCCCAAAGGCAACGACGGCCTGGGCTTGATGCTGCTGGGTGTTACGGGCGACCAGGTGCTGCCGAAGGAGGTGTACGAGCAGATCAAGGCCGACACGGTGTGCCGGGTGCGTGGGACGGTGCAGGCCGATATCCTCAAGGAGGACCAGGCCCAGAATACCTGCATCTTTTCCACAGACTTCAGCCTGAAGCTGATGGGCGATGTGCAGGAATATTTCATCCGGAACAACGTACGCAACTTTTATTCTGTCAGCGTTTCCGGCTACCACATCGCCGAAGCCGGCGCCAACCCCATCTCCCAGTTGGCCTTCACCCTGGCCAACGGGTTCACCTATGTAGAATACTACCTGGCCCGGGGAATGCACATCGACGATTTCGCGCCCAACCTCAGTTTCTTTTTCAGCAACGGAGTGGATCCCGAATACGCCGTGATGGGGCGCGTGGCCCGAAGCATCTGGGCCAAGGCAATGAAACTGAAATATGGCGGCAACGACCGCTCCCAGAAGCTCAAATACCACATCCAGACCTCGGGCCGTTCACTGCACGCCCAGGAGATCGCCTTCAACGACATCCGCACTACCCTGCAGGCACTCTATGCCATTTACGACAACTGCAACAGCCTGCATACCAATGCCTACGACGAGGCCATCACCACCCCTACGGAGGAAAGCGTCCGCCGGGCCATGGCCATCCAATTGATCATCAACAAAGAGCTGGGCCTTGCGAAGAACGAGAACCCCCTGCAGGGCGCCTTCATCATCGAAGAGCTGACGCAGCTGGTGGAAGAGGCCGTATTGATGGAGTTCGACCGCCTCACCGAGCGGGGCGGGGTGCTCGGTGCTATGGAAACGATGTACCAGCGCAGCAAGATCCAGGAAGAGTCGATGTACTATGAAGGCAGGAAGCATAGCGGGGAGCTCCCTGTGGTAGGGGTGAACACCTTCCTTTCATCCGAAGGTTCGCCCACCATCATCCCTGGCGAGGTGATCCGGGCCACGGAAGAAGAAAAGCAGCGTCAGATCGCCACCGTAACAGCCTACCAGAAAATGTGGGAAGCGGAAAGAAGCAAGGCCATCGCAGAACTCAAACACAGGGCTATGGCCGGGGAGAACGTGTTCGAAAGCCTGATGGAGACCGTGAAGTTTGCGTCTTTGGGGCAGATCACCTCGGCCCTGTTCGGGGTGGGCGGGCAGTACCGGAGGAATATGTAATAATGGCTAGTGGCTAGTGGCTAGTGGCTAGTGGCTAATGGCTAATGGCTAGTGGCTAGTGGCTAGTGGCTAGTGGCTAATGTCAATGGAAAGTGGAAAGTGGATAGTGGCCTCGTGATCAATCGAATAATCTCCAATCGAATAATCTGGCAATCAAGGTGCTTATCCTGTCCTATCCGTTCCGGGGCCTTCTGAGACAGGAAAGATAAGGAGGAGGAAACATAGCATAAGCGATACGAGGATGGCCACAAACCCATATCCAGGGACTGGCTCGGCCAAAGTTTACCCCTGGAAACCAGTGAGAACAAGGCGCTGCCTGGCTACCAGTATAAGCTCATTGCCTTTTCTCCTTCAGTTTTGAGGTGGATCAGAAAAACTGGACCAACCTTTCAGGCTGAGCTGCTTACTTCAGCCGGTCCTTCTGAAACACTTGCTCCATCACTTGCTTGATGTGCTCCGGCATAATGGAAAGGTAGTGGCGGTCGATCACTGCCGGGCTGGAATGGGTAGTGATGGCCATAATCAGCTCCTTGGGCATTCCCAGGTAGAAGGCTATGC